>NZ_JBICYI010000009.1:0-290253 GCF_043200825.1 Streptomyces sp. NPDC048370 | reverse complement strand
CTTGGTGGGGCGGTGCGGGCTCGCCTCCTCCCCGCCCCCCCCGCCCCCCCCGGCGGGGGGGGGGGGGGGCCCGGGGGGCGGGGGGGGCCCGGCCCCCCCCCCCCCCCCCCCCCCCCCCGCCCCGAGAGGCTTACGCCTCCTCGTCGTTCACCCAGCTCATGAGCTTGCGCAGCTCCTTGCCGGTGGTCTCCAGGAGGTGCTTCTCGTCCTGGGTCTTGTACTCGTTGTACTTCTTCAGACCGCCGTGGTACTCGTCCATCCAGTTCTTGGCGAAGGTGCCGTCCTGGATCTCGGTGAGGACCTTCTTCATCTCGGCCTTGGTGGCGTCCGTGATGATGCGCGGGCCGGTGATGTAGTCGCCCCACTCGGCGGTCTCGGAGACGGACCAGCGCATCTTCTCCAGGCCGCCCTCGTACATGAGGTCGACGATGAGCTTCAGCTCGTGGAGGCACTCGAAGTAGGCGATCTCCGGCTGGTAGCCGGCCTCGACCAGGGTCTCGAAGCCCGCCTTGACGAGGGCGCTGGCGCCACCGCACAGGACGGCCTGCTCACCGAAGAGGTCGGTCTCGGTCTCCTCGGTGAAGGTCGTCTTGATGACGCCCGCACGCGTGCCGCCGATGGCCTTGGCGTACGAGAGGGCCAGGGCGAAGGCGTTGCCCGTGGCGTCCTGCTCGACCGCGGCGATCGCGGGGACGCCGCGACCCTCCTCGTACTGGCGGCGGACCAGGTGGCCCGGGCCCTTGGGGGCGACGAGCGCGACGTCGACGCCGGCCGGGGGCTTGATGAAGCCGAAGCGGACGTTGAAGCCGTGCGCGAAGAAGAGGGCGTCGCCGTCCTTCAGGTTCGGCGCGATGGACTCCTCGTAGACCTTGGCCTGGATCGGGTCCGGGATCAGGATCATGATGACGTCGGCCTCGGCGGAAGCCTCGGCGGGCGTGACCACGCGCAGGCCCTGCTCCTCGGCCTTGGCCTTGGACTTGGAGCCCTCGTGCAGGCCGACGCGGACGTCGACACCCGAGTCACGGAGCGACAGCGCGTGGGCGTGGCCCTGGCTGCCGTAACCGATCACCGCGACCTTGCGGCCCTGGATGATGGACAGGTCGGCGTCGTCGTCGTAGAACAGCTCGGCCACTGGGAATCTCCTTGATGTGCTGGTGTTGCGTCCCACCGTACGGCGGGGAGCGGGAGGAAGGTTTTCGGGTCTCGCCTGGCGGACCGCCGCGGTGGACGGGCGGTCAGCCGGCGGTTGACGATCAGGCGCTGCGGTCGAGGGCCCGCAGCGAGCGGTCCGTGATGGACCGCGCACCACGCCCTATGGCGATCGTGCCGGACTGCACGAGCTCCTTGATGCCGAACTGCTCCAGCATCTTGAGCATCGCGTCGAGCTTGTCACTCGAACCGGTGGCCTCGATGGTGACCGCCTCGGGCGAGACGTCCACCGTCTTGGCGCGGAACAGCTGGACGATCTCGACGATCTGGGAGCGGGTCTCGTTGTCGGCGCGGACCTTCACCAGGACGAGCTCCCGCTGGATCGCAGCGGAGGGCTCGAGTTCGACGATCTTCAGGACGTTGACCAGCTTGTTGAGCTGCTTGGTCACCTGCTCCAGCGGCAGGTCCTCGACATTCACCACGATGGTGATGCGGGAGATGTCGGGGTGCTCGGTGACACCGACGGCGAGCGAGTCGATGTTGAACCCGCGCCGGGAGAACAGCGCGGCGATCCGGGCGAGGATGCCGGGGGTGTTCTCCACCAGGACGGAGAGCGTGTGCCTAGTCATGTGCGTCGTTCCTCTTCCTACGGCTCTCGGTCTCAGTCGTCTTCGTTGTCGCCGAAGTCGGGGCGGACGCCCCGGGCGGCCATGACCTCGTCGTTGGAGGTGCCGGCGGCGACCATCGGCCAGACCTGGGCGTCCTCGTGGACGATGAAGTCGATCACGACCGGGCGGTCGTTGATGGCGTTGGCCTCTTCGATGACCTTGTCCAGGTCGGCCGGGTCCTCGCAGCGCAGCGCGACACAGCCCATGGCCTCGGACAGCTTGACGAAGTCCGGGATGCGGGTGCCCTTGCGGGGCGCCGTGCTGGCGCCGACCTGGGAGCCGGTGGCGTCGTGGCCGGTGTCGTCGGCGTGCAGGACCGTGCTGGAGTAGCGCTGGTTGTAGAAGAGGGTCTGCCACTGGCGGACCATCCCGAGGGCGCCGTTGTTGATGATGGCGACCTTGATCGGGATGTTGTTGAGCGCGCAGGTGACCAGTTCCTGATTGGTCATCTGGAAGCAGCCGTCGCCGTCGATCGCCCAGACCGGGCGGTCCGGCATGCCGGCCTTGGCACCCATGGCGGCGGGGACCGCGTAGCCCATCGTTCCGGCGCCGCCGGAGTTCAGCCAGGTGGCCGGCTTCTCGTAGTCGATGAAGTGCGCGGCCCACATCTGGTGCTGGCCGACGCCGGCCGCGTAGATGGTGTCGGCGGGGGCGAGCTGGCCGATGCGCTGGATGACCTGCTGCGGCGAGAGGCTGCCGTCCTCCGGCAGGTCGTAGCCGAGCGGGTAGGTCTCGCGCCAGCGGTTCAGGTCGCTCCACCAGGCGGTGTAGTCGCCCTTGTTGCCCTCGCTGTGCTCGGCCTGGACGGCCTGGACCAGGTCGGCGATGACCTCGCGGGCGTCACCGACGATCGGGACGTCGGCGGCGCGGTTCTTGCCGATCTCGGCCGGGTCGATGTCGGCGTGGACGATCTTGGCGTACGGGGCGAAGCTGTCCAGCTTGCCGGTGACGCGGTCGTCGAAACGGGCTCCGAGGGCGACGATCAGGTCGGCCTTCTGCAGCGCGGTGACGGCGGTGACCGCACCGTGCATGCCCGGCATTCCCACGTGCAGCGGGTGGCTGTCGGGGAACGCGCCCAGCGCCATCAGGGTGGTGGTGACGGGGGCGCCGGTGAGCTCGGCGAGGACCTTCAGCTCGGCGGTCGCGCCGGCCTTCAGGACGCCGCCGCCGACGTACAGGACGGGGCGCTTGGCGGCGTTGATGAGCTTCGCGGCCTCGCGGATCTGCTTGGCGTGCGGCTTGGTCACCGGGCGGTAGCCGGGCAGGTCGGTCTGCGGCGGCCAGCTGAAGACCGTCTTCGCCTGCAGGGCGTCCTTGGCGATGTCGACCAGGACCGGGCCGGGACGGCCGGTGGAGGCGATGTGGAAGGCCTCGGCGATCGTCCTCGGGATGTCCTCGGCCTTGGTGACCAGGAAGTTGTGCTTGGTGATCGGCATCGTGATGCCGCAGATGTCCGCCTCCTGGAAGGCGTCCGTGCCGATGGCCTTCGAGGCGACCTGGCCGGTGATCGCGACCAGCGGGACGGAGTCCATGTGGGCGTCGGCGATCGGGGTGACCAGGTTGGTGGCGCCCGGCCCCGAAGTCGCCATGCAGACGCCGACCTTGCCGGTGGCCTGCGCGTAGCCGGTGGCGGCGTGGCCCGCGCCCTGCTCGTGCCGGACCAGGATGTGGCGGACCTTCTGCGAGTCCATCATCGGGTCGTACGCGGGCAGGATGGCGCCGCCCGGGATGCCGAAGACGGTGTCGGCCCCTACTTCCTCGAGAGAACGGATGAGGGACTGCGCACCCGTGACGTGCTCG
The DNA here is from genome assembly GCF_043200825.1 of Streptomyces sp. NPDC048370. Taxonomy (NCBI): domain Bacteria; kingdom Bacillati; phylum Actinomycetota; class Actinomycetes; order Kitasatosporales; family Streptomycetaceae; genus Streptomyces; species Streptomyces sp. NPDC048370. Next base: position 286,636 of record NZ_JBICYI010000009.1, on the reverse strand, counting down.
ACGATGGTGGCGGACTGTCCGCCGTTACGGGTCCGCGGCTGCGGATGGTGCCCGGTGGCCTGCTCGGTCATCAGCATTCTCTTCTCGAAGCAGAGGGTTTTTGCGAGTGTTTTGACAGGGTTTGACTGGAGCCGGTGCAACAAAAAACCCCTCGTGCCGGGTGGCAAGCGAGGGGAGCGCGTCGGGTGCGTTCAAGCCGGGCCGTCATGGCCCTGCTTCAGCCGACGCGCTTTCCAAGTACGAGAATTCGGGTGCGCATGGCACTGACCCTCCCCCCGACCCACTACCAGTGTCAAGTGGGTGGGACGGGCGTCTCATTATTTGAGCGGATCGGAGGACGTGCGGGGCCGTTTCCGACGGGAACCGCCGCCCCACCAGGGAGCGGATACTCGCCGCGGACGAGCGCCCGGCGCAGCCGGTACTCGTCGAGCGGCCCCGAGAACGCCATGCCCTGACCGTGGGTGCAGCCCATGGCGCGCAGGGCGAGCACCTGCTCGGGGACGTCCACCCCGTCGGCGACGGACTGGAGCCCGAGGTCCGATGCGATGCGGAGCAGTCCGCTCGTGATCTTACGGAGCCGGGCGGATTCGACCACCCCTTCGACGAGGCCCCTGTCCAGTTTCAGTACGTCGACGGGGAGGCGGCGGAGCGCGTTGATCGCCGCGTAGCCGCTGCCGAAGCCGTCGAGGGCGATCCGGACGCCGAGCCGGCGCAGGGAGACCAGGCGCTGCTCCAGGTCGTCGAAGGAGACCCGGGGGTCGTTGTCCGCCAGCTCGATCATCAGGGAGCCGGAGGGGAGCCCGTGCCGGGTCAGCAGCGCCTCTACGGAGCCGAGCGGCAGTGAGCGGTCGAGCAGCCGGCGGGCGGGGAGCCGGACGGAGACCGGCGTCCGATGGCCGAGACTCGCCCGTTCGGCGGCCTGCTCGACGGCGTGCTCGAGGAGCCAGCGGCCGAGCTCGGCGATGCGCTCGCCGTCGTCGGCGACCCGCAGGAACTCGGCGGGGGTGAAGAGGATGCCCTGCGCGGAGCGCCAGCGGGCCTGGGCGGCGACGGCGGTGATCCGGCCGGTGGCGAGGTCCACGACGGGCTGGTGGAGCAGGGCGAACTCGCCGTCGTCGAGTGCCGTGCGCAGCCGGGTGGCCAGTTCGGTCCTGCGGACGACCTCGGCCTGCATCTGCGGGGCGTACATCTCGACGCGGTCCTTGCCCGCGGCCTTGGCCCGGTACATGGCCAGATCTGCATTGCGCAGCAGCTCTCCGGCGCTGATGCCGGGCTCGGCGAAGGCGACGCCGATGGAGGCGGCGACGCGCACCTCGTTCCCGCCCTCGACGGTGTACGGCTGGGAGAGCGTGAGGCGCAGCCGGTCGGCGATCTCGTGGACCTGGTTCTCGCGGGCCACGCGGTCCCGGGAGCCGTCACCGAGGATGAGCGCCGCGAACTCGTCGCCGCCGAGCCTGGCGGCGGTGTCCCCGGCCCGTACGGAGTCCTGGAGGCGGCGGGCGGCCTGGACGAGCAGCTCGTCCCCCGCCTGGTGGCCGAGGCGGTCGTTGACGCCCTTGAAGCCGTCGAGGTCGATGAAGAGCACCGCGGTGCCGGGGTCGGAGGCGCGGCGGCCCGCGAGCGCCTTGCGGACGCGCCGGGTGAAGAGCGCGCGGTTGGGCAGGTCGGTGAGCGGGTCGTGCTCCGCGTTGTGCTGCAACTGGGCCTGGAGGCGGACCCGTTCGGTGACGTCCCGGCTGTTGAAGATCAGCCCGCCCTGGTGGCGGTTGACGGTCGACTCGACGTTGAGCCAGTCGCCCCGGCCGGAGCGGAAGCGGCACTCGATCCGGGTCGTCGGCTCCTCCGAAGGAGGAGCCGCGAGGAAGCGGCGGACCTCGTGCACGACCCCGCCGAGGTCCTCGGGGTGGATGAGCGAGGCGAGCTCCTCGCCGATCAGGTCCTCGGCCTCCCGTCCGTAGACCCCCGAGGCGGCGGGGCTGACGTAGCGGAGTATGCCGGTCGGCGCGGCGATCATGATCACGTCGCTGGAGCCCTGCACCAGGGACCTGAAGTGGTTCTCCTTCTGGGCCAGTTCGTGGGTGAGGGCGATGTTGTCGAGCAGCATGATGCCCTGGCGCACGACCAGCGCGAGCACGACCGTGCAGCCGGTGAGGACGACCACGCGGTCCACTCTTCGTCCCTCGACGACGTTGTACAGGATGCCGAGCGTGCAGACCGCGGCGGCGAGATACGGGGTGAGGGCGGCCAGCGAGCCCGCGACGGGGCGGCTGTGGTGGCGCTGGGCGCGCGCGGACGCCGTTCCGGTGACCGGGACCGGGCGGCGGGCCCCCCAGGGGGCGTACGCGAGCAGTAGGGAGCCCGCGAACCAGCCGGCGTCGAGGAGCTGGCCCGAGGTGTAGTTCTCGCGGAGCAGCGGGGAGGTGAAGAGGGCGTCGCACAGCACGGTCAGGGCGAGGGCGGCGATGGCGGTGTTGGTCGCCGAGCGGTTCAGCTGCGAGCGGCGGAAGTGCAGGGCCAGGACCATGCTGACGAGAACGATGTCCAGCAGGGGGTACGCGAGGGTGAGCGCGGCCCTGGCGACGCTCTCGCCCTCGAAGTGGGCGGTGTGCGCGAGGGCGAGGCTCCAGGAGAGCGTGAGCAGCGAGCCGCCGATCAGCCAGGCGTCCAGGACGAGGCAGACCCAGCCGGCCCGGGTGACGGGCTTCTTGGCGAGGACGAGCAGGCCGACGATCGCGGGCGGCGCGAAGAGCAGGAAGAAGAGATCGGCCAGGGACGGGCTGGGCACGTCCTTGTGGAGCACGACTTCGTACCAGCCCCAGACGGCGTTCCCTGCGGCGGCCATCCCGGAGGAGAAGGCGAAGAGCAGCCAGGCGGGGCGGAAGCGGTTCTCGTGCACGCGCGCGTAGAGGAAGCAGGAGACGGCGGCGGCGAAGGCGGCGGCGCTGAGGCCGAAGTCGCCCATGACCAGGGCCAGTCGCTCGGAGCCCCAGCCGAGGGCGGCGCCGGTGGCGTACCCCGCGCAGACGAGTCCGAGGAGGATCTGGGTGACGAGCGGGGGGACCCCGCAGCGAGCGGGCCCGGGCCGGGTCCGGCCGGACCCGGAAGCGGCCCCGCCCCCGCCCGTGACCTGACCGCGCTCGATCAGCGCACCGGGGGCGGTCATCGTCCCCGACGGCTTTCCGTGCGCGCGCTCACGCCCACGGGCACTTCCGTGGACGCCGCGGGCGCTTCCCTGGGCCTGGACGCTCTGGGCGCCTCCGTGGGCCTCGGCGCTTCCGTGGGCAACGGCACGCGGGGGTGCGGTAACGCGATCGGCGCCCGGGTCCGCGTCGCCGCCGCGCCGGTCGGTCTGGGCGGGGAGACCGGTGGCGCCGTTCGCCCTGCGGAGGTGGGCGCCCGGCGGGGGCGGCCCGGTGTCGTCGTCGCGCGCGAGGGTCGTCGACGGCGGCCCCGCCGCGTCGGATCGTCGGTCCATCGGCCGTACATCACCCGTCGCCCCCCTCGGAATCTGATGACCCGTCACTTCGCTCCCCGGCGTCAGCTCGTACTCGACGCAGCCCCCCACTTCGGGACGATACACCAGGACCGTCACTCAGGGACAGGGTTGCTGTACTCTCCGTGACTGTCTGGGGGCTCACGGCGGGCGCACCGAGGGGCGCGCGGTCCGGCTCGCCTGCTCAGGTGGTCAGGACCACGTTGGCCGGTCGCTCCCCCGCCGCGAAGCGGGTGAGCTGGGCGGCGATCAGCCGCTTGGCGCGCGGCATGAACGCCGAAGTGGAACCGCCCACATGGGGGCTCACCAGAACACCGGGAGCGTGCCACAACGGGTGGCCCGGCGGCAGCGGTTCGGGGTCGGTGACGTCAAGGGCCGCGGTGATCCGGCCGCTCTCGACCTCCTTGAGCAGAGCGGCGGTGTCCACCACGGGACCTCGGGCGACGTTCACCAGAAGGGCGTCGTCCTTCATCCGGGCGAGGAAGCCCGCGTCGGCGAGGTGCCGGGTCTCGGGCGTGAGCGGAGTGGAGAGCACGACCACGTCGGCCTGCGGCAACAGGGCCGGAAGCTCGGAGAGGGGGTGGACGGGACCGCGCTCCGTGGTGCGTGCGGAGCGCGCGACGCGCACCACCCGCGCGCACTCGAAAGGCGCGAGCCGGTCCTCGATTGCGGCGCCGATGGATCCGTACCCCACGATCAGCACGGACCTGTCGGCGAGCGCCGGGTAGAAGCCGGCCCGCCACTCCTCCTTGTCCTGCCCGCGCACGAATCCCGGGATGCCGCGCAGCGAGGCGAGGATCAGGGCGATGGTGAGTTCGGCTGTACTGGCCTCGTGGACGCCCTTGGCGTTGCACAGGTCGACACCCGGGCGCAGCGCGCCGAGTCCGGGCGTCACATGGTCCGTGCCGGCCGAGAGCGTCTGCACGACACGGACCGAGGCCATCGCGGCGAGCGGCCGGACGGCGACCTCCGTGCCCTTCATGTACGGGACGACGTAGAAGCCGCAGCGCGCCGGGTCGGCGGGAAGGTCGGGACCGCCGTCCCAGAAGCGGTAGTTCAGCCCCGACGCGCCCGGGTCGGGAAGCCCTTCGATCTCGTCCGCCGGAATCGGAAGCCACACGTCAGTGGTCGTCTCATCGATCGTCATGACCGGGAGGCTATGCGAAGAATCCCGGCCGCCATTGGTTACTTTGGGGGACGGCACAGGGAGGGGTACCGGCAGGTGGAGCGCAGGACTATCGGGGCGGCGGCGCTCGACGTGGGCGCGGTCGGCCTGGGCTGTATGCCGATGAACTGGGCCTACAGCTGCTCACAGCAGCGCGGCGACCGGTCGCTGCGCACGGTGCACTCGGCGCTGGACGCCGGGGTGAGCCTGCTCGACACCGCCGACATGTACGGGCCGTTCACCAACGAGCTGTTGGTGGGGCGGGCGTTGAAGGAGCGCCGGGCGGAGGCGTTCGTGTCGACGAAGTGCGGCCTGCTCGTGGGCGATCAGCATGTCGTGGCCAACGGGCGTCCCGGGTACGTGCGTCGGGCCTGTGACGCCTCGCTGCGGCGGCTTCAGACGGATGTGATCGACCTCTACCAGCTGCACCGGGCGGACCCGGAGGTGCCGGTCGAGGAGACCTGGGGCGCGATGGCCGATCTGGTGTCCGCGGGCAAGGTGCGGGCGCTCGGGTTCTGCGCGGTCGGGGCACGGGCGGCGAGGCGCGGGACGGCGGCCGACGTGTTCGAGGGAACGATCCGGCAGTTGGAGCGGATCCAGCAGGTGTTTCCGGTGAGCGCGGTGGAGGCCGAGCTGTCGGTGTGGTCGCCGGAGGCGCTGGCGCGGCTGCTGCCGTGGTGCGAGGCGCGGGGTGTGGGGTTCCTGGCCGCGATGCCGCTGGGGAACGGGTTCCTGACCGGGACGCTGACGCCCGGCGGCGGTTTCGAGCCGGACGACCCGCGGGCCCGCCACCCCCGGTTCACCGCCGAGATGATGGCCTCGAACCAGCCGCTCGTGGCGGGGCTGCGGCGGGTGGCGGCGCGGCACGGGGAGGACGTCACTCCGGCGCAGGTCGCGCTGGCGTGGGCGCTGGCGCAGGGACCGCACGTGGTGCCGATCCCTGGCGCCAAGCGGGAGCACTGGGTGGTGGAGAACGCGCGGGCGGCCGAGCTGGCGCTGACGGCCGGGGACCTGGCGGAGATCGCGGGACTGCCGGGACCGCGCGGATCGTGGGACTGAGGGCGCGGGCGGGAACCTGATCGGGCCGAGCGGTGTATCAAGGGTAGTGATCGCCGCTGGAAGGGATCGGGACCGTGGGCCGAGCTTTTGTGGGAGCTGTGGGAGCCGCCGCCGTGCTGGGGCTGCTGACCGGGTGCGCGTCGGACGGAGACGGGGACGGGGCCTCGCCTCCCTCCCCTTCCACGTCCGCGACCGTGTCCGCGTCGGCGTCCGCGTCCGCCACGGCATCGGGGTCGCGGGGCGCCCCGGGCGCCGTGCGCGTCGCCGGGACGCTGACCGAGGACCTGGAGTCGCCGTGGGGCGTGGCCGCGCTGCCTGACGGTGACCTCCTCGTCGCCTCGCGCGACGAGCGCACGATCACCCGGGTCGACGCGGAGACGGGGAGAAAGACGCCGGTCGGAGAGGTGCCGGGGGTGGTCCCCGGCGGAGAGGGCGGGCTGCTCGGCCTCGCCGTGCGCGGCGGCCAGGTGTACGCGTACTTCACAGCCGATGCGGACAACCGCATCGTGCGCATGCCGTACGGAGGCGGGGCCGGGGACCGGCTCGGCGCGCCGGAGGTGGTTCTCTCGGGCATCCCGAAGGGGACCGTGCACAACGGCGGGCGGATCGCGTTCGGCCCGGACGGGATGTTGTACGCGGGGACGGGCGAGCGGGGCGAGACAGGGCTCGCGCAGAATCTGGAGTCGCTGGGCGGCAAGATCCTTCGGATGACGCCGGAGGGCAAGCCGGCACCGGGCAATCCGTTCCCGGGCTCGGTGGTCTATTCGTACGGTCACCGCAATGTGCAGGGCCTGGCGTGGGACGGGGACGGGCGGCTGTGGGCGGCCGAGTTCGGCCAGAACACCTGGGACGAGCTGAATCTGGTCCAGGCGGGGAAGAACTACGGCTGGCCGAAGGTTGAGGGCGTGGCCGGTGTCTCCGATTTCGTGGACCCGGTCGCCCAGTGGAGAACGGACGAGGCTTCGCCGAGCGGAATCGCGTACGCCGAAGGCGCGATCTGGATGGCGGGGCTGCGGGGCGAGCGCCTGTGGCGGATCCCGTTGTCCGGAGCGGAACGCTCCGGGGACCCCGAGGCGTTCCTCGTGGAGGAGTACGGGCGGCTGCGCACGGTTCTGGCAGCGGGTGACGGCCGCCTCTGGTTGACGACGAGCGAGACCGACACCCGGGGCACGCCCGGGCCCGGCGACGACAAGATCCTCCGGTTGGAGGTGAAGTAGGAGGCGGAGACCATGTTCAACATGATGGAAGACCTGTTCGCGCCCGGCCGTCAGCACACCGAGGACGAGCGGCAGCGGCTGGAGCTGACCCGGGAGGACCTGGGGGACGCAGACCCCTCGCGGGGGCCGATCGACCTCAGCTCCGGCGCCGTGCTGATACGCGTGCCGACCCCGGTGACCGTCCGCGACGAGGACGGGGACGGCGACGGGAACGGCGGCGACGGCGGGGACGGCGACGAGGGCGGGGTTGTCTAGGGGCCGCCGGACGGCCCCTAGGGGCTGATCCGCCGCACGGCCCGCCCCTAGGGCGTCGGCTCCAGGAGGCGGAGGCGGTGGGCCAGGGCGGCGGCCTCGCCCCGGCCGGAGACGCCGAGTTTGGCGAGGATGTTGGAGACGTGGACGCTCGCCGTCTTCGGGGAGATGAAGAGCTCCTCGGCGATCTGGCGGTTGGTCCGGCCGGCGGCGACCAGGCGCAGGACGTCCTGTTCCCGGGGGGTCAGGCCGAAGGCGTCGTCGCCCGGTTCCGGTTCCGGGGCGCGGTCCGGGGCGGTCAGCGGGAGGCGGGCGCGGGCTGCCAGGAGTTCGATGTCCTCGCGGAGCGGGTGCGCGCCGAGGCGGACGGCCGTGGTGTGGGCCTCGCGGAGCAGCGCGGCGGCCTCGTCTCGCCGACCGCCCTCCGCCAGGAGGGCGTCGGCGAGGCGGTGCCGCGCGAGGGCCAGCAGGTAGGGGCGTTCCAGGGACTCGTAGGCGGTGACGGTCTCCGTCCAGCGGTCGACGGGGTGGCGGCCCTCGGCGCGGTCCAGCTCCGCCGAGGTGTGGCGGGAGTACGCCTCCCAGACGGGCGCCGGGGCGGCCATTCCCAGGGCGCTGCGGCGGAGCAGGGCGATCGCCTCGTCACGGCCCTCCTCGGCGGCGGGCAGTCCGCGGGCGTCGGCCTCGGCGGTGGCGGCGGCGAGGAGCAGCGGCCAGGCGTCGCGATGGGTGCCGGGCGGGAACCCGATCTCCGCGGCGGCGGCCACCTCGGCCCGGGCCTCGTGGATCCGCCCGCTTCCGGCGGCGATGCTCACGGCCACGGAGCGCATCGGGATGGTGTACTGCGGCATCGGGTCGGCCTTGCCGAAGTGTTCGGCGGCGGCGGCCAACTGGGTGGTGGCCACGGCCAGTTCGCCTCGGGCGACGGCGAGCTGGGCCAGCCGGAGGGCGGCGGAGCCGCGCGGCTTGGAGCTCCGTCCGGCGTCCTCCAGCCACTCGCCGTTGCGCTGGGTCTCGTCCCAGAGGCCGAGGGAGAACTGCGACTCGGCCTGGTTGGCGCGGATCCAGCCCTGGCTGTCGAGGAGGCCGTGGGCTCCGGCGAGGCGCAGGCCGTCCTCGGTGATGCCGAGGGCCTCCCGGGAGCGGCCGAGGCTCTCCAGGCTGGACGAGAGGTTGACGTGGGTGCGGGCACACTCGTGGTACAGCCCGAGGGCGAGGGTCCGGTCGCGCACCTCGTACATCGAGGTGAGGCCCTCCTCCAGGGAGCCGGCCGAGACCTGGAGGGTGCCGAGGGTGACGCGGGCGCCGAGTTCGATGGCCTCGGCCTTGACCAACCGGGCGTACTCGACGGCGCGTTCGGCGGCGGCGAGGCTCTCCGGGCCGGGCCGGTGGAGCATGCCCCAGCCGGCGGCCACGGTGAGCACGACGGCGTGGACGGCGGACGGCGAGAGGCCCTTCACGAGTTCCTGGGCGGTGGCGATCTCGGCCCAGCCGTCGGACCGCCCGAGGCTCGACATGATGCGGGAGCGCTCGGTCCAGAACCAGGCGCTCCGCAGCGGGTCGCTGTCCTCGCCCTCCTCTTCGAGCAGCCGTAGCGCCATCTTGCCGATCTTCAGGGCGCGTTCGCGTTCCCCGGAGAACCGGGCGGCGATGGCGGCCTCGGCGAGCAGGTCGAGGTAGCGCAGCGGGGTGGTCTCGGGGTCGCAGCCGCACGGAGGGTAGGCCTCGGCGTAGTCCATCGGCCGCAGGGAGCTCCGTACGTCGGCCGGCACCTCGTCCCAGAGCTCCATGGCCCGTTCGAGGAGCCGCAGTTGCTCGGCGTAGGCGTAGCGCTTGCGGGTCTCCACGGAGGCGCGGAGCACGGCGGGCAGCGCCTTGGCGGGGTCGTGGGCGTGGTACCAGTAGGTGGCGGTCCTGGTCGCGCGTTCGTCGGCGCGGACGAGGGAGGGGTCGGCCTCCAGGGCCTCGGCGTAACGCCTGTTGAGGCGGGAGCGCTCGCCGGGCAGCAGGTCGTCGCTGACGGCCTCGCGGACGAGGGAGTGCCGAAAGCGGTAGCCCTCGCCGTCGGGGACGGCGAGCAGGATGTTGGCGCCGACGGCGGCCCTGAGCGCTTCGATCAGGTCGTCCTCGGAGAGCCGGGCCACGGCGGCGAGCAGCGCGTACTCGACGGTGGAGCCGCCCTCGGCGACGATCCGGGCGACCCGCTGGGCGTCCTCGGGCAGCGTCTCGACGCGGACGAGCAGCAGGTCGCGCAGGGAGTCGCTGAGAGCGCCCGGGGCGCAGCCGACCTGGTGGGAGACGACGAGCTCCTCGACGAAGAAGGCGTTGCCGTCGGAGCGGTCGAAGACCTCGTCGACGAGTGCGGCGTCGGGTTCGGCGGCGAGGATGCCGGTGAGCTGGCGGCGCACCTCGGCGCGGGTGAAGCGGGCGAGTTCGATGCGGCGGATGGTCCGTAGCCGGTCGAGTTCGGCAAGGAGGGGGCGCATCGGATGGCGACGGTGGATGTCGTCGGAGCGGTAGGTGGCGACGACGACGATCCTGCCCCGGCGCAGTGTGCGGAGCAGGTACGAGAGGAGGTGCCGGGTGGACGCGTCGGCCCAGTGGAGGTCCTCCAGGACGAGGACGATCGTCCGGTCGGTGGCGAGGCGCTCCAGGAGCCGTACGGTCAGCTCGAAGAGGCGGGCGGTGGAGTCCTCGTGGGACGGCTCGTGGCTGCCGACGTCGCCGAGCTCGGGCAGGAGGCGGGCGAGCTCGCCCTCCTGGCCGGCCGCCGCCGCGGCCAGTTCGTCCGGGAGCCGGCGGCTCAACGAGCGCAGGGCCGTGGAGAAGGGCGCGAACGGCAGCCCGTCCGCGCCGACCTCGACACAGCCTCCGACGGCGACGTACGCGCCCCGGTCGCAGGCCGCCGCCACGAACTCCTCGATGAGCCGCGTCTTGCCGACGCCCGCCTCACCGCCGACGAGCAGGGCCTGGGGCTCCCCGTCGGTGGCGCGGACGAGGGCGTCGGTCAGGGCGGCGATCTCACCGGCCCGGCCGACGAACACGGGACTGACTGACCTGGTCTCCACGGCGCCGAGCATCGCACAACCGTCCGATGCGGCGCCCACAAGGGTGGTCACGCGGCCCGGGCGAAGCGGTCGCGCGCCGATCCCACCCGCCCTTCGGACTCTTGGCCGCCGGACCGGCGGGCCTTCGCGGCCCGCCGCGCCGAGACGGCCTGACGGATCAGGCGCTGGGCGGCGGCCTCGGCGACGAGCTCGGCGTGGTGCTGGCGGTTCAGTTCGTACGCGAACATGTCGTTCTCCCCTGGTGTCGGTATCGCTCCTTGCGATGCCTCTACTCTCGTCGGCCAGGGGGGACGGCCACATCGGGCGAGTGCCGCATGTTCGGGGTACGGGGGTCCTTAGGGAGACCCCTCTGGGGGCCTTAGGGAGAACTAGGGCCCCTAGGGCTCCTAGGGCGCGGTCGGAAGGCTCAGGAACAGGTCGAAGAACATCCCCGCCGACAGGAACATGCCGATCGCGCCGAGGACGGCGCCGGCGACGGCCACCGCGCGGACCCAGGCGGGCCGCTGCGGGCGGATGAGGACGAGCACGGCGACGATCAGGGCGAGGAACGCGAAGACACCGTTGACGAGGGCGGTGGCGTGCCAGGCGTCGGCGTAGATCTCGTTGATCTGCTGGGCGGCCGTGCCGCCCTGGGCCTTGATCTGGCCGATGAGCGTCTCGCGCTCGCTGCTGACCTTCCCCACCCAGGTGCCGGTGAGGGCGGCGAGCCCGAGCCCGGCGGAGACGACGGCGGCGGCGCCCGCGCCGATGCCGTCACCGGCGGCGGAGGCGGCGAGATCCGCGTCGTCCTCGGCGAACTCCTCGTCCAGCTCGTCGGACTCGTCGACGACCTCGTCGACGACCTCGTCCGACTCTTCGGCCGGCTCGACGGCCTCGGGGGCCTTCTCTTCGGCCGGCTCGGTCGTCTTCTCAGTCTTGATAGTCATGCGCCGCACGCTAGGTGCCGCACATGAGAAGTGTCTTAAGACGCCGTCTCGTCCACCGTCACGCGCTGCGCGGGGATCGCCGCGACCTCCGCGTCGCGGGCGTCGGCGTCCCGGACGTCCGCGTCCCGGGCGTCGGCGGCGGCGCGACTCTCCGGCGGCTCGATGCTGATGCGGGGCATCCGGCGGTCGAGCCAGCGCGGCAGCCACCAGTTGGCCCCGCCGAGCATGTGCATGAGGGCCGGGACGAGCAGGGTCCGTAGGACGAAGGCGTCCAGGGCGACGGCCGCCGCGAGGGCGATGCCGAACATCGCGACCACCCGGTCGCCGGAGAGCACGAAGGCGAGGAAGACGGAGATCATGATGACCGCCGCCGAGTTGATCACGCGGCTGGTCTCGGCGAGCCCGACCCGGACCGCCCGCCGGTTGTCCCCGGTCTCCAGCCACTCCTCGTACATCCGGCTGACCAGGAAGACCTGGTAGTCCATGGAGAGCCCGAAGAGCACCGAGACCATGATCACGGGCAGGAAGGGTTCGATCGGGCCCGCGCTGCCGAGCCCGAGCAGCTCGCTCCCCCAGCCCCACTGGAAGATCGCGACGACGATCCCGAAGGCCGAGGCGACGGCCGCCACGTTCATCAGCGCGGCCTTCAGCGGGATGCCGATCGACCGGAAGGCGACGAGGAGCAGCAGCGAGCCGAGCGCGATGACGACGCCGACGAAGAGCGGCAGCTTGCCGACGATGATCTCGGCGAAGTCGTCGTACGAGGCCGTGACGCCGCCGACGTGCACGTCGAGCGACGTGCCCCGCTCGGCCGTGGGCAGCACGTCCGCGCGCAGCCGGTCCACCAGCTCGCTGGTGGCCTTCGACTGCGGGGAGGAGTCCGGTACGACGGTGAGGAGGGCGGTGTCCCCCGCGCTGTTGTACGTGACCGGGGAGACGGACTCGACGCCCTTGGTGTTCGCCAGCGCGGCCGGCAGCTCGCCGAGCGCGACGCGGTCGTCGGCGCCGTCGATCTGGGCGACGAGGGTCAGCGGCCCGTTGACGCCTGGCCCGAAGCCGTCGGCGAGCAGGTCGTAGGCCTGCCGGGTCGTGGCCGTGGCAGGGCCGTTGCCCTGGTCGGAGGTGCCGAGGTGGAGCGAGAGGGTGGGCAGCGCGAGGACGGCCATGACGACGGCGGCGACCACGCCGAGCAGCTTGGGGTGGCGCTCCACGAAGGCGGACCAGCGGGCGGCGAAGCCGGTCGGCAGCTCGGGCTGCGGGCCGTGCTCGGCCAGCTGCCTGCGCTCGCGGCGCGACAGCGCCCGCATCCCGATCAGGGAGAGCAGCGCGGGCAGCAGGGTGACGGACGCGGCGACCGTGAGGACGACGGTCAGCGAGGCGGCGATGGCGACGCCGTTGAGGAAGCTCAGCCGCAGGATCAGCATGCCGAGCAGCGCGATGCAGACGGTCGCCCCGGCGAAGACGACGGCGCGCCCGGTGGTGGCGACGGCGATCCGCGCGGATTCGGGGACCGAGAGCCCGCGTTTCAGGCCCTTTCGGTGGCGGGTGACGATGAAGAGCGCGTAGTCGATGCCGACGCCGAGGCCGATGAGCATGCCCAGCATGGGGGCGAAGTCGGCGACGGTCATCACATGGCCGAGGAGCGCGATTCCGGAGTACGCGATGCCCACGCTGACGAGCGCGGTGGCGATGGGGAGCGCGGAGGCGGCGAGCGAGCCGAAGGCGAGGAAGAGGACGACGGCCGCGACGGCGACGCCGACGGCCTCGGCGACATGGCCGCCGGAGGCCTCGGTGAGGGCGACGGCGCTGCCGCCCAGCTCGACCTCGACGTCCCCGTCGGCGGCGGAGCGGGCGGTGTCGACGAGGGCCTGGGCCTCGGACTTCGGGATGTCGTCGGCCTGCTCGTGGAAGGTGACGGCCGCGTAGGCCGTGTGCCCGTCCTCGCTGATCTGGGCCTGGGCGGCGGGCCCGGGGCCGTACGGGGAGGTCACGGAGGCGATGCCGGGGAGGTCGGCGACCTCGTCGAGCATCTCGGTCATGCGCTGCTCGACACCGGTGGCCCGAACGCTGCCCTTGTCGGTGTGCCACACGATGGTGTTGCCGTCGCCGCCGGTGCCGGGGAAGCCCTTTTCGAGGAGGGCGGTGGCGCGGCCGGACTCGGTGCCGGGGACCTCGTAGTCGTTGGAGTACGCGGAGCCCGCGACCGATGCTCCGGCGACGGCCCCGCCGAGCGCGACGAGCCAGAGCAGAACGGCGACGAGGCGGTGCTTGATGCACCACCGTGCGATGGCTGCCAAAGGACCTGCTCCCTGGTGGTGGTTCGTGGATCTTTGCCGGGGAACAGCCCGAAAAGAACGCATGACCTACATGAGGCCACTGTCGCAGCCCAATAAGATCAATTGCCCCATTCGTGTCGATACTCACAGCTTCGCGCGGAAGCTCGGGCCTTTGGACCCGGGCCCCCGCGCGGAGCCGCGTACGGAGTTTCTCGGAGGTCTCAGCCGGAGACGCTCGCCCGCCCGTTCTCGATGTGCCCCATGAGTCGCCGGCGGAAGCCGCCCGGGGCGGTCACCTCGACGTCGTACCAGCCGTGCGCGTCGGCGGCCGAGTGCACGAGGGTACGGCTCCGGCCGGGCTTCACCGTGACCGTACGGGTCCAGTCACGCCGGTCTCCCAGGTCCTCGGGGTCCACGTAACCGAGCGGCCGGACGGTGAAGGAGACCGGCGCGGAGCCCGTGTTCCGTACGGTGAGATGCAGGTCACGGTCGTGATGGTCGATGTACGAGGCGAGCTCGGCGCCGCCCGTGGCCGGGCCCTCGAACTCGCGGCGGAAGCCGTTCGGGCCGGTGACCGTGAACCGGTAATGATCACGCGTAAGGGGTACCGCCCATTGCGCCGTGCCCCTTACGTCCTGGTGCTGGGGGACCGTGAACTCACCCTCGTACGGGTAGAGCGCGAAGTGCACGGAGCCCTTCCCGGTGTTCTTCAGGTCGACGGTGACCCGGCCGGTGCCGACCCGCGCCTGGGCGTCCGGCTGGTACGGCAGCGGGCGCGCGGGGCGGGTGCCCGGCTCCTGGACCGGCATCTTCTGGACCAGCGGGGGCTGCGGCCGCCAGCGGCCCGAGAACGGCGGGATCGGGCCGGGCTCCTCGACCTCGGGCTGCCGGTGGGCGCGCCGGAAGTCGAAGGCGGAGGTCAGGTCGCCGGTGACGGCGCGCCGCCACGGGGTGATGTTGGGTTCCTCGATGCCGGTGAGCCTCTCCAGGAAGCGGATCACCGAGGTGTGGTCGAAGGTCTCGGAGCAGACGTAGCCGCCGAGCGACCAGGGCGAGACGACGAGCAGCGGGACGCGGATGCCGAGGCCGGTGGGCAGGCCCTTCCAGCGCTCGTCCGTGTTCTCGGCCGGCGGGACGGGCGGCGGCACGTGGTCGAAGAAGCCGTCGTTCTCGTCGTAGTTGATCAGCAGGACGGTGTGGCGCCAGACGTCCGGGTGCGAGCCGAGCGCGTCGAGCACCTTGTAGACGAGCGAGGCGGAGGCGATCGGCGAGGAGGAGCCGGGGTGCTCGGAGTCGATCGCGGACGGCACGAGGTAGGAGACCTCGGGCAGGGTCCCCGCGGCCACGTCGGCGCGGAAGGCGTCGGCGAGCTTCCCGGTCTCGACGCGGCGCAGTCCGCGCTCGAAGAGCGAGCGCTCGGCGTCGGTGAGGGTACGGACGCCGTCCTCGAGGGCGGCGAGCAGCCTGGCCCGCTCGGCGGCGTCCTCGGTGTCGCCGACGGCGGCGTAGAAGGACTCCATGAAGGTGTGCCCGCCGGTGGGGGCGAGGGCCTTGCGGGCGATCTTCTTGAAGGAGGTGAAGAACTCGATGTTGTTGTCGGTGAAGTTCTCCCACTCCGTGTACGTCTTCCAGCTCCGCCCGGCCGCTTCGAGGCGCTCGGCGTAGGTGGGCCAGGGGTAGCCGGGGTGGGTGGCCTCGGCGTACGCGGCGTTGGTGACGGCGCGGCTGCCGTCGGCCTCGTAGCCGGTCCAGCCCGACCAGAGGTGGTTGCGGTTGGGGCTCGTCGAGGTGTGGGTGGACGAGTGGTAGGCGTCGCAGACGGTGAAGGTGTCGGCGAGCTCGTAGTGGAGCGGGATGTCCCGGCGGTCGTAGTACGCCATGGTCGCGGCGGTCTTGGCGGAGACCCAGCCGTCCATCCAGCCGTCGTGCCAGGCCTTGGCTCCGCCGCTCCAGGAGTGGTCGAGGTCGCCGATGTACTGGAGGTCCTTCTTCTGCGTCTCGGCGGCGCCCCGGATCGGGAACGGCAGCACGGTCCTGCCGAGGGCGGCGGGCTGCTCGAAGACGGGCTTGCCGGAGGGCAGCTCGATCGCGTTCCGGTCGCCGAAGCCCCGGACTCCGCGCAGGGTGCCGAAGTAGTGATCGAAGGAACGGTTCTCCTGCATGAGGATCACCACGTGCCGCACGGCGGACATGCCTCCGGCCGGCGGCCCCGCGGCGATCGCCTCCTGAAGCGACGGCGGGAGCAGCGAGGCCGCCGCAGCGGCGCCGAGCGCGCCTCCGCCCAGGGCGAGCACCTTGCGGCGGGACATCCGGGACTTCTCGGGGGACAAGACCGACCTCCAGTCGACGGCCCCATGGCTCGTCGTCGAGCCATGGGGTGGTTCCCGGGGGACGGTAGTGAGGCAGGGTGACGTGGAGAAGACCTCACGCCGACGCGACGAAGAACGTCCACATACTGGGCACGAGGAGTCCAAGCGAGATCGAGCCGGGAGACGGACCGCGGTCCTCCGGCCGTCCGGCCGTCCGGCCGCCGCCCGGCCGCCCATGGTGCAACGGCGGTCTGCGGACGGCACCTTCTAGGATCCCGGGATGACTGATGAGCTGCGCCTGACGGTCCTGGGCTCCGCGACGCCGTACCCGAGCGTCGACAACCCGTGCTCGGGCTATCTGGTGTCGAGCGGCGACACCCGGATCTGGATGGACGCCGGCACCGGCACGCTCGGCCCGCTCCAGCGGCACGTACGGCTCGACGCGCTCGACGCCGTCTGGATCTCCCACCTGCACGCCGACCACAGCGCGGACCTGCTCACCGCCTACTACGGCCTCCTGTACGCGGACATCCGTCTGGCGGCACCGATCCCGCTCTACGGCCCGCCCGGCATCGCCGACCGGCTGGCCGGGTTCCTCACCAACACACCGGACCGCAGTCCGGTCGAATCCGCCTTCGCCGTCACCGAGTTGTACGACGGCCATCAGGCGGCCGTCGGCTCGCTGCGGCTGACCAGCCGGGCGGTGGCGCACGGCATCCCGGCGTTCGCCGTCCGCGTCGAGGCGGCCGGCGGGTCGCTGGCGTACTCCGGGGACACCGCGCCCTGCCCGAGCCTCACCCAACTCGCCGAGGGCTGCGGTGCCCTGCTCTGCGAGGCGGACAGCGCGGACGTACCGGCCGAGGGCGAGCAGGTGCACCACACCCCCGAGGACGCCGGCGACACGGCCCGCGCGGCCGGGGCGGGCCGGCTGATCGTCACGCACGTCGGACGCTCCCTCTCCCCGCGGGAGGCGGTGGCCCGCGCCTCGACCCGCTTCGACGGCCCGGTCGACCACGCGGCCCCGGGCGCCTCGTTCACAGTGCGCCCGGTGGGCTGAAGTGCGCCTGGTGCCGCGCGAGATGGAGTGTCAGTGGCGGGGCGTAGTGTCCGCGTCATGAGCACTCTTCAGCTCGAACCATGGTCGAAGTGGGTCTGGAGACCCTGCACCGCCAGAACACCCCCGAGATGACCGAGCATCTCGGAGGGCCCGAGCCCGAGCAGGCGATCGTCGACCGCCATCGACGCTACCTACGCCTCGACGGCGGCGAGATGCTGCTCGTCCGACTCGGAGCCGACCCCGTCGACGGCGGCTGCGACATGGGCACCCTCGTCCTCGGCGACCCCACCCTCAAGCGCTGATACGCGAAGGGCGGCGCCCCGAGTCCCAAGAGACCCGGGGCGCCGCCCTCGTACGCGTACGGAACGACCGGACGGTCAGCCCTCGCTGACGCCCAGCTTCTCCAGGATCAGGTCCTTCACGCGCGCCGCGTCCGCCTGGCCGCGGGTGGCCTTCATGACCGCGCCGACCAGGGCGCCGACCGCCGCGACCTTGCCGCCGCGGATCTTGTCGGCGATGCCCGCGTTGGCCGCGATGGCCTCGTCGACCGCCGTGCCGAGCGCGCCCTCGTCGGAGACGACCTTCAGGCCGCGCTTCTCGACGACCTCGTCCGGGCCGCCCTCGCCGGCCAGCACGCCTTCGATGACCTGGCGGGCCAGCTTGTCGGTGAGGTCGCCGGAGGCCACCAGCTCGGTCACCCGGGCGACCTGCGCCGGGGTGATCGGCAGCTCGTCCAGAGCCGTGCCCGACTCGTTGGCGGAACGGGCCAGTTCGCCCATCCACCACTTGCGGGCCTGGTCCGACGGAGCGCCCGCGTCCGTGGTCGCGACGATCAGGTCGACCGCGCCCGCGTTGAGGATCGACTGCATGTCGTGCTCGGAGACGCCCCACTCCTCACGGAGCCGGTTGCGGCGCACGCGCGGCAGCTCGGGCAGTCCGCCGCGCAGCTCCTCGACCCACGCACGGGCCGGGGCGACGGGGACGAGGTCGGGCTCCGGGAAGTACCGGTAGTCCTCGGCGTTGTCCTTGATCCGGCCCGAGGTGGTGGAGCCGTCGTCCTCGTGGAAGTGACGGGTCTCCTGCACGATCGTGCCGCCGGAGGTCAGTACGGCCGCGTGGCGCATGATCTCGTAGCGCGCCGCGCGCTCCACCGAGCGGAGCGAGTTGACGTTCTTCGTCTCCGAGCGGGTGCCGAAGGTCTTGGTGCCGTTGGGGCGCAGCGACAGGTTCACGTCACAGCGCATCTGGCCCTTGTCCATCCGCGCCTCGGAGACGCCCAGGGCGCGGATCAGCTCGCGCAGCTCGGCGACGTACGCCTTGGCGACCTCGGGGGCCCGCTCGCCCGCGCCCTCGATGGGCTTGGTGACGATCTCGATGAGCGGGATGCCGGCGCGGTTGTAGTCCAGCAGGGAGTGGGACGCGCCGTGGATACGGCCGGTGGCGCCGCCGACGTGCAGCGACTTGCCGGTGTCCTCCTCCATGTGGGCGCGCTCGATCTCCACGCGGAAGATCTCCCCGTCCTCCAGCTGGACGTCCAGATAGCCGTTGAAGGCGATCGGCTCGTCGTACTGCGAGGTCTGGAAGTTCTTCGGCATGTCCGGATAGAAGTAGTTCTTCCGGGCGAAGCGGCACCACTCGGCGATCTCGCAGTTCAGCGCGAGACCGATCTTGACGGCCGACTCGACGCCGATCGCGTTGACGACCGGGAGCGAGCCGGGCAGACCGAGACAGGTGGGGCAGGTCTGCGAGTTGGGCTCGGCGCCCAGCTCGGTCGAGCAGCCGCAGAACATCTTGGTCTTCGTACCGAGTTCGACATGGACCTCCAGGCCCATGACGGGGTCGAACGCCGCGAGGGCCGCGTCGTACGACAGCAGTTCAGTGACAGTCACGGTGAGACTTTCCCTCTCAGCCCAGCAGGACGTCGTCGTCGCCCAGGCGCTTGAGCTCCCGGTAGAGGATCGCCAGGCCGGTAACGATGGCGGCGGCGGATACGGCGGAGTCGATCAGCCGCAGCATGTCGTTGTCGTTGCGGGCCAGCTTGGCCTGCTTCGCGACGCTGACGGCACCGAACGCCGTGGTCGCCAGCGAGACGTAGATGCCGGTCTTCGACTTCTTGAAGTTCTTGGCTTTCTTTGCCATGGCACTCACAGCGACGGAGCCTCCTCAAGCAGCGGGTGGCCCCACTTTTCCACGAAGGCGGCCTCGACGGCGGCGCCGACCTTGTACAGCCGGTCGTCCTTCATGGCGGGGGCGATGATCTGCAGGCCGACCGGCAGACCGTCCTCCGGCGCGAGGCCGCAGGGCAGCGACATGGCGGCGTTGCCCGCCAGGTTGGTCGGGATGGTGCACAGGTCCGCGAGGTACATCGCCATCGGGTCGTCGGCGCGCTCGCCGATCGGGAAGGCGGTGGTGGGGGTCGTCGGGGAGACGATCACGTCCACCTGCTCGAAGGCCTGCTCGAACTCGCGGGTGATGAGGGTGCGGACCTTCTGCGCCGAGCCGTAGTACGCGTCGTAGTAGCCGGAGCTCAGCGCGTACGTACCGAGGATGATGCGGCGCTTGACCTCGTCGCCGAAGCCGGCCTCACGGGTGAGGGCGGTGACGTCCTCGGCCGACCGGGTGCCGTCGTCGCCGACGCGCAGGCCGTAGCGCATGGCGTCGAAGCGGGCCAGGTTGGAGGAGCACTCGGACGGCGCGATCAGGTAGTACGCCGAGAGGGCGAGGTCGAAGGTCGGGCAGTCCAGCTCGACGATCTCGGCGCCGAGCCCCTTGAGGAGCTCGACGGACTCGTCGAAGCGCTGCACGACACCGGCCTGGTAGCCCTCGCCGCGGAACTGCTTGACGACACCGACGCGCATGCCGGCGACGGAGCCGTTGCGGGCGGCCTCGACGACCGGCGGGACCGGGGCGTCGATGGAGGTCGAGTCCAGCGGGTCGTGCCCGGCGATGGCCTCGTGCAGCAGGGCCGCGTCCAGGACCGTACGGGCGCAGGGGCCGCCCTGGTCGAGGGAGGACGAGAAGGCCACCATGCCGTAGCGGGAGACGCCGCCGTAGGTCGGCTTGACGCCGACGGTGCCGGTGACGGCGGCGGGCTGGCGGATCGAGCCGCCGGTGTCCGTGCCGATGGCGAGCGGGGCCTCGTACGCGGCGAGGGCGGCGGAGGAGCCACCGCCGGAGCCGCCGGGGATCCGGGTGAGGTCCCAGGGGTTGCCGGTGGGGCCGTACGCGCTGTTCTCGGTGGAGGACCCCATGGCGAACTCGTCCATGTTGGTCTTGCCGAGGATGACGACGTCGGCGGCCTTCAGGTTCTTCACCAGGGTCGCGTCGTACGGCGGGATCCAGCCTTCGAGGATCTTCGAGCCGACGGTGGTCGGGATGCCCTTGGTGGTGAAGATGTCCTTCAGGGCGAGCGGTACGCCGGCCAGCGGGCCCAGCTTCTCGCCTGCGGCGCGCTTGGCGTCCACGGCGCGGGCCTGGGCGAGGGCGCCCTCGCGGTCCACGTGCAGGAAGGCGTGGACCTTCTCGTCCACGGCCTCGATGCGGGCCAGGTGGGCCTCGGTCACCTCGACCGCGGTGAGCTCGCCGGAGGCGATCTTCGCGGCGATCTCGGCGGCCGTGAGCTTGATGATGGTGCTGTCCGTCATGTGATTAGTCCTCCCCCAGGATCTGCGGCACCTTGAAACGCTGCTGCTCCTGGGCCGGGGCGCCGGAGAGCGCCTGCTCGGGGGTGAGCGACGGACGGACCTCGTCCGCGCGCATGACGTTCGTCAGCGGCAGCGGGTGGGAGGTCGGCGGTACGTCTTGGTCGGCGACCTCGGAGACGCGGGCGACCGCGCCGATGATGTCGTCGAGCTGACCGGCGAAGTGATCGAGCTCTTCGCCCTTCAGCTCCAGACGCGCCAGCCGTGCGAGGTGGGCGACCTCCTCGCGCGTGATGCCAGGCATGCGATCCTCACGGGGTGAGTTTGATGGTGTTGGGCCCAATCCTATGGGGCCCGCACCGCCACCCGTGAAACGGTCGGCCCGCCACCCTCGCGCGGACCGCCGCACCGGACCGCCCGGGACCGCCGTACCCGACCGCCCTGGGCTACTGCACCACCTGGCCCGAGGGGTGGTCGAGGTCCACGGGCGAGGCCGCCCGGGCGGCCTCCAGGGCCGCCTCCTCGGAGGGGCGGCGCCAGCCGTGCTCGCCGCGGGCGCGCAGCCAGGCCGTGGTCTCGGCGGGCGGCATCGCGGCGGCGACCAGCCAGCCCTGGACGGCGTCGCAGCCCAGGTCGCGCAGGCGCTCCCAGGTCTCGTCGTCCTCGACGCCCTCGGCGACCACGAGCAGGCCGAGCGAGTGGGCGAGGTCCAGGGTGCAGCGGACGATCTCGGCGTCCTCGGCGTCGACGGCGAGCCTGGCCACGAAGGAGCGGTCGATCTTCAGCTCGCTCACCGGCAGGCGCCGCAGGTGGACGAGGGAGGAGTAGCCGGTGCCGAAATCGTCCAGGGACATCTTCACGCCGTGTCCTGTCAGGCCGGCCATGGTGTCGGCGGCGCGCTGCGGGTCCTCCAGGAGCACGTGCTCGGTTATCTCCAGCTGGAGCGCTCCGGCGGGGACGCCGTGGCGGGCCAGCCGGGCGGCGACCGCGCCGGCGAAGCCGGGGGTGTGGACGTCGCGGGGCGAGACGTTGACGGCCACAGGAACGTTCAACCCCTGGGCACGCCACCGGGCCACCTGCGCGAGCGCGGTCTCCAGGACGTACTCGGTGAGGTGCGGCATCAGGCCCGAGGACTCGGCGATGGCGATGAACTCGTCGGGAGGGACCCGGCCGCGCTCCGGGTGCACCCAGCGGACGAGGGCCTCCAGGCCGGCGACCTGGCCGTCGAAGCGGACCTTGGGCTGGTAGTGGAGCTCGACGTCGCCCGCGTCCAGGGCGCGCCGCAGGTCGCCGAGGAGGCCGAGCCGGTCGGGGGTGTTGGAGTCGCGCTTCGACTCGTACACCTCCACGCCCGTACGGTCCCTCTTCGCCTGGTACATGGCGACGTCCGCGCGGCGCAGCAGGCCCTCGGCGTCGAGCGCGTGGTCGGGGAAGACGGCGACGCCGGCGCTGGCCTCAAGGACGAGGGTGAGGCCGTCGAGGTCGAGCGGCGAGGAGAGCTCGGCGACCAGGTGGCGGGCGACGCGCTGGGCGCTGGTCGTGGAGTCGGCGGTGGGGAGCAGGACGGCGAACTCGTCGCCGCCGAGCCGCGCGGCCTCCGCTCCGCGCGGCAGGGCGAGCTTGAGGCGCTCGGCGATCTGGAGGAGCAGCCGGTCTCCGGCGAGGTGCCCGAGGGTGTCGTTGACCGATCGGAAGCGGTCGAGGTCGATCAGGACGAGTGCCGAGCGGACGCCCTCGCCCTCGGCCTCCTCCAGGGCGCTCCAGGCGCGCTCCAGGAGCCACTGCCGGTTCGGCAGCCCGGTGAGCGGGTCCTTCAGCTGCTCCTCCGCGCGGGCGCGGGCGATCCAGAGCGTGGAGTCGAGGGCGATGAGCGGGACCGCGAAGAGCGGCAGCAGCAGCGGCTGGGAGACGGCGACGACGCAGATCAGCGGGGCGATGCCGAGCAGGGCGACGGCGACGAGGCCCTGCCGGAGCAGGGCGGTGCGGGCGACGGTCGGCAGCCCTCCGCGGGGCGAGAGGGAGTACCACAGGAGGAGCCTGGTCACCACAAGGTAGGTGCCGGCGGCGAGCGCGACTTCCGGTATGTCGGCGATCCCCCAGTCGGGGGGCCGCCAGGGCTGCTCGACGGTCGGTACGTCTCCGAAGGCGGCGAGGACCAGGGCGGCGGCGCCGACCCCGAGGACGTCCACGGCGCCGTGGAGCAGGCCCTGGCGCCAGCGGTGGCGGCGGGCCGCGCCGACGAGGACGACGACGGTCATGGAGACGAGTCCGGCGGGCACCCAGCCGTAGAGGAGCAGGACGGCGAGGGTGAGGGCGGCGCCGGAGCCGGTGCCGCCCCACCAGCGGTCCCGGCCGAGGGCGACCAGGTGTCCGACGATGAGTCCGGTGAGGACGGCGAGGGACCAGCCCTCGGCGCCGCCGGGGAAGAGTCCGTGGCCGGCGCTCACGGCCCGGTAGATCCCGGTGGCGAGCACGACGGCGGCGAGGCCGACCACGGCTCCGGGAAGCCCGGAGGTGATCGCGACGCAAGCCGCGCGGCCCCGCGCCCGGGAGAGCGGGGCGGCGGCACTCTCGGTCGGTTTCATTGGTCCCTCTCACAGCCGGCGGTGCCGTTGCAACGCGATGGGCCGTTGTCATGCCGCCACGACCGGCAGAGCCCCACGCAGCCGTGCGCGACAGACGCACGGTCTCAACACTAGGCCGCGGAGGGCTCCGACGGGCAGCGCTCTCCATGTCTTGCCCGAATGCGACCGGCCCACCCCTAACGATCTGGTATGCGCCGAACGGGTGACGCCGACGGGGCCGTCCGCCGGCGTCCCCCCGGCTACGCCTCGGGCGGAACCGCCGCCTCCCGAGCGGCTTCGGGCCCCTGTTCGAGCAGCACGGCGAAGCCGTCCTCGTCCAGAACCGGAACCTTGAGCTGCATCGCCTTGTCGTACTTGGATCCCGGGTTCTCGCCCACGACGACGAAGTCGGTCTTCTTCGAAACGGAACCGGTCACCTTCGCGCCACGGCTCTGGAGGGACTCTTTTGCGCCATCCCTGGTGAAGTTCTGCAGGGTGCCGGTGACGACGACCGTGAGTCCTTCCAGCGGTCGCGGCCCTTCGTCCTCGCCCGCACCTTCTTCCTCAAGAAGCACCCCGGCCGCACGCCACTTGCGCACGATCTCGCGGTGCCACTCCTCGGAGAACCAGTCCTTCACGGCGGCGGCGATGATCCCGCCGACCCCGTCGACGGCGGCGAGCTCCTCCTCGCTCGCCTGCTCGATCCGGTCCAGCGAGCGGAACTCGCGGGCGAGCGCCTGGGCGGCGACCGGGCCCACGTGACGGATCGAGAGCCCGTTGATGAACCGGGCCAGCGGACGGGTCTTGGCCGCCTCGATGTTCGCCAGCATGGAGAGCGCGTTCTTCTTCGGCTCGCCCTTCTGGTTGGCGAAGACCGTGACGACCTTCTCCTCGCCGGTCTTCGGGTCCCGCTTGGGCAGGCCGCTGTCCGGGTCGAGGACGTACGCCTTGATCGGCAGCAGCCGCTCGATGGTGAGGTCGAAGAGGTCGCCCTCGTCGACGAGCGGCGGCTCGGAGGGCTCCAGCGGGCGGGTGAGCGCGGCGGCGGCGACCGAGCCGAAGTTCTCGATGTCGAGGCACTCGCGGCCGGCCAGGTAGAAGAGCCGTTCACGCAGCTGGGCGGGGCAGGTCCGCGCGTTGGGGCAGCGCAGATCGATGTCCCCCTCCTTCATGGCCCGCAGCGGCGTCCCGCACTCGGGGCACTCGGCGGGCATCACGAACTCCCGCTCGGTGCCGTCCCGCAGGTCGGCGACCGGGCCGAGGATCTCCGGGATGACGTCACCGGCCTTGCGCAGCACGACCGTGTCGCCGATGAGCACGCCCTTGGCCTTCACCACCTCCTGGTTGTGGAGGGTGGCGAACTCGACCTCGGAACCGGCCACCGTGACCGGCTCGACCTGGGCGTACGGAGTGACCCGGCCCGTCCGGCCGACGCCGACCTTGATGTCGACCAGCTTGGTGTTGACCTCCTCCGGCGCGTACTTCCAGGCGATCGCCCAGCGCGGGGCGCGCGCGGTGGAGCCCAGCCGGCCCTGGAGCGGGATCTCGTCCAGCTTGACGACGACGCCGTCGATCTCGTGCTCCACGGAGTGCCGGTTCTCACCGAAGTACGCGATGAACTCCCGTACGGCCTCCAGGGAGTCGACCACCCTGTTGTGCCGGGCGGTCGGCAGGCCCCACTCGCGCAGCAGCTCGTACGCCTGACTGAGGCGGTCGATGGCGAAGCCCTCGCGTGCGCCGATGCCGTGGACGACCATGCGGAGCGGGCGGGTCGCGGTGACCTTCGGGTCCTTCTGCCGCAGCGAACCGGCCGCCGCGTTGCGCGGGTTGGCGAACGGCTTGTCCCCCGCCTCCACGAGCCGCGCGTTGAGCCCTTCGAAGGCCTCCATCGGGAAGTAGACCTCGCCGCGGATCTCGACGAGCTCCGGGACGCGGTCCCCGTGCAGCCGCTCCGGGATGTCCGCGATCGTACGGACGTTGGGCGTGATGTCCTCGCCGGCCCGGCCGTCGCCCCGGGTGGCCGCCCGGGTGAGCCGACCGCGCTCGTAGGTGAGGTTGACCGCGAGGCCGTCGACCTTGAGCTCGCACAGGAGGTGGTAGTCGGGGGTGCCGACGTCACGGGCGATCCGCTCGGCCCAGGCGGCCAGTTCCAGGTCGTCGAAGGCGTTGTCGAGGGAGAGCATGCGCTCCCGGTGCTCGACGGAGGTGAACTCCGTTTCGTACTGCCCCGCCACCTTCTGCGTCGGCGAGTCCGGCGTGCGCAGCTCGGGGTACTCGTCCTCCAGCGCCTCCAGGGCGCGCAGGAGCTTGTCGAACTCGCCGTCGCTGATGACCGGCTGGTCCTTCACGTAGTACCGGAAGCGGTGCTCCTCGACCTGCTCGGCCAGGTCGGCGTGCTTCTCCCGTGCCTCGGCGGGCAGGGCCCCCTGTTCGACTGCCACCGTTACTCGTCCTCCCGTTGCCTCGGACCGAAGTCACTCAGGGTTGTCCGCGAGCGATCTCGCCGCCCGGGCGCAGTGGGCGAGGGCCGCGCGGGCATAGGCGGGCGAAGCGCCCGCGAGCCCGCACGTCGGGGTGACCACGACGGACTCGGCGAGAGTCCCCGGATTCAGCCCCAGCCTGCGCCACAGCGTCCTGACACCCATGACGCTACCGCCCGGGTCGGACAATGCCGTGTCGGTGGAGGGCACCACGCCCACGAAGAGCTTGGTGCCGGACTCGACGGCCTCGCCGATCGGCTCCTCGTCACGTTCGGTGAGCAGCCCGAAGTCGAACGAGACCGCGTCGACGCCCGCCCGCCGCAGCAGCCCGAACGGCACGTCGGGGGCGCAGGAGTGGACGGCGACCGGGCCGTCGTGGACCGCGATCACCTCGCGCAGGGCGCTCTCGACGACCTGCCGGTCGACGGCCCGGTACGTGCGGTAGCCGCTGGCGGTACGGACGTGGCCGCGCAGGACGGCGGTGAGGGAGGGCTCGTCGAGCTGGAGGGCGATCCTGGCCCCCGGGATCCGCTTGCGGAGTTCGGCGAGGTGGGCGCCGAGGCCCTCGGCGAGGGAGCCCACGAGGTCCCGGCAGGCGCCGGGGTCGCCGAGGGCGGCCTCGCCGCCGCGCAGTTCGAGCGCCGCGGCCAGCGTCCAGGGGCCCACGGCCTGGACCTTGAGCGGACCCTCGTAGCCCTGGGTGAACTCCTCCAGGGCGTCGAGGTCCTCGCCGAGCCAGGAGCGGGCGCGCCGGGTGTCACGGCCGGGCCGGTCGCCGACCCGCCAACCGCTGGGCTCCACGCGCGCGTACATGTCGACGAGCAGCCCGATGGTCCGGCCGATCATGTCGGCGCCCGGACCGCGCGCGGGCAGCTCGGCGAGGAAGGGGAAGTCCTCGAAGGTGCCCGTGACGGTCCTGGCGGCCTCCCGGGCGTCACCGCCGGGCAGGGAGCCGACGCCGGTGGCGGGCCCCCAGCGGAAGGGGGTCGTCTCGGCGGGCTCGGTCGTCCCGGAGGGCTCGGTCGTGCCGTTCGTCCCGGTGGGCTCGGTGCTCTCGTTCACGGTTCCTACCGTCCCGGACGGACCGTCAGGTCGTTGATCTCCGCGTCGCGCGGGAGATCGACGGCCGTCAGGATCGTGGTGGCGACCGACTCGGGGTCGATCCACTGCGAGGGGTCGTACTCCTTGCCCTCCTGGGCGTGGACCTTCGCCTGCATCGGGCTGGCGGTGCGGCCCGGGTAGACCGAGGTGACCCGGACCCCGTTGCCGTGCTCCTCGTGGCGCAGGGAGTCGGCGAGCGCCTTCAGGCCGTGCTTGGAGGCGGCGTAGGCGCCCCACTCGGCGTGGGCGTTCAGCCCGGCGCCGGAGTTCACGAAGACGACGTGGCCCTGGGAGACCCGCAGCTGGGGCAGGAAGTGCCGGGTCAGCTCGGCGGGGGCGATCAGGTTGACGTTGAGCTGGTGCCGCCAGGTCTTGGGGGTGAGGTCGCCGATCGGGCCGAGGTCGACCACGCCCGCGATGTGCAGGAGGGTGTCGACGCGCTCGGGCAGGCTCTGGTGGGAGAACGCCCAGGAGAGCCGGTCGGGGTCGGCGAGATCCCCGACGAGGGTCCGGGCGCCGGGGAATTCGGCGGCGAGCTCCTTGGCCCGGCCGGCGTCGCGCGCGTGGAGCACGAGGTCGTCCCCGCGCGCGTGGAGCCGGCGGGCGACCGCCGCGCCGATGCCGGAACCCGCCCCGGTGATCACATGAGTAGCCATGGACACCATGCTCGCATCACCGCGCGGCGATCGACGCCTCCAGGTGGGCGAGGGCGGAGACGCCGTCCTCCGCGAAGAAGACCAGGTCGGTGAGGGGAATCGGCAGGAAGCCCTCCTCCTCCATGCGCCGGAACTGGGCCTTCAGGCCGTCGTAGAACCCGGCCGTGTTCAGCAGGACCACGGGCTTGGTGTGCTTGCCGTGCTTCCGCAGCTCCAGGACCTCGGTGGCCTCGTCGAGGGTGCCGGTGCCGCCGACCATGACCACGATCGCGTCGGACTTGGCCAGGAGGAGCGCCTTCCGCTCGGCGAGGTCCTTGGCGAAGAGCATCTGGTCGGCGCCGGGCCGGGCCTTGGCCGCGAGGAACTCGACGGAGACGCCGACGAGCCGACCGCCCGCCTCCTGCACCCCGTCCGCGACGACCTTCATGAGCCCGGAGTCGGAGCCTCCCCACACCAGCGTGTGACCGGCCTTGCCGAGGCGCTCGGCGAAGTCGCGGGCGGGGGCGGTGTAGCGCTCGTCGAGGTCGGCGGCGGAGAGGAAGACACAGATGTTCATGGGCTCCACCGTATCCCTCGCGGCCCTGACCTCGGCTTTCAAGATTTTCTGGGAATTTCCTTGGCCCGCCGATGAGTTCCGGGCGCGCGCCCGGTCATGACTGCCATGGACGAGACGAGCGGCACGCTGAGCAGGGTCCGGGGGCGGGTCAGGTCCGCGGACGGGACGCGGATCGCGTACGAGCGGCGCGGGGAGGGGGTGCCGGTGATCCTGGTGAGCGGCGCCCTGTGCACGGCCGAGACCGAACGGCCGCTGGCCGACCTCCTCGCGCCGCGCTACGCGGTCGTGACGTACGACCGGCGGGGGCGCGGCGGCAGCGGTGACACCGGGCCGTACGACGTGGAGCGGGAGATCGAGGACCTGGAGGCCCTGATCGGCGAGGTGGGCGGCACGGCGTTCGTGCACGGCATCTCCTCGGGCGGGGCGCTGGCGCTCGCCGGGGTGGCCGCCGGGCTGCCGGTGGAACGTCTCTCGGTCTTCGAGCCGCCGTTCTCGGCGGAGGCGGGGGCCCGTGAGTCGTTCGTGGCGCGACGGCGCCGGCTGGCCGGTCTGCTGGAGCGGGGGCAGCGGGACGCCGCGCTGGAGCTGTTCCTCGCCGAGGCGACGGAGTCGGTGCCGGCGCGGCCGCTGCTGGACGCCGTCGCGCACACCCTCGCGTACGACCACGCGGTCCTGGGCGACGGGACGGTGCCGGCCGCGCGGCTCGGGCGGGTCCACGCGCGCGTGCTGGTCGTGGACGGCGGCGCGAGCCCGGCCCGGACGCGCCGGGCCGCCATGGCGGTGTCGACGGCGCTCCCCCGGGGCCGCCACCGCACTCTGACGGGCCAGACGCACCAGGTGGCGCCGCACGTCCTGGCGCCGGTCCTTGAGGACTTCTTCGAGGAGGAGTGAGCCGGGGCGGTCCGAGAGCCAGGGCCGGTAGGCCGCCGCCTGCTCTCCGTACGCCGTCGCCGGCTCCCGTCCGCCGCCCTCGGCTCGGCCTTACGCCGTCGCCGGCTCCGTGCGTCGTACCGTCGTCGCGATCGTCGCCGAGCCCACCACGCGCGTGCCGTCGTACAGCACGATCGCCTGCCCCGGGGCCACGCCCCGGACCGGCTCGTCGAAGGTGACCGTCAGCTCGCCGTCCTCCAGCGCCGCCGTGACCGCCGTCTCGCCGCCGTGGGCGCGCAGCTGGGCGGTGTAACGGCCGGAGCCCTCGGGGGCCGTGCCGCACCAGCGGGGCTTGATCGCGGTCAGGCCGGTGACGTCGAGCGCCTCGACCGGGCCGACCGTGACCGTGTTGTTCACGGGCGAGATGTCCAGGACGTAGCGCGGCTTGCCGTCCGGCGCCGGGTGGCCGATCCGCAGGCCCTTGCGCTGGCCGATGGTGAAGCCGTACGCACCCTCGTGGGTGCCCACCTTCTCCCCCGACTCGTCCACGATGTCGCCCTCGGCCCGGCCGAGCCGGGAGGCCAGGAAGCCCTGGGTGTCGCCGTCGGCGATGAAGCAGATGTCGTGGCTGTCGGGCTTCTTCGCCACCGCGAGGCCGCGCCGCTCCGCCTCCGCCCGGATCTCGTCCTTGGTGGTGAGGGTGTCGCCCAGCGGGAACATCGCGTGCGCGAGCTGCTTCTCGTCCAGGACACCGAGGACGTACGACTGGTCCTTGGCCATGTCGGAGGCCCGGTGCAGCTCCCGCGAGCCGTCCTCGTTGAGCACGACCGTGGCGTAGTGGCCGGTGCAGACGGCGTCGAAGCCGAGTGCGAGCGCCTTGTCGAGCAGCGCCGCGAACTTGATCTTCTCGTTGCAGCGCAGACACGGGTTGGGCGTGCGGCCCGCTTCGTACTCCGCGACGAAGTCGTCCACGACGTCCTCGCGGAACCGCTCGGCGAGGTCCCAGACGTAGAAGGGGATGCCGATGACGTCGGCCGCACGGCGGGCGTCGCGCGAGTCCTCGATGGTGCAGCAGCCGCGCGCACCGGTACGGAAGGACTGCGGGTTCGCGGAGAGCGCCAGGTGGACGCCGGTGACGTCGTGCCCGGCTTCGGCGGCCCTGGCGGCGGCGACGGCGGAGTCGACACCGCCCGACATGGCGGCAAGGACACGGAGGCGGCGCTGGGGAGTCTCAGTCATAGCCCTACCAGGGTACGGGGCTCCGGGAACCACGGTCGCGTGAGTAAGCGTTGTCCTGCACATGGGGAGCGAGAAGAAGCGGGGGGTGGGGCGGCGGGCCGTCCTGCTCGGAGGCGGCGCGGCCGTCCTCGGTACGGCGGCACTGGCCCGCGACGAGCTGGCGCGCGCCTGGTGGCGGCTGCCCGGCACCGAGCGGGACCGGGTCGAGGGCGCGCTCGACCACAAGGGCGCGGACTGGACGGCGGCGTCCCGGGCGAACTGGCGGCGGGCCGACCGGCCGGCCGACTTCACGATCGACCGTGTGGTGATCCACGTCGTCCAGGGCAGTTACGCGACCGCGCTGAAGGTCTTCAAGAACCCGGGGCACGGCGCCGCGACGCACTACGTGGTCCGCGAGGACGGTCATGTGGCGCAGATGATCCGCGAGCTCGACGTGGCGTTCCACGCCGGGGACCGGGACATGAACGAGCGGAGCGTCGGCATCGAGCACGAGGGCTTCGTGGACCGTCCGCAGGACTTCACGGCGGCGATGTACGCGTCCTCGGCGCGGCTGACGGCCGGGATCTGCGCGCGGTACGACATACCCGTCGACCGGAAGCACATCATCGGCCACGTCGAGGTGCCCGGCACCGACCACACGGACCCCGGTCCGCACTGGGACTGGGACCGGTACATGAAGCTGGTGCGGGAGGCGTCGAAGAAGCCCGCGTGAGGTTCTCGGGGTCAGGCCGGGCTTTCCGGACGCGATCTAGGGCCTTTCGTTTGGATCGGGCTCGCGGGCCCGATCCAAACGAAAGGCCCTAGACGAGGCCCGCGGTCCTCGCCCGTTCCACCGCCGGGCCGATCGCCCGGGCGACGGCCGCCACGTCCTCCTCGGTGGAGGTGTGGCCGAGGGTGAAGCGCAGGGTGCCCCGGGCGAGGTCCGGGTCGGTGCCGGTGGCGAGCAGGACGTGGCTGGGCTGGGCGACGCCCGCGGTGCAGGCGGAGCCGGTCGAGCACTCGATGCCCTGGGCGTCGAGGAGCAGGAGCAGGGAGTCGCCCTCGCAGCCGGGGAAGGTGAAGTGGGCGTTGGCGGGGAGCCGGTCGACCGGGTCGCCGCCGAGGATCGCGTCGGGGACGGCGGCGCGGACGGCGGCCACCAGCTCGTCGCGGAGGCCGCCGATCTCGCGGGCGTACTCCTCGCGCCGCTCGGCGGCGAGCTGCCCGGCGACGGCGAACGCGGCGATGGCGGGCGCGTCCAGGGTGCCGGAGCGGACGTGACGCTCCTGGCCGCCGCCGTGCAGGACGGGTACGGGGCTGTACTCGCGGCCGAGGAGCAGCGCGCCGATGCCGTAGGGGCCGCCGATCTTGTGGCCGGAGACGGTCAGGGCGGCGAGCCCGGAGGCGGCGAAGTCGACCGGGACCTGGCCGAAGGCCTGGACGGCGTCGGAGTGCAGGGGGACGTCGAACTCGCGGGCGACGTCGGCGAGTTCGCGTACCGGCATGATCGTGCCGATCTCGTTGTTCGCCCACATGACGGTGGCGAGCGCGACGGTCTCCGGTTCGCGGGCGATCGCCTCGCGCAGGGCGTCGGGGTGGACGCGGCCGTACCGGTCGACGGGGAGGTACTCGACGGTGGCGCCCTCGTGCGTGGCCAGCCAGTCGACGGCGTCGAGGACGGCGTGGTGCTCGACGGGGCTGGCGAGGACCCGGGTGCGGGCGGGGTCGGCGTCGCGGCGGGCCCAGTACAGGCCCTTGACGGCGAGGTTGTCGGCCTCGGTGCCGCCGGAGGTGAAGACGACCTCGCTGGGCCGCGCGCCCAGGGCGGCGGCGAGGGTCTCGCGCGCCTCCTCGACGGTCCGCCGGGCGCGCCGCCCGGCGGCGTGCAGGGAGGAGGCGTTGCCCGTGACGGCGAGGTGGGCGGTCATCGCCGCGATCGCCTCGGGGAGCATGGGCGTGGTCGCGGCGTGGTCGAGATAAGCCATGGTTTCTTGATTCTACGAGGGCGTGCGGTGGTGACCCGTTCGCGCCCCCGGGGTGGAGCTGCCCGTACCCGCACCCGGCTCGTGGGTGGCACCCACCGCGCCCACCGGTCCGCCCCCTCGGGACGGCGCCCACCTCGGTCGCCGCTCCCGTACGGCATGATCCAAACGAAAGGCCCTAGCCGCGCGGGGCGCGGGCGAGTTGGCGGGACTGGGCGACGAGGCGGTCGGCGCTGTCCCAGACCTCGGCGTCCTCCTCCAGGAAGCCGCCGGCGAGGTTGCGGGTGGTGATGGAGACACGCAGCGGGCCGGGGGCCGGGCGGCAGCGGACGTGCGTCGTCAGCTCGACGGTCGGGGTCCAGCCCTTCAGGCCCAGCTCGAAGGAGGTCGGCGGCAGGGCGTCGACGGTGAGGAGCAGGGAGAGCGCGTCGGGCTCGCGGCCGTCGGCGAGGGCGAACCAGGCGCGCATCTCGCCCTTCCCGGAGGGCGCGCCGATCGCCCAGCCGACGGTGGCCGGGTCGAGCTTGAGGGCGAGGCGGTCGGTGATGGCGCTGGAGCCGGGGATCGGCGGCCGGGGGCCGTCGGAGGCGCCGAAGCACTGCTCGATGGGGGCGAAGGCCGGGGGCGTGGCGGTGGTGCGGACCTCGTCGGTGAGCGCGTCGAGGTCGCCGTAGGAGGCGAGGACGCGGATGCGCTCGACCTCGGTGCCGTCCTCGGCGTACTGGAAGAGGGAGGCCTGGCCGGTGGAGAGGGTGCGGCCGGTGCGGACGGTCTCCGTGCGGATCACCGCGGGTCCGGGCACGGACGGCGTGAGGTAGTGCGCCGAGATCGTGAACGGGTCGGGGTGCGGGAGGTGGTCGCCGAGGGCGCGGCCGAGCAGGGCGAGGAGGTAGCCGCCGTTGACGGCGCTGATGATCGTCCAGCCGGCGGAGAGGTCGGCGTCGTAGACGCCGGGGGCGCGGAGGGTGACGGCGGTGTCGCGGTCGAACTCGCTCGTCCCCGCGATCGTCTCGATGCTCGTGCTCATGGTTCCGACGGTACAGCAGGACACTACTAAGCGGTAGCTTTTTCTGGCTCCTCGCGGGCGGAGGAACGGCGGTTCCAGGCGCGGGGCGCGCGCCAGTGGTAGCGCATGGCGAGCAGGCGCAGCACGAACGCGGTGAGGACGGCGGCGCCGCTGGTGTACGCGTTGAGGGCGTCGAAGCGGATGCAGAGCACGACCATCGTGGCGCCGACGATGGCGGGCACGGCGTAGAGGTCGCGGTCCCAACGGAGCAGGGAGGGGACCTCGTTGGCGAGCACGTCGCGCAGGACACCGCCGCCGACGGCGGTCGCGAGGCCGAGGGCCGCGGAGGAGGTGAGGCCGAGGCCGTAGTCGTACGCCTTGGTGGTGCCGGTGACGGCGAAGAGGCCGAGGCCGGCGGCGTCGAAGACGTTGACCGCGGTCTGGGTCCGCTCGACCTGGGGGTGGAGGAAGAAGACCAGGACCGTGGCGACGAGCGGCATGAGGAAGTAGCCGAGGTCGGTGAAGGCGGCGGGGGGTACGGCGCCGATGATCAGGTCGCGGAGGAGGCCGCCGCCGAGCGCGGTGACCTCGGCGAGGACGGCGATGCCGAAGACGTCGAAGTTCTTGCGGACGGCGAGGAGGGCGCCGGAGATGGCGAAGACGAAGATGCCGACGAGGTCGAGGGCGTGTTGAACGGAGGGACTGAACAGATCGTGAACCACGGCGACCATTGTGACGGGTGTGCACGGGTGCGCCGGAACGGCCTGGGGGTCCGCCTCAGGGCCCCGTTGCGCGGTGGCTGCGCGGCGGGGGGCGGCGCCCGAACGGCGTGGGGCGGGGTGGGGTGGTGGATTCCCCCACCCCACCCCTTCCCGAAACCCTGACGGGACCTGGGGCTCCGCCCCGAACCCCCGGGAGGCCGCAGCCTTCGCGCCGCGCGGCGAGGCCCCTCACTGCCCGGTTCGGGCGGTGAGGGGCCTCGGAGGCCACTACGCCTTCGGCGTGTCGCCGTCGGCCGTCTCCGGCGCCTCGACCGTCTCCGGCGCCTCCGCCGGGGGCGCCTTGGTGATCGTCACCTCGACCGACTCCCTCGCCGAGGGGACCGTCACGCCCTCCGCGTTCTCCGGGTGGTGGCAGGCGACGCGCTGGCCCGGGCGGAGTTCGACGAGCGGGGGCTCCACCGTCTTGCAGACCTCCGTCGCCTTCCAGCAGCGGGTGTGGAAGCGGCAGCCCGGCGGCGGGGCGATCGGGGACGGTACGTCACCGGTGAGGAGGATGCGCTCGCTCTTCGCGCCCCTGCGGCGGGGGTCCGGGATCGGGACCGCCGACATCAGGGCCCGGGTGTACGGGTGCATCGGCGACTCGTAGAGCGACTTGCGGTCCGCCAGCTCCACGATCTTGCCGAGGTACATGACCGCGATCCGGTCCGAGACGTGCCGGATCACCGACAGGTCGTGGGCGATGATCACGTACGTGAGGCCCAGCTCGTCCTGGAGGTCGTCCAGGAGGTTCACCACCTGCGCCTGGATCGAGACGTCCAGCGCCGAGACCGGCTCGTCCGCGACGACCAGCTTGGGCTTCAGGGCGAGCGCCCGCGCGATGCCGATGCGCTGGCGCTGGCCGCCCGAGAACTCGTGCGGGTAGCGGTTGTAGTGCTCCGGGTTCAGGCCGACCAGGCCGAGCAGGCGCTGGACCTCCTTCTTGACCCCGCCCTCGGGCTCCACGCCCTGGAGGCGGAAGGGCGCCGAGACGATCGAGCCGACCGTGTGGCGCGGGTTCAGCGAGCCGTACGGGTCCTGGAAGATCATCTGGATGTCGCGGCGCAGCGGACGCATCTTGGCCACGCCGAGGTGCGAGACGTCCACGCCCTCGAACTCGACCTTGCCGCCCGTCGGTTCGAGCAGCCGCGTGATCAGCCGGCCCATCGTCGACTTGCCGCAGCCCGACTCGCCGACCACGCCCAGCGTCTCACCGGGGTAGACCTCGAAGTCGATGCCGTCGACCGCCTTGACCGCCCCGACCTGGCGCTGCAGCAGCCCCTTCTTGATCGGGAAGTGCTTGACCAGGCCGTTGACCTTGAGCAGGGGCTCGGTGCTCTTGTTGTCGCTCACAGCTTCGGCGCAATCTCTTCGGTCCAGATCCGGGTCCGCTCCTCGCGCGACATGTGGCACGCGGAGTGGTGACGGCTGCCCGTCTCCTTCAGCTCGGGGCGCTCGGTGCGCGTGATGCCGCCCTTGGGCACGTCCGCGTACGGGCAGCGCGGGTTGAAGGCGCAGCCGCTGGGGACGTTGATCAGGCTGGGCGGGTTGCCCTTCACCGGGATGAGGCGCTCGGTCTGCTCCCGGTCGATGCGCGGCATCGAGCCGAGCAGGCCCCAGGTGTAGGGGTGCTGCGGCTCGTAGAAGACCGCCTCGGCCGGTCCGCGCTCCACGCAGCGGCCGCCGTACATCACGAGGATGTCGTCGGCGACCTCTGCGACGACGCCGAGGTCGTGCGTGATGATGACGACCGCGGAGCCGAACTCCTTCTGCAGGTCCCGGATCAGGTCCAGGATCTGTGCCTGCACGGTCACGTCGAGCGCGGTGGTCGGCTCGTCCGCGATGAGCAGTTCGGGGTTGTTGACCAGCGCCATCGCGATCATCGCGCGCTGGCGCATACCGCCGGAGAACTCGTGCGGGTAGTTGGAGAAGCGCTTCGCCGGCTCGGGAATGCCGACCCGGTCGAGGAGTTCGACGGCCCGCTTCTTCGCGGTCTTCTTGTCGACCGGGTGGTGGACCCGGTACGCCTCGACGATCTGCGCGCCGACCGAGTAGTACGGGTGCATCGCGGACAGCGGGTCCTGGAAGATCATCGCCATGTCGCGGCCGCGCAGCTTGCGCACCTCTTCGGGGTCGGCCGTGAGCAGCTCGCGGCCGTTCAGCCAGATCTCGCCGGAGATCCGGGCCTTCTGCCGGCCGTACTGGCCGACGGTGTGCAGGCCCATGATGCCGAGCGAGGTGACCGACTTGCCGGAGCCGGACTCGCCCACGATGCCGAGGGTCTTGCCCTTCTCCAGCTGGAAGCTGAGCC
Source organism: Streptomyces sp. NPDC048370 (assembly GCF_043200825.1). Taxonomy (NCBI): domain Bacteria; kingdom Bacillati; phylum Actinomycetota; class Actinomycetes; order Kitasatosporales; family Streptomycetaceae; genus Streptomyces; species Streptomyces sp. NPDC048370. The sequence continues at coordinate 250,671 of NZ_JBICYI010000009.1, read as the reverse complement.
CGTCGACGGACTTGACCAGGCCGTCGTCGGTCGGGAAGTGGATCTTCAGGTCGCGGACGTCGAGGAAGGCGTCGGACGGGGCGCTCCCGGACGCGACCGGCTCGCCCAGGGCCGCACCGGTCTTGGTCAGCTTGTCCGTCATGCGAGCCTCACTCGGGGGTCGATCACCGCGTACAGAAGGTCCACCACGAGGTTGGCGATGACGACGGCGGCCGCGGTGATGAGCGTGACCGCCATGATCAGCGGCAGGTCGCGCTCGCTGACTCCCTTGATCGCCATCCAGCCGAGGCCCTGGAGGTTGAACGCGGTCTCGGTCAGGATCGCGCCGCCGACGAGGGCGCCGAGGTCCATGCCGAAGATGGTCAGGATGGGGGTCATCGTGGAGCGCATGGCGTGCTTGCCGAGCACGACCCGCTCCGGCAGACCCTTGGCCCGTGCCGTACGGATGTAGTCCTCGCCGAGGACCTCCAGCATGGTGGCGCGGGTGAGCCGCGCGTACATCGCCGCGTACAGGAAGGCGAGGGTGATCCAGGGCAGCAGCAGTCCGCCGAACCAGCTGCCGAAGGACTCGCTGATCGGCACGTACGAGGCGTTGAGCCAGCCCAGCTGGGTGCGGAAGATCAGCATCGCCAGCATGGCGGTGAAGAAGATGGGGAGCGAGACACCGGCGAGGGCGGTGACCATCGCGGCGCGGTCGACGATGGTGCCCCGCTTGAGGGCGGAGACCACACCGGTCGAGACGCCCATGACCAGCCACAGCACGGCGGCGCCGATGACCATGGAGATGGTGACGGGGAACGCGTCGACCAGCATCGTCGAGACGTCCTGCTCGGTACGGAACGAGTAACCGAAGCAGGGTGCCTCGCAGGAGATGGTGCTGCCGCCGCCGACGTAGTCGCGGCCGACGAAGATTCCGGAGACGAAGTGCCAGAACTGCACCAGGATCGGCTCGTCCAGGCCCAGCTTCTGCCGGACAGCTTCGATGGAAGCCGGATCCGCCTGCTTGCCGACGAACATCGCGGCAGGGTCGCTGCCGGTCATCTTGGGGATGAGGAAGAAGATGCTGAGCGTCGCCAGGGTGACGACCATCAGCATCACTGCGACGGCGAACAGCCGTCGGACGAGATATGCAAGCATGCGGTCGGCCGACCGGCGGCCGGGGATCCCGATCGGGTTCCCCGGCCGCCGTGAGCGGCCATCACCTGCCCTTCGGACCTAGCGGCGGGTGGTGCGCCGTTGGAGCGGGTGGATGGAGACTCGACTTACTTCACGACGCCGAGCGACGCGTAGTCGTAGCGGCCGTTGTAGGCGTCGGCCGTGTAGACGTTGGTCAGCCGCGAGGAACGCCAGATGATGTTCTTCTCGTGGGTGAAGGGCAGGTAGACGGCGGCGTCCGAGACCTTCGTGTTGATCTGCTTGTAGAGCTCGCCGGCCTTGGTCGGGTCGGTCTCCTTCAGCGCGTCGTCGAAGAGCTTGTTGACCGACGGGTCGTTCAGCTCCGAGAAGTTGTTGTTACCGCTCTGGAGGATGAAGCGACCGTCGACCAGCGGCTGCAGGAAGCCCTGGCCCGACGGGAAGTCGGCGCCCCAGCCCATGATGATGATGCCGTAGCCCTTGTCCTTGACCACCTTCGGCGAACCGATGATGCCGGAGGTCTGGGCGCCGTCGAACTGGTCGATCTGGGCGTCGATGCCGACGGCCTTCAGCGACTGCTGGAGGGACTCGGCGGTCGCGATCTCGATCTTCTTGTTGTTGCGGACCGCGATCGTGGTCTTGAAGCCGTTCGGCTTGCCGCACTTGGCCAGGGCCTCCTTGGCCTTGGCGATGTCCGGCTTGCCGGCCAGCTTGCCGTACGGGTCGGCCTTCGGGTCGGCACCCTTGATCGCCGGCGGCAGCATGTTGGTGGCGATGTCGCCACCGGCCTGCGGGCCACCACGGGCGGTCTGCAGGGACTTGGAGTCGGCCGCGTAGATGATCGCCTTGCGGCACTCGACGTTGTCGATGACCGTCTGCGGGAAGACCGCGTAGCGGATGAAGCCGGTCTGCGGGTTGTCCGCGTTCTCCTTGTGCTGCTGGAGCACCTTGGCGCGGGCCGCGGCGCCGACACCCGTGGCGTTGAGGTCGAGGTCGTACTCGCCCTCGACCAGACGGTTGTCCATGTCGTCGGCGTTGGTGGTGAACTTGACGCTGATCTTGTCCGGCAGCGCCTTGCGGATGGTGTCCGTCTTGGCGTCCCACTTGTCGTTGCGGACGAGCAGCATCGACTTGTTGGGGGTGTAGGACTGCCACTTGTACGGGCCGGAGGAGAAGGGCTTCAGGCCGTACTGGGCCTTGGTGTCCTTGTCCTGGCGGACCGGGGAGGCGGCGGGCATGGCCAGCATCTGCAGGAAGTCACCGTTGGCGACAGGCAGCTTGAAGATGATGGTCTTGTCGTCCGGGGTCTCGATCGCCTTGAGGCCGAGCTTGTCCGGCGAGGTGTCCTTGTAGGGACCCTTGTACTCCATCTTCGGGTCGAGGACCTGCTGGAGGTAGATCGGGCCGCCGGAGATGACGTCCTGGGCCCAGATGCGCTCGATGCCGTACTTGATGTCCTTGGAGGTGATCGGCTTGCCGTCCTCCCAGGTCACCCCGTCCTTCAGGGTGAAGGTGTAGGTGAGGCCGTCGGCCGAGACCTTGCCGGTGTCGGTGGCGAGGTCGGACACCAGCTCGGTGGAGGCGGCGCCCGGCTCGGCCTTGAAGCTGACCAGCTGGCGCGTGTAGTAGCGCGCGAAGTCCCACACGAAGCCGTAGTAGCCGCGCTGCGGGTCCCACGAGTCGGCCTCCTGCGAGCCGATGAACTTCAGCTCGCCGCCCTTCTTGTCCGAGGGGTTGGCGACCTTGTTCACGGCGGCGTCGAAGCCGGGGGCGCCGGCCTTGCCCTTGCTGCCGCCGTCACCGCTGCCGCCACCGCAGGCGGTGGTGACGACCATCGTGGCCGCCGCGAGCAGCGCGCCCGCGGCCATTCTGCGCCGCTGAGAGCTGTTCAGAGTCATGGTCTCGCAACCTCCGGAATAGTGGCGGCCGTCAAGGCGGTCCGCCGGTGTTGATTGCCTCCTGTCAACAGCGGCAGGGGCGGGTCTGTGCGGGCTGGCAGGCGGTGCGGCGCCGGGCGTCAGCGAGCGGCCTTCGGGTCGAGCGCGTCTCGCACGCCGTCGCCGAAGAGGTTGAACGCCAGAACGGTGATGAAGATCGCGAGGCCGGGGATCACCATGAACAGGGGGTCCGACTCGTAGGTGGAGATGGCCGTCGAGAGCATCTGGCCCCAGGAAGCGGTGGGCGGCTTCACACCCGCGCCGAGGAAGCTGAGGGCCGCTTCGGTGAGGATGTTGGTGGGGATCATGAGGGTCGCGTAGACCATGATCGGGGCGATCAGGTTGGGCAGCAGCTCCCGGCGCAGGATGTAGAGGCGGCCGGCGCCCAGGCTGCGGGCGGCCTCCACGTACTCGCGATTGCGCAGCGAGAGGGTCTGGCCGCGGACGATCCGGCCGACGTACGGCCAGCCGAAGAAGCCGATCACCACGACCAGCGCGCCGATGCGGACCCCCGAACCGGAGAAGCCGAGCAGCTCGTTGGGGAGCACGGAGACCAGGGCGATGGTGAAGAGCAGCTGCGGGAACGCGAGCATGACGTCCATGATCCGGCTGAGCGCCGCGTCGACCCAGCCGCCGAAGTAGCCGGCGACGATGCCGAGGATGGTGCCGAGGACGACCGCGAACATCGCCGCGAGGAAGGCGACGAGCAGCGAGATCCGGGCCCCGTAGATGATGCGGCTGAAGACGTCGCGGCCGTTGACCGGCTCGACTCCGAGGAGGAAGTCGGAGCTGATGCCGCCGTAGGGGCCGATCGGGGTGCCGAAGAGCGGGTCGATCTGGTCCTCGTGGAACTCGTCCGGCGGGTGGCCGAGCAGCCCCACGATGACGGGCGCGAGGACGGCGACGATGACCAGGAAGATCACGATCGCGCCGCCGGCCAGCGCGAGCTTGTCCCGCTTGAGCCTGGTCCAGGCGATCTGCCAGGGGGAACGCCCCTCGATCGTCTTGCCGGGCGGCGCTGGGGGCACGGCATTGACGGTGGCGGTCGACTCGGCCGCACTCGTCTCGTGCAGTGGTGCCGTCATCGTGGTGAGGACCCCTCTCGGCCGCCGGTAGCCGGCCCTTGCCCGCCGCGGGTAGCGGCTTGGTGGAACAACTGCGGGGCACCGGCCAGGAGGCCGAACGCCCGGTGTTCCGGGGAGTCTTCAATGTGGCCACGATCACCCGCCAGACCTCACGGTGAATGTTTGCTCAACCGTGATGCGGTTCGTTGTCTTCCGTTATCCGGACGCTGCGATCGTGCCAGCGGACCATCTCGCCCACTATTCGGCCAGAACGGACATCTGACCCAACCCCCCCGTGACAGGGGCGAATTGGGGTGACGGAGCGGACGTATCAGTACGTGCGGGGCACGGCCGGAGGGTAGCCGTAGCCGGGGGCGGGCGGAGCGGGCGCCGCGTGCGCGTCACGGTCGTAGAACGGCCGCGCGTTGGCGCGCAGCCACATCGCGACGGGGTCGTACGTGTCCGACATCGCGACCGTCGAGACGGGCAGGCCGTCGGGGACGGCGGAGACCGTCTGGCGCATCATCGCCCGCACCGACTCGACCGAGGCGGCGGAGCTGTCGTACAGGTCGAGGCCGATGGCGAGGTACGGGGAGCCGAGCGCGGGCTGCACCCAGGCCCGGCGCAGCGCCCGTACGGACGGGGTGCGGTGGGCGTTCTGGGTGAGCAGGGCGTAGAACTGGGGGATCTCCACGGCGGGTTCGGAGAGCCGCAGCGGTCCGGCCGGCATCCGGTCGAGACCGGTGGCGATCCGGCGGAGGTCGGCCCAGGGGATGCCGACGCCGCCGTTCGGGTCGTGCGGGTTGAGCCAGATGCCCACCCGGTCGGGGTAGAGCGCGCGGGCGATCTCGCGGCCCGTGACCACCTCGTGGGCGCGGTTCCAGCCGGAGGCGGCGAGCTCCTGGGCGGAGGTGACGCACGGGGCGTACCCGAAGCCGTCGACGTCCATGTGGCCGTACTGGGCGTCGGGCGAGCCGGGCGTGCCCTGCCAGAGCAGCGTCCAGACGCTGCCGTCGGCGAGGGCGTGCAGCAGCTGCTCGTACGCGTCGTAGCGCCCGGGTGCCACTTGGCGCAGCGTGTGCTCGACCTGCCCGGCCGCAGCGGTGCCTGACGCGCTCACCCTGTTTTCCGCCCCTCTTCCGTCCACCGCACCAGCTTAATTACCGGGACGCCCGCTGATAGAAGGGGCGCACCCGCTCCTGCATCCAGTCGCCGACCGGATCCTGCGCGACGTCGAGCAGGATGAGGTTGACCGGCCAGGCCACCTCGACCCGGCCGAGCGCGCGGCCGAGGGCGTCGAGCGGGGCGTTCCGGTCGACGCCGTCCCAGGTGACGAGCTCGACGCCGACGAAGAGGGCCGGTTCGGTGCCCTCGACGCTGGCGAGGGCGCGGCGGGCGGAGAGGACGACGCCGGTGGCGTCGAACTCGGCGGCGGCCGCGGTGAGGAAGTCGACGGGGTCGTCCTGCCAGTCGGGCTCGAAGAGCCGGACCCGGCCACCGCTCGCGGGGCCGTCCAGCGGGGTGCGGCCGACGCGGCAGAGCTCGGCGACGGCGGGCGGGGGCAGCGGGGCGCCGACGGTGCCGCCCGGGTTCACGGCGATGCCGAGCTGCGGGGGCAGGCCGCGGGCGAAGTCACGGGCGGGGGCGACCGTGAAGGACATGTGGCTGCCGACGCAGGCCAGGAACTGCTGCTCGGAGCTGAAGACGGGGACGTACGGCAGTCCGTCGATCTCCATCGTGGGCAGGTCGAGGTCCCTGCTCTCGGGGCTGCCGCCGTTGGGCAGCGGCACCCAGACGGGGCTCCGGCCGAGGACCTCGACGAGACGGCCTCCTGCGGAGGGGTTGCCGAGCGAGGCCGCGAGGACCTCTTCGAGCTCGTTGCCCGGCCACGTAACGTCCACGGTTCCCGATTCCCCTTACTCACGCGCCCAGGTCACGACGCCCTCGGGGCAGAACCCTAACGCCGCCCTGGCACCCCCGTGGCCAAAAGGGCTCAGTGGGCGGAGCGGAAGGCGATCGTCCGCAGGGCTCCGGCGGCGTCCCTGTCGAGCAGGGTCGCCGAGGCGCAGCCGCGGGGCAGGCGGCCGGACTCGACCGAGCCGAGCAGCCGCCCGACGGCCCGGCGGTGCCGGGCGAAGGCGTACCCCGAGACGCCCCGGCCGCGCTCGCGCTGGCCGGCGCGGGCGGTGTCGGGCGTCACGTCGAGCAGGATCAGATGGAGGGCGCTGCCCCGGCGGCGGGCCTCGCGGGCCAGCCAGTTCCGCACCCAGGACTGGGTGCCGCAGTCGTGGACGACGACGCTCCGCCCGGCGCGGAGCGCGCGCCGCAGCCCGGCGTAGTGGGCGATCCGGGCCAGCGGGCGGTAGACCGCGTACGGCAGGAAGGCGGGCAGCCGGGCCTCCCAGCGCTCGCGGGCGTCCTGGGAGTCGATGCCGAGGCCCTCGGCGGCGCGCCGCATCAGCGTCGACTTGCCGCTCCCGGGCAGCCCGGAGACCACCACGAGGTCCCCGGTGGCGAAGGAGAGCGTCCGGGGGCCGCGGCCGCCGCGCTCGCGCAGATCGCGCAGCAGGGGTACGGCGCGGCGCCTGCGGCTGCGGGCGCGGGAGCGCGGAGCCGGTATCCCCGTACCCGTGGCGTAGGCGCCGGTGCGCTGGATCGTCATCGTCTCTCCCCCTGTCGGGTCCCCGGGACCCCTTTCCCACAAAGTGTAAAGAAGGGGTAATCAGTCACAAGCGATTTGCCGATCGGACACCGCGTGCAATGATGTGCGCGCCAAGCGCACACAACCTCATACCGGCCGCTCGAATCCGCGCGGGAGAGTCCCGGAACCACCACGGTGGGCCCCGGGCGCCGAAGGAGCAAGACCCTCCCTTGAATCTCTCAGGCCCCGTACCGCGTGGATGAGGCAGATCTGAAAAGTGAACCGCCCCGGCGTGCCCGGTGCGGCTCCACCCAAGGTGCAAGCCGATCTCTCGGTGACGAGATGCTCTCGGTGAACCTCTCAGGTTCCATGACAGATGGGGAGGACGTCCTCGCCCGTCATGTTTTCCGCCCTTGGGATCCGGGAGCCACCCATGAGCACGTCTGCCCCCCGTCTGACCGCCCTCGATGCCCTGCATCGTTCGCTGGGCGCGACCATGACCGACTTCGCCGGCTGGGACATGCCGCTGCGCTACGGCAGTGAGCGCGACGAGCACGTCGCCGTCCGCACCAAGGCGGGCCTCTTCGACCTCTCCCACATGGGTGAGATCACCGTCACCGGTCCGCAGGCCGTCGAACTGCTCGACCACGCGCTGGTCGGCAACATCTCCACGGTGGGCGTGGGCCGCGCGCGCTACACGATGATCTGCCAGAAGGACGGCGGCATCCTCGACGACCTGATCGTCTACCGGCTCGGCGAGACGGAGTACATGGTCGTCGCCAACGCCTCCAACGCGCAGATCGTCCTCGACGCGCTCGTCGAGCGCGCGGCCGGTTTCGACGCCGAGGTCCGCGACGACCGTGACGCGTACGCCCTGCTCGCCGTCCAGGGCCCGGAGTCCCCCGGCATCCTGAAGTCGATCACCGACGCCGACCTGGACGGGCTGAAGTACTACGCCGGTCTCCCGGGCACGGTCGCCGGGGTCCCCGCGCTGATCGCCCGTACCGGCTACACCGGCGAGGACGGCTTCGAGCTGTTCCTGAAGCCGGAGCACGCCGAGGGCGTCTGGAAGGCGCTGACCGAGGCGGGCGCCCCGGTCGGGCTCATCCCCTGCGGCCTCTCCTGCCGTGACACGCTCCGCCTGGAGGCGGGCATGCCGCTGTACGGGCACGAGCTGACGACCTCGCTCACCCCGTTCGACGCGGGCCTCGGCCGGGTCGTGAAGTTCGAGAAGACGACGAACGAGGGCCGCTTCGTCGGCCGCGAGGCGCTCGAGAAGGCCGCGGAGCGCGCCGAGACCGCCCCGCCGCGCAAGCTCGTCGGCCTGATCGCCGAGGGCCGCCGCGTCCCGCGCGCCGGCATGGCGGTCGTCGCGGACGGCCAGGTCATCGGCGAGGTCACCTCCGGCGCCCCGTCGCCGACGCTCGGAAAGCCGATCGCGATGGCCTACGTGGACGCGGCGCACGCCGAGCCCGGCACGCAGGGTGTAGGTGTGGACATCCGCGGCACCCACGAGCCGTACGAGGTCGTGGCGCTGCCCTTCTACAAGCGCCAGAAGTGACGTTTCACACGCCTCACACGCCGGAACGTCTCACCCCGCGTCTCATCCCGTAAGACCCGCGTACACCAGCACTCCCCCGATCCAGGAGAATCACGACATGAGCAACCCCCAGCAGCTTCGCTACAGCAAGGAGCACGAGTGGCTGTCGGCCGTCGTCGACGGCGTCGCGACGGTCGGCATCACGGAGCACGCGGCGAACGCCCTCGGCGACGTCGTCTTCGTGCAGCTCCCGGAGGTCGGTGACACGGTGACCGCGGGCGAGTCCTGTGGCGAGCTGGAGTCCACCAAGTCCGTCAGCGACCTGTACGCGCCCGTGACCGGCGAGATCGTCGAGGCCAACCAGGACGTCGTGGACGACCCCTCCCTGGTGAACTCCGCCCCGTTCGAGGGTGGCTGGCTGTTCAAGGTGCGCATCACGGACGAGCCGGGCGACCTGCTCTCCGCCGACGAGTACACCGCCTTCACCGCCGGCTAACCGAGACCCCGTAGGGATCGATTCATGTCGCTTCTGAACACCCCTCTCCACGAGCTGGACCCCGACGTCGCCGCCGCCGTCGACGCCGAGCTCCACCGCCAGCAGTCCACCCTCGAGATGATCGCCTCGGAGAACTTCGCTCCGGTCTCGGTCATGGAGGCCCAGGGCTCGGTCCTCACCAACAAGTACGCCGAGGGCTACCCGGGCCGCCGCTACTACGGCGGCTGCGAGCACGTCGACGTGGCCGAGCAGATCGCCATCGACCGGATCAAGGACCTGTTCGGCGCCGAGTACGCCAACGTCCAGCCGCACTCCGGCGCCTCCGCGAACCAGGCCGCGCTCTTCGCGATCGCCCAGCCCGGCGACACGATCCTGGGCCTGGACCTGGCCCACGGCGGTCACCTGACCCACGGCATGCGCCTGAACTTCTCGGGCAAGCAGTTCAACGTGGTCGCGTACCACGTGGACGAGGCCGGTCTGGTCGACATGGCCGAGGTCGAGCGCCTCGCCAAGGAGCACCGCCCCAAGGTGATCATCGCGGGCTGGTCCGCCTACCCGCGTCAGCTGGACTTCGCCGAGTTCCGCCGGATCGCCGACGAGGTCGAGGCGTACCTGTGGGTCGACATGGCCCACTTCGCGGGTCTGGTCGCGGCCGGTCTGCACCCGAACCCGGTCGAGTACGCGGACGTGGTCACCTCGACCACGCACAAGACGCTCGGCGGCCCGCGCGGCGGCATCATCCTCGCGAAGAAGGAGTTCGCGAAGAAGCTGAACTCCTCGGTCTTCCCCGGTTTCCAGGGCGGCCCGCTGGAGCACGTGATCGCGGCCAAGGCCGTCTCGTTCAAGATCGCGGCCTCGGAGGAGTTCAAGGAGCGCCAGCAGCGCACGCTGGACGGCGCCCGGATCCTCGCCGAGCGTCTGGTCCAGGACGACGTCACCGCGCACGGCGTCTCGGTCCTGTCCGGCGGCACGGACGTGCACCTGGTCCTGGTCGACCTGCGCAACTCCGAGCTGGACGGTCAGCAGGCCGAGGACCGCCTCCACGAGGTCGGCATCACGGTCAACCGGAACGCGATCCCGAACGACCCGCGTCCGCCGATGGTCACCTCGGGTCTGCGCATCGGTACGCCGGCGCTCGCCACCCGCGGCTTCGGCACCGAGGACTTCACCGAGGTCGCCGACATCATCGCGGAGACCCTGAAGCCCGGCTTCGACGCGGAGTCCCTCAAGGCCCGCGTGACCGCTCTCGCCGAGAAGCACCCGCTGTACCCCGGCCTGAAGTAATTTCGTACGCTTTAGTTCCAGGTTTCGTACGTACGAAGTTCCGGGGCACCGCGCACACTGGACAGTGAGCGCGGTGCCCCAGCCCCTTTTTCCCGCTCAGTTCTGCACCACCCCGGCAGACAACGGCGTCAGCCCCCCACAAGGAGTTCCCCGTGGCCATCTCGGTCTTCGACCTGTTCTCGATCGGCATCGGCCCGTCCAGCTCCCACACGGTGGGCCCGATGCGCGCGGCCCGGATGTTCGCCCGCCGGCTGAAGAACGAAGGGCTCCTCGCCCACACCGCGTCGATACGGGCCGAGCTGTACGGCTCGCTGGGCGCGACCGGCCACGGCCACGGCACCCCGAAGGCCGTCCTGCTCGGTCTTGAGGGCGACTCCCCGCGCACGGTCGACGTCGAGACGGCGGACGACAAGGTCGAGCGGATCAGGTCGAGCGGCCGGATCAACCTGCTCGGCGCGCACGAGATCCCCTTCGACTTCGACGAGGACCTGATCCTGCACCGCCGCAAGGCGCTGCCGTACCACGCCAACGGCATGACGATCTTCGCGTACGACGCCGAGGGCGCGCTGGTCCTGGAGAAGACGTACTACTCGGTCGGCGGCGGCTTCGTCGTGGACGAGGACGCCGTCGAGGGCTCGGACCCGATCATCCCGGACGACACGGTCCTGAAGTACCCCTTCCGCACCGGCGACGAGCTGCTCCGCCTCGCGAAGGAGACCGGCCTGTCGATCTCCGCGATGATGATGGAGAACGAGAAGGCCTGGCGCACCGAGGACGAGATCCGCACGGGTCTCCTGGAGATCTGGCGGGTCATGCAGGCCTGCGTCTCGCGCGGCATGTCCCGCGAGGGCATCCTGCCCGGCGGTCTGAAGGTCCGCCGCCGCGCCGCGAACACGGCCCGCAAGCTGCGCTCCGAGGGCGACCCGGCGGCGCTCGCGATGGAGTGGATCACGCTCTACGCGATGGCCGTGAACGAGGAGAACGCGGCGGGCGGCCGCGTGGTCACCGCCCCGACGAACGGCGCGGCGGGCATCATCCCCGCGGTCCTGCACTACTACATGAACTTCGTTCCGGGCGCCGACGACGAGGGCGTGGTCCGCTTCATGCTCGCGGCGGGCGCGGTGGGCATGCTCTTCAAGGAGAACGCCTCGATCTCCGGCGCCGAGGTCGGCTGCCAGGGCGAGGTCGGCTCGGCCTGCTCGATGGCGGCCGGCGCCCTCGCCGAGGTCATGGGCGGCAGCCCGGAGCAGGTCGAGAACGCGGCCGAGATCGGCATGGAACACAACCTGGGCCTGACCTGCGACCCGGTCGGCGGCCTGGTCCAGATCCCGTGCATCGAGCGCAACGGCATGGCGGCGGTCAAGGCGGTCACGGCGGCGAAGATGGCCCTGCGCGGCGACGGCAGCCACCTGGTCTCGCTGGACAAGGTCATCAAGACGATGAAGGAGACCGGCGCGGACATGTCGGTCAAGTACAAGGAGACGGCGCGGGGCGGGCTCGCGGTGAACATCATCGAGTGCTGAGGCTGTAGGCCCTGACCAGCGCGTTACCTTCGTGCGGCGATCAGCCAGAGCCATGGCGGCCGCACTCCGCGTGGTTTCAGTCGCTCCTCGGAGGCCTGGCTGCGGATCCGTTTGACGAGCTGCTTCGGATTCCGGCGGGCTTCTTCGCGAAGAGCCGCGGGGGAAGCGACACCCACTGCGATGAGCAGGTGGAGCATGCCCGGCTCGCTCAGGTCCCGATGGACCTGGGCGAGCATCGCCATGTCGCGGAGCTGGTCGACAACCACGCGGGAGACCTTCAGGTAGGCCGCCAGGTGGTCCCGTTGCGCGGTGCTCCGTGTCCTGCGAACGAGATCGAAGGCGGAGGTGATGCCGGCCTTCGTCAGCGGCTCCTTGTGCGAGGCGAGCACCGACAGGTCCAGGAAGTGCCCGGGCGGGGTACCCACCAGGCGCCTGAACCGGTCGTCGGCCCGAAGGGCGCTGAAACAGGGATCGGTGGCCGCGCTGCTCTTGTCGTCGTCGGTGGCGACCGCGAACCGCAGGTCCTCGACCGCCTCGCCCAGCCGTAGCTCGCGGTCCTGCCCCGGGAGGTCCGCCAGAAAACAGTCCAGGCAGGCGTGGTCGTAGGTCAGCCGTGGTGAGGGAGGCGCCTCCTCATGAGGGTGCAGCCATCCCGCGTCCGCCTGGGGGGCGCGTCCGCACAGCGCCTCGACGCAGTACTTCAGGTTCTCGGCGAAGGGAAGCATCTGTTTGGCCTGCTCGGTCAGCTGCTCTCTCTTCCAAGGGAACGTGCACAGACGGTTCAGCTCCACGACGGACCGCGCTGCTTCCTGCAGCGCGATCCCCTTCTTCTTGTCCTCGGCCACGTAGCCGTTGAGCCATTGCGTGGCACTGCTGTACATGACCCGGATCCGCAGCGGGGCCCAGCCCTCGGCCGCGTCTCCCTTCTCCGCCAGGCCTGAACTGACGTACTGCTGATCGAGAGCCGCCGCGAACGCGGCGTGGTCCGTCTCCTCCGGGGGAATGCGCTTGTAAGCCGCCCACATGTACTCGAAGCGCGCCAGCAGGAAATCGGGGTCCTGATCCATCGCTCGGCTCAGCAGCCCCACGCGTTCCGCAGCCTGATCATCGACCTCGTCGATGAGTGACTTGCTCCGGGCGATGACCTGCAGCGCGACGCTCTTCCAGTGCCGTGCCCCACACAGATCGTCCTGGAGCTCCAGATGCGCCTTGCTGAGGTGCAGCAGGATGAAGGCGGCGGCGCCGGTGAGCATCTGGGCAGAGGCACGATCCCGTCCGGCGGTGCTTTCGGCCTCCTCCGCCCCGGCGGGGATCGCCGCCAGGCCGAGATCAGGTCTGCTGAAGACCACGCTCTGGGCATGGCGGCCGTTGCGGGACAGGCTGATGGAGACGCGGTCGTCGTCCACGAGCGTGACCCGTGCCCTCCAGGTGAGGTCCGGTCTGAGCACGAAGAAGAGACGGGACAGCGCACCCACGACCTTCCCGGCGGGCAGCGCGCTCAGCTCCTCACTGGTGATCTTGCTCAGGGGCGTGGTGGTCAGCGCCGAGGTGGCACGGTCGAGTGCCTTCGGCGACTCGGTGCCGAGCCCCTTCATGCGGGCGAGCAGGTAATCGGTGGCGGCCGCGCTCACCGCGCCGTCGGCCTTCTGCACCTCGACCTGAAGTCGCAGGTTCTGCCCCAACGCGGCCCCCGTCAGCAGGACTCCGACGAACGCGAGGACGATGTAGGCCACCATGAGGCGTGTCTCATGGCCCAGGGGGAGCACGAGCAGGGCGCACGCCACAGCGACCGCGGCAGCCAGGGAGATCAGCAGGCCCAGCCAGTGCCTCCAGTCGTACGGAGGCTTGCTGATCGTCCACAGGACCAGCACGACGGCGCCGAGCGCGATCACCACGATCACGGCGGCCGCGCATCCGATCAGCGGCCCTCCGGTGGTGAACGGTTCGAACATGGCGAAGATCGGCAGCATCGCCCCCGCGCCGAAGATCAGGAAGGAGCCGACGCCACCCACGGTCCATTTCAGAGGAGTCGGCCACGCGACCGCCTTGACCCGCACGAGGGCCCGCGAGGCCAGGCCGGCGAGGGCGTACAGGGCTCCCAACGCGATCACGATGAACAGCAGCAGCCGACCGAGAGGCTTCACCCAGTCGTCGTAGAAACGATCCCAGTTGCTCGACGCGGTGGGGTGCGGAAGTTCCTTGAGCCGTGCCACGCGCGCGATGCCCGCCGCAGCCTTTGCGTTGCCCCGGTCCTTCTCGAGCGCGGATCGGAAATTGAAGAGTGCACCGTCAAGATCTCCTGTACGGATCAGTTGCTGTCCCTCGGTGACCCACCTCGCCGCCAGTTGACGTTGCTCCGCGACGCGCTTCAAGCCCTCGACGGCGCAGTTCTTCTCCCCGTCACCCGCCGCGACCTTGGTGTAGAGCGCCTTCGCCCGATCGAGTGTTCCGGCTTCCCTATGCGCCTTCGCGGTGGCGCAGATCTTCTCCGCCTCAGCATCGAACGGGGCCGACGGGGAGACCGCTCCTGCGGGCGCGACGATCGCCAGGACGATGATCGACCCGGCGGCAGTGGCCTGCGCGACGTGTCTCCACATGGCCAGCACCTCGCAAGAGATCGGACGGCCCCGCCTTCGATGCAGCCGACCCTAGGACGGCGTCCGACGCCCCGCATCGGCACGCCCTCCGGGGTGGGGCCACCCGGAGTAGAACCATGTCAAGGGTGCGAACGCGGCGTGCGGCGCGGCTCAGCGCATGAGCCAGTGGGGGTCCGGGAGCACCGTGAGGATGGCGGAGACCACGACGACCGCGCCCAGTACGCACAGCTCGATCCGGGCCGGGGTCTCCGCGTCCGCGTCGTGCAGGAGGCGGTGCCGGGCGGTCAGGGCCAGGAGGCTGGCTGTGGCCACCAGGGCCAGTTTGGCCAGGAGGACCCTGCCGTAGGCCGTCGTGAGGACGAGGTCCAGGGGGAGGCGGCGCAGGGTCGAGCAGGTGCCGGTGACCACCAGGGCGGTGAAGATCCAGGCGGCGACCCGGGCGTAGCGGAGGAGGACGGCCCGGTCCCCGCCGCGAAGTCGTAGCGTCCGCAGGACGTACAGCAGGCCGCCGCACCAGAGCGAGGCCGCCGTCAGGTGGACGACCGTGAGGGTGACGCCCACCGCCGGGGAGGTCGGTTCGGGGTGGGCTCGGAGGGCTTCCGCGCCGACCACGACCGCCAGGGGGGCCAGGGCCAGGCCCGGGCGGCGGCTCGCGGCGCAGAGGGCCGCGAAGGCGAAGGCGTTCGCCGTGACGAGGAGCAGTTTGCCCTCGCGGGTGGCGTAGACCGTGGTGAGGCCCAGGCCGCTGACCGCGGCGAAGAGGAGAATCAGGCCGGCCGTCGCGGCCGCTCCGGCCACCGAGGCGGGCGCCGACCAGCTGCGTGGCAGCGGGCCGTCCCTGGCCAGCCGGACGCCGGCGAGTTCGCCCAGATGGACGGCGAGCGCGACGAGGACGAGGAGCCGCAGGAGGCTCGTGGTGCCGGCCGCCGGGACGCGGAGTTCCCCGGTGCCCGTCTGGGCGACGCCGGCGCCTATGAGGGCGAGCAGGGCGGCGGCCAGGACGGCTATGACGGCGAGCGCGGCGGCCGTCGGACGTATCGAGGTACGTGCGGATCCGGTGGGCGTCACCGCTCGATCGTCACCGGCGCCCGGACGGGCGGCAACTCACGTGCGTACGCACGGAGTACACGCCGCCCGCCCTGCTCCGGAGGGTCAGGCCTTGCTGAGGTGGGCCCAGAACTCGTCCCAGGAGAGCTTGCCGTCGCTGTTGTCGTCCCGCTGCTTGATGAGCGCCTCCGCGACCGTCTCGGTGACGTTGAAGTCACCCAGCTGGGCCATCACGCTCTTGTACTCGGCAGCGGTGATGAAGCCGTCCTTGTCCACGTCGAACCGCTCGAACGCCGTGCGTGCCGACTCGATGTCCGCCACTGTTTCCGCCCCTTCTCGATGCTTCGATGACGGGGGCCAGATTATCGGGCGACCCGCCCGGACCGGGCGTCGGGCCTTGGTGGATCATGGAGATATGAGCGACGACGTGGCACGGATCCTGGCGGCGGCGGCACGGGGGCAGTTCCCGCCGCCGGACGGTTCGACGACGGTCGTCCCCCAGCCGAGCACCCGGGACGCGGGGGTCCTCGCCTTCACCGCGCACTCGGTCGTCTTCACCGACCAGGATCCGGAGTGGGTACGGGCGGAGCTGGCGGCCACGTCGAGCGATCCGCTGGCCGCCTCGATGAACCCCGGGTTCCTTCTCGCCCTGATGGCGCGTACGGGCCGCCGCATGGACTGCGTCGACCTGCTGACGGTCGCCACGGCGCTGCCCGGCGAGCCCGAGCTGCCGCTGCGGGAGATGGCGGACGCGGAGTACGGCCGCGTCGCGCGGGCGAGGAAGTACCGCGACGACGTACGGGTCTGGGCGGCCGACGGCGGAGTGCTGATCCTGGGCCGGGGCGTGGCGGGCCGCTGGGAGGCGGCGATCGAGGTGGACGAGGACGCCAGGCACCGTGGGATCGGCCGGGCCCTCGCCCTCGCCGCCCGGCACCTGACGCCGGACGACGTGGTCTGGGCGCAGCAGGCCCCGGGCAACGCCCGCAGCGTCCGGGCCTTCCAGGCGGCGGGCTACCGCCCGGTGGCCTCGGAGGCCCTGTTGGTCGCGCGCTGAGCCCGGGGGCGGGGGACGCACCCCGTCGTGGGCTGAGCCCCGGGGCGGGGACGCCCCCTCGCGCGCTGAGCCCAGGGGACACCCCCGTCGCGCGCTGAGCCCAGGGGACACCCCCGTCGCGCGCTGAGCCCAGGGGACACCCCCGTCGCGCGCTGAGCCCAGGGGACGCCCCTGTCGCGCGCTGAGCCGAGTCAGCGGAAGATGCCCGTGTGGCCCAGCGAGTACCTGCCCGGCTGCGGGTAGACCGCCAGGCCGTGCGGGCCGCCGCCGACCGGGATGCGGGCCAGCTGCTTGCCGGTCGTCGTGTCGATCGCGTAGACCTCGGAGTCGTAACGGCCTGACAGCCACAGCACCTTGCCGTCGGCCGAGACGCCGCCCATGTCCGGGGAGCCGCCGTCCGGCAGCCACCACTTCTTCGTCAGCCGGTTCGCGGCGAAGTCGAAGACCGAGACGGAACCCTCGCCCCGGTTGGGGACGTACATCTCCTTGGAGTCGCGGGAGATGTAGAGGCCGTGGCAGCCCTTGCCGGTCGGCAGGAGCCGCGGAGTCGTGAACTTCTCGCCGTCGAGGACCCACATGCCGTGGGCCATCATGTCGGCGATGTAGAAGGTCTTGCCGTCCGGGGAGATCTTGACGTCCTGCGGCATGGCGCCCTCGAAGGGCAGCCGCTGCTGGCCGACGACCTCCATCTTCTCCGTGTCGACCTTCAGGAGTTCGCCGGAGAACTCGCAGGAGACGACGAAGTACCGGCCGTCGGCGGAGAAGTCGGCGTGGTTGACGCCGTAGCAGGAGACCGGGACGGTCTTCTTCCGTTCCATCGTGTGCGGGTCGCGGAAGACCAGCTCGCGGTCGAGGGAGGCCATGACGACGGCGTACTTCCCGTTGGGCGTGAAGTACAGGTTGTACGGGTCGTGGACCTCGACGGGCTTGCCCGCGACGCCGGTGGCCGGGTCGATGGGGGTGAGCGTGTGGCCCCGGTTGTTGTTGACCCAGAGGGTCTTCATGTCCCAGGACGGCACGACGTGCTGCGGCTGGATGCCGACCGGGATCGTCTCGATGACCTTGTACGTCGCCGGGTCGATGACGGAGACGGTGTTGGAGTTGGTGTTGGGGACGTAGACCCGGCTGGGGAAGCCCTTGACGACGGGCGAGAGCTTGCCCGGACGGTCGGCCGCGTAGATGTCGTTCGGGTCGAGGACCGGCGGCATGCCCGGCAGTCCCGCGGGTGCGGCCTTCTTCGGTACGGCGGGGAGCGCGGCGGCCTCCTCCTTGGCGCCGCCCCGGGGCTCGGCGGCCCTGTCGGCGGTGCCGCACCCGGCGAGCGCGGCGAGCAGCGCGGCGGCGAGGAGGCTCTTGGTGCGCGTGGTGAGAGGCAGCATCAGGTCAGCAGCTCCGTGGTCGTCACCGCGCGCAGGCCGCGGCGGTCGAGGTCGGCGAGGAGGGGCGGCAGGGCGGCGAGGGTGTCCGCGTAGCCGAGGTGCAGGCTCACCACGGATCCGCCGCGGACCTGGCCGGTGACGGTGCGGACGACGGCCGGGGCGCCGGGTGAGGTGTGGTCGAGGGAGTCGACGTCGTACGAGAGGACGTGCGGGTAGCCGGCCCGGAGGGCGGCCCGGCGGACGGCCTCGCCGGCGTGCTGGGTCCTGGAGGGCCGGAACCAGGTGCCGATGGAGCCGGTGAGGCGGCGCAGTCGGGTGGCGCAGGCGGCGATCTCGGCGTGCGCCTCGTCCTCCGTCATCGCGTCGACGTCGAGGTGGCGCTGGGTGTGGTTGCCGAGGTCGTGGCCGCCGTCGAGGACGCGGCGGGCGAGGTCGGGGTACGCGTCGAGCCACTCGCCCACGGCGAGGACGGTGACCCGGGCCCCGCCCTTCTCGGCCTCGGTGAGCACGGCGCGGGCGAGGTTCGGGTCGCCCTGGCCGTGGAAGGTGAGGGCGACCCGGGGGCGGTCGCGCGGGCCGCTGACGATCTCGGCGGGAAGGCCGGGGAAGCGGCGGGGCGCCGGGGCGCCGACGGGCCTGGGGGCCGGGGCGGGGCCTCGGGGTGCGGGGCGGGTCTCCGTGTCGCAGGCGGTGGTGAGGGCTCCGGCGACGGCTCCCGCGAGGGCGGCCGCCGCACCTGCCCGGAGCGCGCCGCGACGGTCGGTGAGGGTCACGCGCCCATTAAAGGGGCGGGCTGTCCGAAAAATAACGATTGAGCCAATTCAGGACGTTTACAGGTTCGCGCCGGGCGTCCGGCATGCGGACAGGGCGAGGAAACACCCGATGAAGGCCATACTTATTCACCATTTACAAGGCGGGTGCTTCAGGTCACCAATGATTCATCGGCGAACCATACCGGTTTGACCGATTTTGACCTGATAGGGACTTTTGGCGGCAAGGCCACCTGTCTGCCATAGTCGGAGCCACGACCCCCATTGACCCGGGCCAGGTCGTTCGAGCACCGTGGATTACACCCCCCCGATCCGCGGCGCTCCCTACACAGAAGCCCCCTCACGGGGGTTTTTGTGTATCGGCGGCCCGATGCGGATCAGCGGTCGACGCGAATCAGCGGTCCGACACCCGCATCTCGAACCAGGTGGTCTTGCCGCGCGGCTGCAGGTCCACGCCCCAGCGGTCGGAGAGCTTGTCGACGAGGAAGAGGCCGCGGCCGCTGATGTCCATCTCCTGTACGGGCATCAGACAGGGCAGACCGCGCGAGGGGTCGCGGACCTCGATCCGGATCCAGCCACGACGGCGGAGCAGCCGCAGGGCGAAGACGCGCGCCCCGGTGTGCCGGACGGCGTTCCCGACGAGTTCCGAGACGAGTAAGACCGCGTGCTCCGCGATCTGCGGCGTCAGGGCCCACTGACGGAGCACCACACACTGCGTGAGCCGGCGGGCGACGGCGGCGGACTCGGGGCGGGACGGCAACCGGACGTCGTCGTCGGCCGGGTTTCCGTACAACTCCAGCGCTTTGAGGGCCTGTTCGTCCTCGGCGGTCGGTACCCAGCGTGCGGCGGTCGCACCGCCGTGCTGCCGCGGTTGTTCCACACCCTCCAGGCCCGCCATGCCCCCATCATGGCCGCACGGACGGGGCCGCGTGGCCGTTCCGGAGGAATCCGTACCCCGGAATCGACAATTCCGCGAGATTCCTCCGGCATATGCCAGCGGCCAGAAGGCTGAGCGGCCGTCAGGCGAACTTCGCCTTGCCCGGACCCTCCTCGACGAAGCTCCGCATCCCGGTCTCCCGGTCCTCGGTCGCGAACAGGCCCGCGAACCAGGTGCGTTCGATCGCGAGGCCGGTGTCGATGTCGGCCTCCAGACCCTGGTCGATCGCCTCCTTCGCGGCGCGCAGCGCGATGGCGGGGCCCTGGGCGAGCTTCGCGGCCCAGGCGTGCGCCTGCTCGTACACCTCGGCCGCCGGGACGACACGGTCCACCAGACCGAGCGTCAGGGCCTCGTCCGCCTTGACCATCCGGCCGGTGAAGATGAGGTCCTTCGCCTTGGAGGGGCCCACGAGCCGGGAGAGCCGCTGGGTGCCGCCGGCGCCGGGGATCAGGCCGAGCAGGATCTCGGGCTGGCCGAGCTTGGCGTTGTCGGCGGCGATCCGGTAGTCGGCGCAGAGCGCCAGCTCGCAGCCGCCGCCCAGCGCGTAACCGGTGATCGCGGCGACGACGGGCTTGGGGATGCGGGCGATCGCCGTGAACGCGTCCTGGAGCGCGCGCGACCGCTTCACCATGGCCGCGTGGTCCATGACCTGCATCTCCTTGATGTCCGCGCCGGCCGCGAAGACCTTCTCGCCGCCGTACAGGATCACCGCCCGCACGTCGTCACGGTCGCTCGCCTCCTGGGCCAAGTCGCGCAGCCGGTCCTGGACGGCGATGTCGAGCGCGTTCATCGGGGGGCGGTCGAGGCGGATCGTGCCGACGCCTTCGGCGACTTCGAGGTTCACAGTCATGGAGGGAAGGTTAGTGGGCGTTAACGCCGAGGGGCCCGGTGCCGTTGGTCACAGCACCGGGCCCCTTCGGAAGGGTCTGCTCGATCGAGCGGGTCCTACTTGATCCACTCCGACCAGGACATGTTCCAGCCGTTGAGGCCGTTGTCCGGGGCGATCTGCTTGTCCTTCGAGTTCTTCACGACGACCACGTCACCGATGAGCGAGCGGTCGTAGAACCAGGCCGCCGGGGTGGAGCCGTCGCCCGCGCCGCGCGTGTCGCGCAGGCCGACGCAGCCGTGGCTGACGTTGGCGGAGCCGAAGGTCCCGGACGAGGCCCAGTAGTTGCCGTGGACGAAGGTGCCCGAGGTGGACAGGCGCATCGCGTGCGGCACGTCCTTGATGTCGTACTCACCGCCGAAGCCGACCGTGGCGCCGTTCATCCGGGTCACCTTGTACTTCTCGCTGATGACCATCTGACCGTTGTACGTGGTCGTGGACGGCGCGCCCGCGGTGATCGGGATCGTCTTGATGATCTTGCCGTCGCGCTCGACCTTCATGGTCTTGGCGCCGGCGTCGACCGTGGAGACCTGGCGGCGGCCGATGGTGAAGGTGACCTTCTTCTTCTGCTTGCCGTAGACACCGGGGCGGCCCTCGACGCCGTCCAGGTTCAGCTCGACGGTCACCTTGGTGCCGGCGGCCCAGTACTCCTCCGGGCGGAAGTCGAGGCGGTCGTTGCCGAACCAGTGGCCCTCGATCTCGACCGCGGGCGACGCGGTCACCTTGATGGCCTTCTCCACGGCCTCCGGGTCGGTGATGCCCCGGGTGAAGCGGATGGAGACCGGCATGCCGACGCCGACGGTCGAACCGTCCTCCGGCGTGTAGTGGCCGATGAAGGTGTTCTTCGGGGTCAGCGTCGTGAAGGTGGTGTCCTTGGCCGACTCACGACCCTCGGCGTCCTTCGCGACCGCGTGGACCTTGTACTCCGTACCCGCCGCGAGGTGTCCGACGGGCTGCCAGCTGGCGCCGTCCGCCGAGATCTTGCCCTCGACCTCGGCACCCTTGGTGTCCGCGACCGTGACCGTCGTCAGCTTGCCCTGCTCGGCCGTGACCTTCAGCGCGCCGCTCGTGGCGACGGAGTCCGCGCCGTCCTTCGGGGCGATCGTGACGACCGCCTGCGACGCGGTGATCTCCTGCTTGCCGCCGCCGTCCTTGCCCGGCTCCTGTCCGCCCCCCTTGGCGCCGGTGGCGTCACCGCCACCGCACGCGGTCAGGACGAGGAGCAGCGCTCCCGTCGCCAGCGCCCCCAGGCGGCTGCCGCGGCGCCTCCGTCCGGTGGTCGCTCCGGATATCGGCTGCCCGTTCACTATGGTGTTCTCCCCTCGCACGACCCGGCACTGCCTGGGCCCCACCCCCGTGCACATCCGCTCGCGCACACGGCGCTAGATAATCACACCGGAAGACACGAAAGTTCCACGCGAATGTCACCGTTCAGTCCCAGTTCGCACGGGGTTGGGGCACCTGCCCGTGTCATCGCAGGGCGGAACCCGCCTTCCAGTCCTCCCACTCCATGTTCCAGCCTCCGAGGCCGTTGTCGGGAGCGACCTTTCGGTCACGGGAGTTGACCACCTCGACCACGTCGCCGATGAGCGTTCGGTCGAAGAACCAACCCGCCGGGGAGTCCGCGCTGCCGCCCTTCTCGTCCCGCAGACCGACGCAGCCGTGGCTGACGTTGGCCGAGCCGAAGGTGGAGGGCGCGGCCCAGTAGTTGCCGTGCAGGAAGGTCCCGGACTCGGTCAGCCGCATCGCGTGCGGCACGTCCTTGATGTCGTACTCGCCGCCGAAGCCGACCGTGCGACCGTCCATCCGCGTCACGTCGTACAGCTCCGTGACGACCATCTTCCCGTTGTACGTCGTCGTCTTCGGCGCCCCTGCCGTGATGGGCAGCGTCGCGAGCAGCTCGCCGTCCCTGCGCACCTCCATGGTGTGCTCGGCCGCGTCGACGAGGGAGACCTGGGAGCGCCCGACCGTGAACCCGACGCGCTTGCGCTGGATGCCGTACACGCCCGGAGCGCCCTCGACGTCGCGCAGCTCCAGGTCGACGGTCACCTTGGTGCCGGGCCGCCAGTACTCCGCCGGGCGGAAGTCGAGCCGCTCCTTGCCGAACCAGTGGCCGACCACATCGACCGGCGGGTCGGAGGTCACCTTGATGGCCCGCTCCACGGCCTCGCGGTTCTCGATCGCGCGGTTGAAGGCGAAGGAGACGATCATGCCGGTGCCGACAGTGGAACGGTTCTCCGGCTTGAAGTAGCCGATGAAGCGGCGCTCGGGCACGACGGTGGTGAAGGTGGTGTGCCGGGCGGAGCGCCTGCCGTGCCCGTCGAGTGCCACGGCGTCCACGCTGTACTTGGCCGCGAGGGCCAGCCGGGAGTCCGGCTTCGGCCGCCAGCGCAGCCCGTCCTCGCTGATCTCGCCGGGCACCTCGGCCCGCTGGGCGTCCTCGACCTGGACGACGGTGACCCGTTCCAGTCGTCCGCTGTCGACCCTGACCTCGATCGGGCCCTCGGCCGATACGCCCTTGGTGCCGTCCTCGGGACTGACCCGGATGACGTCGCCAGGGGCCCGCGCCTTCCCGGGCAGGGGGAGGTCGATCCCACCGCCGCTCTCGCCCGTGCCGGTGCAGCCCGCCACACCCGCCATCAGTGCCGCCACCGCGAGGGCGCGGCCCGCCCGCTTCCATACGTGTCTCACGACCGGCCCAACGACGGCCACCCTCCAGGGGAAACGTGCGTGCGGGTCATGTTGGGAGTACGGCGGTACGGGCAGAACAGGTGGAGGACCCCGTGCGGGGAGCCGCGGCCGGGACGCCGCGGGTCCGCGCCGTGCGGGGACCGACGAGCCGCGGGAGGCCGACAGGTGTCGAGCGCAGCCGAGCAGGAGGCGGTACGGGACGGAGGGGGGCTCTCCCCTGCCCGGGAGCGGTCCCGGCCGCCCGCGGTGTGGCCGGGTGCGCCGACGCCGCTGGGGGCGCGCTGCCGGGTCGGGCCCGACGGGGTCGCCGGCACCAACTTCGCGCTGTGGGCCGGCGGGGCGGAGGCCGTCGAGCTCTGTCTCTTCGACGCGGACGGGACCGAGCGGCGGCTGCCGCTGACCGAGCTGACCCACGAGATCTGGCACGGCTTCGTGCCCGGGGTGGGCGCGGGTCAGCGGTACGGCTTCCGGGTGCACGGCCGCTGGGACCCCTGGACGGGCGCCCGCTGGAATCCGGCCAAGCTGCTCCTGGACCCGTACGCGCGGGCGGTCGACGGCGACTTCGCGCTGCCGCCCGAGGTGTACGGGCACGTGCGGGACTGGCCGCAGCAGCACGTGGCCGACACCGTGCGGGACGACCGGGACTCGGCCCCGCACGTGCCGAAGGGGGTCGTCGTCCTGGACGACGACGACTGGGCGGACGACCGCAGGCCGAAGACGCCCTGGCCGGACTCGGTCATCTACGAGCTGCACGTGAAGGGGTTCACCAAGCTCCACCCGGGCATCCCCGAGGAGCTGCGCGGCACCTACGCGGGGCTCGCGCACCCGGCGGCCGTCGAGCATCTCGTACGGCTCGGGGTGACGGCGGTGGAGCTGCTGCCGGTGCACCAGTTCGCACACGAGGACCACCTGCTGCGGCGCGGGCTGCGCAACTACTGGGGGTACAACTCCATCGGCTACTTCGCCCCGCACGCCGGCTACTCCTCGTCGGGGACCACCGGGCAGCAGGTCGGCGAGTTCAAGCGGATGGTGCGGGCGCTGCACGAGGCCGGGATCGAGGTCATCCTCGACGTGGTCTACAACCACACGGCCGAGGCGGGCGAGCTGGGGCCGACGCTCTCGCTGAAGGGCATCGACAACCGCGGCTACTACCGGCTCCAGTCCGACGCCCGCCGGTACGCCGACTACACCGGCTGCGGCAACACGCTGCACGTCGTCCAGCCGCAGGTGCTGCGGCTGATCACCGACTCGCTGCGGTACTGGGTGACGGAGATGGGCGTCGACGGCTTCCGCTTCGACCTGGCGGCCGCCCTCGCGCGCTCGATGCACGACGTCGACATGCTCTCGCCCTTCCTCGCGGTCATCGCCCAGGACCCGGTCCTGCGACGGGTCAAGCTGATCGCCGAGCCGTGGGACGTCGGCAACGGCGGCTACCAGGTGGGCGCGTTCCCGCCGCTGTGGACGGAGTGGAACGACCGCTACCGCGACGCCGTACGGGACTTCTGGCGCGGCGCCCTGCCCGACGTACGGGACCTCGGCTACCGGCTCTCCGGATCGAGCGACCTCTACGCGTGGGGCGGGCGGCGGCCGTACGCCTCGGTCAACTTCGTCACCGCGCACGACGGCTTCACGCTGCGGGACCTCGTCACCTACGAGCGGAAGCACAACGAGGCCAACGGGGAGGGCAACCGGGACGGCACGAACGACAACCGGGCCTGGAACTGCGGGGCCGAGGGCGAGACCGACGACCCCGCCGTGCAGGGGCTGCGGCTGCGGCAGCTGCGGAACCTGCTGACCACCCTGCTCCTGTCGACCGGAGTGCCGATGCTGGTCGCGGGCGACGAGATGGGGCGCACGCAGGGCGGCAACAACAACGCGTACTGCCAGGACGACGAGACGAGCTGGCTGGACTGGTCGCTGCCCGAGGACCCGGGGCGGGCGGAGCTGCTCGCGCTGACCCGGCGGCTGCTCGCGCTGCGCCACCGCCATCCGGTGCTGCGCCGCCGCGCGTTCTTCTCCGGCCGCCCGCAGGGCGCGGACGGGCTGCGGGACCTGGCGTGGTTCACGGCGGACGGCACGGAGATGACGGAGTCCGACTGGTACGCGCCCGCGGCCACGCTGGGCCTCTACCTCTCGGGCCGGGACATCCCGGGCCGGGACGAGCGCGGCGAGCAGGTCACCGACGACAGCTTCCTTGCGATCCTGCACGCGGGCCCGCGCCCGGCGGAGTACCGGCTGCCGGGGCCACCGTGGGCGGAGTCGTACGAACTGGTCCTGGACACGGCCCTGGAGGACCAGACGCACGCCCCGGAGACCGTGTACGCGGGCGGGGCGACGGTGACGGTGGGGGCCCGGTCGGTGTGGCTGCTGCGGGTCGGGGGGTGAGGGGCGGCGGGGGACGGCCGACGGTCAGGCGCGGCCGAGGATGCCGCGCTCGTACGCCACCGCGACGGCGGCCGCCCGGTCCTTGACGCCCAGCTTGGCGTAGATGTGCGTCAGATGGGTCTTCACCGTCGCCTCGCTGATGAACAGCTCGACGGCGATGGCGCGGTTGGAGGTGCCCTTGGCGACGAGTTCGAGGACCTCGCGTTCGCGGGCGGAGAGCGACTCGTCCACGGGCGCGGCGGGGGTGCGGACGCGGGAGACGAGCCGGGAGGCGACGGCAGGGGAGAGCACGGTCCGGCCCTCGGCGGCGGCCCGGACCGCCGCGAACAGCTCCTCGCGGGGCGCGTCCTTGAGGAGGTAGCCGGTGGCGCCCAGGTCGAGCCCGCCGACCCGCACGGTCCCGGCGTCCGGCGTCCGCAGCCCCTCGACGCACTCGACGGTGGTGGTCTTGCCTGCCCCGTTGGGGCCGAGGATCCCGAAGATCTCCCCTTCGTCGACGGTGAACGAGACCCCGTCGACGACGACCTTCTCCCCGTAGGCCTTGCGCAGGCCCCGTACTTCGATCATTGGCATGGCTCAAGGCTGTCGCGACCGGCCGCCGGGCGACATCGGCCATCGCGCTCGACCTGCGATCAACCGATCGGTGGATGGCCGGTACGACCCGGCCGGTGCGACCCCAGCCGGTACGACCGAGGCCACGCGGGCGGTCCGGGGGCAGGCCGGGGACCGTCCGGGGCGGGCGGAAAACCACATGAGCGGTGTCAGTGGTGAACCGTAGGCTCGGTCGTGATGCCCGGAGAAGATGTAGTCACCAAGAAGTCCGCCGTGCGGAACCTGCTGCGCCTGTGGCCGTACGTGCGCCCGGTCCAGGGGCGGTTGGCCACGGCCGCCGTGGTCGCGATCGTCGCCTCGTGTCTGTCGCTCGTCATCCCGCTCGTCCTGGAGTGGATGGTGGACGGGCCCGTCGCCGCGGGGGATCCCGGCGGGGTGTGGCTCGGGGCGCTGTACCTGCTGCTGCTCGGGATCGCGGAGGCCGTGCTCTTCGGGTACCGGCGGTGGCTGGTGGCCCGGCCGCTGGCCGGGGTCGAGGCGCGGATGCGGGCGGATCTGTTCGGCCGGTTGCAGCGGCTGCCGATCGCCTTCCACGACCGGTGGGCGTCGGGCCAGCTGCTCTCGCGCGGCACGACCGATCTGATGCTGGTCCGGATGTTCCTCGCCTTCCCGTTGACCTTCCTCGTCGTCAACGGCGTGACGATCCTGGTCGGTTACGTCCTGCTGCTCGCCCAGGACTGGACGCTCGGGCTCGTGCTGCTCACGCCCGTGATCCCGCTGGTGATCCTCTGCTCGCTCTTCGAGGCGAAGTACGCGGTCGTCGCGCGCCGCGCCCAGGACCAGGTCGGCGACCTGACGACCGTGGTCGAGGAGAGCGTCCTCGGCATCCGGATCGTGAAGGGCTTCGGGCGCCACCGCAGCCAGGCCCTCGCCTTCCGCGCGCTCGCCGAGCGGCTGCGCGGCACGGAGCTGGTCAAGGCGCGGCTGCTGGCCGGGATCTGGGCGCTCATCACGATCATCCCCGAGCTGTCGATCGGCGCCGCGCTCGTGCTCGGCACCGTCCAGGTCGCCGACGGGGACCTTTCGGCGGGCACGCTCGTCGCCTTCCTTTCGACCGCGCTCGCGCTGCGCTGGCCGGTGGAGTCGATCGGCTTCCTGCTCGCGATGAGCCAGGAGGCGGCGACGGCGACGGAACGGTACTTCGAGGTGATGGACGAGCCCGAGGAGACGCCGGGCCCGCCCGCCGCGGGACCGGGGTCCCCGTCCCCGGACGGGGTCCGGTTCGAGAACGTCACCTTCCGCTACCCGGACGCGCCCCCGGACGCCCCTCCCGTGCTCGACCGCGTCGACCTCCACATCCGTCCGGGCGAGACCCTCGCCCTGGTCGGCGCGACCGGTTCCGGCAAGACGACGCTCACCGCTCTCGTACCGCGACTGCACGAGGCGACCGGCGGGCGGATCCTGCTCGACGGCGAGGACGTCACGCTCATGGAGCGCGAACGGCTGCGCGCGCTCGTCGCGGTGGCCTTCGAGGAGCCCACCCTCTTCTCGGCGAGCGTCGGCGCGAACGTCCTGATGGGCGGTACGGAAGAGGCCGGAGATCCCGAGCTGTGGCGCGCGCTCGCCGTGGCCCAGGCGGACGGCTTCGTCGCGGCGCTGCCCGAGGGGGCGGCCACCCAGGTCGGCGAGCAGGGGC
This sequence comes from Streptomyces sp. NPDC048370, assembly GCF_043200825.1. Lineage (NCBI taxonomy): Bacteria > Bacillati > Actinomycetota > Actinomycetes > Kitasatosporales > Streptomycetaceae > Streptomyces > Streptomyces sp. NPDC048370. Next base: position 223,058 of record NZ_JBICYI010000009.1, on the reverse strand, counting down.
TGAGCCTCTCCGGCGGCCAGCGTCAGCGCCTCGCCCTGGCCCGCGCGGTCGTCGGCCGGCCCCGCTTCCTGGTCCTCGACGACCCGCTCTCCGCGCTCGACGTCCACACGGAGGCCCTGGTGGAGGCCGCCCTCCGCGAGGTCCTGCGCGACACGACGGCGCTGGTCGTGGCCCACCGGCCGTCGACCGTCCTGCTCGCGGACCGGGTGGCGCTCCTGTCGGAGGGCCGCGTCGCGGCGGTGGGCACCCACCACGAACTGCTCCGGAGCAACGCCGAGTACGCCTGGCTGATGTCGGGCGAGGGGGCTGAGACACGATGACGGATCCGAAGAAGGCGCCGGGCACCGACACGACCGCCGTCGACGGCGGCCCGGTCGCCGGCGACCCCTTCGACCAGGACGACCTGCCCACCGCCCCCGGTGCCACCGGGGCCCTGCTGCGGTCGCTGCTCTCCGCGCACCGGGCGCGGGTGGCCGTCGCCGCGCTCCTGCTGCTGCTCCAGCAGGCCGCCCTGCAGGCGGGTCCTCTGCTCGTCGCGTACGCCATCGACCGGGGCGTGCCGGCCTTCCGGGACGGGGACTACGGCCCCGTCGTGGCCGTCGCCCTCGGGTACCTGGTCTGCGCCCTGGCCGGTGGACTCCTCCAGTACCTCTTCCTGCGCCGCGCCGCCCGCGTCAACCAGGACGTGCTGCTCGACCTGCGCGGGCGGATCTTCCGTCACGCGCAGGTGCTCAGCGTCGACTTCCACGAGCGGTACACCTCGGGCCGGCTCATCTCCCGGTCCACCACCGACGTGGAGTCGCTGCGCGAGCTGCTCTCCGAGGGGCTCCAGGAGCTGATCGGGGTCGTCCTGGCGTTCGTGTACATCTCGGCGATGCTGCTCTGGCTGGACCTGGGCATCGGCGCGGTCGCGGTCGCCTCCTTCGTACCGCTGTATCTGCTGGTGCTGCTCTACCGGCGGCGGTCGGCGGTCGTCTTCGCCGAGCGGTCCACCGCCGTCGCGGGCGTGATCGTGAAGTTCGCGGAGACGATGAACGGGATCCGGCCGGTCCGGGCGTTCCGGCGGGAGCGGGCCAACGACGCCGAGTTCGCCGCGCTCAACCACCGGCACGAGCGCTCCAACGGCGACGCGCTCCTGGAGATGGCCCGCTATGTCGTCGGCTCCCGGCTCGTGGCGAACACGGCCGTGGCCGGGATGTGTCTGTGGGGCGCGTACCGGGTGGCGGGCGGGACGCTGGAGCTGGGTGTGCTCGCGGCGGCGGTGCTGTACATGCGGCGCCTCTACGACCCGATCGACCGGCTCGGGATGTTCCTCAACTCGTACCAGTCGGCGGCCGCGTCCCTCGGCAAGATCGCGGGCCTCCTCGCGCAGGAGCCCGGCGTCCCGGAGGCCGCCGCGCCGAAGGAGCTGCCGGCGAGCGGGGGCGGGCGCCCCGGCCGCGAGGTCGTCTTCGACGGGGTGCGGTTCGCGTACCGGACCGGTGGCGAGGTGCTCCCCCGCTTCGACCTGACGATCCCGGCGGGGCAGACGGTCGCGGTGGTCGGCTCCACGGGCGCGGGCAAGTCGACGCTCGCCAAGCTGCTCGCCCGGTTCTACGACCCGACGGAGGGCCGGGTGCTGCTCGACGGCGTCGACGTCCGCGACCTTGCGACGCCCGAGCTGCGGCGGGGCGTGGTGATGGTGACCCAGGAGGCGTTCCTGTTCTCCGGGACCGTCGCCGAGAACATCGCGATCGGGCGGCCGGACGCGACCCGGGAGGAGATCGAGCGGGCGGCGAAGGCGATCGGCGCGCACGACTTCATCGCGGGCCTTCCGGACGGCTACGACACGGACGTACGGAAGCGGGGCGGCCGGATCTCGGCGGGTCAGCGGCAGTTGGTGGCGTTCGCCCGCGCCCTGCTCGCGGACCCTGCGGTGCTGATCCTGGACGAGGCGACCAGCTCCCTGGACGTGCCGGGGGAACGGGCGGTGCAGCGGGCCATGGACACGGTGCTCGCGGGCCGCACGGCGGTGGTGATCGCCCACCGCCTGTCGACGGTCGAGATCGCGGACCGGGTGCTCGTGATGGAGGGCGGCCGGATCGTGGAGGACGGCACGCCCGGCGAACTCAGCGACGGCGAGGGCCGGTTCGCGGGGCTGCACCGGGCATGGCGGGACAGCCTGGTGGGATGAGGCGCTCTTCGTCGGGACATCGGCGTGCAGCACCTGGACGGCTGACCGCACGCCGTCCCGAGGGGTGGATCGGGGCGGGCGGAACCAGCCACGCCGGGGCGGGATCTCCGGGCGTGGCCGGTATCCGTCGTCGGGTGGCCCGCGCGCGGGCCTGCGAGCCACGCCCGACCCGGACGCCCTACGAATTCGGGCCGCGGCAAACGGCGTACGACCGTGCCGCCATGATCGACGAAACGTCCGGTTAACGAACGCGGCGGTTCGGGCTCCGGACGAATTCCGGCCAACTTGTTGACGCGCTCCTGACAGATGACCGTCACAGCTGCCACTCTCTCCCCGACTCGTAAGAGAGTTCGTGCTCCACAGCTCTGTTTGCACCGCCCGGACGACCCACCCAGCCGCCCGGTACCCCCCTCGCAAAAGGAGTCTGCGTGAGATCCACGCCCAGCCGTCGCGCCACCGCGACCGGCGCTCTGATCGCCGCCGCCGCCATGATCGCGGTCGGTGTCCAGTCGGGTTCCGCCACCGCGGCGGACGACCGGTGGACCGTCGGCCCGAAGGCTCAGGCCGCGGGTCAGGCCAACCCCGGCAAGCTCCCCGCCGACCTCTCCCCCGCCCAGCGCACCGCGCTGATACGCGCGGCCGACGCCGACAAGGCGGCCACCGCCAAGTCCCTCGGCCTCGGCGCCCAGGAGAAGCTCGTCGTCCGTGACGTGGTCCAGGACCGCGACGGCACGACCCACACGCGCTACGAGCGCACCTACGCCGGACTCCCGGTCCTCGGCGGCGACCTGGTCGTCCAGGAGACCAAGGCCGGCGTGACGCAGGGCGTCACCAAGGCCTCCCGCGCGGAGCTGAAGAACGTCGACACCACCGCCGACGTCGCCCCGGCCGCCGCCGAGAAGCAGGCGATCGGCGCCGCCGCCGCGGAGGGCTCGAAGAAGACCGCCGCCGAGCGCGCCCCGCGCAAGGTCGTCTGGATGGCGCAGGGTTCGCCCGTCCTCGCGTACGAGACCGTCGTCGGCGGCCTCCAGCACGACGGCACGCCGAACGAGCTGCACGTCGTCACCGACGCGAACAGCGGCGCGAAGCTGTACGAGTGGCAGGCCGTCCACACCGGCACCGGCAACACCCAGTACAGCGGCCAGGTGACGCTTGGCACCGCGCCCTCGTACACGCTGACCGACACCGGGCGCGGCAACCACAAGACGTACAACCTCAACCGCGGCACGTCCGGCACCGGGACGCTGTTCTCCGGCGCCGACGACATCTGGGGCGACGGCACCCCGCAGAACCTGGAGACCGCGGGCGCGGACGCGCACTTCGGCGCCGGGGTCACCTGGGACTACTACAAGAACGTGCACGGCCGCTCCGGAATCCGCGGTGACGGCGTCGGCGCGTACTCCCGGGTCCACTACGGCAACGCGTACGTCAACGCCTTCTGGCAGGACTCCTGCTTCTGCATGACGTACGGCGACGGCGCGGGCAACGCCAAGCCGCTCACCTCGATCGACGTGGCCGCGCACGAGATGACGCACGGCGTCACCTCCAACACCGCCGGCCTGGTCTACAGCGGCGAGTCCGGCGGTCTGAACGAGGCCACCTCCGACATCTTCGCGGCGGCCGTCGAGTTCTACGCCAACAACGCCTCGGACAAGGGCGACTACCTCGTCGGCGAGAAGATCGACATCCGTGGCAACGGCACCCCGCTGCGGTACATGGACAAGCCGAGCAAGGACGGCTCGTCCAAGGACGCCTGGTACTCGGGCATCGGCGGCATCGACGTCCACTACTCCTCGGGCCCGGCGAACCACTGGTTCTACCTGCTCTCCGAGGGCAGCGGCGCCAAGACCGTCAACGGCGTCAACTACGACTCGCCGACCTCCGACGGCCTGCCCGTCACCGGGATCGGCCGGGACAAGGCCGCGCTGATCTGGTTCAAGGCCCTGACCACGAAGTTCGGTTCCAACACGAACTACGCGGGTGCCCGTACGGGTACGGTCGCGGTCGCCACCGAGCTGTACGGCGCCGGCAGCCCCGAGGTCCTGGCCGTCGAGCACGCCTGGGCCGGCATCAACGTGGGCGCGCGCCCCGGCGGCGGCAACCCGCAGCCCGGCAAGGTCTTCGAGAACGCCGCTGACGTGTCCATCCCGGACAACGGCGCCGCGGTGACCTCGACGGTCAACGTCACCGGCATCACCGGTAACGCGCCGTCCACGCTCAAGGTGGACGTGAACATCGTCCACACCTACCGCGGTGACCTGATCGTGGACCTCGTCGCCCCCGACGGCTCCGTCTACAACCTGCACAACCGGTCCGGCGGCAGCGCCGACAACATCGTCCAGACCTACACCGTGAACGCCTCCTCGGAGGTCGCGAACGGCGCCTGGAAGCTCCGCGTCCAGGACAAGGCCTCGATCGACACCGGGTACATCAACAGCTTCAAGCTCACCTTCCCGTAACGGTCGGGTGAGTGAGGGGAAGCCCCGGGGGCAGCGGCCCCCGGGGCTTCCCCGCGTCTGCGTAGGGTTGCCCGCATGATCAGGGTGCTGCTCGCTGACGACGAGACGATGATCCGGGCCGGGGTGAAGGCCATCCTCGCCGCCGATCCCGGGATCGAGGTGGTCGCCGAGGCGGGTGACGGTCGGGAGGCGGTCGAGCTCGCGCGGCGGCATCTGCCGGACGTGGTCCTGCTCGACATCCGGATGCCGCGGCTCGACGGGCTCGGGGCGGCGGAGGAGCTGCGGCGCGCGGTGCCGGACGCGGCGGTCGTGATGCTGACGACGTTCTCGGAGGACGAGTACATCGCCCAGGCCCTCGGCTCGGGCGCCGCCGGGTTCCTGCTCAAGTCCGGCGATCCGAGGGAGCTGCTGGCGGGGGTACGGGCGGTGGCCGGCGGGGCCGCGTTCCTCTCCCCCGAGGTCACCCGGCGGGTCATCGCGCACCTGCCGACCGGCCGGATCTCGCGGGCGGCGGAGGCGCGGGAGCGCCTCGAACCGCTGACGGGACGGGAGCGCGAGGTCGTGGCCCTGGTCGGCGCGGGCCTCTCGAACGCGGAGATCGCGGCCCGGCTGTACGTCGTCGAGAGCACCGTGAAGGCCCACGTGAGCGCGGTCCTGGCCCGGCTCGGCCTGAAGAACCGGGTGCAGCTGGCGATCCTGGCGTACGAGGCGGGGTTGGTGGACGACTGACGCGGGGCTGGTGGACGACTGACCGGCCGCGCGGGCCCCACTTTCGTCGGGGGCGCTCAGCCGGCGTCGTCCGGCAAGCTGGTCGGATGCGCCGTGAACGACTCCGCGACCTGCTGCTCGACCTGGGCCTGTGGGGACTGCTCGCCACCCCCGTGCTGCTGCGGCTCGACCCGAACGACGGCGGTTCCTCGGGGCAGGTCGCCGTGGGGATCGCCGTGCTCGGCTCGGGCGTGGCGTGCTGCCGGGCCCTGCCGCTCGTCGCGCTGGCCCTCGCCGTCGCGCTGAGCCTCGCCACCTCGCCGGAGCTGTTCACCCCCGCGTACGCGCCCGCGCTCGTCGTCTTCGGCTATCTCGCCGGGCGCCGGCAGCGGCACACCCGGGGCGCGCTCGCGCTCTTCGCGGCGGTCGCGGTGCTCGGCTTCGCGCTCGTACCGCTCTCGGACGGAAACGTCTCCCAGGGGTTCACCGTCGTCCTCGTCCTCGCGCTCGCGATCGTCGCGCCGTGGCTGACCGGCCGGTACGTACGCCAGTACGCCCGGCTCGTCCGGGCGGGCTGGGAGCTGGCCGCCCGTATGGAGCACGAGCAGGCGGCCGTCGCGGACCGGGAGCGGCTGCGCGAGCGGTCGCGGATCGCGGGCGACATGCACGACTCGCTCGGCCACGACCTCGCGCTGATCGCGCTGCGGGCCGCCGCCCTGGAGGTCGATCCGGGGCTCGGCGCCCGGCAGCAGGAGGCGGCCGGGGAGCTGCGGGTCGCCGCCGCCGACGCGACGGCCCGGCTGCGGGACATCATCGGCGTGCTGCGGACGGACGAGGGGGGCGACGGAGAGCCGGGCGGCGCGCCGACCACTCCCGTCGGGGAGACGGTCGAGGAGGTCGTGGAGCGGGCCCGGGCGTCCGGGCTACGGGTGGAGCTGACGCGGCGGGGGCCGGACGGGGCGACCCCGCCGATGGTCGACCGGGCGGTCCACCGCCTGGTGGTGGAGTCCCTCACGAACGCCGCCAAGCACGCGCCCGGGGCCCCGGTCCGGGTCGCCTTGGAGCGTACGGCGGGCGCTGAGGGCACCGTCACGGTCGCCGTCTCGAACGGGCCCGCCGACGGTGAGCGTGGTGAGGCGTCCGGGGGTACCGGGCTCGTCGGGCTCGACGAGCGGGTGCGGCTGGCCGGCGGGCGGTTGACGCACGGGGCGCGGGCGGACGGCGGGTTCGTCGTGCGGGCGGTGCTGCCCCTGGAGCCCGGAACCCCCGCCACCGCCCCCGTACGGCCCCCCGCGCCCACCTCCGTACGGGAACGGGACCGGGCGCGGCGGGAGGTGCGGCGGGGGCTCGCGCAGGCGATCTGGATCCCGCTCGCGCTGGTCGCCGCGCTCGGTGTCGTCATGCTGGTCTTCGGGCTGTGGACGCAGTCCCGGTCCTTCCTCGACCGGGACGACTACGTCGAGCTCCGCGTCGGCGATCCGCTCTCCGCCGACGCCGAACGGCTTCCGCCGCATCCCCTGGACGGGCCGCCCGCCGACGCCCCGCCCGAGCCGCCCGGCATGGACCGCTGTCTGTACTACCGGGCGGCGATGACGGCCTCGGTGCCCGTCTACCGCCTCTGTCTGGTCGACGGGCGTCTGGCCGACAAGGCGATCGTCGGGTGAGCCGGCGTCAGGCCGGGTGAGCCCGCGTCAGCTCGGGTTCCCCGCGTGGGTCAGGGTCTCCCAGGAGACGAAGTAGTTGTCGGTGCCGGAGGGCCGGTGGGACTCGGTGTAGGTCTTGGTGTTGGTCATCGATATCCCCATGCGGCCGTTCAGCGCGTTGTACCCCATCTCGGTCACCCGCCCGAGGCCCGGCTTCACCGTGCCGCCGCAGAGCCAGGACGGGACCGCCGTGCCGTTCTCGTACTTGGTGTGGAGGCCCAGCGCGTGCCGCAGCCGCTCGGAGACCTGGGGGTAGAGGTCCGCGCCCTGGATCCGACTGGTCTCGGCGGTGTGGACGGCGGCGGCGAGGCCCCAGCCGGTGTGGCCGAAGTCCCGGCAGGTCTCCTGGGAGATGCCGTCGGCGAAGGTGGACTGGCCCTGCCAGTACTTCACGATCTCGTCGCGGGTGTCGATGGAGCTGTTCGGCGGCGGCTTCGGCGTGGCACCGTCCGAGGAGAGGTAGATGTAGGCGGGGACCCGGCCGAGGTAGGTCGTGACGGCCTTGTCGTAGGCCGCGCGGTCCTCCAGGTGGACCGCGATGCCGATCGCGGCCTCGGTCATGATGAGTTCCCAGTTGCCGTTCTTGGTCGCGGCGCCGTTGACGACCTCGGGCAGGTAGACGGTGCGCAGCATGGTCGCGAAGCGGCCCGAGTTGGCCCAGCCGCCGGTGTAGGTGTGCTTGATGATCTCGGCGGCGCGGGGCCAGGAGGAGCCCGACCAGCCGGTCTGGAGAGGGGCGTTGGAGTTGGTGTGGTCCTTGATCACGGCCGACCAGGCGTCCATGATCTCGATCGCCTTGCGGGCGTGGCGGTCGTCGCGGGTGATGTACCAGGCCAGCGCCTGGGTGTACGCGGCGACGGCGTCCTGCCGCTCGTCCGTGCAGCCGTAGTTGGGGTTGGAGGACGAGCCGCACTCGACGATCTCGCGCGGCTTGGGCACGCGGGTCAGGGAGGCGGATGAGCTCGCCATCATCTGGTCGTACGCGGCCTTCCAGGGCTGCGCGCCCGCCTGCACCTTCGAGCGTACGAAGTCGAGTTGAGGCCGGGAGACGACGACGCCGGGGTGGGTGAAGGCCGCGGGGGCGGCGACCCGTGCGGGAGCGACCTGCGCGGGGGCGGCCGGCTGCGAGGAGCCGGCGACGGCCGTCGGGGTGACGGTGACGGCGACGGCCGCCGCCAGGGCGAGAACCAGGGCTCTGAGGCGCATGTGGGGGGTGCCTTTCGTTCCTGTATGTGAACTCCGGGCGGAGTATTGAACTCCGCGTCGAGCGAGGAACTTAGAGGCACCCCATGGACACGTCAATACCCTGGTCCAGACCACCTCACCTCAGGAGCACCCCGGCCCCCTCCCCCGTGCACTCCGTCGGCAGGGTCACCAGACCCATCTCCGCCGCCGACGCCAGCAGCGGGTGGGCCGGAAGCACCCGGACCGTGCAGCCGAAGCAGCCCGTACGGTCCAGGACGAGCGAGCCCTCGTAGAGCTGCCTGCCCTCCAGGTCGGGTCCGCCCACCGGCTTCAGCACGCAGACCCTGGTCTCCACGAGCGCGTCGTCGGGGGTGACCCGGCCGGCCACCGCCTGCACCTCCACGTCGTCGGGCCCCAGTTCGCCGAGCGACACCCGGACCCGAACCGCCGCCGTCGCGCCGAGCTCCGCGTCCGCCAGGTCCTCGCCGAGCTCGCCCACCTCGATGTGGTCGAGGGCGACCTTCGGCCAGCCGCCCCGCACCCGGGACTTCCACGCCGCCAACTCCCGCGCGGCCGCCGGGACCAGCGCGCGGTGGGCCAGGGCCGCCGGGGCGTACAGCTTCTCCACGTACTCCCGCACCATGCGGTCGGCGAGCACCTTCGGGCCGAGGTCCCGCAGGGTCCTGCGAACCATCTCCGTCCAGCGGACCGGCACCCCGTCCGCGCCCCGGTCGTAGAAGCGGGGCGCGACCCGGCGCTCGATCAGCTCGTAGAGCGCGGCCGCCTCCAGGTCGTCGCGGCGCTCCTCGTCCGTCGCCGCCGCCCCGTCGGCCGTGGGGATCGCCCAGCCGAAGTCGGACTCGAACCACTCGTCCCACCAGCCGTCCAGGACCGAGAGGTTGAGGCAGCCGTTGAGTGCGGCCTTCATCCCGCTCGTGCCGCAGGCCTCCAGCGGACGCAGCGGGTTGTTGAGCCAGACGTCGCAGCCGGGGTAGAGCTTGCGCGCCATGGCCATGCCGTAGTCGGGCAGGAAGACGATCCGGTGCCGCACCCGGGGGTCGTCGGCGAACCGCACCAGCTCCTGCACGAGCCGCTTCCCGCCGTGGTCGGCCGGGTGCGCCTTGCCCGCCACGACGAGCTGCACGGGCCTCTCGGGGTGCAGCAGCAGCGCCCGCAGCCGGTCGGGATCGCGCAGCATCAGCGTGAGCCGCTTGTACGAGGGGACCCGGCGCGCGAAGCCGATGGTGAGCACGTCCGGGTCCAGGACCGTGTCGGTCCAGCCGAGTTCGGCGGCCCCGGCGCCGCGCTGCCGCCAGGAGTCCCGCACCCGTTCCCGTACCTCGGTCACGAGCTGTTCGCGCAGGGTCCGCCGCAGCTCCCACAGCTCCCGGTCGTCGGCCTCCTCGGCGCGGCGGCCGACCTCGGGGGCGGTCCAGGTCGGGGCGTGGACGCCGTTGGTGACGGAGCCGATCGGCACCTCCTCCGGGTCGAACCCCGGCCACAGGCCGCCGAACATGGCGCGGCTGACCGAGCCGTGGAGGGTGGAGACGCCGTTGGCCCGCTGGGCGAGCCGCAGGCCCATGGCGGCCATGTTGAAGAGCCCGGGTTCGCCGCCGAGCGGGGTCTCGTCACCGAGGGCGAGGATCCGGCCGACGTCGACGCCGGGCAGCTCGCCGTCCTCGCCGAGGTGGCGGGCGACGAGTCCGCGCTCGAAGCGGTCGATGCCGGCGGGGACGGGCGTGTGGGTGGTGAACACCGTCCCGGCACGGACGGTCTCCAGGGCCGCGTCGAAGTCCATCCCTTGCCCGTGGGGCCCCTCCCCCGCCAGTTCACGGATGCGTTCGAGGCCGAGGAAGCCCGCGTGGCCCTCGTTGGTGTGGAAGACCTCGGGCGCGGGGGTGCCGGTGAGCCGGCAGTAGGTGCGGACGGCGCGGACGCCGCCGATGCCGAGCAGCATCTCCTGGAGCAGCCGGTGCTCGCTGCCGCCGCCGTACAGCCGGTCGGTGACCTCGCGTTCGGCGGGCGCGTTGCCCTCGACGTCGGAGTCGAGCATGAGCAGCGGTACGCGGCCGACCTGCGCGGTCCAGATGTGGGCGTGCAGACCGCGGCCGCCGGGCAGCGCGAGGGTGACCCGGGCGGGCGTGCCGTCGCTCTCGCGGAGCAGGGTGACGGGCAGCTCGCCCGGGTCGAGGACGGGGTAGTGCTCCTGCTGCCAGCCCTCGCGGGAGAGCGACTGGCGGAAGTAGCCGTGTCGGTAGAGCAGGCCGACGGCGACGAGCGGGACGCCGAGGTCACTGGCGGCCTTGAGGTGGTCGCCGGCGAGGATGCCGAGACCTCCGGAGTACTGGGGCAGGGCCGCCGCCACCCCGAACTCGGGCGAGAAGTAGCCGACGCAGGCGGGCAGTCGCCCGCCCCGCGCCTGCCGGCCCTGCTGCTGTTCCTGGTACCAGCGGGGGGCGCGCAGATAGTGGTCGAGGTCCTCGGCCGCCGCGCGCAGCCGGGCCAGGAACTCCTGGTCCCCGGCGAGCGCGGCGAGCCGGGCGGCGGAGACGGAGCCCAGCAGCCGGACGGGGTCGAGGTCGTCGGCGCGGCGGTCGTCCGCGCGGCCGGCGTGGTCGGGGTCGACGGAGCGGAAGAGCTCGCGGGTCGGGTCGTGCCAGGACCAGCGCAGGTTCCGCGCCAGGTCGGTGAGGGGTCGAAGGGTGTCGGGGAGGACGGGACGCACGGTGAATCGACGGATTGCCTTCACGCGTTCCACCTTCGCAGGCGAGTACGGAGCGGAGCCGACGCACCACGCTGTGCAGCCGGTCTGTGCATCCACCGAAGGTAGGGCACCCCGCTCTCCCGGGCCACGGCGCGCGGGGGTGGTGCCGCGGCCCGGGAGGGGCGTCAGCGCGGCGCGCCGACCGGCAGGTCCCCGACGGGGAGCCGCACCTCGTAGGGCGAACCCTGGTTGACCGTGGTCGGGTCCGCGGCGCCCGTGGCGGCGTAGCGCGCGGCGATGTCGGCCAGTTCGGCGGCGGGAATCACCTGGTGGATGTCGGTGAAGCCGTGCGGGGACCGTTGGTGCGCCAGGTTGATGACGACCTCGGGGCCGAGCCGCCGGTTGGCGCGCTGCAGCTCGGTGGTGACGGGCCTGCGGGCCGCTTCGTAGGCGGCGAGTGCCTCGGCGGGGTCGCGGTGGAGCGCGAGGGCGTGCGCGAGGGCGCGCGCGTCGAGGATGGACTGCGAGGCGCCGTTGGAGCCGATCGGGTACATCGCGTGGGCCGCGTCGCCGATGAGGGTGGTCCTGCCGTGGGTCCAGCGCGCCAGGGGCTCGCGGTCGACCATCGGGTACTCGTGGGCGGTGGTCGCGGCGCGGAGCACCTCGGGGACGCTGATGCCGGCGAACTCCCAGCCCTCGTAGTGGTGCAGGAACGATTCCACCGGGACCGGTCGGTTCCAGTCGCCGAGGTAGCGCTCGTCCGCCGTCTCCGCCGGCCGGGCCAGGGCCCAGTTGACCAGGACCTCGCGGAAGGGGCCCGAGGGCCGGCTCATGGGATAGACGACGGCCTTCTGCCGGTCGTCGCCCGCGATGAGCATGAAGGTGCCGACGGACCGGGCGGGCATCCGGGAGACGCCCCGCCACACCAGCGTCCCGTTCCACGGCGGGGCGCCCTCGCCGGGGTTGAGCGCCGCCCGGACGGCCGAGCGGATGCCGTCGGCGCCGACGAGGACGTCCGGTTCGAGGGAGGCCCGGCCCCGGACGGCGCCGTCGCGGTGGACCAGCTGGATGCGAGGGCGGCCGTCGGGCAGCGGCTCCACGCCGGTCACCCGGACGCCGGTCACCAGGGCGGCGGCGCCCAGCCGTTCGCGTACCGCCTCTGCCAGGACCTCCTGGAGGTGGGCGCGGTGGATGGAGAGCTGGGGCCAGCGGTAGCCGGCGCCGAGGCCGCGGGGTTCGCGGGAGATCAGGCCGCCCGAGCGGTGGTAGTAGCGCAGTTCGCGGGTGCGCAGCGCCCCGGCTTCGAGGCGGGGCAGCAGGCCGAGGGCGTCCAGTTCGCGGACGGCGGCGGGCATCAGGTTGAGTCCCGCGCCGACCGGGCAGCTCTCGCGGACGGACTCCACGACGGTGACGCGGTCGAATCCGGCGGCGTGCAGGGCGAGTGCGGCGGTGAGCCCGGCGATGCCACCGCCCGCGACGACGACGTGGAGCAGCCCGCCGCCGGGCAGGTCGCGCCCGGCCTCGGGTGGGAGCGGGGAGGCGTTCGGGGGTGGGGACGTCATCGGACTCCCCCTCGCCGCGTGGAGGCATGGACCCCGTGGCCGGGCGCCCCCGACGCGCCCTGCGCCGCACGGCGCACCAGGGTGTCGTTGTCCCTCGTCAGGTCGAGTATCGAGCGCAGCAGGGCGACGGGCGCGCCGCCGCTCCCCTCCTCGTACAGCCGCACGTCCTCCGCGTAGGCCTTGCGGGCGATGCCGATGTGGCGGGCGCGGAAGGTCTTGAGGATCTTCAGGACGCGGCCGAGCGCGAGGGCGGAGGCGGCCAGTTGCGGGGGAAGCCGGTGGCCGCTCTCCCAACTGACGGCCGCCGAGAGCTTGCTGACGGCGGAGATCCCGCCGGCGTGCCGGGCGTGGAAGGCCCGCCAGGACGGCAGGCTGTACTCGACGGATTCGGCCAGGAACGCGTCGTAGGCCGGGTCGGAGCGGTCGCACTGCCAGAGCGTCAGGTCGACCAGCCAGAGGGGAACCTGGGCGGCGGCCGGGCCGAGGTACTCGCGCCCGGCGACCTCGACCTCCTCGAAGTACGGGCGCAGGGTCAGTGCGAAGTACTCCGGGCTGACGTGGGCGACGGTGAAGTCGATGGCGTCGACGATCGACTGGACGTGGTGGGCGATGCGGTCGAGGGCGACCGCGAAGCCGGGGTCGTACGGTTCGAGCGTCGCGAGCCGCGCGCAGCTGTCGAGGGCGGAGACGAGGCCGGGGAACGCCATCCGGACGGCGTCCTGGAGGCGGGCCTCCATGGCGTCGCCGGTGTACATGCGCTGGCGCGGTCCTGTCGGGTTCCACGTCGTGTAGTGGTGGACGGTGTCCCGGGGCACCATGTCCGTGCGCCGGCCGAGGAGTTCGAGGATCGGGAGGACCTCGGGGACGGCGGCCGTGGGCTGGATGCCGTGGCGTTTCAGCGAGCCGAGCAGGATGCCGAGGTCGCGCATGGCCGCGAGCGCGTCGATCACGCTCCACTCGGCGGCCAGTTCCCGCTCGGGGACCAGGGCCCGCAGGGCGACGGTCAGGGCGGCCGCGTCGCCGCGATCGTTCATGCCGGGCAACGCGGCGAGCAGTGCGTCTGCGCCGAGCGGGTCGGCGGCGCGTATGTCGGCTATGCGGTAACGCGGGTCTCCGCGTTCCTCCAGCCGGGGCGCGACAAGGTCGTACAGGGCCAACGGAATGCCCCCTCTGTTTTGGGGCTCGTTCACCTCCGGGCACCTCACGCGGGACGTCGTCGGTCGCTCGTGCGCGTGCCCCTACGTTCCTCGGGGCCTGCGCGCGATCTTCCCGTCCGACGCCCGCGGCGCCCATCGGCTCACTCGCCGGGTCTACGTGGTCACCGTGCTCACCGTGGTTCGGTCACGCGTCCCTGGCGTGGCGGCGCCGGGGTGGGCGTGGGCAGGCGCAAGCGTAGGGAGGCCACCGCGGCGACGGCGGCGAAGGCCCCGCCGACGAGCAGAGCAGCCCGGAAGCCGTCGGTCCGGGCGGCCGCGGTGGCCGATTCGGTACGGGTGGTGGCGACGGCCACCAGGACGGCGAGACCGAGCACCGAACCGAACTGCTGGGCGGTGTTGACGAGTCCGGAGGCGAGTCCGGTCTCCTCGGGGGCGGCGTCGGCGGTGGCGGCCACGTTGGTGGTGACCATGACCAGCGGCAGGGCCGCGCCGAGGAGCAGGCTGGGCGCGAGGACGGTGGTGAGGAACGTGCCGTCGGAGCGGAGCGCGAGGGCGAGCCACACCGTGCCGGCGCACAGCAGCGCGAAGCCGAGGGTCATGGTCCGGCCCAGGCCGATCCGGAAGATGAGCCGGCCGGTCTGCGGGGCGACCGCGACGACGACCAGGGAGAGCGGCAGCAGGCCGAGTCCGCCGCCGAGGGGCGCGTACCCGATGACGCTCTGCAGATAGAGGCTCACCAGGAAGAACATCGGGAACAGCGTCATCTGGGCGAGGGCGCTGAGGATGTTGGCGAGCCGCAGCGCGGGGCGGGCGAGGACGGCGGGCGGCACGAGGGGCCGGGCGGCGCGGGTCTCGACGACGGCGAACACGGCGAGCAGGAGCAGTCCCGCGCAGCCCGTGCCGAGGGTGGGCGCGGAGAGCCAGCCGTGGTCGGCGGCGCCGACGAGGGCGTACGCGACGAGAGCGAGGCCGGCCGTGACGGTGAGGGCGCCGGCCAGGTCGAAGCGGTGGCCGTCGTCGGCCTTCGGGGTACGTCCGTCCAGGACGCGCAGGACGAGGGCGCCGAGCAGCAGCGCGGCGAGGACGTTGAGCCAGAGCGTGGAGCGCCAGCCGAGGAGGTCGGTGAGGACACCGCCGAGGACGGTACCGAGGACACCGCCCAGGCCGCCCATCGCGGCGAACGCGGCGAGCGCCCTGTGCCGCGCGGGCCCGTCGGGGAAGAGGACGAGCAGCAGGGCGAACGCGGCGGCCGCGGCGAACGCGGCGCCGACGCCCTGCGCGGCCCGGGCGGCGACCAGGACACCCGCGTCCGGCGCGAGGCCGCCGAGCGCGGAGGCTGCGGCGAGGAGGCCGAGCCCGGCGAGGAACACCTTGCGGTGTCCGAGCAGGTCGGCGGCGCGGCCGCCGAGCAGCAACAGCCCGCCGAAGGCGATCAGATACGCGTTGGCGACCCAGGACAGCTGGGCGGAGCCCGCCCCGAGGTCCTCGCCGACGGAGGGCAGCGCGACGTTGACGATCGCGGTGTCGAGGATCAGCAGCAGCTGTGTGGCGGCGAGCAGCGGGAGAGCGCCCCGGGGGACGCGACCGCCGCTCACCGGACGCCCTCGACGGCGACGGCCGGACGCCGACCCCAGCCGGGATCCCCGTCGGACGCGGACACGAACGCGGACACGGACGCGGACAAGAAGGCGGACGGGGGCACGGACGCGGGCACGGTCCGCCTGCCCCCCGGCAGGCGGACCGCCGCGCGCGGACCACCCGGCCCGTACGCCGCCCCGGGCGCCGTCACTTCGTGGTGCCCAGGTCGTAGCCCTGCAGGCACGTGCGTGCCAGGTCCTCGCAGGTGTCGGCCGCGCCCGCCCAGGTCTGCATCGTGAGGTAGACGTGCGGGGCGCCCTGGTAGAAGCGTTCGTACTGCTCGTGGCGGCCCGCGAACTCCGAACCGAGCGCGTCCCAGGCCAGCTTGAGGAGTTTGAGCCGGTCCTCGGCGGGGTCGCCCGGTGTGCGGACGTACCGGCTGATCAGCGGGCCGAGTTCGGGGTGGAGCAGATCGCGGCCGCTCGCCGGGGTCTGCACGATCGCGCCGCCCGCGAGGAGCTTGATGTCCGCCACCGCCCGCGGGTACAGCTCGCCGGCCATGATGCGCTGCGCGAAGGAGATCTCCTGTCCCGGCCGCACCCCGCCGCGCCCGCCGGCGACCGGTTCCCACGACGCCTCCGCCCCGAGGACGAACGCCTTGGCCTGGGCGACCATGCCCAGCAGTCGCCCGATGGCCTGGGTGACCTGCGGGATCCGGTCCGTGCCGTTGGAGCGGGCGAGGAGGATCGCGAGGCCGGTGAGGAACTCCAGCTTGGTCCAGAAGCGGGTCGACGACTGGTGCGTGAAGTGCAGATAGGCCGGGGTCTCCCACCACATCGCGGCCGTCGCGTTCACGTCCCGGTAGGTCAGCACCCGTTCCCACGGCACGAACACGTCCTCGCAGACGAGCAGCGCGTCGTTCTCGTCGTAGCGGGAGGAGAGCGGCTGGTCGAAGACGGACCGGGCCTGCCCCTCGTACGAGGTCCGTGAGACGAGCTTGACGCCCGGGGTGTCCACCCGGACCGAGAAGGAGACGGCCCGTTCGACGTCCTCCGGGGCGAGCGGTTCGATCGTGCCGACCAGGATCTCGTCGGCGAAGACGGCCCCGGTGCCGATCGTCTTGGCGCCCCGCACCACGATCCCGCCGTCGCGCTCCTCGACGACCCGCACGCCCTCGCAGGCGGGGTCGGTGATCGTGAACGCACCGTAGAGGCCGCCCTCCGCGAGCCGGCGGTGGTACGCGAGCGCGTTCTCGGCGCCGTCGAAGCCCTCGGTGGTGAAGACCTCGGGCGCGGCGGCGAAGCCGGCGGCGCCTGACGCCATGTAGTCGGGGGTACGGCCCAGGAAGCCGTAACTCGCCTCGGCCCACACCTTGTACGCCTTTCGGCGGGCGACCAGGTCCTCGTAGGAGCGGGGCACGGCGTACGCGCGGTGCACTCCGCCGCAGACGAGCTCCGGGGTGTGCGCGGAGTCGTGGGCGAGGTCGAAGAGCCCGGCGAAGGAGGCCGCGGTCGCCCGGAAGGCGGGGTGCGCGGTGACGTCCTTGATCCGCTCTCCGTCGAGCCAGACCTCGCGCCCGTCGCGCAGTGCCTCCAGATACTCCTGCCCGGACCTCGTCACGGTGATATCGCCTCTCCTCGTACGTCACGGCTGGTTGCCGGTCCCGAGCCTCCACGGCCCGTACGCACGGGGCAATGAACGTCCGTCCAGTGGTCCTTAAGAACCGGCCAGTCTCCGGGCGTTCATGCGGCTTTTGTACGGATCAGGCAGCGTGGCATATCCCCGCGCGGTACTCCCCAGGTGTCATTCCGAACCATTTACGGAACGCGAGGTGGAAGCCGACGGCGCTCTGGTAGCCGACCCGGGAGGGGACGGCGGACTGCGGGAGGGAGGTCTCGGAGAGCAGTCGGGCAGCCTCCTGCATGCGCCGTGAGGTGAGGTGGCGGGCCGGGGACTCGCCGACGAGTTCACGGAAGGCGGCGGTGAACGCCGAGCGGGACATGCCGACCTCGCGGGCGAGGGAGTCGATGGTCCAGGGCTGGGCGAACCGGGTGGCGATCATCACCACCGCCTGGCTGATGCCCGGGTGCCGCAGCAGCGGCAGCGAGGTCGGGTTGTCGGCGAGGTCGCGCAGCAGCGGCCTGAGCGCGAGGACGAGGGCCATCTCGAAGGCACGCAGGGTGATGAGCCGGTCCCCCGGGCCGACGGGCCGGTCGGGCGAGGCGAGCAGCCGCAGGGTGTCGCGGAGCAGCGGCTCGCGGTCGACCTGGGCGCCGTCGAGGACGAGCGCCCAGGGCAGCGAGGTGTAGAGCCCGCTGGCCGCGCTGGCGTCGTAGTGGAGTCCTGCGCACAGGAGCCGGCTCTCGGCGCCGGAGCCGTCGATGCGGATCTCCCCGGAGGTGCCGGGTTTGCGCTCGGGCAGCACGGCCCTGAGCGGCACGCCCTGGCGGTCGGGCCGGTCGGAGAGCCGGTGGGCGCTGCCGGTGGGGAAGACGATCAGGTCGCCCGCGTTCAGCTCCAGCGGCGGGTGGCCGTCGCCGGTGATCCAGCAGCCGCCCTCGACGATGTAGTGGAGCACGGCACAGCTCTGCTCCGCGTCGCCCTCGATGGCCCAGGGCGCGCGGACGTGCCAGCGGCTGTCGAAGACTCCGGTGAGGCGGAGTGGTTTGAGCAGTTCGCTCAGGAGGTCCTCGGCCTCGTCTTCCTCACGCCGGTCGTCACGGTCGGTTGCCACGGTGTCCATGGACGATCCTTCAACTTCCGCCCCGGTTTGTTAATTGAACGGTGTGAGCCGCCGCCGCCAGCCTGAGAGAGACGTCACGGCAGCCACCACACCCTATCGAAGGGCCTCTACGACACATGTCCAGTCAGATACCGATGAGGGTCGCGGTCGTGGGAGCGACCGGTTTCCAGGGGGGCGCGATCGCGCGTCTGCTCGTCGAGCGGCACCACCGGGTGCGGACGCTCACCCGACGACCGGCGGGCGACCGGCCGCCGCTGCCCGGGGCCCTGTTCGTGGCGGGCGACCTGGCCAGACCGGCGGACGTGCGGCGGCTCTTCGAGGGGACGACGCACGGGGTGGTGACGCTGCCGCTGGTGTACGAGCCGGAGCGGATCCGTGCCTACGCGCGGAACGTGGCGTTCGCGGCGCTCGCGGCGGGGACCGTGCGCCTGGTCCTCAACGCCAACACGCGGGTCCCGCAGGGGCCGACCTCGGTCGCCGCGTTCGAGACGCGGCGGATCGCCGAGGAGGAGTTGCGGGGCAGCGGCGTCCCGCTGGTCGTCGTACGGCCGCCGGTCTATCTGGACAACCTGTTCTCGCCGTGGAACGGACCGGCCCTGGTGAACGAGGGTGTCCTCGCCTATCCGCTGCCCGCGTCCACGCCGACGGCCTGGCTCTCCCACCGGGACCTCGCGGAGGCGGTGCACGCGGCGCTCGTCGGCGAGGGTCTGGAGGGCCGTACGTTCGACATCGGCGGGGCGCGGTCGCTGACGGGCGACGAGCTTGCGGCCGCCTTCAGCCGGGGTCTCGGCCGTGCGGTGCGCTATCGGCAGCTGCCGCCGGAGGTGTTCGAGCGCGGGCTGGCCCAGCTGCTCGGCCCGGAGACGGCGGCGGGTGTCGCGGGGATCTACCACTACATGGCGACGGGCGCCGACCCGCTGCTGCTCGCGGCCGACGACGGGGTCTCGGCGGACGTGCTCGGGGTGCGGGCGGCCCCCGTGGAGGAGTGGGTGACCCGCCAGCCGTGGCAGATGTGGTCCGGCGACGCGGAGGAGCAGTCTCCCTCGGCCCAGGGCTGACATTCCGCCATCCGCCATCCGTCATCCGGCCGGCAAGAAGAGAACCGGTCTCGTCCCTCAGGGACGGGGCCGGTTTCCTGTGTCCGGGCGCTTGCCCGCGCGACTACGCCCGAGTAGTTAACAAAGCGCCGGATTGCCCACCCGAAGTGGGTGGAAGGCTCCCCCGGTACACCCCCGTAGGACACCTCCGCAGGACCCCCTTACGTCCACCCCCGTACGAACCGTACGTACACCCCGTAGACCCGCCATCCGAGTGAACGCGGACAGGAGCGGCCATGCCCGCAACCCGCCAGCCGTCGACGGAGCTACAAAGAGCGCACCACCACCCGCACCCCCGTACCCCCTCAGGTGATGCTGTGAATCCGCTCATGGGACGCATTCCCGTACTGGACGTCCGCCCTCTGGTCGACTGCGGCCGCCGCCCCGCGAAGGCGGTGGCCGGGGAGACCTTCGAGGTCACCGCCACCGTCTTCCGCGAGGGCCACGACGCCGTCGCCGCCAATGTCGTGCTGCGCGGCCCCTCCGGCCGTCCCGGCCCCTGGATCCCGATGCGTGAACTGGCCCCCGGCACCGACCGGTGGGGCGCCGAGGTCACGCCGGACGCCGAGGGGCTGTGGACGTACACCGTCGAGGCGTGGAGCGATCCGCTGGCGACCTGGCGGCACACCGCGAAGATCAAGATCCCGGCGGGGATCGACTCCGAGCTCGTCCTCACCGAGGGCGCGGAGCTGCACGAACGCGCCGCGAAGGGCGTTCCGAAGAAGGGCGGCGGCCGGGAGGCCGTGCTCGCGGCCGCCGACGCGCTGCGCGACGTGTCCCGCCCCGCCGCCGCCCGGCTCGCGGCCTCGCTCGCCCCGCAGGTGACCGAGGCCCTTGCCCGGCATCCGCTGCGCGAACTGGTCAGCTCCTCCCCCGCGTTGCCGCTCCAGGTGGAGCGCGAGCGGGCCCTCTTCGGCTCCTGGTACGAGTTCTTCCCGCGCTCGGAGGGCGTGAAGAAGGTGCGGGGCAGGACGGTCGCCGGGACCTTCCGTACCGCCGCCGAACGGCTGCCGGCGATCGCCGCGATGGGCTTCGACGTCGTCTACCTCCCGCCGATCCATCCCATCGGCACCACGCACCGCAAGGGCCCCAACAACGCGCTCGCGGCGAGCCCGAGCGACGTCGGCGTGCCGTGGGCGATCGGTTCCCCCGAGGGCGGTCACGACGCGGTCCACCCGGACCTGGGCACGATCGAGGACTTCGACGCCTTCGTGGCGCGGGCCCGTGAACTGCGCCTGGAGATCGCGCTCGACTTCGCGCTGCAGTGCTCGCCCGACCACCCGTGGGTGGAGAAGCACCCGGAGTGGTTCCACCACCGCCCGGACGGTTCGATCGCGTACGCGGAGAACCCGCCGAAGAAGTACCAGGACATCTACCCCGTCGCGTTCGACCAGGACATGGACGGGATCGTCGCCGAGACCGTGCGGGTGCTGCGGCACTGGATGGACCACGGCGTACGGATCTTCCGCGTCGACAACCCGCACACCAAGCCGGTGGTGTTCTGGGAGCGGGTGATCGGCGAGATCAACGGCAGCGACCCCGACGTGATCTTCCTGGCGGAGGCGTTCACCCGGCCCGCGATGATGCGCACGCTCGGCGCGATCGGCTTCCAGCAGTCGTACACGTACTTCACCTGGCGCAACACCAAGGCCGAGCTCACGGAGTACGCGACCGAGCTTTCCGGCGACGCGGCGGCCTCCATGCGGCCGAACTTCTTCGTGAACACCCCGGACATCCTGCACGCCTACCTCCAGCAGGGCGGCCGGCCGGCCTTCGAGGTGCGGGCGGTGCTCGCCGCCACCCTCTCACCGACCTGGGGCATGTACGCCGGGTACGAGCTGTGCGAGGGCACCGCCCTGCGCGACGGCAGCGAGGAGTACCTGGACTCGGAGAAGTACCAACTCCGGCCCCGGGACTGGGAGTCGGCGGAGCGTACGGGCGCTTCGATCGCGCCCCTGATCACCACGCTCAACCGGGTCAGGCGCCGCCACCCGGCCCTGCGCCGGCTGCGGAACATCCACTTCCACACGACCGACAACGACGCGGTGATCGCGTACAGCAAGCGCTCGGGATCGAACACCGTTCTGGTGGTCGCCAACCTCGATCCGCACCACACCCAGGAGGCCACGGTCTCGTTGGACATGCCGGAACTCGGCCTCGAATGGCACGAGACCGTACCGGTGCGCGACGAGCTCACCGGCGAGACCTATCACTGGGGCAGGGCCAACTATGTGCGCCTCGAGCCGGGCGTCACGCCCGCGCACGTCTTCGCTCTGCGACCGTCCCCGTCGACCGGAGGGTCACCCACACCATGACTGTCAACGAACCCGTCCCCGACACCTTCGAGGACACGCCCGCCAAGGACCGTGACCCGGACTGGTTCAAGAGGGCCGTCTTCTACGAAGTGCTCGTGCGGTCCTTCCAGGACAGCAACGGGGACGGCGTAGGCGACCTCAAGGGCATCACGTCCCGCCTGGACTACCTGCAGTGGCTGGGCGTCGACTGCCTCTGGCTGCCGCCGTTCTTCAAGTCCCCGCTGCGGGACGGCGGCTACGACGTCGCCGACTACACCTCCGTGCTGCCGGAGTTCGGCGATCTCGCCGACTTCGTGGAGTTCGTCGACGCGGCGCACCAGCGCGGCATGCGCGTGATCATCGACTTCGTCATGAACCACACGAGCGACGCGCACCCGTGGTTCCAGGAGTCGCGCGCCCACCCCGACGGGCCGTACGGCGACTACTACGTCTGGGCCGACGACGACAAGCAGTTCCAGGACGCCCGGATCATCTTCGTCGACACGGAGACCTCGAACTGGACCTTCGACCCGGTGCGCAAGCAGTACTACTGGCACCGGTTCTTCTCGCACCAGCCGGACCTCAACTACGAGAACCCCGCGGTGCAGGAGGAGATCCTCTCGGCGCTCAAGTTCTGGCTGGACCTCGGCATCGACGGCTTCCGGCTCGACGCGGTGCCGTACCTGTACCAGCAGGAGGGGACCAACTGCGAGAACCTCCCGGCCACCCACTCCTTCCTCAAGCGGGTCCGCAAGGAGATCGACGACCACTACCCGGACACGGTGCTGCTCGCTGAGGCGAACCAGTGGCCGGAGGACGTGGTCGACTACTTCGGGGACTTCGCCTCGGGCGGCGACGAGTGCCACATGGCGTTCCACTTCCCGGTGATGCCGCGGATCTTCATGGCGGTACGGCGGGAGTCGCGCACCCCGGTCTCGGAGATCCTGGCCAAGACCCCGGCGATCCCGGACGGCTGCCAGTGGGGCATCTTCCTGCGCAACCACGACGAGCTGACGCTCGAGATGGTCACGGACGAAGAGCGCGACTACATGTACGCGGAGTACGCCAAGGATCCCCGGATGCGGGCGAACATCGGCATCCGGCGCCGCCTCGCCCCGCTGCTCGACAACGACCGCAAGCAGATGGAGCTGTTCACCGCGCTGCTGTTCTCGCTGCCGGGTTCGCCGGTGCTGTACTACGGCGACGAGATCGGGATGGGCGACAACATCTGGCTCGGTGACCGGGACGGGGTGCGGACCCCGATGCAGTGGACGCCGGACAGGAACGCGGGCTTCTCGTCCTGCGACCCGGGCCGGCTCACGCTGCCGGCCATCATGGACCCGGTCCACGGCTTCCAGGTGACGAACGTGGAGTCGGGGATGGCCTCGCCGTCGTCGCTGCTCCACTGGACGAAGCGGATGATCGAGATCCGTAAGCAGAACCGGGCCTTCGGGCTCGGCTCGTACACGGAACTCCCGTCGTCCAACCCGGCGGTGCTGGCCTTCCTCCGGGAGTCCGACGACGACCTGGTGCTCTGCGTGAACAACTTCTCGCGGTTCGCGCAGCCGACGGAGCTCGACCTGCGGCAGTTCGACGGCATGAGCCCCGTGGAGCTGATCGGCCAGGTGCGGTTCCCGGCGATCGGGCAGTGGCCGTACCTGCTGACCCTGGCCGGTCACGGCTTCTACTGGTTCCGCCTGAAGAAGAGCCGGTTGGCGAGTTCCTGACGGATCGTCAGTCAACTGCCCGGGGTGGAGCGGGTTTCCCCCGCGCCACCCTGGGCACTGTGTCCCACACACAGTCGATTCAGGTCCATACGGGCCTTCTTGTCGGGCCCATACGGATCTTCCCCATCCGACACGTCCCGCACATCCGGACAGCCGAAGCCGCCATCCGGGACACTCTGCGCATTTGAACTCGATTCACGCGAACTCGAATCTGCGCCCCCCGGGGAAAGGACGCGATGCCATGCCGGAGACCGCATCCACCACCCGGGCCCCGGCCGCCCTCCTCCCGTCACTCGCTCCCCTGCTCCATGAATGGCTGCCCCGGCAGCGCTGGTTCGCGGGCAAGGGCCGCCGGGTCACCGGATTCACACTGGAAGCGGCCACCGAGCTGCTGCCGCTGGACGGCCCGGGACCCGGACTGCTGCACCTGCTGGTACGGGTGGAACAACCGGGCCGCCCCGCGGGTACGCCCGCGGACTGCTACCAGATCCTGCTGGGCGTACGCACCCAACTGCCGCCCCGGCTCGCCCCCGCCCTGATCGGGCGGATCCGGCAGGGGCCGCTGGCGGGCCGG
The DNA here is from genome assembly GCF_043200825.1 of Streptomyces sp. NPDC048370. Taxonomy (NCBI): domain Bacteria; kingdom Bacillati; phylum Actinomycetota; class Actinomycetes; order Kitasatosporales; family Streptomycetaceae; genus Streptomyces; species Streptomyces sp. NPDC048370. The sequence continues at coordinate 199,394 of NZ_JBICYI010000009.1, read as the reverse complement.
GCGGTCTACGAAGGGCTGCGGGACCCGCGGCTCGCCGGACTGCTCTACGAACGGCTGCGCACCCCGGGCCGGATCGGCCCGCTGACGTTCCAGGGCACCTCCGAGCTGCCCGCGCCCCTGGCACCCAGGGTCCTGGACGCCGAGCAGTCCAACTCCTCGCTCGTGTACGGCGATACGTACATCCTGAAGATCTTCCGGCGGGTCAGCCCCGGGGTGAACCCGGATCTGGAGTTGCCGCTCGCGCTCGCCCGCGCCGGGTGCGCGCGGGTCCCCGCGCCGGTGGCCTGGTTCGAGTCGGGCGCCAGCACGCTCGGCGTCCTCCAGCCATATCTGCGGGATTCCCGCGACGGGTGGCGGCTCGCCCTGGACGCGCTCGCGGAGGGCCGTGAGTTCACGGACGAGGCGCACGCGCTCGGCCGGGCGACGGCCGAGGTGCACCTCGCGCTCGCGACGGCGCTGCCGACGGAGCGGCTGCTCCGGACGCAGACGGAGCACCTGGCCGCCGAGATGGACCAGCGGCTGCACGCGGCCGCGCAGGCGGTCCCGGCCCTGCTGCCGTACGTACCGGGGCTGCGGGCGGTCTTCGCGGCGGCGGGAGAGGGCTCGGGCCACCTCCAGCGGATCCACGGAGACCTCCACCTGGGCCAGACGCTCCGGGCGGCGGACGGCGGCTGGGCGGTGATCGACTTCGAGGGCGAGCCCGCGAAGCCGCTGGCCGAGCGGTGCCGCCCGCAGCCGGCCGTCCGCGACGTGGCGGGCATGCTCCGCTCCTTCGACTACGCGGCGCGCACGCACCGCCCGTGGAAACCCGAGTGGGCGACGCGCTGCCGGGCGGCGTACTGCGCGGGCTATGCCGAGGCCTCGGGGACCGACCCCCGCGAGGACCCGGCGCTCCTGCGCGCCTACGAGACGGACAAGGCGGTCTACGAAGTCCTCTACGAAGCCCGCAACCGCCCGGACTGGCTCCCGGTCCCCATGTCAGCCATCGAACGCCTGTCGGGCCCGGAATGACGGCGTCGCAGGGGCGCGAGGCCCGTTCGGCCGAGTTTCCTGTGCGGGGGCCGCGGCGTTGCGGTTGCGTGGGAACCGGCGCATCTTCCTCGGCCCAACACCTTCCGACACCCTTGCAGGAGGCATCCCCGTGACCGCCCGATCCGCTCGCAAGACGGCAGCGCCCTCGGCCAAGACGCCCGCCCCCCGGGCCGCCCAGGAGGCCGTACGGAAGGCGCCGCCGCTCGACCCCGGGGACCGCGCGCGACTGCTCGCCGGGGAGCACCACGACCCGCACGCGCACCTCGGCGCGCACCCGGTCCGCGGCGGCGTCGCGATCCGGGTGCTGCGCCCGTACGCCCGTGAGGTCGCCGTCGTCGCCAAGGGCAAGCGCGTCGCCCTGCACGACGACGGCGACGGCTTCTTCTCCGGGCTGCTGCCGCTGCTGCGCAAGATCCCGCCGTACGAGCTCCGCGTCCGCTACGACGGCGACGAGCAGCCCGTGGAGGATCCGTACCGCTTCCTGCCCGCCCTCGGCGAGCTCGACCTCCATCTGATCGGCGAGGGCCGGCACGAGGAGCTGTGGAAGGCGCTCGGCGCCCGCCCGATGGTCCACCAGGGCGTCACCGGCACCCGGTTCACGGTCTGGGCCCCCAACGCCCGCGGTGTCCGCGTCACCGGCGACTTCACCCACTGGGACGGCACGGCACTGCCGATGCGCTCCCTCGGCGCCACCGGCGTCTGGGAGCTGTTCGTGCCCGGCATCGGCGAGGGCGCGGTCTACAAGTTCGACATCACCCGCCCCGACGGCTCCCACACGCTGCGCGCCGACCCGATGGCCCGCCGCGCCGAGTGCCCGCCGAACACCGCCTCCGTCGTCACCGACTCGTACCACGAGTGGGACGACGCGGGGTGGATGGCGGGCCGGGGCGACCGCCCGCACCACGAGGCCCCGCTCTCCGTCTACGAGCTCCATCTCCCCTCCTGGCGCCCCGGTCTGACGTACCGCCAGCTCGCCGAGCAACTCCCGGCGTACGTCCGCGATCTCGGCTTCACGCACGTGGAGTTCATGGCCGTCGCCGAGCACCCCTTCAGCGGCTCCTGGGGCTACCAGGTCACCGGCTACTACGCGCCGACCTCCCGCCTCGGCACCCCCGACGACTTCAAGTACCTCGTCGACGCCCTGCACCGGGCGGGTGTCGGGGTCCTGATGGACTGGGTGCCCGCGCACTTCCCGCGCGACGACTGGGCGCTCGCCGAGTTCGACGGCCGGCCGCTGTACGAGCACGAGGACCCGCGCCGCTCCGCGCACCCCGACTGGGGCACGCTGGAGTTCGACTACGGCCGCAAGGAGGTGCGGAACTTCCTGGTCGCCAACGCGGTGTACTGGTGCGAGGAGTTCCACATCGACGGCCTGCGCGTGGACGCGGTCGCCTCGATGCTCTACCTCGACTACTCCCGCGAGAACGGCGAGTGGCTGCCGAACGAGTTCGGCGGGCGGGAGAACCTGGACGCGGTCGCCTTCCTCCAGGAGATGAACGCGACGGTGTACCGGCGCTGCCCGGGCGTCATCACCTTCGCCGAGGAGTCGACGGCCTGGGACGGGGTGACGCGGACGACCGACCAGGTCGGCCCCGGCGGCTTCGGCGGGCTCGGCTTCGGCATGAAGTGGAACATGGGCTGGATGCACGACTCCCTCGGCTACGTCTCGAAGGAGCCGGTGCACCGCAAGTACCACCACAACGAGATGACGTTCTCGATGGTGTACGCGTACAGCGAGAACTACATCCTGCCGATCTCCCACGACGAGGTCGTGCACGGCAAGCAGGCACTGGTCTCGAAGATGCCCGGCGACTGGTGGCAGCAGCGCGCCAACCACCGCGCGTACCTCGGCTTCATGTGGGCCCACCCCGGCAAGCAACTCCTCTTCATGGGGCAGGAGTTCGCCCAGGGAGCGGAGTGGTCGGCCGAGCACGGCCCGGACTGGTGGCTGCTCGACCCCTCGTACGGCGCGGAGGCGGACCACCGGGGCGTACGGGACCTGGTGCGGGACCTGAACACGGTGTACGGGGCGACCCCGGCACTCTGGGAGCGGGACACCGTGCCCGAGGGCTTCCAGTGGGTGGTGGGCGACGCGGCCGAGGACAACGTCTTCGCGTTCCTCCGCTACGACGCCGAGGGCGCGCCGCTGCTCGCGGTCTGCAACTTCTCGCCCGTCGTCCGGCACGACTTCCGCCTCGGCGTCCCGGACGCGTTCGCTGCCTGGGCGGAGGTCCTGAACACGGACTCCGCCCGCTACGGCGGCGGGGACGTGGCGAACACCGACCCGGTGAAGACCGAGTCGGTGCCGTCCCACGGCCGTTCGGCGAGCGTACGGATGACGTTGCCGCCGCTGGCGACGGTCTGGCTGAGGCCCGCCTGACGCCGAGGCCCGCCTGAGCGCGAGGCCCGAGGCCGGGCCTCGCGGCCGGGCCGGGCCTCGGGCTCAGGCCTGGCTGATGATCCCCAGCCGCTGGGTGGCCCGGGTCAGTGCCACGTACAGGTCGTTGACCCCGTGCGTGGCGCCGGCCCGGATGCCGTCCGGGTCGACGACCAGGACCGTGTCGAACTCCAGGCCCTTGGCCTGCCGGGGGTCGAGGAGGACCACCGGCCGGGTCAGGTCCGGGTCCGGGCCGTGGGAGGCCTCCGGGAGCGCGGCGGTGAGCGCCGGGTGGAGCTCCGGCGGGGCGATCACGGCGAGCCGGCCCTCGGCGCGCGCCTCGGCGGCCACCGCGTCGGCGGCCTCCTTCACCGGCTCCTCGACGACGCGCCGCCAGGGCTCGACGCCCGTGGAGCGGACCGATCGGGGCGGCTCGAAGCCCGGGTCGGCCTCGCGCCTGACGTCGGCGGCGACGGCCATGATCTCGGCGGGGGTGCGGTAGTTGACCCCGAGCCGTACGAGTTCCCAGCGGTCCTGCACGTACGGCGCGAGGATCTCCTCCCAGGCGCCGACGCCCGCCGCGTCGCCGGTCTGCGCGGGGTCGCCGACCAGGGTCATGGAGCGGGTCGGGCTGCGACGCATCAGCAGCCGCCAGGTCATCGCGGAGAGCTCCTGCGCCTCGTCGACGATGATGTGGCCGAAGGCCCAGGTGCGGTCGGCGGCGGCGCGTTCGGCGGCGCTGCGGTGGTCGGCCTCCTCGTGCCGCTCGGCGAACCGCTCGGCGTCGATGATGTCGTGCGCCGACAGGACCTCGGCGGCGTCCTTGTCCAGCTCCTCCTTGTCCTCGAACTCGTAGGTGCGCGACGCGTAACTGACGTCGAGGACGCCCTGCGCGTACTGGATCCGCTTGTCCCGCTCGGCCTCTTCGGCGGCGCGGGCGGCGGAGTCGTCCACGCCGAGGAGTTCGGCGGCCTCGTCGAGCAGCGGGACGTCGGCGGGGGCCCAGGGGCCGTGCTCGCGCCGGATCGCGGCGGCGTCCGCCTCGTCGGCGAGGTGGGTCGGCTCGGCGAGGTAGTCGGCGAGGAAGGCCTCGGGGGTGAGGGCCGGCCAGAGGGTGTCGACGGCGGCGTGGACCTCGGCGTTGGCGGCGATGCCCTTGGCGAGCAGGGCGATGTCGTCGGGGCCGAGGAAGTTGGGGCCGCCGTAGGGGTCGGCGCCGATGCGGTCGGCGAGCTGCGCGGCGAGCGCGTCGAGGATGTTGAAGACGAAGTAGGGGCGGGCGAGGTTGTGCGGCAGGGCGGTCTCGCGGGCCTTGTGGCGGGCCTCCAGGGCCATGTCCCAGTCGATGACGAGGTCGCCGTCGTCGTGCGGGACGATCAGCGGCTCGCCGCGCTCGGGCACCCGCTGACGGTCGCGTACGGCCCGGGCGAGCGTCTCGGCCATGGTGGCGGCGCCCTTGACGGCGGCGGCGCGGGGGGCGTCGGTGCCGGTGGCGCGGACGCCGGGGAACAGTTCGGCGGGGGTCGCGAGCAGGACGCCGGTCTCGCCGAGCGAGGGCAGGACGTTGCCGATGTAGCCGAGGAAGGCGGGGTTGGGGCCGACGATCAGGACGGCGCGCTTGGCGAGCTGCTCGCGGTGGGCGTAGAGGAGGTACGCGGCGCGGTGCAGGGCCACGGCCGTCTTGCCGGTGCCGGGGCCGCCCTCGACGACGAGGACGCCGCGGTGCGGCGAGCGGATGATGCGGTCCTGCTCGGCCTGGATGGTCTGCACGATGTCGTGCATGCGTCCGGTGCGGGCGGCGTCGAGCGCGGCGAGGAGGACCTCGTCGGCGTCCCGGTTCTCGTGCCCGGTGCGGGTCCCGTCCTGGAGGTCGAGGACCTCGTCGTGGAGGGCGGTCACCTCGCGGCCGTGGGCGGTGATGTGCCGGCGGCGGCTGAGGCCCATCGGCTCGTAGCCGGTGGCGAGGTAGAAGGGCCGCGCGACCTCGGCGCGCCAGTCGACGACGAGGGGCGTGCGGTTCGGGTCGTCCTCGCGGATGCCGATCCGCCCGATGTGGTGGTCGCGGCCGTCGCGGAAGACGAGCCGCCCGAAGCAGAGCCCGGTCTCGCCCGCGTCGAGCGCGGAGAGCACCCCGGTCTGCTCGGCCACCAGCACGTCCCGCTCCAGACGGCCCTGATTGCCGACCCAGGGCGCCTTGAGCGCCTTGCCCACGGCGGCCTCGGCCCGGTCCCTCAGGTCGTCGAGTCGTGCGTAGAGCTGTGTGATGAATTCCTGCTCTTTCCGAAATTCCTCGGTTGACAATTCGACTCCCGGCGCGATACAGTGCTTTTAGTGAACTTCTCCGTGTCTTTTCCATGTGCGAACACGGAACCTCTGAATATACGCGACGCATAACCCCGACTGTCAATTCTAGTCGGGGTATTTTTCTGCGCGCGACGAATAATCACGTGCGGGCCTGACGCGCCGCCGCTAGCGTGGTCCGTATGAAGCGTGCCGCGGTCCTCACGACGACGCCGGAGAGTGTCCCGGCGCGCTGACCGCTGTCCACGTCACGAAGCCCCGGGGCCGAGCGCCCCGGGGCTTCGTCGTTCCTCCGGCCGCTCGTCCCGGGCGACCACCCCCAGGAGGACGCCATGGACCACGACCACCGCAGGCTCGGCCGCGAGCTGGAGCTGTTCGGCACCGACCCGCTGATCGGGGCCGGCCTGCCGTACTGGCTGCCCGACGGGGCCGCCGTACGGCACGCGTTGGAGGAGTACGTCCGCGAGATCGAGCGGCGGGCCGGATATCGGCACGTGTACTCGCCGGTGCTCGGCAAGCGCGAGCTGTACGAGATCTCCGGGCACTGGGCGCACTACAGCGACGACATGTTCCCGCCGATGGAGCTGGGCGGCGAGCAGGTCGTCCTGCGGCCCAGCCTCTGCCCGCACCACGCCGTCATCTTCCGCTCCCGTGCGCGCAGCTACCGCGAACTCCCGCTGCGCATGGCCGAGCTCGGCCCCATGTACCGCTCCGAACTCTCCGGCGTCCTGGGCGGGTTGACCCGCGTCCGGGCCATCCAGCTCAACGACGCGCACATCTTCTGCACCCTGGACCAGGTACGGGAGGAGGCCGCGGGCGCCCTGGAGCTGATCCGGAGGGCGTACGAGGCGATGGGCATCGAGCCCGCGCGGTACCGGCTCTCGCTGCCCGGACCCGGCGGGAAGTACGTCGACGCGCCCGAACTGTGGCGGCGGTCCGTCGCCCTCCTGGAGGAGGTGCTCGACGCCTCCGGGCTGCCGTACGAGTCCGCCGAGGGCGAGGCCGCGTTCTACGGGCCGAAGATCGACGTGCAGGTCGCGGACGGCGCGGGGCGGGAGTCGACCCTGTCGACCGTGCAGATCGACTTCCACCAGCCGGAGCGGTTCGACCTGCGCTACATCGGCGCCGGCGGGGCCAAGCACCGGCCGGTCATGATCCACCGCAGTGTCGTCGGCAGCGTGGAACGGGCCGTCGCCCACCTGCTCGAACAGCACGGTGGCGCGTTCCCCGGCTGGCTCGCCCCCGTCCAGCTCGTGGTCCTCCCGATCTCGGAGTCCGAACGGCCCGTCGCCGAGGCGCTCGCCGCCCGGTGCGTCGAGCGCGGGCTACGGGCCGAGGTGGCGGGCCCGGACCGGGGCAGCCTCGGCGCCCGCGTCCGGGAGGCCCGCCTCGTCCCGTACCAGACGGTCATCGGCCCGAAGGAGGCCTTGGGCGGACAGGTGGCCCTCCGCCTGCGCGACGGCCGCCGACTCGACCCGCTCCCGGCCGACGAGGCCCTGCGGCGGATCGAGGGGGTGGTCGGGGCGTACGGCACCGGGCTGTGGGACGACGAGAGGCCGAGGGGCCCTAGGCACTGACCGGAGGCAGTACGTCCTGCAGTTCCTGGAGGAGGCGGCGCTTGGGGCGGGCGCCGACCAGGGACTTCACGGGCTCGCCGGCGTGGAAGAGCATCAGGGTCGGTGTGGCCAGGACGCCGTAGCGGATCGCCGTCTGCGGGTTGTGGTCCACATTGATCTGGACGATCTTCAGGCGGCCCCGTTCCTCCTCGGCGATCGACTGGAGCACCGGTCCCAACTGGCGGCACGGGGCGCACCAGTCCGCGGTGAACTTCACCAGGACCGGCAGCTCCGCGCCGAGGACCTCGGTGTCGAAGTCCGTGTCGCTCACGTCCGTCACGTCCGCCGTCTTCGTCATTCCGTCAGCCTCCGAGTTCGCATGTGGGTTCCGGGCCGGCCGGCAGTTCCGCCTCGGCCCGCAGCAACTGCGCCGCGACCTGCGCGCGTACCGCCTGGAGTTGGTCGACGAGGGCGTCCAGCTCCGCCAGCTTGCGGCGGTACACGTCGAGCGAGGCGGGACACGCGTCCCCCGCCGGGTGGCCGGCCCGCAGGCACTCGACGAACGGCCGGGTCTCCTCCAGTTCGAACCCGAAGTCCTGCAGGGTCCTGATCTGTTGGAGGAGGCGCAGGTCGTCCTCGTCGTACGTGCGGTAGCCGTTCTCCGTGCGCCGGGCGGCCAGGAGGCCACGGGACTCGTAGTAGCGCAGAGTCCGCGTGGTCGTTCCGGCGCGCTCGGCCAGCTCGCCGATTCGCATGGACTCGAACGTACGCCTTGACGCCGACGTCAAGGCAAGGCCCTAGGGTCTTTCGTTTGGATCAGGCCGGATCAGGGAGCGGGGTCTGGTGCCGTGCATCGCAAGGCGGAGGAGGGCGTCATGGCGGAGCCATGGCAACCGACGACAACGCGGCGAGGCTCGGTGCCAGGGCCCGCGAGCCCGGCATGATCCAAACGAGAGGCCCTGGGTCAGGTGCGGCGGGCCGTCGACCAGTCGCGGGCGAGGACCGCCCAGCCCTGCGTGTCGTGGCGGACGCCTTCGTACGGCCAGGACTCCCGCTCGACGCCTTCGAGCACCATGCCGAGACGCTCGGCCACGGCGGCGCTGCGGGCGTTGTCGGCCCGGCAGTGCCACGCGGCGCGGTGCAGGCCCCGGGTGAGGAAGGCCCAGTCGAGCAGGGCGGTGCAGGCCGCCGTGATCAGTCCGTGGCCCTCGCCCGCCGGTTCCAGCCAGCAGCCGACCTCGCAGGCTCCCGAGTCCGCGTCGAAGGACGTGAACATCACGCCGCCGACGAGGGTGCCGTCGAGCCAGATGCCGTAGAGGCGGGCGCCGTCCGCGGCCTGTCGCTCGGCGTAGCGGAGCAGGGTGGCCCGGGCCCCGTCGAGGCTGTCGGTGACGAAGGACCGCCCGACCCACGGGCGGATGTGCTCGCGCGCCCGGTCCATGTGGGCGGCGAACTCCTCGGCGTGCCATGTCTCCAGCGGGCGCAGGAGGGCGTTGTCCCGGAGGGGGAGGGAGAACATGGCGGCGACCCCATTCACATAACAAGCGTTACGACTATGTACAGTAGCAGGATGCCACGCGCCAAGGGGGACCACGAGGCCCGCCGACTCGAAGTCTCGGAGGCGGTCTGGCGCGTGCTGGCCACCCGTGGGTTCGGCGGGCTGACCCTGCGCGCGGTCGCCACCGAGCTGGGCGCGACGACCGGCCTGCTGACCCATTACTTCCCGGCCAAGAGCGATCTGCTCGCGCACGCCCTCGACCTGCTCGAACAACGCACCGCCGCCCGCGCCCGGCGCACCTCGGGGCCGGGCCTCGCGGCCGTACGGAACGCCCTGCTCGACATCCTGCCGCTGACCGCAGAGGCCACGGACTCCAACCGGATCTGGGTCTCCTCCTGGGACACCGCGCTCGCCGATCCGGCGCTGCGCGCCGACTACGCCGGGAAGTACGCGCGCGGCCGTGACCGGCTCCGGGACGCCGTCGCCGCGGCGCAGGAACGCGGCGAGCTGTCCCCCGGCGACCCGGCGCGCATCGCCGCCGGCGCCCAGTCCTTCGTGCTCGGGCTGGTCGTCCAGGCCCTGCTCGACCCGGAGGCGTTTCCGCCGGACCTCCAGGTCGAACTGCTCGACGACCACCTGGCCGCGCTCGGCCGCCGGGGCTGATCCGCGCTCGGCGCAGGCGCCGGACTCCCGGTGAACGGCGGGGCGTCAGGAGCCGATGCCGGCGCCCGGAGGCAGCAGGGGTTTGCGCTCCACCGGGGACGACAGGACGATCGAGGTCGTCGTCCGGCCGAGCGCCGAGGTCTGGGCCAGGACCTCTTCGAGGTGGATGGTGTCGGTGACGGCGACCTTGAGGATCCAGCAGTCCTCGCCGACGACGTGGTGGACCTCGAGGATCTCCGGCCGGGCCGTCAGCTCCAGCGTCCTGGGGTGGGTGAGGGTGTAGCCGCCGTGCGGGTTGACGCGGATGAAGGCCTGGATGCCGTAGCCGAGCCGGGCCGGGGAGACATGGGCTCCGTAGCCGGTGATCGCCCCGAACGCCTCCAGCCTGCGCACCCGTTCGGTGACGGCCGCCGGGCTCAGCCGGACGCGCCGGCCCAGCTCGCTGAGCTTGATCCGGCCGTCCTCCTGGACGAGGCCCAGGATCTGCCGGTCGATGGCGTCGAAGGCCCCCACCGAGGTTTCGTTGGCGGCGGGACGCAGATGCCGAGGTTCCTTCGGTGCGGCGGCCTGGACTCCCATGTTTCCCCCTTCAGCTGGCGAGCGCACAACGTAACACTTGTCCTATGGACATTCTGATCATCGGCGGGAACCGTTATATCGGAAAGCGATTGACGGCCCGTCTCCTGGATTCCGGGCATGCCGTGACGATTCTCAACCGGGGTTCTTCGGGTACGCCGGAGGGGACCTCCCATATCGCCGCCGACCGGAACGACGGGGCCGCCCTGGAAAGCGCGCTGGGCGACCGGACTTTCGATGTCGTCGTCGACCAGGTCTGCTACACCCCGCGCCAGGCCGCCGTCGCCCGGCGGGTGTTCGGGCCGCGGACCCGGCGTTATGTGATGACGTCGACGGTCGAGGTGTACGAGTACGAGGACGCGGCCGCGCCCGTGCGGGAGGACGCCGTCGATCCGCGTACCGTCGCCGTCGATCCGGGCCTCCCCTGGGACGATCCGGAGTTCCTCGACGCGCATTACGGAGAGGGAAAGCGGCAGGCGGAGGCGGTCTTCGCGGCCGAGCCCCCGTTCCCGTACACGGCGGTACGGGTCGCCCATGTGCTGGGCGGCGCGGACGATTTCACGGGGCGGATCACCCACTACGCGGATCGCGTCCGGGCGGGCGAGCCGATCGCCGTACCGCCGGTGAACCACCCGGCCACCTATGTGTACGTGGAGGAGATCGCGGAATTCCTGGCGTGGGCGGTGGAGGCCGAATTCACCGGTCCTGTCAACGCGCATTCCCACGGTCCGCTCACCACCGAAGAGATATGCGCGGAGATCGAGCGCCAGGTGGGTGGAAGGACCGTGTTCCGGGAGGTGGAGGTCGGCGAGGTGTCGCCGTTCTCCTTCGCCCGCTCGTACGGAATGGACAACGCACGCGCGAGCGCGCTGGGATTCTCCTTCCGTCATGCGCGTGAGTGGTTGGGACAGGCACTTTCCGAGACGCTGGGGGCGCGCTGATGCTGTACCGCATGCTCGGAGACGTACGGGTCGGCGCGATCGGGCTCGGCGCCATGCCGCTCTCCATCGAGGGGCACCCGGACGAGGCCCGTGCCCTGGCCACCGTCCACGCGGCGCTCGACGCGGGCGTGACGCTGCTCGACACGGCGGACTCCTACCACCCGCCCGGCGGCGAGCCGGGAGCCGGCGAGCTGTTGGTGGCGCGGGCGCTGGCCACGTACGGGGGTCGTGGCCGGAGTCGTGGTCCGCATCGTGGCGATCGCCTTCCCGGTGACGTACTGGTGGCGACGAAGGGCGGGCGCGGGCGGACCGCCGACGGCGGCTGGACGGTGGACGGGCGGCCGGAGCACCTGCGGCGGGCGGCCGAGGCGTCGGCGCGGCGGCTCGGCGTCGAGGCGATCGGGCTCTACCAGCTCCACAAGCCGGACCCGGCCGTGCCGTACGCGGAATCGCTGGGCGCGATACGGGAGTTGCTGGACGCGGGCACGATCAGGCTGGCGGGGATCTCGAACGTGGACGTCGACCAGATCCGGCTCGCCCGGGAGATCCTCGGCGATCGGCTCGTCTCCGTGCAGAACCGGTACTCCCCCGCCGTACGGACCGCCGAGGCGGAGCTGAGGCTCTGCGCGGAACTCGGGCTGGCCTTCATGCCGTGGAGCCCGCTCGGCGGGATCTCGCGCAGCTCGCTCGACGGGGCGTCGGACCTGACGGAGGACCCGGAGTTCGGGGCGTTCCACCGGGTGGCGCGGGCGCGGGGGGTGAGCCCGCAGCGGGTGGCGCTCGCGTGGTTGCTCGCGCGGTCTCGGACGGTGCTTCCGATCCCGGGGGCGAGCCGTCCCGAGACGGCACGTGATTCGGCGGCGGCCGCCGAACTTGTGCTGAGTACACAGGAGTTGGCCGAGCTGGACGTTCGGTAGGTATTTTCGGCGGGCGTTCGAAGGTCGAAGGCACCGGACCCATTGACGGGTCCGGTGCTTCCATCTACAAAAGCTTGCTGAGAGCGCTCTCAGGCGCTCGTCCCCCCAGCGGAGGTGTTCTCCTTGAGCCGCGTCCGACGCACCCCTCTCCTCGCCTCACTCCTCGCCGCCGCCCTCGCCGCGGGCGCCCTCATCGGCCTCGGCGGCGCCGGTACCGCCAGCGGCGCCGTACCCCCGGCGCCCGGCTGGTCGCTCCAGTGGAGCGACGACTTCAACGGCCCCGACCGCGCCCTCCCGAACGCCGCCGAGTGGCAGATCGACACCGGCCACGGCTATCCGGGCGGCCCCGGCAACTGGGGCACCGGAGAGATACAGAACTACACGTCGAGCCCCGACAACCTGCGCCTCGACGGCACCGGGAACCTCCGCATCACCCCGCTCAAGGACGGCGCGGGCAACTGGACCTCGGCCCGGATCGAGACGAAGCGCGCCGACTTCAAGGCCCCTGCGGGCGGCACGCTGCGCATCGAGGGCCGGATTCAGATGCCGAACGTGACCGGCGCGGAGGCCGCCGGCTACTGGCCCGCCTTCTGGGCCCTCGGCGCGCCCTACCGCGGCAACTACTGGAACTGGCCCGCCATCGGCGAGTTCGACATCATGGAGAACGTCAACGGCATCAACTCGGTCTGGGGCGTGCTGCACTGCGGCGTGAACCCCGGCGGCCCGTGCGGCGAGACCACCGGGATCGGCGCCAGCCGGGTCTGCCCGGGTGCGAGCTGCCAGTCGGCCTTCCACACGTACCGCTTCGAGTGGGACCGCTCGACCTCCCCCAACGAGCTGCGCTGGTACGTGGACGACCAGCTCTTCCACAGCGTGAACGAGACCCGGGTGGGCGCCCAGGCCTGGGCCGACATGACCAGCCACGCGGGCTACTTCCTGCTCCTCAACGTGGCGATGGGCGGCGCCTTCCCGGACGCCCTGGGCGGCCCGACCCCGACCGCCGCGACGGTCTCCGGGCGGCCGATGCTCGTCGACTACGTGGCCGTGTGGACGAAGGGCGGCGGCACGACCCCGCCGACGACTCCGCCGCCGACCACCCCGCCGCCTTCGGGCTCCTCGCAGCTGTACCTGCGGACGGGCGCGGGCGCGGGTGACGCCCAGGCGGCCGCCTCGTCGGTGACGCTGGCCTCGGCGGGCGGCGCCAACCACGACGGCACCCCCGCCAACCCGCAGGTCTTCACCTCAGGCCCGATCACGCGCACGTACAACGGCGGCGCGACGCAGTTCGACCTGTTCGTGGACGCCGGTTCGGCCGTCGCCAACGGGCAGCAGGTGCGGGTCAGTTACGACCGTACGGGCGACGGGAGCTGGGAGCGCGTGGAGACGTACGCGTACTTCGCGACCGATCCGGTGCCGGGATACGAGCACTACACGCAGGCCAGGGGCCTGCGGTCGGCGACCGGCAGCCACGGGAACCTGTCGAACGGACGGGTCCGCGTCGAGGTGTGGAACGCGATCGGCAACGGTCCGAGCACGGTCGGCGTGGGGAACCAGTCGGTGGTCCGGATCCCGTTCTCGTAGACGCGGTGACGTGAGCCCGTGTGCTCGCACCCGTAAAGGGGGCGCCCCCGGCCGCGAGTGCGGCCGGGGGCGTTCCGTACCCCGGAGCCCGGATCCGGCTCAAGGCCCGGGAGCCGGGGCGGTCTTCGGATCCGATGTCTTGGATCCAATATCCATGATCCAGGATCCAATACATCGGATCCAATACGTCGGATCCATCGGATCCAATACATCGGATCCAATACATCGGATCCGAGATCGTGGATCCGATGTCCGATCGGGCTCAGACGGCCGCGCGGGCCTTCTCCTCGCCGCCGTCCGCCCACTGGTCCGGTACGGGCGAGTCCTCGTCCGACGCGGGCACCGGCGCGTGGTCGTCGACCAGGGTCTTCTCGTCGAACGGGACCCGTCCGGCGAGGACCTCCGCGACCCGCTCCTTGTCGATCTCCTTGGTCCACGTGCCGACGAGGACGGTGGCGACGGCGTTGCCCGCGAAGTTCGTCAGGGCGCGGGCCTCGCTCATGAAGCGGTCGATGCCGACGATCAGGCCGACGCCGTCGACGAGCTCGGGCCGGTGCGACTGCAGGCCGCCCGCGAGGGTCGCCAGGCCGGCGCCGGTGACACCGGCGGCGCCCTTCGACGCGATGATCATGAAGACGAGGAGGCTGATCTGCTCGCCGACCGAGAGCGGATTGCCCATGGCCTCGGCGACGAAGAGCGAGGCCATCGTCAGATAGATCGCCGTGCCGTCCAGGTTGAAGGAGTAGCCGGTCGGGACGGTGATGCCGACGACGGGCTTGCTGACGCCCAGGTGCTCCATCTTCGCGATCAGCCGGGGCAGCGCCGACTCGGAGGACGAGGTGGAGAGGATCAGCAGGAACTCACGGCCCAGGTACTTCAGCAGCGTGAGGATGTTGACGCCCGCGACCAGCCGGAGCAGCGCGCCGAGCACCACGAAGACGAAGAGGGCGCAGGTCACGTAGAAGCCGATCATGATGACCGCGAGCGACTTCAGCGCGTCGATGCCGGTCGCGCCGACGACCGCCGCCATGGCGCCGAACGCGCCGATCGGCGCGACCCACATGATCATGGCGAGGATGCGGAAGACCAGCCGCTGGATGTGCCCGATCCCGCGCAGCACGGGCTCACCGGCCCGCCCCATCGCCTGGAGCGCGAAGCCCGCGAGGAGCGCGACGAGCAGGGTCTGCAGGACCTCGCCCTCGGTGAAGGCGGAGACCAGCGTCTTGGGGATGATCCCGAGCAGGAAGTCCGCCGTGGACTCGCTCGCCCCGTCGGCCTGCTTGGCGCCCGCCTCCGCGACCTCCTTGGTCAGGTGGAGGCTGGAACCGGGTTCCAGGATGTTGCCGACGACCAGGCCGATGGCGAGGGCGACGGTCGACATCACGAGGAAGTACCCGAGCGCGAGCCCGCCGACGGCCCCGACCTTGGCCGCCTTGCGGACCGAACCGACGCCGAGAACGATCGTGCAGAAGATGATCGGGGAGATCATCATCTTGATCAGGTTCACGAAGCCGGTACCGAGCGGCTTGAGCTCCACGGCGAAGTCCGGCGCCACGAAGCCGACCGTGACGCCCAGGAGCACGGCTCCGATGACGGCGATGTACAGATAATGGGTGCGGTCCCGCTGTGCGGCCACGGGGTCCTCCTCGTGCTGATGGGTGTCCACGTCCCGGTGGATCCCCGCGACTATCCATCAGCCTGTGACCCGGGTCACGCTTACGTTCGTTTCGTTCACGGCCGAACTGTCACACTGGCCGGCATGCGCATACCCCTTCCCCGGCCCCGCAGCCTCGCCGGCCAGCTCTTCGCGATGCAGGTCGTGCTGGTGGCGGCGATCGTGGCCGGGTGCGCGGTCTTCGCGTACGTCACGGACCGCGCCCAGGCCGAGGAGACCGCGCGCCGCCAGTCCACCGCGACCGCGACGGCCGTCGCCGCCTCCCCCTCCGTACCCGCGGCGCTCCGCTCCCCGAACCCCACGGCGCTGCTCCAGCCGTACGCCGAGTCGGTACGGAAGCGGACCGGCGTCGCCTTCGTGGTGATCATGTCCCCGGACGGCACGCGGTGGTCGCATCCGGAGGCGGGCGAGATCGGGCGGACGTACCAGGGCCACACGGAGCAGGCGCTGCAGGGGCGGACCTTCTCCGAGACGCACATGGGCGTGCTCGGGCGCTCGGTCCGCACGATCGCGCCGGTGTACGAGGACGGCAAGGTCGTCGCCCTCGTCAGTTCGGGGATCACCATCGAGAAGATCAGCGAGCAGGTGCGGGAGCAGGTCACGGCCCTCCTCGGGATGGCGGGGGCGGCGCTCGCGCTCGGCGGAGCCGGTACGTACGTCATCAACGCGCGGTTGCGGCGGCACACGCACGGGATGAACGCGACCCAGCTGAGCCGGATGCACGACTACCACGAGGCCGCGCTGCACGCGGTGAGCGAGGGCCTGGTGATGCTGGACGGGCAGCGGCGGATCGCGCTGATCAACGACGGCGCGCGGGAGCTGCTCGGTCTGGACGCGGAGGTCGTGGGCCGGTCGGCGGCCGATCTCGGTCTGCCGGTCTCGCTCACCAGCGCTCTCCTTGCCTCGGAGCCCCGGGTGGACGAGCTGCATCTGACGGCGGAGCGGGTGCTCGTGGTCAACACCCGCCCGGTGGTCGGCGGCGAGCGCCGGGGGACGGTCGCGACGCTCCGGGACCGTACCGAACTCCAGGCCCTGTCGGGCGAGTTGACCTCGGAGCGCGGGTTCACGCAGGCGCTCCGCTCGCAGGCGCACGAGGCGGCCAACCGCTTGCACACGGTCGTGTCACTGATCGAGCTGGGCCGGGTGGAGGAGGCGGTGGGCTTCGCGACGGCCGAGCTGGAGCTGGCCCAGGCGCTCACCGACCGGGTGGTGGACGCGGTCGGCGAACCGGTGCTCGCGGCGCTGCTCCTCGGCAAGGCGGCGCAGGCCAACGAGCGGGGTGTGGAGCTGGTCCTCAGCGAGGACAGCCGGATCGACGACGGGCTCCTGCCGTCGGAGATCCCGTCACGGGACCTGGTGACGATCCTCGGCAATCTGATCGACAACGCGGTGGAGGCGACGAGCGGCACCCCGCACGCGCGGGTCGCGGTCACCGCCCGCACGTGCGACGGGGAACTCTTCCTGCGGGTCCGCGACACCGGGCCCGGGATCGAGCCGGGCGACCGGGACGCGGTCTTCGACCGGGGCTGGTCCACCCACGGCCCGGCCCGCGGCCTCGGCCTGGCCCTGGTCCGCCAGGCGACCACCCGCGCCTCGGGCACGGTGACCCTGACGGACACCCCGGAGGGCGGCGCGGAGTTCACCGTACGGCTGCCGCTGAGTCCGCCGGGTGCGCCGGCGCCGCGCGCCGAGCCCACGACCGAACCGGAACCCAGGGAGTCCGCCCCGGACGCGGAGGTGTCCACGTGAGACAGAGCCAGGGCCAGGGCGAGAGCCAGGGCCAGAGACAGGACATTCGGGTGCTGGTCGTCGAGGACGACCCGGTCGCCGCCGACGCGCACGCGCTCTACGCCGGGCGCGTGGCCGGGTTCACCGTCGTCGGCGTGGCGCACTCGCGGGCCGCCGCCGTGCGGATGCTCGACCGGACGCCCGTCGACCTCATCCTCCTCGACCTCTACCTCCCCGACGGGCACGGTCTCCAGCTGCTCCGCGCCCTGCGCGCCGCCGGGCACTCCGCCGACGTCATCGCGGTGACCTCGGCCCGCGATCTGGCGATCGTGCGCGAGGGCGTGTCCCTCGGGGTCGTCCAGTACGTACTGAAGCCGTTCACGTTCGCGACGCTGCGGGACCGGCTCTCGCGGTACGCCGAGTTCCGCGCCGCCGCGGGCGAGGCGTCCGGCCAGGACGAGGTGGACCGCGCCCTGGCGGCGCTGCGCGCCCCGCAGCCCGCCTCGCTCCCCAAGGGCCTGAGCGCACCGACCCTGGAGGCCGTCACCCGTACCCTCCGGGACGCCCCCGACGGTCTGACCGCGGCCGAGGCCGCCGCGGCCGTCGGCATCTCCCGGATCACCGCGCGCCGCTATCTGGAGCACCTGGTCACCGACGGCCGGGCCGCGCGGGCGCCGCAGTACGGTCAGGTCGGCCGGCCTGAGCTCCAGTACCGTTGGATCACGACGATCGTCCGCTGACCGGACCATGACGTCCGGTTACCGATCCGTGGGTGATCATTACGGATGGTTACCGCCGGGTTCCCACGTTTCTACGACATCTGGCCTTGGGTGAACGCACCGTAGCCAACCGTCACGTTGCGCACCTACGGTGTGGGCGTGCACCACACCCCTCCCCCTCCCTTCAACGCGGTCGCCGCACGGCAGCTCCGCGAAGGTCTCGGCATGGCTCCGGGACATGTCGCCTACGGTCTGCGCGCGCAGTACGGTCTCGCCGTCACCCCCGAGACCGTCGTCGCCTGGGAACGCGGACGCCTCGCCCCCTCCGCCCAGGAACTCACCGCGCTCGCGGGTGTCCTGTGGTGCGCCCCCGGCGAGCTGATCGCCGACGCCACCACCCTGCGCGAGCACCGCATGTCACGCGGCCTCGCGGCGGACGACCTGGCCCGGCGGGTGGGCCTCGACGCCCCCGGCTATCTGCGCATGGAGGAGTCGGGCCGCTGGCGCGGCAACGAACGCCAGACCGCCGCCCTCGCCGAGACCCTCGGCCTCGGGCCCCGCGAGCTGCTTCAGGTGACCGGCAGGGACGACGAGCTGGCGGCGCTGCTCCGGGACGCCGCCACGACGCGCTGGCAGGCGTACGTCCGGCCCGTCGCGAAGCTGCTGCCGCTGCCCAAGCGCGTCCTGGAGCCCGCGCTGCAGCGGCTGCACACCGACTACCACGCCAAGATGGTGGCGACGAGCAGCTGGGGCGCGTCCGGCGACAGCGGGGACGCGGGCCGCGAGTACCTGGACGGCATCGTGGCCCACTTCTGGGACGCCGTCGGCCCCTAGGACGCCGTCGACCCCTGGCGCCCCAGTCCCTGGGGCCCCTCCGCGGCGCCCCCTAGGGTGGTCGCGTGAGACGACACATACCCTTCGACGACCTCCACAACTTCCGTGATCTGGGCGGCTATCGGACCGCCGACGGCGGCACCGTCCGCTGGAACGTCCTCTACCGTTCCGACTCGCTCGCCAAGCTGCACGGCCCCGACCTGGGCCGCTTCCGCGCGCTGGGTGTGGAGACCGTGATCGACCTGCGCTACCCGTGGGAGATCGCCGCCAAGGGCCGGCTGCCGCGGACCCCGGAGACCGAGGGCATCGCCTGGCACAACCTGAGCATCGAGCACCGCCCGTACGACCAGGCGGAGATCGACCCCGACCTCGATCCGTGGCGCTACCTCGCCGACCGGTTCGCCGAGGTCGCCGCCGACGGCGCCGTCGAGCTGCGCGAGGCCCTGGAGGTCGTCGCGGCGGCGGACGGTCCGCTCGTCTTCCACTGCGCCTCCGGCAAGGACCGTACGGGTCTGCTCGCCGCCCTGCTGCTCGGTCTCCTCGACGTCTCCGACGACCAGATCCTCGACGACTTCGCCCTGACCGAGCTCGCCACCGCGCGCCTGGTCGCCGACTGGCACGCCGCCCACCCGGGGCGCGAGCTGCGCTGGCCCGCCTACGGCCGCGCCCCGGCCGAGATCATGCGGCTCGTCCTCGCGGACCTGCGCGCCACGTACGGATCGGTGTACGGGTACGTCACCGGGCATGTGGGTCTCGAAGTGGCCGTGGTCGAGGCGCTGCGCGGACGGCTCGTCGAGCCCGCGCCGGTGTCCACGTCCTAGCGGCGGTCGAAGCTGAAGAGCTGGCCGGCGGCGTCCGCGCGGCAGGGCGCCTGCGCCAGCTTCGCCCACTCGGCGGTCCGGTCACCGACGACGGTCACGCAGGAGTCCGGGGTCGCCGAGCGCGCGGGGACGATGCGATAGCCGGTGACCGGGCTGCCGAAGGGCTCCAGGCGGAACGTTTCGACGCGGCTCGTGTCGCCGCACTCGGAGTCCTCGAACGCGGCGTCCGCGATGCGGCCGCCGGACGGGATGCCGGAGCAGCCGGGGCCGTAGTCCGGGTGGTCGGAAACGATTCGCCACTCCCCGGAGCCGAGGTCCTTGAGCGCGTACCGGGGGACGTCGGCGCCCTCGCACGGCCGCTGGTGGATCTGGCCGCTGCGGCCGCCGCGCCGCTCGTTCAGGCAGAGGTCCGGGCCGATCGCGCGTATCTGTACGTCCCCTGCGGCGGGGGCGGTGACGGTCTTCGGGCGGTCGCCGCTCCCGTCCGTGACCAGGGCGCCGACCACGCTGACGGCGGCGAGGACGAGGCCGGAGACGGCGACGAGGGAGACGAGCGTCCGGCGTACGCGGTGGTGCGGGCCGGGGGGCTCGTCGTCTTCGGGTCCGTCCTCATCTCCGGACTCCGCTCCGGGCTCGGAACGAGATACGGCACCGGGCGCGACTTCCGCGGCCGTCGGCCACGCGGGGGTGGCGCCCGCGCCCGCGGGCTCCTCCCCGTCCGGGTCCCCGTCCGCGTCCCCGCCCCCGTCCGCGTCGGGGTCCCCGTCCTCCTCGGTACCCGTACCCGCGTACACCCCCCGTACCGCCAGCTCCTTGCGGACCGACAGCCAGTTCTCCAGCTCTCCGGGGGCCACCCCGCAGGCGCGGACGAAGGAGGTCAGCAGCTCCTCGCGGGGGACGGTCGAGCGGGCGAGCATGTTCGCCACGGTCGAGCGGGGCAGGACGTCGCCGAGCGCCTCCGCGCGGGCCGACAGGTCGCGGTAGGTCAGCCCGGACCAGTCCTTGAGCTGCTGCAACCGCGCGATGAACGAGGCGGCGTCGGTGGCCTCGCGCGGGTCGGGTGCGCCGCCCCCGCCGGCCGTTCCCTCGGTCATCCGCACTCCCCGCCCCTCCCCCGGACAGGGTTGGGACATGTCCGGGACAGCCCCAAGCCTTGTTGATCCGACTGTTCAACTCAAGAGTGGAAATCGGCAATTCCGGTCAGGGGCCGGAATCGTCACGGGGGAAAGACGGGGGAACCACGGGGGAACGAGTGGGCCCCGATCGTCCACGGGGGGACGATCGGGGCCCACGCACACTCGGGCGTCCGCTTCGGGGCTCCCTCACGGGACTCCACGTCGGGACTCTCGGGACTTCTCGGGACCGAGGTCCCGGACAGCGGGGTCAGAAGACCGACTCGGCCTCGGACATCCGGCTCGCCGGTACGGTCTTCAGCTGCGTCACGGCCTCCGCCAGCGGCACCATCTCGACGTCCGTGCCGCGCAGCGCCGTCATCCTGCCGAACTCGCCCCGGTGCGCGGCCTCCACCGCGTGCCAGCCGAAGCGGGTCGCGAGCACCCGGTCGTACGCCGTCGGCGTGCCGCCGCGCTGGACGTGACCGAGGATGACCGGCCGGGCCTCCTTGCCGAGGCGCCGCTCCAGTTCGACCGCGAGCCGGTTGCCGATGCCCTGGAAGCGCTCGTGACCGTACTGGTCGATCGCGCCCTTCTCGTACTCCATCGAGCCCTCGGCGGGGTGCGCGCCCTCGGCGACGCAGATGACCGCGAACTTCTTGCCGCGCGCGAAGCGTTCCTCGACCATCTTGACCAGGTCGTCGACCTGGAAGGGCCGCTCGGGCAGGCAGATGCCGTGGGCGCCGCCGGCCATGCCGGACTCCAGGGCGATCCAGCCGGCGTGGCGGCCCATCACCTCGACGACCATCACGCGCTGGTGGGACTCGGCGGTGGTCTTGAGGCGGTCTATGGCCTCCGTCGCGACGCCCACGGCGGTGTCGAAGCCGAAGGTGCGGTCGGTGGAGGAGATGTCGTTGTCGATCGTCTTCGGTACGCCGACGACGGGCATCCCCGCGTCGGCGAGCATGCGGGCGGCGGTCAGGGTGCCCTCGCCGCCGATCGGGATGAGCACGTCGATGCCGTACTTCTTCGCCAACTCCGGTGCGGACTCGGCGGCTTCGGAGAGCCGGTTGCGCTCCAGGCGGGCGGAGCCGAGGATGGTGCCGCCGCGGGCGAGGATGCCGCTGACCGCGTCGAGGTCGAGCGGGCGGACGTGTCCGTCGAGGAGACCCTTGAACCCGTCCTCGAAGCCGATGACTTCGTCGTCATGGCCGGTGAGCGCGCGGTGCACGACCGACCGGATCACTGCGTTCAGGCCAGGACAGTCGCCGCCTGCGGTGAGAACTCCGATGCGCATCGTGCTGTGTCTCCTGCTCGGTAGTGGTACATGTGAGCTCTGTCGATTCTCACACGCCCGGTGTGGCCCCCGCGCTCCCGGCTACTCCGCGTGCCGGGCTTCCGGGGCCTTTCGTCCCCCTTTTTCGGGCCGTTCGTCCGGCCTGCGTCCTATCCACCCCCAGAGGTATTGTCAAGGGGGTATCGCCACCCTAACGAGCTTTTTTGAACACACTCGGTTGACGAGACCGGGCGGACAGGACTGGACAGGAGCCATGGCGTGACGCGCAGCGTGTACGTGACCGGGATCGACCGCGGAGACGGCCGGCAGGTGGTCGAGCTGGGAGTCATGGAGCTCCTGACCCGCCAGGTGGACCGGGTGGGGGTGTTCCGGCCCCTGGTGCACGACGGACCCGACCGTCTGTTCGATCTGCTGCGGGCCCGCTACCGCCTCTCCCAGGAGGCGTCGACGGTCTACGGCATGGACTACCACGAGGCCTCGGCGCTCCAGGCCGAGCGGGGCACCGACGAGCTGGTCTCCCGACTCGTCGACCGCTTTCTGGCGGTGGCCCGCGACTACGAGGCCGTCCTCGTCCTCGGTACGGACTTCGCCGCCACCCAGCTCCCCGACGAGCTGGCGCTCAACGCGCGGCTCGCCAACGAGTTCGGCGCCTCGGTGATACCGGTGGTCGGCGGCAAGGACCAGACCGCCGAGTCCGTACGCGCCGAGGCCCGCAACGCCTTCCGGGCGTACGACGGGCTCGGCTGCGACGTCCTCGCGATGGTGGTCAACCGGGTGGCGGGCGAGGACAGGGCGGCCATCTCCGAGCGGCTCTCGGCCCGGCTCCCCGTGCCCTGTTACGTGCTCCCCGACGAGCCGGCCCTGGCCGCCCCGACGGTCGCCCAGATCACCCACCACCTCGGCGCCTCTGTCGTGCTCGGCGACGACGCGGGCCTGGCGCGCGACGCCCTGGACTTCGTCTTCGGCGGCGCGATGCTGCCGAACTTCCTCAACGCGCTGACCCCGGGCTGTCTGGTGGTCACCCCCGGGGACCGCGCCGACCTCGTCGTGGGCGCGCTCGCGGCGCACTCGGCCGGCACCCCGCCCATCGCCGGTGTCCTGCTCACCCTGAACGAGCGGCCCAGCGAGGAGATCCTGACCCTGGCCGCCCGGCTCGCGCCCGGCACGCCGGTCATCTCCGTGCCCGGCAACAGCTTCCCGACGGCGGCCGAACTCTTCTCCCTCGAAGGGAAGTTGAACGCGGCGACGCCCCGCAAGGCGGAGACCGCGCTCGGTCTCTTCGAGCGGCACGTGGACACCGCCGATCTGCTGAAGCGGATCTCGCTGGCCCGCAGCGGCCGGGTCACGCCGATGATGTTCGAGCACGAACTCCTGGAGCAGGCCCGCGCCGACCGGCGTCGCGTGGTCCTGCCGGAGGGCACCGAGGAGCGGGTGCTGCGCGCCGCCGACGTGCTGCTGCGCCGCGACGTCTGCGACCTGACCCTGCTCGGTGACGTCGAGGTGATCCGCAAGAAGGCCGCCGACCTCGGCATCGACCTGTCCTCGCCCACCACCCAGCTGATCGACCCGCAGACCTCCGAGCTGCGCGACTCCTTCGCGACGAAGTACGCCGAACTGCGCGCCCACAAGGGCGTGACGGTGGAGCTGGCGTACGACGTCGTCTCGGACGTCAACTACTTCGGGACGCTGATGGTCGAGGAGGGCCTCGCCGACGGCATGGTCTCCGGCTCGGTGCACTCCACGGCCGCGACGATCCGGCCCGCGTTCGAGATCATCAAGACCAAGCCGGACGCCTCGATCGTCTCGTCCGTCTTCTTCATGTGCCTGGCCGACAAGGTGCTGGTCTACGGCGACTGCGCGGTCAACCCCGACCCGAACGCGGCGCAGCTCGCGGACATCGCCGTGCAGTCGGCGGCCACCGCGGCCCGCTTCGGTGTCGAGCCGCGGATCGCGATGCTCTCGTACTCCACCGGCACCTCGGGCTCCGGCGCGGACGTCGACAAGGTCCGCGAGGCGACGAAGCTGGTACGGGAGTCCCACCCGGAGCTGCGCATCGAGGGGCCCATCCAGTACGACGCGGCCGTCGAGCCGTCCGTGGCCGCGACCAAGCTGCCGGGCTCCGAGGTGGCCGGCCAGGCGACCGTGCTGATCTTCCCGGACCTCAACACCGGCAACAACACCTACAAGGCCGTGCAGCGCTCGGCGGGCGCCGTGGCGGTCGGCCCGGTGCTGCAGGGTCTGCGCAAGCCGGTGAACGACCTCTCGCGCGGCGCGCTCGTCAGCGACATCGTCAACACGGTCGCCATCACGGCGATCCAGTCCCAGGCCCCCCAGGCCCCCCAGTCCCAGGAGCCCACGGCATGACCACCCCCACGCGTGTCCTCGTCCTCAACTCCGGCTCGTCGTCGGTGAAGTACCAGCTCCTCGACATGGGCGACGGCTCGCGGCTCGCGGCCGGCCTGGTGGAGCGGATCGGCGAGGAGACCTCGCGCCTGGCCCACACCCCGCTGCAGGGCGGCGGGGGCGAGAAGCGGGAGAAGAACGGGCCGATCTCCGACCACGCGGCCGCGCTGAAGGCGGTGGCCGAGGAGCTGGCGGCGGACGGCCTCGGGCTCGACTCCCCCGAACTGGCCGCGATCGGCCACCGGGTGGTGCACGGCGGGCTGCGGTTCACCGCGCCGACCGTCATCGACGAGGAGGTGCTCGCCGAGATCGAGCGGCTCGTGCCGGTCGCGCCGCTGCACAACCCGGCGAACCTCACCGGCATCCGTACGGCGATGGCGCTCCGCCCGGACCTGCCGCAGGTCGCGGTCTTCGACACCGCGTTCCACACGACGATGCCGGAGTCGGCGGCCCGGTACGCGATCGACGTGGAGACGGCGGACGCGCACCGCATCCGGCGGTACGGCTTCCACGGCACCTCGCACGCCTATGTGTCGCGCGAGACGGCGAAGCTGCTCGGCAAGGAGCCGGAGGAGGTGAACGTGATCGTGCTGCACCTGGGCAACGGAGCCTCGGCCTCCGCCGTCAGGGGCGGGCGGTGCGTGGACACCTCGATGGGCCTCACCCCGCTGGAGGGCCTGGTCATGGGCACCCGCTCGGGCGACATCGACCCGGCGGTCACCTTCCATCTGAAGCGGGTGGCGGGCATGTCGGCGGACGAGATCGACACGCTCCTGAACAAGAAGTCCGGGCTCGTCGGGCTCTGCGGCGACAACGACATGCGGGAGATCCGGCGGCGGATCGACGAGGGCGACGAGCGGGCGGCGCTCGCCTTCGAGATCTACATCCACCGGCTGAAGAAGTACATCGGGGCGTACT
This sequence comes from Streptomyces sp. NPDC048370, assembly GCF_043200825.1. Taxonomy (NCBI): domain Bacteria; kingdom Bacillati; phylum Actinomycetota; class Actinomycetes; order Kitasatosporales; family Streptomycetaceae; genus Streptomyces; species Streptomyces sp. NPDC048370. The sequence goes on along the minus strand of NZ_JBICYI010000009.1, from coordinate 174,445 downwards.
ACGCGGTACTCGGCCGGGTGGACGCGGTCGCGTTCACGGCGGGTGTCGGGGAGAACGCGGCTCCGGTGCGGGAAGCTGCGATCGCGGGCCTGGAGGAGCTGGGCCTGGCGGTGGACGCCGACCTGAACGCCGTACGGTCCGACGAGGCCCGGATCATCTCGCCGGCGTACGCGCGGGTGGCGGTCGCCGTGGTGCCGACGGACGAGGAGCTGGAGATCGCGCGCCAGAGCTACGAACTCGTCGCCTCTTCGTAAGCCGCTCCGGGCACCCTCGGAAGCGCCGTCGTAGGCCGCTCGGAAAGTGAACGCCTGAGCGACCCCGCGCCCATTTGTACTTTCCACCAGACGGAATATTCCGCAGTGAAACAAACCGATAGGATCCGCCTCATGCGCCGTTCCAAAATCGTCTGCACGCTGGGCCCCGCCGTCGACTCGTACGAGCAGCTGAAAGCGCTCATCGAGGCCGGTATGAACGTGGCCCGATTCAACATGAGCCACGGGACCCAGGCAGAGCACCAGGAGCGGTACGACCGTCTCCGCAGGGCGGTGGCGGACACCGGCCGCGCCGTCGGTGTGCTCGCCGACCTCCAGGGCCCCAAGATCCGTCTGGAGACCTTCGCGGAGGGTCCCGTCGAGCTGGTGCGCGGTGACGAGTTCACCATCACCACCGAGGACGTCCCGGGTGACAAGTCCATCTGCGGCACCACGTACAAGGGCCTGCCGGGTGACGTCTCCAAGGGCGACCAGGTCCTGATCAACGACGGCAACGTCGAGCTGCGGGTCGTCGAGGTCGAGGGCCCGCGGGTGAAGACCGTGGTCATCGAGGGCGGTGTCATCTCCGACCACAAGGGCATCAACCTGCCCGGCGCGGCGGTCAACGTCCCGGCCCTGTCCGAGAAGGACGTCGAGGACCTGCGCTTCGCCCTCCGGATGGGCTGCGACATGGTCGCCCTCTCCTTCGTCCGCAACGCCGACGACGTCAAGGACGTCCACAAGGTGATGGACGAGGAGGGCCGCCGGGTCCCCGTCATCGCCAAGGTGGAGAAGCCGCAGGCGGTCGAGAACATGGTGGACGTGGTCGCCGCCTTCGACGCCGTCATGGTGGCCCGTGGCGACCTCGCGGTGGAGTACCCGCTGGAGAAGGTCCCGATGGTGCAGAAGCGCCTCGTGGAGATGTGCCGCCGCAACGCCAAGCCGGTCATCGTCGCCACCCAGATGATGGAGTCGATGATCACCAACTCCCGCCCCACGCGCGCCGAGGCCTCCGACGTGGCCAACGCGATCCTGGACGGCGCGGACGCGGTCATGCTCTCCGCGGAATCCTCCGTGGGCGCCTACCCGATCGAGACCGTGAAGACGATGTCGAAGATCGTCGCCGCGGCCGAGGAGGAGCTTCTCTCCAAGGGTCTGCAGCCGCTCGTACCCGGCAAGAAGCCGCGTACGCAGGGCGGATCGGTGGCCCGCGCGGCCTGCGAGATCGCGGACTTCCTGGGCGGCAAGGCGCTGATCGCCTTCACCCAGTCCGGCGACACCGCGCGCCGCCTGTCCCGTTACCGGACGATCCAGCCCATCCTGGCCTTCACCACGGACGAGTCCACCCGCAACCAGCTCACCCTGAGCTGGGGCGTGGAGTCCTTCCTCGTCCCGTTCGTGGAGACCACGGACGCGATGGTCGACATCGTCGACGCGGAGCTGCTGAAGCTCCAGCGGTACGGCGCCGGCGACACCATGGTCATCACGGCCGGCTCGCCCCCCGGCGTCCCCGGCACCACGAACATGGTCCGGGTGCACCACCTGGGCGGCGGCGACAACGCCTGACGCTCCCGGGGCCCCGCGCCCCACGGCATGACGAGGGCCCCCGTCCGGATCGGACGGGGGCCCTCGTCGAGTGCGGCTCCCGGATGGGTCGTGGGGCGGGTCAGCTCGGCTCGACCGTGTTGCGGAGGCCGGGGACCTTGAGCGTGCCGCCGAACTGGCCCGCCTGGAGGACCTCCACGTTGGTGAAGAAGGCGAACGGGACGTCGAGCGGCGGCGGCGTCTGCGGGTTGAAGGTGATCGGGATCAGGCCGAAGAGGTTGCCCTTCAGCTGCTCCGTGTACATGGTCACCGTGCCGTTGCGGATGGTCGACGTCGAGCCCTTGTCCGAGCGGACATGGCCCGTGAGACCCTCCGAGTGCACCGTGAGCTGGTGCAGGTCCTTGATGTCGACCTCGCTCGCGGTGAACTTCAGCGCCTTCTTGATCTTGCCGCTGCCGGTCTTCACCTCGACGATGCCGTGGTACTTCAGCCCCTTCAGCGTGAGCATGGTGCTGTTCAGCTTCCACGGCTCGTCCGGCAGGAGCGGGATGCCCGGCTCCAGTTCGGCCGCCGCGAGCGCCTCGGGGTCGGGCTCGGGGCACGGGAAGCGCGGCTTGGCGCCGTCGGGTATGTCCTCGTCCTTCTTGGCGTCGAGGCCCTTGGCGTCCTCCGGCAGCTCCTCGACCTTCTGACCGGCCTGGTCGGCGGCCTTCTCGATGGCCTCCTTGGTTCGGTCGACGGGGTCGTCGGCGTCCGCCTTGCCCGCGTCGGGCGTGGTGGTCGACGGCTTGGTGGTCGAGGGTGCGGTCGTCGAAGGCGTCGGCGCGGGCTTCGCCGGCTTGGTGGCCGTGGCGGAGGGCGTCGGCGTGGCCGTCGGCGTGGTGTTCGGCCCGTCGAAGAAGTCCTTGATCTTGTCGCCGAGGCCCAGCGGGTCGAGCGGGTTGACGCTCTTCGTCGCCGTCGGGGTGGGCGTCGGGGCCGGGGACTTCTCCTCGGTGGCGCGCTGCTCCGTCGCGGACGTCGCCGAGGGGCTGGCGGTCGGCTTCGGCGACTCCTGCTCCTCGGTGGCCTCCGGCTCGGGCGACTCGGTGGCGCTCGCGCTGGCCGTGGGCTCGGGCGTCTCGGCGGGCTTCGTCGTCTCCTCGGTCACCGGCTCGTCCGAGCGGGTCACGCAGGGGCCGGGTGCGAAGGGGATGTCCTTCTCGTCGGCGACGGCGAGCCTGGGCGCCATGCCCATGCCCATCAGGACCGCGGTCGGCATGGCGGCCAGGGCCATCGCCTTGCCCGCGGGTCCCTGGATCTTGTTCAGCAGCGACTTGCGCGGAGCCGCGTGCCGCGGACCCCTGCGAGCCAGAGTGGCGCCGTCCGCAGCCGTCGCCGACTGCGCCGACTGTGTTTCGTCACCCCGCACTGTTCCTCCCGCCGTTGGCGTCGATCGTCGTTTCGGTCGCCTGCGCACCGGGACCCGCCTGCGGGTCCGGCTCCTCACCGGCGCGCTGCTCCGGGACCGGGGCCTTGTCGAAGTCGACCGCGTGGGTCGCCTCCGTCGCCTCGGTGCCGTGCTGCTGACCGTCGTACTCGTGCTCGCCCGCTCCGGCCTCCGCCCGTTCGCCGGCCGGCTCGGCCGACGGCTGCGCGGTCTCCTCCACCGGGTTGCCCGGGGCCCACGCGACGGAGAGTCCGCCGCCGACCAGGGCGAGCAGGAAGCCCATGAAGAAGCCGCCGAGGTTGGAGACCGGGATGGAGACGAGCGCCAGGACGATCGCCGCGACGCCCGCGAACACCCGGACGATGGGCTGGAACCACATCGTCAGTCCGAGCGTCACCAGAAGCACGCCGATGATCAGGGCTCCGGCGCCGCCCGTGGTCGCCATCGCGATCGTCATGTTGCCGAGTCGCAGATCGGCGTACGGGAAGTAGGCGATCGGTACGCCGCCGATCATGGTGAGCAGTCCGGCCCAGAAGGGTCGGCTGCCCCGCCAGTGGTGGAAGCGGCGCTCGCGCTGGTTCGGGACTCCGCGGGAAGCAGTGGACTCGGCGCTCATGGAAAACAGCTCCCTGGAAGCGGTGTTGCGATGAGAAGTGGAGAAGGTGGCACTGTGGCCGGGAACGGGCGGGGCCGTACGGAACGAACGACGGCCCGCGCCCGCCGGGCGGTTACTGCGGAGACGCAGCACCGAGTGACTACTCGGTGAAGCACTCCTTGGTGCCCTTGTGCAGCTTCAGGCTCAGGTTGCTGAGCTTGAACGTTCCGGCGGTGGTCGCCCACGCCTTCTGCTCCACGTTGGTCAGCGTCGCCGTCTCGGCGCGCTGCGAGAAGCCGTACGGGTTGGCCTTCGTACCCGGCTGGATACCCGGCTTGCCCTCGGACTTCGGGAGCGAACCCGCGGCCACGCCGATGTCGATGTTCCCGAACTCGGCGTCGGCCTTCAGCGAGGAGACATCCAGGTAGATGTCCTTCGCGTAGACCGGCTTGTTCTTCTCCGTACCGGCGCGCAGCTCCAGCGAGACGTTGCCGATGAACGGCACGTCCGGCGTCACGACGGACTGGCACATGTTGGTGATCCAGGCCTCGGAGAAGCCCGAGACACCGACGGGCTCCGCGAACGGCTTGCCGTGCAGGTCCTTACCGGACGCCACGCTGCCGTACTGGACGAAGTCCTTGCCGACAAGGCTGTCGGCCTTCACCTTGAACTCCTGGCCGGAGATGCTGAAGGACGCTGCGAGCGCGCCCTGAGCCAGGCCGACACCGATCGCGGCCGTCGCGGCCACACTCGGCACCATGACGACGGCGAACCGCTTCCATCTGGTCCCGCCACGAACCTGGGACTTCATGAGAATCCTCCTTCTCGGACGTACATCTCCGGATGGGCCCAGGGGCCCGTCCTGGGATGGGAGAAGTGCTACGTCCTCGGGAAGGAGCGCCGAACACCGGGCGCGGAGCGTCCGACTTCACCGGCGATCACCCCCGAGCGACAACCACTGGCCACGCCTTGCGCGCAACCTCTTGGACAGGCCCTGCCGGTAAGAGCAGGAACCCCCCTGTCCACGGCCGGCGCCACTGCCGCCGACCCGCTCGGTGGGGACCCTCGCCGCGAACCCGGATGGTTGCCGGGCTGGTGCGGTATCGGACCGAGCGTCGCCGATCGTGGTCCATTCCGGGCGCCCGCACAAGGGGGTTCGTTACTCGCTAGTAACGGCTGGATAACCTCGCCACGACAGCGCGATGCCGCGTGGCCACACAGGGTGCAGCCCGCGGCATCGGCAAAGCGGGATGATGAAGGGAAAACCCGGACACAATCACGGGTTCGATTTACTGCAAGTAACAGCGGCCGCGATTACCAAGTTTTGGTAAAGCGCGGCCGCGTTTTGTCACTGTGTCGCCAAATCGGCGCCCTTCCCGGTGGGAAGGAATGGGTCAGAAGAGCACCCGCGCGAGGGCCTGACGGGCCGCCGTGACCCGGGGGTCCTCCGGTCCGATGACCTCGAACAGCTCCAGGAGCCGCAGCCGCGCCGCGTCCCGCTCCTCACCGGTCGTCCGCCGCACGGCGTCGACCAGACGACCGAAGGCGTCCTCGACATGGCCGCCCACCAGATCGAGATCGGCGGCGGCGATCTGCGCGGTGGCGTCGCCCGGATTCTCGGCCGCGGTCTTCCGCACCTGCTGCGGGTCCATGTCCTGCACCCGGGCGAGCAACTCCGCCTGGGCCAGACCCAGCTTCGCCTCCGGGTGACCGGGGTCGTCGGCGAGCACGTTCTTGTACGCCTGGACCGCACCGGCCAGGTCACCGGCGTCCAGCGCCGACATGGCCGCTTCGAGCAGCGCGTCGTACGGACCGGCAGGCACCGGGGCCGACTCGGCGGCGCCGTCGGACTCGGCGTTCGGGTCGACGGCGATACCGGTGAGGCCGAAGCGCTCCTCGCCGACCTGGATCAGCTGGTCCAGGGTCTGCCGGATCTGGGCCTCGGGCGCCGCGCCCTGGAAGAGCGGGAGCGCCTGGCCGGCGACCACCGCGAAAACGGCCGGAATTCCCTGGATGCCGAACTGCTGCATCAGCATCTGGTTGGCGTCGACGTCGACCTTGGCCAGCAGGAAGCGGCCGTTGTACTCGACGGCGAGGCGCTCGAGGAGGGGGCCGAGCTGCTTGCACGGCTCGCACCACTCGGCCCAGAAGTCGATGACGACCGGAACCTCGGCCGAGCGCTGCAGGACATCGCGCTCGAAGCCGGCCTCGTCGACATCGATCACCAGGGCAGAGGGGGCGACGGCGGCGGCGCCACCCTGCCGGGCGGCCTCGGCACGCGCCTGCTCCGCCTTCGCCTTGGCCTCACCGGCCGCCTTCACCGCGGCGAGGTCGACGACGCCGCTCATGGACATGTTTCTGGGCTGCATGAGTACATCCTCCCCCTTCCGCGCGCGTAACCGGTACGTCATGGCTGAACCGCGCACCACGGCGCACGGTTCCCGTTCGTTCGCGCCGGGTCCCCACCCGGCGCATGTGGTTGTCGCTCAGGCGGATCGACGTGCCAGGGGGCGGTCGATCACACCTTTCGCTACGGGTCGTAGCGTAACTGTCCCGGTCGGCCCAGGGGAAGGACTCCTCGGTGAACTGGCTCACATCGCGGGCCTCTGGCGCAATACCTACCGGCGGGTATGGTCGATCCCCATGTGTAGCCGCACCAGCCCCCGAAGCCGTACCGGACGCCCCCGCAGCGCCGAGGCCGATGCGGCGATCCTCGACGCGACCCGGGCCGCGCTGGTCGAACTGGGCTGGTCGAAGCTGACGATGGGCGACGTGGCGGGCCGCGCGGGCGTCGCCAAGACCACCCTCTACCGGCGCTGGGCGAGCAAGAACGAGCTCGTCGTGGACGCCGTCGCCGTCCTCTTCGACGAACTCGAACTGCCCGACCTCGGTTCCCTCCAGGCCGACATCGAGCACGTGGTCCTCCAGTTCGCCGCGCTGCTCCAGCGCCCCGAGACCAAGACCGCCCTGATGGCGGTCGTGGCGGAGTCCACCCGGGACGAGCCGCTGCGCGAGCGCATCCGTACCTCCATCGTCGACCGGCAGAAGCGGCTCGTCCTCGAAGGCCGCCAGCGCGCCCAGGAGCGCGGCGAGCTCCCCTCGGACCGGGACCCGGCGTCCGTCGACCGCACCGACGACCTGATCTTCGACGTGATCGCCGGCGCGGTGGTCCACCGCGCCCTGGTGAGCGCCGAACCGGTCGACGCGGCCTGGGTCCAGCGCTTCACGGCCCTGCTGCTCGGAGGTCTGGGCGCGGCGGCGGCCACACCCTAGGGTGACGGCCGTGACGATCACTCTGAACACCGCCGTGCGCGCGCTCCTGGACGAAACCAACCCCGCGATCCTGGCCACCGTCCACCCCGACGGCTCCCCGCAGACCTCGGTGGTCTGGGTGGGCAGGGACGGCGACGACCTCCTGATCTCCTCGCAGGCGGGCCGCCGCAAGGTGCGGAACATCGAGGCCGACCCCCGGGTCAGCCTGACCGTGTACGACAGCAAGGACCCGCAGCTGTACGCCGAGATACGGGGCACGGCCACGGTCACCGAGGACGTCGGCCGCGCGCTCGCGGTCGCGCTCGACGAGCACTACGAGGGCCCGGGCGCCGGCCAGGACTACCTCGACCTGCCGCCCGAGGTGGTGCGGGTGGTCATCCGGGTCACGCCGACGAAGGTGGTCGGCACGGCGACGGAGTAGGCGCGTATGGCAGAGGGCGGTACCGGAAGCTCCGGTACCGCCCTCTGCCATACGCGCTCGCGCGGCTAGAAGCCCGGGGGCTCGGTGTAGATACCCCACTCCTCGCGGAGCACGTCGCAGATCTCGCCGAGCGTGGCCTCGGCACGGACCGCGTCGAGCATCGGGCCGATCATGTTCGAACCGTCCCTGGCCGCCGCGAGCATCGAGTCGAGCGCGGCGCGCACCCGGGCGTCGTCACGACGGCCCTTGCGCTCGCCGAGGACCCGGACCTGCTCCCACTCGACCTCGTGGCTGACCCGCAGGATCTCCAGGTCGCCGGTGACCGAGCCGTGGTGGACGTTGACGCCGACGACCCGCTTGTCGCCCTTCTCCAGGGACTGCTGGTACTGGAAGGCGGACTCGGCGATCTCGCCGGTGAACCAGCCGTCCTCGATGCCGCGCAGGATGCCCGAGGTGATCGGACCGATCGGGTGCTGCCCGTCCGGGTGGGCCCGACGGCCGCGCTCCTTGATCTGGTCGAAGATCTTCTCGGCCTCGGCCTCGATGCGGTCGGTGAGCTGCTCGACGAACCAGGAACCACCGAGCGGGTCGGCCACGTTGGCCACGCCCGTCTCCTCCATCAGCACCTGCTGCGTGCGCAGCGCGATCTCGGCGGCCTGCTCGCTGGGGAGCGCGAGGGTCTCGTCGAGGGCGTTGGTGTGCAGCGAGTTCGTACCGCCGAGGACGGCCGCGAGCGCCTCGACCGCGGTCCGTACGACGTTGTTGTACGGCTGCTGGGCGGTGAGCGAGACACCGGCGGTCTGGGTGTGGAAGCGGAGCCACTGGGCCTTGTCGGTCTTGGCGCCGTAGACCTCCTTCATCCAGCGCGCCCAGATCCGGCGGGCGGCGCGGAACTTGGCGATCTCCTCGAAGAAGTCGAGGTGCGCGTCGAAGAAGAAGGAGAGTCCTGGGGCGAAGACGTCGACGTCCAGGCCGCGGGAGAGGCCGAGCTCCACGTAGCCGAAGCCGTCGGCGAGGGTGTACGCGAGCTCCTGCGCGGCCGTCGCCCCGGCCTCGCGGATGTGGTAGCCGGAGACGGAGAGCGGCTTGTAGGCGGGGATGCCCTGGGCGCAGTGCTCCATCAGGTCGCCGATGAGGCGGAGGTGCGGCTCGGGCTGGAAGAGCCACTCCTTCTGCGCGATGTACTCCTTGAAGATGTCGGTCTGGAGCGTCCCGTTGAGGACGGCCGGGTCGACACCCTGGCGCTCGGCGGCGACCAGGTACATGCAGAAGACGGGCACGGCGGGCCCGGAGATGGTCATCGATGTGGTGACGTCGCCGAGCGGGATGTCCTTGAAGAGGACCTCCATGTCGGCGGCGGAGTCGATGGCGACGCCGCAGTGGCCGACCTCGCCGAGCGCCTTCGGGTCGTCGGAGTCGCGGCCCATGAGGGTCGGCATGTCGAAGGCGACCGAGAGGCCGCCGCCGCCGGCGGCCAGGATCATCTTGTACCGCTCGTTGGTCTGCTCGGCGTTGCCGAAGCCGGCGAACTGCCGGATCGTCCAGGTCCGGCCGCGGTAGCCGGTGGCGTGCAGGCCTCGGGTGAACGGGTACTCACCGGGCCAGCCGATGCGCTCGAAGCCCTCGTAGGTGTCTCCGGGCCGGGGCCCGTAGACGGGCTCCACGGTGTCGCCGGAGAGCGTGGTGAAGTCCGCGTCCCGCTTGCGGGCCTTGTCGTACCGGGCCTGCCAGCGGCGGCGGCCTTCTTCGATGGCGTCAGCGTCCATGCTTCGAATTTACTAGGACGTCCTAGTAAATGTCGATGGCAAACCTCCGCACATCCGTGCGGAGGTCGGGGGTCAGGACCGGGTCAGGCCTTGGCAGGGGCCGGCTGCGCGCCGCTGACCAGCGGAAGCGTCTCGCGGACGATCTTGCGCTCGACGAAGAACGCGGCGAAGGGAATCGTCCCGGACAGCAGCACCCACAGGAGCTTGCCGAACGGCCACTTCGCCTTGGAGCCCAGGTCGAAGGCGAAGATCAGGTAGATGATGTAGAGGACACCGTGGGCCTGGGAGACCGCGAAGGTCACGTCCTCGCCCATGTCGAACCCGTACTTGAAGACCATGCAGGTGCACAGCACGAGCAGCATGACGGCGGTGATGTACGCCATCACGCGGTAACGGGTCAGCACGCTGGATTTCATGCCGTCGAGCGTAACGGCACGTTCCGGGCGATCTTCGCCCGGGTGGGAGGTCGCGGTCAGGACTCGTCGAAGTCCTCCGCCGAGACCCGCAGCGGGCGGAGCATCGCGAAGATCTCGGCGCACTCCTCGGCGTCGTAGGCCCCGAGGCCGAACTCCATCGCCATCAGGTCGCGGGTGGCCGCCTCGACGACCTCGCGGCCCTTGTCGGTGATGGAGGCGAGGGTGCCGCGGCCGTCGTTCGGGTTGGGCCGCTTGTCGACGAGCCCGGACCTCACCAGTCGGTCGACGGTGTTGGTGACCGAGGTCGGGTGGACCATCAGCCGCTCGCCGATCTTGGACATCGGCAGCTCACCGGCCTTGGAGAAGGTGAGCAGCACCAGCGCCTCGTACCGCGCGAAGGTCAGTCCGTACGGCTTGACGACGGCGTCGACCTCCGCGAGGAGGATCTGGTGGGCGCGCATGATCGAGGTGATCGCGGCCATCGAGGGGACCGGCCCCCAGCGCTTCTGCCAGAGTTCGTCGGCGCGGGCGATGGGATCGAAGGGGAGACTGAGCGGCTTCGGCACGCGTCGACCTTACCCAGTGGTCACATGCCGGTCAGCCCCGTCTCGCACTTCGGTCGCACGGAGATGGAGGACGGCGGCGAGGACACAGAGGGTGCCGAGCACACCCGTGCCGGCGACCACGAGGTGGACGGGGAGGAACTCGGCGGCGAGACCGGCGCCGGCCATGCCGACGCCCTGCGCGGTCATCATGCCCGCGGTCATCAGGGTCATCGCCCTCCCCCGCTGCGCCTCGGGGACGGCGGCGACGAACCATGCGTCGAGGCCGAGCGTGTACGCGCCGGTGGCTCCGGCCACGAGGAGAGCGAGGCCCGAGAGCGCGGCGCCGGGCTCCAGGACGTACAGGAGATAGGGGAGGACGCCGACCAGGACCAGCGGGTACACGATCCGGGAGCGGGTCGCGGCGCTGAGCCTGGACCCGGCGAACAGCTCGCCCGCGATGGTGCCGACGGGGAAGGCGCACATCAGCAGGCCGAGCGCGGCGGTGGAGACGCCCGCCTGATCGGCGTAGGGGGCGGCGAGGGCCTCGGGGACGACGGCGAACAGGGGCGGCAGCCAGAACATCAGCATGAGGGCGCGGACGCGGCGGTCGCGGAGGAGGGCGAGATTGCCGCGCTCCTCCTCCGTCGTTGTCGCTCCGCGGGCGGGCCGCTTCCGCGTCCCGAGGCGCAGGAGGAGCGCGGAGGCGAGGAAGGTGGCGGCGGTGATCGCGATCGCGCCGCGCGGTGGGACGACGGTGAGGAGCAGGCCGCCGACGGCGAAGCCGGTGAGCAGGGCGCTCTGGGAGACGATCCGGAGGAGCGAGCGGCCGAGGACGAAGAGGTCGCCCTCGCCGAGGATGTCGGCGAGGGTCGCCGTCCGGGTCCCCTGGAAGACCGGCGCGACGGCGGCGACGGCGCACCGCAGGACCAGCAGCCCGGCGACGGGGGTGGCGGGCACGACCATGAGCGCGACGCAGCCGGCGCAGACGAGATCGCAGACGACGAGGACCCGGCGGGGCGGGTGGCGGTCGGCGACCCCGGCGAGGAGGGTGCCGCCGACGAGGTACGGCAGGAAGCCGAGGGCGAAGGTGAGCGCGGAGAGGAGCGGGGAGCGGGCGAGGTCGTAGACGAACACGGTGAGCGCGATCTCACTGACGACGACCCCGAGCAAGGACAACAGGTGCGCGACGAACACGACCCGGAACTCCCGCACGGCGAAGACGGCCCGGTAGCCGGGGCGGGGTGTGAGGCGGGGCTGGGGGCCGGGCTCGGGCGGCCGTATGGCGGTCGGGGGTTCGGACGGGGCTCCGGGAGGGGGCTTCGGCATGGCGGCAGACTGCCCCGCCCGCCCTCCCCCACCTAGACTTTCGGCTCCGGCCGAATCTTCCGCAGAGGCCAGGAGGGTCGACCCGTGCCGTACCACCTCCAGTTCGGCGAGGCCGACCCCCTCCGGATCCGGTTCGCGCTCTCGCCGCTCTGGGAGACGCACTCCGCCGTGCGCGTGCTCGCGCGCCCCCGGCAGCAGGGCTACCACCTGCCCTGGCTGCGGCGGATCCGGGGCGCCGCGCAGGGGCTCGAACTCGGGCCGCTGCAGCTGCTGATGCCCCGGCGCGGGCACAGCCCCGACTTCCTGTACCCGCCGCCCCTGGGGCCCGCCGCCTCCTTCGAGGAGGAAATCGCGGCTGTACGGGCGACCGACCCGGACCTCGCCCTGGACGACTTCGCGCGGGCGCTCGCCGAGACCCCCGGCGCCTCCGCGACCGACGAGGGGCGGCGGATGCTGGCCGATCCGGCAGGCACCGTCCAGCGGCTCGCGGATCTGCTCCAGGCGGCCTGGGAGGCCCTGGTCGCGCCGGACTGGCCCCGGCTGCGGGCGCTCCTGGAGGCGGACGTGGCGTACCACTCGCGCAGGCTCGCGGAGTGCGGGCTCGAACGCCTCCTCGGCGAGCTCCACCCCGGCTTCGGCTGGACGGCGGACACCGCCACCCTGACGGTCTCGTACGCGGGCGAACACGTCCGCGCGCTCGACGGCCAGGGCCTCGTCCTGATGCCCTCCGTCTTCATCTGGCCCGACGTGGTGAGCGGCTTCGACCCGCCCTGGCAGCCGACAGTCGCCTACCCGGCGCGCGGGATCGGCGGCCTGTGGACCGAGTCCGCGGGCGACCGGACCCCCGACGCGCTCGCCCGGCTGCTCGGCCGGGCCAGGGCGGACGTGCTGTGCGCGCTCGACGAGCCGGCCGGCACGACCGCGCTCGCGCACCGGCTCGGTCTCGCCCCCTCCTCCGTGTCGGCGCACCTGTCCGTCCTGAAGGACGCCGGTCTGCTGACCTCGCGTCGGTACGGCCACCAGGTGCTCTACGAACGCACCCCGATCGGCATGGCCCTGACCGGCTCCCCGGTGTCGCACCCCGCCCCCGCGTGACCGTTATGTCACGATGACGCCGTGTCCCGCCGCACGCCCTTCCCCGCCGCCCTGACCCTCGCCTCGACCCTGGCCGCCGCCCTGCTCCTGACCGGCTGCGGCGACCCGGACGAGCCCGCCCGCACCCCCGTCGGGCCGCCGTCCGCGCGCGGCGAGGCGGTGGCGCCCTCCGGCGGCTCCCCCTTCTGGGTCGATCCGGACAGCGACGCGGCCCGGCAGGTACGGCAGTACGAGGCGGAGGGCCGCGCCGAGGACGCGCGCGTCCTGAAGCGGATCGCGGAGCGGCCGGTCGCCGACTGGCCGGACGGCGACGATCCCGTACCGGACATCACCAAGGCCGTGCGCGGGGCCGCCGCGGACGAGCGGACCGTGGTCTTCGTCGCGTACAACATCCCGCACCGGGACTGCGGGATGTACTCGGCGGGAGGCTCGCCCGACGCGCAGGCGTACCGCACCTGGGTCGACTCCTTCGCCTCCGCCGTCGGGGACGCGCCCGCGATCGTCGTCCTCGAGCCGGACGCGGTGCCGCACGTCGTGGACGGCTGCACGCCCGCCCAGTACCACGACGAGCGCTTCCAGTTGCTCTCCGAGGCGATCGACCGGCTGAAGCGGCAGCCGAACACCCGGGTCTACCTGGACGCGGGCAATCCGGCGTGGATCGACGATCCGGGCAAGCTGGTGGAGCCGTTGCGCCGGGCCGGGATCGACCGGGCCGACGGCTTCTCGCTGAACGTCTCCAACTTCCAGACCAACGACACCGTGAAGGGCTTCGGCGCCGCGCTCTCCGGCCTCCTCGGCGGCACGCACTTCACCGTCGACACCAGCCGCAACGGCGACGGCCCCCTCCCGGGTGACCGGGAGGAGGCCTGGTGCAACCCGCCGGGCCGCGCCCTCGGCGTCCCACCGACCGACCGCACGGGCGACGAGCTGGTGGACGCCTACCTGTGGATCAAGCGCCCCGGCGAATCGGACGGCCCCTGCCGAGGCGGCCCGTCCGCCGGCACCTGGTGGCCGGACTACGCCCTGGGCCTGGCCCGCCGCGCGAAGACCTAACGGCCTCCCACCTGGACCCACCTCGCCTCCGACGAGATGCCGTCCTTGTCGGTGACGAAGAGCATGTACCAGCCGGGCGGGACCAGGGTTCGGTCGAGGGGGACCTCCACCGTCACCGAGTCCTTCGTCTTCGTCAGGCCCAGGGCCACCGAGCGCTGTTCGACGTCCGTGGTGTGGGTGACGGCGCTGGGGCGCATCAGTCGGGCCTTGGTGATGGTCGCCGCGTCCTTCGTGCGGAACGTCACGCGGCCGTTCTGGTCGAGTTCCTGCGGGCCCTCGCCCAGGGCGGGGCGGTCGGTGCCGGCGCGGTGGAGGGAGGGTGGGGTGAAGATCTCGATGCGCTGCTCGAAGCTGCCGAGCTTGGTGTTGGCCTGGTTGCCGTAGAGCGGGTCGGAGCCGAAGGTGGCGACCCGGCCGTCGGGCAGCAGCAGCGCCTCGGAGTGGTAGTTGCGGCCGACCGTCGGATCGGCCGCGGCGGCGAAGGCGTTGGCCCCGGGGTCGTAGAACTGCGCCTTGAGGATGTCGCTGCCGCCCGCGCCACGGTACTGCTCCGAGCCGCCGGTGGTGAAGACCGTGTCGTCGGGCATGAGCACGCTGCTGAGGTAGCGGGTGCCCTGCGGGAGCGCGGGTCCGTTCCGGAAGGCCGGGGTCTCCTTGGAGAGGTCGATGATCGAGGTACGGGCGGTGGACTTCGGGGACTCGCCGACCCCGCCGCCGCCGAGCACCATGACCTTCTGGTCCTGGACGGGCGGCAGCATCAGGGAGGCGGAGGTCTCCAGCTGGTCGGGGTCGGTCAGCCCGCCGAGCTTGGTGAAGGAGTTCTTCTTCAGGTCCCAGAGCCCCGGCTCGCGGCCCTTCTCCGCGGGCCCGTAGCCCGCGTTGGAGCCGGTGTAGAGCAGCTTGCCGCCCTTGGTGAGGAAGAGGGCCGGGTAGGTGGGGAAGTAGCGGAAGGGGCCCTCGGACCACTTCTTGGTCTTGGGGTCGTAGATCTCGTTGTCGCCGGGGACGACGTCGCCGACGTCGTTGAGCCCGGAAACGGCGAGGACCTTGCCGTCCTGGAGGGTGACGAGCGTCGGGTACCAGCGGGCGTCCTTCATCGGGGCGACGGGGATGTACTTCTCGGCCCTGGGGTCGAACTCGTAGGCGCCCCTGATGCCCTGGAAGTCCTGCTTCTCGGTGGTGAGCCGCTGGGCGAGGCCGTAGACGTTGTCGGCGTCGGCGCCCTTGAGCCCGACGATCTCGTACTGCGCGGCCTGGGTGGTGAGCGCCTGCGCGCCCTCCTTCCTCGCCTCAACGAAGACCCGCGCCTCCGCGGCGGTGACCTTGGTCTTCCAGGGCTTCATCTGGCCGCTCTTGAAGTACGAGACCTCGAAGTCGCGCTTGGCCTTGGGGACCGTGACGTCGAACTTCGACACGTACTCGACCCCGGACGGGGAGCGGAAGACCGTGCCCTTCTTGAGGGTGATCGCCTTGTCGGGGCTCTCGTTCTTGACCCGCATCCCGCCGCCGGCCCGCTTGACCTCGCCGTCGAGGATCTCGTAGCGGGCGGTGCCGCCGGCGACCAGGAGGCGGCCGTCGGCGAGCTGGGTGTGGCCGGAGCAGAAGAAGTCCTCGGGGGTGGGGATCTTCTTGAAGGTGTTCCGCTTCGGGTCCCAGAGGATGGTGTCGAAGGTGCCCGAGTCGAACTTCTTCTGGTCGTTGCCCGAGCCGGCGATGAGCAGCACCTTGCCGGTGTGCAGCAGCGCCGCGTGGATGGCGTTGACGCTGTACCCGGCGGGGACCTCGACGGGCGCCCAGGAGCCGAACCGTTTCTTGTAGCCGGGCTGGGCGATCTTGTACGCGTGGTACTTCTCCCCGACGAAGGAGACCGCCGCGGGCGCGTTGAGGGCCGCGAGGACCACGACGGCACCGCTGCCGAACAGCGTCTTCTTGAATTTCTTCGACGGCCGGTAGGCCATGGCTCAGTTCCCTCCGGTCGTCGTGGGCGCGGGTGCGGTGGCCGCGGGCGGATGCGGGGTGGCGGCGGCGATGACCTCGACGCCCTCGCGGGCGGGGGTGAGGCGGCGGGCGCGGGTACGGGCCCTGGCGCGGGCGCGTACCTGCCGGCTGCGCCGCTCGCGCAGGACCGTCCAGCTCCAGACGGCCACCGGGGAGAGGGCGATGACGAGTGCGAGCACGGCCCAGGTGCGCATGGCCGCGTGGGTGTGCTGGAAGTGGACGGAGGCGAGCAGCGAGACGATCAGCACCGCCGCCCAGTAGAGGTGGATACGGAAGGTGAGGATCCGGTCGGGGCTGGCCTCGCCGCCCTTGGGGGTGACGACGAAGCGCCCGCGGGTGCGCAGCACCGCGGAGCCGAGCGACTTGAGGTAGATCGGCGCGCAGAGCGCGGACATCGCCATGCCGGCCAGGCCGCCGGAGCCCTCGGGCTCGTGGGGCGAGACGTTGTGGCGGCGGTTCCAGAGGTAGAGGCCGATCTGCAGGGCGACCGCGTCGCTGTAGATCATCAGCCAGATCGAGGAGGAGACCTGGGTCCCGGAGGCGCCGAACCAGAGGAAGAGGACGCAGCTGAGGATGCCGAGCAGCCAGTTGATCGCCGTCATCGGGTAGTAGACGAGCATCAGCGTGTAGTTGAGGAAGCGGCCCGGCGGGACCCTGAAGGGGGTCTTCCAGTACTGCTTGATCAGCGTCTCGAACGTGCCCCGGGACCAGCGCAGCTGCTGGGTGAAGAAGTCGGTCCAGGAGGCCGGTCCCTCGCCGACGGCGAGCACGTCGGGGGTGTAGACGGAGCGCCAGAAGTGGCCGGTGCGCGGGTTCTTCCTCCGGTGCAGCTCGAAGCCGGTGGCCATGTCCTCGGTGATGGAGTCGTAGAGACCGCCGACCTGCTTGACGGCGGAGATCCGTACGACGTTGTTGGTGCCGACGAACATGGGCGCGTGGTAGCGGTTGCCGGCCCGCTGGATCAGCGCGTGGAAGAGGAACTGCTGGGACTCGGCGGCCTTGGTGACGGGCGAGGTGTAGTTGCCGTACACCTGCGGTCCGACGACGAAGGCGACGTCCGGGTCGCGGAAGAAGCCGAGCATCCGCTCCAGGAAGTTGGGGAGCGGGACGTGGTCGGTGTCGACGGAGGCGAAGAAGTCGTACGCGTCCCCGTGCATCGCGATCCACGCGTTGTAGTTGCCGTGCTTGGTGCGGGCCTTGTGGACGCCCTTCGGGCGGTTCCACTCGGGTATCCCGGCCCGGGTGAAGTGCTTGACGCCCAGTTCGGCGCAGAGCGCCTTGGCGCGTTCGTCGTCGCCCTCGTCCAGGAGCCAGACGTCGAGGGTGCCCTTGTGCCGGAGGCGTACGGCCCCTTCGAGGGTGCCGCGGACCATGGAGAGCGGTTCCTTGCCGGGGACGTACGTGGTGAGGAAGGCGACCCGGGTGCCCTTCTGCGGGTACACGGGTATGGGGTCGCGCGCGACCATCGTGGCGTGCGCGATCGAGGCGACGTTGACCAGCATGAAGAAGCAGATGAGCCCGATCGACACGAGCATCACGGCGTCGAGCCTGACGAGCCATCGGTCGCCGCCCTCGCGGACGGTCCAGTGGCTGGGCCAGACGAGGTACACGAGCAGCAGCGCGGAGAGCACCGGCGCCAGGCTCATGAGGAGGACGGCGCGCATTCGGTGCGGCTCCTTCGAGAGCAGACTTCGGTACTGCACCGTGTAGGCCGCCGTGTCCGGTTCCGTCAGAGGACCGGCGAGTCGGCTGTAGGTGTCGTAGTCGTAGCCTCTCGGCCGCACGGTGCCTCCAGCTGTCGTCGGACAGGTCGATACCCCCACAAAAGGGGAGAAGCATCGGCGTGTCGACTGGAGTCGTCCGAGTGAGTTGTTCTCGCTGCGCGTACGGGTGAGCCCCCGGCCCAGAGGGGTCGGGGGCTCGTCCGCGCGGTAAGGGCCGTCAGCCGTTCGGCCGGGGCCGTCCGGCGTCCGGTCCGGGCCGTCAGCCGTTCAAATGACGTTCGACGGTGGCGACTTTGGAGGCGAGGCCGTCCGTGACGCCGGGCCTGATGTCGGCCTTGAGGACGACGGAGACCCGGGGGGCGCGCGCCTCGACGGCGGCGACGGCGCGCTTGACGACGTCCATGACCTCGTCCCACTCCCCCTCGATGGAGGTGAACATCGCGTCGGTGCGGTTCGGCAGCCCCGACTCCCGTACGACCCGGACAGCGTCGGCGACGTACTCGCCGACCTCCTCGCCGACGCCGAGCGGGGTGACCGAGAAGGCGACGATCATGCCTCGACCGCGTCCTCGCGGCGGGCGCGGGAGGCGATGACGGCGTCCTCGGCCTCGCGCTTCAGCTTGCGCTCCGCGAAGAAGCCGCCGAGGGGCAGCACGGAGAGGACGAAGTAGAGCGCGGCGGTCTTGAACTGCCACTTGGTGCGGTTCCAGGCGTCCAGCCAGAACAGCACGTACAGGATGAAGAGGATGCCGTGGATCGCACCCATCACCGGCACGGCGTTGAACTCCGTGGTGCGCTTCAGCACCGAGCAGACCAGCAGCAGGAGGAAGGAGACGGCCTCCGGGGCGGAGACGAGTCGGAGGCGGTGGAGGGAGGAGGCGGTCTTGATGTCCACGGGAGGGGGTCACCTTCGTTCGATCTTGTGTACGCGATCTTGTGAACGGATGCACAAGGGTGGGCGGATCCATTGTGCACGTCGCCTTTGCTGTCTCTTTAACCGGGGGGCCCGTAATCTCCCTCCGTGGCTACGTTCCGACTCCAAGGCAGCAAAGTGCTCGCCGTCTCCATGACCGGTGACGCCGTCAAGGCGAAAAACGGCTCCATGGTCGCCTACGACGGCCAGATGGCCTTCAAGAAGATGTCCGGCGGCGGTGAGGGCCTGCGCGGCATGGTCACCCGCAGGCTCACCGGTGAGCAGATGGAGGTGATGGAGGTGAAGGGCCAGGGGACCTGCTGGTTCGCCGACCGCGCCTCCGAGATCAACCTCGTCCAGCTGCACGGCGACAAGCTCTACGTCGAGTCGAGCAATCTGCTCTGCACGGACGCGGGGCTGCGCACCGGCACGAGCTTCACCGGACTGCGCGGCGGGGCGACCGGCAACGGCCTGTTCACCACGACCGTGGAGGGCACCGGCCAGGCGGCGATCATGTCCGACGGCCCGGCGGTGGTGCTCCGGGTGAGCCCGCAGTACCCGCTCTCGGTCGACCCGGGCGCGTACGTCGCCCACCAGGGCAACCTCCAGCAGAGCTTCCAGTCCGGTGTGACGTTCCGCACGTTCATCGGCGAGGGCGGCGGCGAGGCCTTCCAGATCCGCTTCGAGGGCGACGGGCTCGTCTACGTGCAGCCGAGTGAGCGGAACACGATCGGGGGCGACGTCTGATGCCGTTCCGTGAGGTCAATTCCCGGATGGTCGAGGCGACCCTCGTGCCCGGACAGCGCATGTTCAGCCAACGCGGCGCGATGCTCGCGTACCGCGGCGACGTCACTTTCACGCCGAACATCGCCGGCGGCCAGGGCGGCGTGATGTCGATGATCGGCCGCCGGGTCGCCGGCGAGGCGACGCCGCTGATGACCGTCGAGGGCAACGGCACGGTGATGTTCGGGCACGGCGGCCACCACATCCAGGTGATCCAGCTGACCGGCGACACCCTGTACGTCGAGGCCGACCGGCTCCTCGCCTTCGACGGCACCCTGGAGCAGGGCACGATGTTCATGGGCTCCCAGGGCGGGGTCATGGGCATGGTGCGCGGCCAGGTGACCGGCCAGGGGCTCTTCACCACGACGCTCAAGGGCCACGGCGCGGTCGCCGTCATGGCGCACGGCGGCGTGATCGAGCTGCCGATCACCCCGGGCCGCGCGGTCCACGTGGACCCGCAGGCGTACGTCGCGCACCACGGCGACGTACGGAACAAGCTCTCGACCGCGCTGGGCTGGCGCGACATGGTGGGCCGGGGCTCGGGCGAGGCGTTCCAGCTGGAGCTGACCGGCAGTGGTGCGGTGTACGTGCAGGCCTCGGAGGAGAAGCTGTGACCGGTCCCGTCGTCCTCGACCCGCAGTCGCTCCCGTCCGACGACAACGTCAATCCGTACACCTTCTGCGTGGAGCTCAAGGGCTCCCAGTGGTTCCTGCAGAAGGGCAAGATGATCGCCTACTACGGGCGGATCGACTTCAACGGCATCGGGCACGGGCGCCTGGACCGCCTGGTCCGTACGTCGTTCCACTCGCCGCTGCACGCGAGCGACTGGGTGGTGGCGGAGGGCAGCGGCAAGATGCTCCTCGCCGACCGGGCCTTCGACGTGAACTCGTTCGACCTGGACGAGGGCAATCTGACGATCCGCTCGGGCAATCTGCTGGCGTACCAGCCGACGCTGGCGCTGAAGCAGTCGATCGTGCCGGGCTTCGTGACGCTGATCGGCACGGGCAAGTTCGTGGCGGCCTCGAACGGCCCGGTGGTCTTCATGGAGCCGCCGATGCGGGTGGACCCGCAGGCGCTGGTCGGCTGGGCGGACTGCCCGTCCCCGTGCCACCACTACGACCACGGCTACATGACGGGCGTGATGGGCGGCGTCCGGGCGCTGACGGGGATCGGCGGGAGCTCGGGCGAGGAGCACCAGTTCGAGTTCGTGGGAGCGGGTACGGTACTGCTCCAGTCGACGGAGTTGCTGATGGCCGAGCGGGCGATCGGCCAGGCGGGCGGGCAGCCCGGCGTTCCGGGCGGGGTGCCCGGGGCGCACGGTTCCGGCCAGGGGGCGCACGGCCAGGCACCGCGCCTTCCCGGACAGCTCGGTGACCTCCAGCGGCGCTTCGGGCTGTAGCCGGTAGTCTGCGGAGTGTGACGCCCTCGAACATCTGCACCCCGCACGTCGGGCCCGGGTGCCTGGCGTCACACTCCCCGACTTCGTCCAGTATTCAACTTCTTAGGTAGAATCCATATATGGAGACCGAGACGGCCACCCCCTGGCTCACCGACGCCGAACAGTGCGCGTGGCGCACGTATCTGGACGTCAACCGGATGCTGACGTACCAGTTGGAGAAGGACCTCCAGCCCTTCGGCCTGACCATGAACGACTACGAGATCCTGGTGAACCTCTCGGAGTCGGCGGAGCGCCGCCTGCGGATGAGCGACCTCGCCACCGCGACGCTGCAGTCCAAGAGCCGGCTCTCGCACCAGATCACCCGCATGGAGAACGCGGGGCTCGTCCGCCGCGTCAACTGCGAGTCGGACCGGCGCGGGCTGTACGCGGTCCTGACGGACGAGGGCATGGAGACCATGCGCAAGGTCGCACCCCACCACGTGGAGTCCGTGCGCAAGCACTTCATCGACCAGCTGACCCCGGAGGCGCTCGGCGACCTCCACGAGTCCCTCAAGCCGGTCGCGTCCGAACTGCGCGGCCGCAGGGGCAAGCCGTAACACTCCCGCCCGGGTGGGCAATCGGCCCGCAGGGGCGGAACGATTGCCCACGACCGGGGACGGGGCTCAGGCGCCCGTCAGGCTCGCGACCAGTTCGTCGGAGGCCGCGTACGGGTCCAGCTCGCCCGCCATGATGCGCTCCGCGAGCGCGTCGAGCCGGCGGTCGCCGTGCAGGTCGCCGATGCGTGCGCGCAGCGCCGTGACCGCGATCGTCTCGACCTCCCGCGCCGAGCGCGCCCGGCGGCGGTCGGCCAGGACCCCGTGCTCCTCCATCCACGCGCGGTGCTTCTCCAGCGCCTCGACGACCTCGTCGATGCCCTCGCCCCGCGCCGCGACCGTCTTGACGATCGGCGGCCGCCAGTCGGCGGGACCGCGCGCCTCGCCCAGGCCCAGCATGTGGTTCAGCTCGCGGGCCGTCGCGTCCGCGCCGTCCCGGTCCGCCTTGTTCACCACGTACACGTCGCCGATCTCCAGGATGCCCGCCTTCGCGGCCTGGATCCCGTCGCCCATGCCCGGGGCGAGCAGCACCACGGACGTGTCGGCCTGGGAGGCGATCTCCACCTCCGACTGCCCGACACCGACGGTCTCGACGAGGATCACGTCGCAGCCGGCCGCGTCCAGGACGCGGATCGCCTGCGGCGCGGACCAGGCGAGCCCGCCCAGGTGCCCGCGGGTGGCCATCGAGCGGATGTAGACGCCCGGGTCCGAGGCGTGCTCCGACATCCGGACCCGGTCGCCGAGCAGCGCCCCGCCGCTGAACGGGGACGAGGGGTCGACGGCCAGGACGCCGACCCGCTTCCCCGCCCGCCGGTACGCCGCGACCAGCGCCGACGTCGAGGTGGACTTGCCCACGCCGGGCGAACCCGTCAGGCCCACCACGTACGCGCCGCCGGTCAGCGGGGCAAGGGCCGCCATCACCTCGCGCAGCTGCGGGGACGCCCCCTCCACGAGCGAGATCAGCCGGGCCACGGCACGCGGCCGGCCCTCCCGCGCCTGGGCGACCAGTTCGGGGACGTCCACCATGTTCAACCGCTCCTTGCTTCCGGGAAACGCTGCCGGTGCTACTTGCCGGGCCGCGTCTACTTGGGTACGCGGACGACCAGAGCGTCGCCCTGACCGCCGCCGCCGCACAGCGCCGCCACGCCGACGCCGCCGCCGCGCCGCTTGAGCTCGAGGGCCAGGTGCAGCACCACGCGGGCGCCGGACATGCCGATCGGGTGGCCCAGCGCGATCGCGCCGCCGTTGACGTTCACCTTTTCCGGGGTCACGCCGAGGTCCTTCATTGACTGGACGGCGACCGCCGCGAAGGCCTCGTTGATCTCGATCAGGTCGAGGTCCTCGACGCCCAGGCCCTCCTTCTTCAGGGCGTGCTGGATCGCGTTGGACGGCTGCGACTGCAGCGAGTTGTCCGGGCCCGCCACGTTGCCGTGGGCGCCGATCTCGGCGATCCACTCGAGGCCCAGCTCCTCCGCCTTCGCCTTGCTCATCACGACGACGGCGGCGGCGCCGTCCGAGATCTGCGAGGAGGTGCCGGCGGTGATGGTGCCGTCCTTGGCGAAGGCCGGGCGCAGCTTGCCGAGCGACTCGACCGTCGTCTCGGCGCGGATGCCCTCGTCCTTCGAGAAGATGACCGGGTCGCCCTTGCGCTGCGGGATCTCGACCGGGGTGATCTCGGCCTCGAAGATGCCGTTCTTCTGCGCGGCGGCGGCGCGCTGGTGCGAGAGCGCGGCGATCTCGTCCTGCTCGGGGCGCCGGATGCCCAGGCGGGTGTTGTGCTTCTCCGTGGACTCGCCCATGGCGATCTTCTCGAAGGGGTCGGTCAGACCGTCGTACGCCATCGCGTCGAGCATCTCGATCGCGCCGTACTTGAAGCCCTCGCGGGACTTCGGGAGGAGGTGCGGGGCGTTGGTCATCGACTCCTGGCCACCGGCGACGACGATGTCGAACTCGCCCGCGCGGATCAGCTGGTCGGCGAGCGCGATGGCGTCCAGGCCGGAGAGGCAGACCTTGTTGACGGTCAGCGCCGGCACGTTCATGGGGATGCCCGCCTTGACGGCGGCCTGGCGCGCGGGGATCTGCCCGGCGCCCGCCTGGAGCACCTGCCCCATGATCACGTACTGCACCTGGTCGCCGCCGATGCCGGCCCGGTCGAGGGCGGCCTTGATGGCGAAACCGCCCAGGTCGGCGCCGGAGAAGGAGGTGAGGGAGCCGAGGAGTCGGCCCATGGGCGTGCGGGCGCCCGCGACGATCACTGAGGTGGTACCGGTCGTTCCAGACATGAGGCACGGCCCCTAGGGATGAGGAGTGAACGAGGGTTTACCTTCAATGTACTGAGCGGTCACGCGCACGGTCACCGGCCAGTCGGTGTGACGGCGCGCACGTTGCGTAACCACCTCTCCGGGGGTGGACTGGAGCCATGCTGACGCGAATCGACCACATCGGGATCGCCTGCTTCGACCTCGACAAGACCGTCGAGTTCTACCGCGCGACCTACGGCTTCGAGGTGTTCCACTCCGAGGTGAACGAGGAGCAGGGCGTCCGCGAGGCCATGCTCAAGATCAACGACACCTCCGACGGCGGCGCCTCGTACCTCCAGCTCCTGGAGCCCACCCGGGAGGACTCCGCGGTGGGCAAGTGGCTGGCCAAGAACGGTGAGGGCGTGCACCACATCGCCTTCGGCACCGCCGATGTCGACGGCGACGCCGAGGCCATCCGCGGCAAGGGCGTCCGGGTCCTCTACGACGAGCCGAGGATCGGCTCCATGGGCTCTCGTATCACCTTCCTCCACCCCAAGGACTGCCACGGCGTACTGACCGAACTGGTCACGTCCGCCGACCCCTCCTCAGCGGAGCACTGACCTCCGGATTCCTGGCCCGGTAGAGTGGGCGACTCCGGGCCGGGGCCGGTCGGGGCCGCATGCCCATGCGGCGTCGAAGTCGGGGTATCCGATCTGCCACGATTCCCGGGGGGCCGTTCTCCGGGGAACGGTGCTCGTTGGAGTGTGCGACCAGGGTTGGGGTCTCCCCTGCTCGAACGCGTTGAGAGCTCGGGGAAGGATGGGACCGCGCAGTGCGGGGCTACGAACGCCAGGAGAGCCACCGAGCTGAAGACGACCATCTCTCGCGGTTCGAAGCCGAGATGGACCGGCTGAAGACCGAGCGGGAGAAGGCCGTCCAGCACGCCGAGGACCTCGGTTACCAGGTCGAGGTGTTGCGCGCCAAGCTCCACGAGGCGCGTCGCACCATCGCGTCCCGCCCCGCGTACGACAGCGCGGACATCGGCTACCAGGCCGAACAGCTGCTGCGCAACGCGCAGATCCAGGCCGAACAGCTGCGCCAGGACGCCGAGCGCGAACTGCGCGACGCCCGCGCCCAGACCCAGCGCATCTTGCAGGAGCACGCCGAGCACCAGGCCCGGCTCCAGGCCGAGCTGCACGCCGAGGCCGTCCAGCGCCGGCAGCGCCTGGACCAGGAGCTCGCGGAGCGCCGGCAGACCGTCGAGGCGCACGTCAACGAGAACGTGGCCTGGGCCGAACAGCTGCGCGCCCGTACGGAGTCGCAGGCCCGCCGCCTCATGGAGGAGTCCCGCGCCGAGGCCGAGCAGGCGCTCAGCGGTGCCCGCGCGGAGGCCACCCGGCTCGCCGAGGAGACCCGCCAGCGGGTGGGTTCGGAGGCCGAGGCGGCCCGTGCCGAGGCCGAAGCGATTCTGCTGCGCGCCCGCAAGGACGCCGAGCGGCTCCTCAACGCCGCGTCCACGCAGGCGCACGAGGCCACCAGCCATGCCGAGCAGCTGCGTTCCTCCACCACCGCCGAGACCGAGCAGTCCCGTCAGCAGGCCGCCGAGCTGTCCCGCGCCGCCGAGCAGCGGATGCAGGAGGCCGAGGACCGGCTCCGCGAGGCCCGCGCCGAGGCCGAGAAGGCGCTCGCCGAGGCCAAGGAGGCGGCCGCCAGGCAGCTGTCGTCCGCGGAGTCCGTCAACGAGCAGCGCACCCGTACGGCGAAGGCCGAGATCGCCCGGCTCGTCTCCGAGGCGACCAAGGAGGCCGAGACCCTCAAGGGGGCGGCCGAGGAGAAGCTGCGCGAGGCCACCGCCGAGGCCGAGAAGCTGGTCTCGGAGGCCTCCGACAAGGCCCGTACGGTCGCCGCCGAGGACTCGGCCGCCGCGCTCGCCAAGGCCGCCCGCACGGCCGAGGAGGTCCTGACCAAGGCCTCCGAGGACGCCCAGGCCACCATCCGCAAGGCCTCCGAGGAGGCCGAGCGGATCCGGCGCGAGGCCGAGACGGAGGCCGACCGGCTGCGCGACCGGGCCGGGGAGCAGGCCGACGAGCTGCTCGGTTCGGCCAAGGACGACACCAAGGAGTACCGCGCCAAGACCGTCGAGCTGCAGGAGGAGGCGCGCAGGCTGCGCGGCGAGGCCGAGCAGCTGCGGGCCGAGGCGATCGCCGAGGGCGAGAAGATCCGCGGCGAGGCCAGGCGCGAGGCCGTCGGCCAGATCGAGGAGGCGGCCGGCACCGCCGAGGAGCTGCTGACCAAGGCCCGTACGGACGCCGACGAGCTGCGCGCGAGCGCGGGCGCCGAGGGCGAGCGGGTCCGCTCGGAGGCCATGGAGCGCGCGCAGACGCTGCGCACGCAGGCCGAGGAGACGCTGGAGCGCACCCGCGCCGAGGCCGAGCGGATGCGGGCGGAGGCCGAGGAGCAGGCCGAGTCGGTCAAGGACGCGGCCGAGCGCGCCGCGGCCGAGCTCCGTGAGGACGCCGAGCGGGCCGCCGCCGCCCGCCGCGAGGAGGCGGCCGAGGAGCTGACCCGGCTGCACACCGAGGCCGAGACCCGGGTCGAGAGCGCCGAGAAGGCGCTGACCGACGCGCGCGCCGAGAGCGAGCGGCTGCGCCGCGAGGCCGCCGAGGAGACCGAGCGGCTCCGCACGGAGGCCGCCGAGCGGATCCGTACGCTCCAGGCGCAGGCCGAGCAGGAGGCCGAGCGGCTCCGCACGGAGGCCGCGTCGGACGCGTCGACCGCGCGCGCCGAGGCGGAGGCCGCTGCCGTACGGCTGCGCACGGAGGCGTCGACGGAGGCCGAGCGGCTGAAGTCGGAGGCCCAGGAGACCGCCGACCGGGTACGCGCCGAGGCCGCTGCCGCGGCCGAGCGGGTGGCCGCCGAGGCCGCCGAGGCGCTGGCCGCCGCGCAGGAGGAGGCCAACCGGCGGCGCCGGGAGGCCGAGGAGACGTTGGAGTCGGCCCGTTCCGAGGCCGACCGGGAGCGCGAGCACGCCCGCGAGCAGTCCGAGGAGCTCCTCGCCTCCGCCCGTAAGCGGGTGGAGGAGGCGCAGACCGAGGCGCAGCGCCTGGTCGAGGAGGCGGACCGGCGGGCCACGGAGATGGTGTCCGCGGCCGAGCAGACGGCCAAGGAGGTACGGGACTCCGTCGCCGGCCTCCAGGAGCAGGCCGAGGAGGAGATCGCCGGGCTGCGCAGCGCGGCCGAGCACGCGGCGGAGCGCACCCGTACCGAAGCGCAGGAGGAGGCGGACCGGGTCCGCGCCGACGCGTACGCCGAGCGGGAGCGGGCGACCGAGGACGCCAACCGGGTCCGGGCGCGCGCCCAGGAGGAGACCGAGGCCGCGAAGGCGCTGGCCGAGCGGACGGTCGCGGACGCGATCTCCGAGTCGGAGAAGCTGCGCGCGGACACGGCCGAGTACGCCCAGCGGGTACGGACGGAGGCGACGGACGCGCTGGGTTCGGCCGAGCAGGACGCGGCCAGGACCCGTGCGGACGCCCGCGAGGACGCCAACCGGATCCGTTCCGAGGCGGCCGCCGAGTCCGAGCGGCTCACCGCCGAGGCGGAGGAGCTGGTCACGCTCGCCCGCACGGAGGGCGAGCAGATCCTGGACGAGGCCCGCAAGGCGGCCGACAAGCGCCGCGCGGACGCCGCCGAGCAGGCGGACACCCTCATCACGGAGGCCGCGGGCGAGGCCGAGCGTCTTACGGCCGACGCGGAGGCGCTGCGGGCCGAGGCCGAGCAGCTGAAGACGGACGGCGAGGCGCACGCCCAGGCACTGCGGGTCGCCGCGCTCGCCGACAGCGAGCAGGTCCTCGACGAGGCGCGCAAGGCGGCCGACAAGCGGCGTTCGGACGCCGCCGAGCAGGCCGACGCGCTGATCGCCGAGGCCACGGGCGAGTCGGACCGGATCACCGCGGAGGCGGTGGCGCTCCTGGAGTCGACCGAGCAGGACGCGCAGCGGATCCGTACCGAGGCCGAGCAGGTCAAGGCGGCGGGCGAGGCCGAGGCGGAGGCGCTGCGGGCCGCCGCGCGCGCGGACGGCGAGCAGGTCCTGGACGAGGCGCGGAAGGCGGCCGACAAGCGCCGCGCGGACGCCGCCGAGCAGGCGGACTCGCTCATCGGCGAGGCCACGAGCGAGGCCGAGCGGATCACGGCCGAGGCGGCCGACGAGGCGGAGCGGCTGCGGGCCGAGGGCGCGGAGAACGTGGGGCAGGCCCAGCAGGCCGCCGAGCGGATCCGTGCCGAGGCCGAGCGGGTCAGGGCGGACGCCGAGGCGGCGGCGGAGCAGATGCGCTCCGAGGCGCGCGAGGAGGCCGACCGTACGCTCGACGAGGCGCGCGAGGCCGGTGCCAAGCGCCGTTCGGACGCGGCCGAGCAGGCCGACCAGCTGATGGCGAAGGCCCAGGAGGAGGCGCTGCGCGCCACCACCGAGGCGGAGTCCCAGGCGGACACGATGGTCGGCGCGGCCCGTCAGGAGGCCGACCGGATCGTGGCCGAGGCGACGGTCGAGGGCAACTCGCTGGTGGAGAAGGCCCGTACGGACGCGGACGAGCTCCTGGTGGGCGCGCGCAGCGACGCGACGGCCATAAGGGAGCGGGCGGAGGAGCTGCGGGCCCGTATCGAGGGCGAGATCGAGGAGCTGCACGAGCGGGCGCGGCGCGAGACGGCCGAGCAGATGAAGACGGCCGGCGAGCGGGTCGACAAGCTGGTGAAGGCGGCGGAGGAGCAGCGGGCCGAGGCGGCGGAGAAGGCCAAGGAGTTGGTCTCGGAGGCGAGTTCGGAGGCGAGCAAGGTCCGGATCGCCGCGGTGAAGAAGGCCGAGGCGCTCCTGAAGGAGGCCGAGCAGAAGAAGGCCTCGCTCGTCTCGGAGGCGGAGAAGGTCAAGGCGGAGGCCGAGCACGAGGCCGAGACGATGATCTCCGAGGGCAAGCGCGATCTCGATGTGCTGGTGCGCCGTCGCGAGGACATCAATGCCGAGATCTCCCGTGTCCAGGACGTACTTGAAGCGTTGGAGTCTTTCGAGGCGCCGTCCGGCGGGGCGAAGTCCGCCGGTGCGATGGGTGACAAGGCGGGCGTTCCGGCGGGGGCAACACGTTCGAGTGGCAAGTCCTCCGAGGGCTAGCCACTCAAAAGGCTGGACATTCTCCAGATCAAACGGGCATCCGCTCGATGACACGCCGCTTCGGCCCCTAGGATTCCCCCTAACACCTCACCGGTCTCATTCGACAGGAACCCCATGAGCGACACTTCCTCCCCCTTCGGCTTCGAGCTCGTGCGGCGTGGTTACGACCGCGGTCAGGTGGATGACCGCATTACCAAGCTCGTCGCCGACCGTGACAGTGCTCTAGGACGAATCACCTCTCTGGAAAAGCGCATCGAGGAGCTCCACCTCGAGACGCAGAACGCCCAGGCCCAGGTCACCGACGCCGAGCCGTCGTACGCCGGCCTCGGTGCGCGTGTCGAGAAGATCCTCCGCCTCGCCGAGGAGGAGGCGAAGGACCTGCGCGAGGAGGCCCGTCGCGCCGCCGAGCAGCACCGCGAGCTGGCCGAGTCGGCCGCGCAGCAGGTGCGCAACGACGCCGAGTCGTTCGCGGCCGAGCGCAAGTCGAAGGCCGAGGACGAGGGCGTCCGGATCGTCGAGAAGGCGCAGGGCGAGGCCAACTCGCTGCGCGGCGAGGCGCAGAAGGACGCGCAGTCCAAGCGTGAGGAGGCGGACGCCCTCTTCGAGGAGACCCGCGCCAAGGCCGCCCAGGCCGCCGCGGACTTCGAGACCAACCTGGCCAAGCGCCGGGAGCAGTCGGAGCGCGACCTGGCCTCGCGTCAGGCCAAGGCCGAGAAGCGTCTGGCCGAGATCGAGCACCGCGCCGAGCAGCTCCGCCTGGAGGCCGAGAAGCTGCGTACGGACGCGGAGCGCCGGGCCCGTCAGACGGTGGAGACCGCGCAGCGCCAGGCCGAGGACATCGTGGCCGACGCGAACGCCAAGGCCGACCGGATCCGGTCGGAATCGGAGCGCGAGCTCGCCGCGCTGACGAACCGCCGCGACTCGATCAACGCCCAGCTGACCAACGTCCGCGAGATGCTGGCGACGCTGACCGGCGCCGCCGTGGCGGCCGCCGGCTCCCCGATCGACGACGAGCCGGCCACCCGTGGTGTCCCGGCTCAGCAGACCCGCTGACGCCTTTCTCGGTAACGAGTGGGCGACGCGTCGCGAAACCCTCCGTCATTCCGGTGGCGGAGGGTTTTTCGCGCCCGTAGGTTGTACGCATGATCGAGCTCGAGGCCCTGACGAAACGGTTCGGATCGAAGACGGCGGTCGACCATCTCTCCTTCCAGGTGCGGCCGGGCGTGGTGACCGGCTTCCTCGGGCCCAACGGCGCGGGCAAGTCGACGACCATGCGGATGATGCTCGATCTGGACAACCCGACGAGCGGTACGGTCCGGATCGACGGCAAGCACTACCGGGAGCTCCAGGAGCCGCTGAAGTACATCGGGGCGCTCCTCGACGCCAAGGCGATGCACGGCGGCCGGTCGGCGTACAACAATCTGCTCTGCCTCGCGCAGTCGAACCGCATTCCGCAGAGCCGCGTCGGAGAGGTCCTCGACCTGGTCGGTCTGACGTCGGTCGCGAAGAAGAAGTCGAAGGGTTTCTCCCTCGGCATGGGCCAGCGGCTCGGAATCGCCTCGGCGCTGCTGGGTGATCCCGAGATCCTGATGTTCGACGAACCCGTCAATGGTCTGGACCCCGAGGGAATTCACTGGATCCGCAATCTGATGAAGGCGCTCGCCAACGAGGGCCGGACGATCTTCGTTTCCAGCCATCTGATGAGCGAAATGGCCCTGACGGCCGATCATCTGATCGTGATCGGGCAGGGAAAACTGCTGGCCGACACGTCGATGGCGGATTTCATCCACCAGAATTCGCGGAGCTACGTACGGCTGCGTTCGCCGCAGCAGGAGCGGCTGCGGGACGTCCTGCACGAGAGCGGCTTCACGCCCGTCGAGGCGGGCAACGGCACGCTGGAGGTGGACGGCGCCACGACCGAGAAGATCGGTGAACTGGCGGCCGAGCACCGGCTCGTCCTGCACGAGCTGAGCGCGCAGCGCGCCTCTCTCGAAGAAGCGTTCATGCAGATGACCGCGGGTGCTGTGGAGTACCACGCGCACGGCACGGACGTCCACGCGGCGGAACCGGCGGGCCCCCGCTGGGGCGACACCACCAAGGGAGCCTGAACGATGGCAGCGGTATCGGCGGTCCTCCAGTCGGAGTGGACCAAGATCCGGACGGTCTCGTCGACGGTCTGGACCCTGGCGAGCGCGCTCCTGGTGACGGTGGCGATGGGCGCGGCCCTGAGTGCGCTGATCGAGTCCACGTTCAGCGATCTCTCCGAGGCCGAGCAGGCGACCTTCGACCCGACCTTCGTCAGCTTCTCCGGGATGATTCTCGGCCAGCTGGCGATGGTGGTCTTCGGCGTCCTGGTCGTCGGCACGGAGTACAGCTCCGGCATGATCCGCACCTCGCTCGCGGCCGTGCCGCAGCGGGCGACCTTCATCTTCTCCAAGATCGCGGTGGCGGGCGCGCTCGCCCTGGGCGTCGGCCTGGTGACCAGCTTCCTGTCGTTCTTCCTGGGCCAGGCCCTCCTCGGCGAGCACCGCACGACGCTCGGCGCGGACAACGTGCTGCGGGCGGTCGTCGGCGGCGGGCTCTACATGGGTCTCATCGCGATCTTCTCGATGGGTGTCGCGACGATGCTGCGCTCCTCGATGCTCTCGCTCGGGATCCTGGTGCCGTTCTTCTTCCTGGTCTCGCAGATCCTCTCGGCGGTCCCGAAGGCCAAGGAGGTCGCGCTCTACTTCCCCGACCAGGCCGGCTCCAAGATCATGCAGGTCCTCCCCGACGCCCTGAACACGGAGGAGGCGCCGTACGGGCCCTGGGGCGGCCTGGGGATCATGGTCCTCTGGGTGGCGGCCGCGTTGCTCGGCGGCTACCTGGTCATGAAGAAGCGGGACGCGTAGCGCGTCCATCACGATTTCGGCTTGGCCGGAACCGTCAACCCCTGGATAAGCTCCTAGCTCATACGGGGGCCCCGGCCGTCGGCCAACGGCCCCGACGACCTGACCTGTCGATGGGGCTGGAGAATGATCGAGGCAGTCGGCCTGACGAAGCGCTATGGCGCCAAGACGGCCGTGTACAACCTTTCCTTCCAGGTGAGGCCGGGTACCGTCACCGGCTTCCTCGGCCCCAACGGTTCCGGCAAGTCGACCACGATGCGCATGATCCTCGGGCTTGACCGGCCCACGTCGGGGCATGTCACGATCGGCGGCCACCCCTTCCGGCAGCTGCCGAACGCGCCCCGCCAGGTGGGGGCGCTGCTCGACGCCAAGGCCGTGCACGGCGGCCGGAGCGCCCGCAGCCATCTCCTGTCGCTCGCCCAGCTCGCCGGTATCCCGGCGCAGCGGGTCGACGAGGTCCTCGGGGTCGTCGGACTCCAGGACGTCGCCAAGCGCCGCTCCAAGGGCTTCTCGCTGGGCATGGGGCAGCGTCTGGGCATCGCCGCCGCACTGCTCGGCGACCCGCAGGTGCTGCTCTTCGACGAGCCGGTGAACGGTCTCGACCCCGAGGGCATCCTCTGGGTCCGTAATCTCATGAAGAAGCTCGCCGCCGAGGGCCGGACCGTCTTCGTCTCCAGCCACCTCATGAGCGAGATGGCGCTGACCGCCGACCATCTGATCGTGATCGGCCGGGGCCAGCTGATGGCCGACATGAGCGTCAAGGACTTCATCTCGGCGAACTCCGCCGACTTCGCCCGGGTCCGCACCCCGGAGGCGGAGCCGCAGCAGCGGGAGAAGCTGACGGCCACCCTGATCGAGGCCGGCGGCCGGGTGATGTCCGAGCCGGACGGCGCGCTGCGGGTGACCGGTCTGGCGCTGCCGCGGATCAGCGACCTGGCGCACGACGCGGACGTACGGCTCTGGGAGCTCTCGCCGCACCAGGCCTCGCTGGAGGAGGCGTACATGCGGATGACGCAGGGCGCCGTGGACTACCGCTCCACCGACGACCAGCTGGCGCACCTCCAGCAGCCGCAGCCGCAGCACCTTCAGCAGCCGGCCCAGCCGGTCGTGCAGGACGTACCGCAGCAGGGCTGGTACGCCCCGCCGCCGCCCGGACAGAACCCGTACGCGACGCAGAGCGAGCCCGCCAAGAACGCCGAGGACGCCCGATGACCGCCCCCGCCCCCGCTCCCCTCCCCGCCCCCGCTCCCCTCCCCACCCCCGGCCCCGCGGCCGTCCCGTACTCGTACGTCTCCCCCATCCCGGTGCGCCGGGCGCATCTCGGGGACGCGCTCGCCTCGGAGTGGACCAAGATCCGTTCCGTGCGCTCCACGATGTGGACGCTGGGTGTGATGGTGCTGCTGATGCTGGTCATCGGCCTCGGCGTCGCCGCGGTCGTGTCCAGCGCCGACGTTCCCGCCGACCAGGAGTCGGCGCTCGCGCTCGGCTTCTTCGGTGTGCTCCTCGGCTCGATCTGTGTGATCACGCTCGGCGTGCTGACGATCGCCTCCGAGTACGGCACGGGGATGATCCGTACGACGCTGACCGCCTGCCCGACC
Organism: Streptomyces sp. NPDC048370; assembly: GCF_043200825.1. NCBI lineage: Bacteria > Bacillati > Actinomycetota > Actinomycetes > Kitasatosporales > Streptomycetaceae > Streptomyces > Streptomyces sp. NPDC048370. Next base: position 141,437 of record NZ_JBICYI010000009.1, on the reverse strand, counting down.
CGCGGCCGGGTCCTGACGGCCAAGGCGATCGTCTTCTTCCTGCTCGTCTTCACGATCACCACGGTGACGGCGACGGTGGTGGGCGTGGCGCAGGTGGCGATGGTGCCGGAGGCCGCCGAGCCGACCTCGGGCGAGTGGCTGCGGGCGACGGTCGGTGTCGGCCTGTTCCTGGCGCTGCTCGGCCTGCTGTCGCTGGCCATCGGCGCGATCATCCGGCACTCGGCGGGCGCGATCACGATCATGATCGGTGTTCTGCTGCTGCCGCTGGTGGCGGCCATGTTCATGTTCTCGGAGTCGCTGGCCAAGCTGCAGCAGTGGCTGCTCGACTACGCGGTCCCGAGCCAGCTCATCGCGCTGTACGCCGGCAAGTCGGCGATCGGCCAGTCCGGCCCCTCGGGCTGGGACCCGGTCTGGATCATGGCGATCATCGCGGCGGCGGTGATGGGCGGCGCGTACGCCCTGCTGAACAGCCGGGACGTCTGAGTCCGGCCGATCCGCCAGGGCCTGTCCGGCGGATCAGGGTCGGACAGGCCCTAGGGTCTTTCGTTTGGATCAGGCCGGATCAGGGAGCGGGCTCTGGTGCCGTGCATCGCAAGGCGGAGGAGGGCGTCATGGCGGAGCCATGGCAACCGACGACAACGCGGCGAGGCACGGTGCCAGGGCCCGCGAGCCCGGCATGATCCAAACGAAAGGCCCTAGTACTTCGGCGCGTTGCGGGACCGCTGCACCCTCGTGGTGCGGCGGTCCTTCGCGTTCCAGCAGGCCTTGTGCCAGTGGCGGCGGTCGTCCACTCCGCCGTACTCCGGCCAGGCCACCACGTGCGGGGCGCCGCCCGGGATCTCCTGGTCGCAGCCGGGGCAGCGGTAGCGCTTGCCCGGGGCGCTCGCGCCGGCCACGTGCCGGACGAACCACTCCTCGCCCTGCCAGCTCTCGCTGCGCTGCGAGCCCCCGTACCGGTCGCCCGACTCACCCTGAGGATCGGGCTTCTCGCCGCCATGGGGGCGGTTGCGACGCGGGGACACCTGATCACCTCACGGGGCCGGGGGCACAGAACGTTCTCTCAAGCCTACGGGCCGCGACGGAGTGCCCTCCCACCCGGCAAGGCGAGTTAGCGGAAAATCGCAACAACTTCATGGGAGGCCGTGCCTTTGGCACGTGTCAGACGTTGTTGCCAGTACGAGGGGGAGAACCGCGTCGGCCGCAAGGAGGCAGAAGGCGATGCGCGTGGGTACGTTTGTGCTGGCAGCCCAGTTCCCGGGTCAGGGTCAGGGCGAGGCTCTGCACCGGGCGGTGCGGACCGCCGAGGTGGCCGAGGAGTCGGGGCTCGACTCCGTCTGGCTGGCCGAGCACCACTTCGTTCCGTACGGAGTCTGTCCGTCGGCCGTGACGCTGGCGGCGCTGCTTCTGGGCCGCACCCGCCGGATCCGGGTCGGTACGGCGGTGAGCGTGCTGCCGACGGTCCATCCGGTCGCCCTGGGCGAGCAGGCGGCCCTGCTCCATCTCACCTCCGGAGGCCGGTTCACGCTCGGCGTGGGCAGAGGCGGACCGTGGGTCGATCTGGAGGTGTTCGGCTCGGGTCTGAAGGCGTACGAACAGGGCTTCCCCGAATCGCTCGACCTGCTGCTGCGCTGGCTGACCGAGCCCCGTGTCTCCGCGGAGGGAGAACGATTCGCCTTCCGCGAGGTGGCCGTCGTCCCCCGCCCCGGCGAGCTGATCGGCGGGGACGCCTCGCCCGAGGTCGTGGTCGCCTGCACCTCCCCCAGGAGCGTCGAACTGGCCGCCGCGCGCGGGCTGCCGATGCTGCTCGGGATGCACTGCGGTGACGAGGAGAAGGCCGAGATGGTCGCCGCGTGGGAACGTTTCTCCAGGGACGCGGGCCGCACTCCGGACGAGATCGCGCGGATCGGCGCGAACCATGTCTCCGCGGGTGTCGCCCAGCTCGCCGACGGGACGCGCGAGGCGTCCGAGGCGCTGGTGAAGGCGATGCCCGGCTGGCTGAAGCAGGGTCTCGACGCCCATGTGACCGTGGACGGCCGGCACCGCTCGATGCGGGACCCCGTCGCGTACACGGAGCTGCTGTGCGGGCTGCACCCGGTGGGTACGCCCCGCCTCGCGGCGGACCGGCTCGCGGCGACCTCGGAGCGTACGGGCATCACGCGCTTCGCGCTGCTCGCCGAGGGCACGGGCGACCTCGCGGCCACCGAGGAGAACGTACGGCGGCTCGGGTCCGAGGTGCTCCCGCTGCTGGTCTGAGTCCATGGAGTCGGGTCGTGCGGGCGCTCGTGGTGATGCCGCCGCTCCGGCACCTCTCGCATCGTTCGCGTCTCCCGCGATGCGGAGCGGCGGCACTCACCGTGCCTCAGCAGTCGCGCAGTTCCGGCGACTGGTTGAGCAGCTGACCCCGGACGGAGGTGAAGCGGGCGAGCCGCTCGTCGACCGCGGGGTCCAGCGGGAACACCGCAACGCGGTGGCAGTTCTGGAAGGCCAGACGCACCCCGAAGTGCCGCTGCAGCGCACCGCGGATGGCGTCACTCGCGAGTGCACGCAACAGCTGACCACGTGCCTGCTCGTTCGGCGGCGGCGTCTGGTTGTCGGCGAACTCTCCGCCGTCGACCTTCAGCTGAGCCACCAGAGAGCTGATCATCTCCCATGCGTAGGGCAGGGAGGTCCGGACGCAGTCGACGAAGTCGGCTTCGTCGACCTCGCCTCGCTCGGCCTGTTCCAACAGCGCCGGTGAGACGTCGAGCGACATGGGTTCTCCTCTCGCGACCCCGACAGGCGGGGTCTTACGGGCAGGGATGAAGGAACCCCCGTGCGACACGCTGCGTGCACGGACGGCGACCTCCTGCTTCCACGGTAAGCGCGCAGTCCGGAGCGCACCAGGAGATTGGGAACACAACCGGCCAATAAGTGACCCTCGTCCAGCGGGCGTTAAGAGCCGAATCGCGCGGAAGAGCGTGTGTCTTGTAGCGTTGCCGACCATGCGTCTCGTCATCGCCCGCTGTTCCGTGGACTACGCGGGCCGGCTCACGGCCCACCTGCCCTCCGCTCCCCGTCTGATCCTGGTCAAGGCAGACGGCAGCGTCTCCATCCACGCGGACGACCGGGCGTACAAACCGCTCAACTGGATGTCGCCGCCGTGCACCCTCAAGGAAGGGGTCGACGGTGAGGCCGGCATCTGGACCGTGGTGAACAAAGCGGGCGAGAAACTGATCATCACGATGGAGGAGATCCTCCACGACTCCTCGCACGAGCTGGGTGTGGACCCGGGCCTCATCAAGGACGGCGTGGAAGCGCACCTCCAGGAGCTGCTCGCGGACCGCATCGAGACCCTCGGCGAGGGTCACACGCTGATCCGCCGCGAGTACCCGACCGCGATCGGCCCGGTGGACATCCTGTGCCGGGACGCCGACGGGGCGACGGTCGCGGTGGAGATCAAGCGGCGCGGTGAGATCGATGGCGTGGAGCAGCTGACCCGCTATCTGGAGCTGCTCAACCGCGACCCGCACCTCGCGCCGGTGAAGGGCGTCTTCGCGGCCCAGGAGATCAAGCCGCAGGCGCGGGTGCTCGCGACGGACCGCGGCATCGACTGCGTGGTGCTCGACTACGACGCGATGCGCGGCATCGAGGACGACAAGCTGCGGCTGTTCTGACCCTTCGTACGGTCCTACGTCTACGGCCCCGGGTGCGGTGATCGCACCCGGGGCCGTTCGTCGTGTTCGGCGGCCTCGCGTCAGGCCGGGTTGCCGGTCGGGCTGGTGTCGCCGGAGGCGGAGTTGCTGGCGGGCGGCTGGGTCGTGTCCGTGGGGTCCGGCGGCGGCGTGGTGGTGGGCGGGGTCGTCGACGGTGTGGTCGACGGGGTCGTCGAGGGCGACGTCGGCGGCCTCGTCGTCCGCGTCGGGCTCGTCGTCGGGCGCGGGGGCGTCGTCGTCGGGACCGGGGAGCCCGTGACCGTGGGCGCCGTCGTGGCCGACGTGCCGGACGGGGTGGACGGGCTGCCCGAGGTGGTGGGCGTGCCCGAGCCCGCGGAGCCGGACGGCGTGGGCGAGGCGCTGCCCGAGGGGCGGTCCGTCGCGTCCTCGGCCGGCTCTTCGGCGTCCAGGACGGCGTCGCCGGTCTCCTCGTCGGCCGTGCGGTCGGAGGTGACGCGGCCTGTGCCCGGGTCCTCGGCGTCGCCCGAGGTGGCCCCGATGGTCACGACGGTGCCGAGCACGGCGGCCAGGAGCGCTCCCGTGCTGACCGCGACGATGTTGCGGCGGGCCCCGGCGATGATGCCGGCGCGGCGGCCCCGCTTCGTACCGCCGTCACTCGTGAGGGTGTCCGGGCGGGTGATGAGGGTCGGGCCCTCGTCGGCGAAGTCCGGGAAGGCGGGGACGGCCGGGGGCGGGGTGGCGGCCGGCCGGGAGACCGGCGGGACGACGGCCTTCTGGATGCCGCGCGGCGGGGAGAGGGGCTCCTCCCGCGACGCGGCGGCCGGAGCGACGTCGCCGTGCGGCGGGGTGCCGGCGCGGTCGGCGACCAGAGCGAGCGCCCGGCGGCCGGCGACGGTGCCGCGCTTGTCGGCGAGGACGCCGCGCATGCCGATCGACGCCTCCAGTTCGGCGCGGGCCCGCTCCAGGTTCCCCGCGCAGAGCGCGAGGACGCCCAACTCGTGGTGGAAGTACGCCTCTTCGGCGACCTCGCCGGCCAGCCGGGCGGCTTCCTGGCCGCCGCGCAGGACCCGCTCCCAGGCGCCCCAGTGGAGGCCGGCGGCGAAGGCGGGGGCCGCGCTGCGGGCGAGCAGGACGGCGGTGGCGGGGTGTTCGTCGCTCGCGCCGGGCACGAGCGCGGCGAGGGCGGCCAGGACGGCGTCGGCCTCGGCGACCGCGCGGGCGGGCGTGACGGAGGGGTGTCCGGCCCACCAGGCGTAGTGCTGGGCGACGGTGTGGGCGCGGGCGGCGGCGTCCTCGGCGTAGCCGTGCGCGAGGAGCTGGGTGAGGACTCCGGCGGCGAGGCGGTAGCGGGTGCCGACCGGGGAGAGCAGTCCGCAGGCCATGAGCTCGCCGAGGGCGGCGTCGGCGTGGGTGTCGCCGACGAGCGCGGGCAGGTGGGCCTGGTGCGGCACCTCGCCGCCGAGGGCGACGGCGAACCGCAGGGTGTCCTGGGCGGAGCGGCTGAGCCGGGAGGAGAGCAGCGCGGCGGGGGCGGCGCCCTCGCCGAGGCTCGGCAGCGGTATCTCGCGCAGTTCGATGTCGGCGGGGTCCGGCTGGGCCGCGCCGGTCTCCCCTGACGGGCCGAAGGCGTCGTCGAGGGCGCCGAAGGCGTCGAACTCGGAGGGGACGGCGTCCTCCTGGGCGGCCGCCCCGAAGGCGTCGAACTCGGCCGGGGTGACCCGGAGCCGGTCGCGCTGCCGGAGCAGGGCGCCCGCCTGGACGAACCGCAGCGGCAGGCCCTCGGACTCGAACCAGAGGTCGCCCGCCCAGTTGGCCTCGTCGTCGGTGAGCGGCCGGTCGACGGCGCGCTCCAGGAGTTCGAGGGAGGAGGCGCGGCCGAGGCCGGTGAGGGCGAGCTCTTCGAGGTGGGCGTCGGCCGAGGGGGCCTGGACGTCGGGGGTGGCGGCGAGCAGGAAGGCGCACTCGGGCGCGGCGGCGAGGAGCTCGTCCAGGGACGCGCCGCCGAACTCCAGGTCGTCGACGAGGACGACGGCTCCGATGTCGCGGACCAGATCGAGCAGGCCCTTGCGGTCGGGGCGGTGGTCGGGGGCGTGCTGGACGGTGGCGAGGAGTTCGTACAGCAGCTCGGTGGGGGTCCGGTGGTGGCCGGAGAGACGGACGACGCCGTCGGGCGCGAGGTCGGCGCAGTCGGCGGCGACCGCTTCGAGGAGGGCGGTGCGGCCGGAGCCTGCGGGGCCGGTGACCCGGACGGAGCGGCCGCGCGCGAGGAGCTGGACGAGCCGCTCGTGCTCCTCCTGCCGTTCGATCAGCGGCAGCCTCGGGGCGGCGGGTCCCGCCGGTACGGGCGGGGTGGCCGCGCGGGCGGCCTCGGCGCGCTCCTGGGCGGTGCGGCGGCGGGGCGGCGCGGGCTGCTCTCCGGGCGGGCAGGCCTCGATCTCGCTGCCGTCGACGGGGTTGACGGTGAGCAGGAGGTCGCCGGAGACGACGCGGGCGGTGCGGACGCGGGCGGGCGTGACCGCCGGTCCGGGGCCGGCGGCGGGGCCGCCGGCGCGTCCGTCGCGGACGTCGTCACCCTCGGTGTCGTGGCCGTAGTCTTCCGGCCCCCGGTTCATCGGGTCCATGGTCAAAGCCCCCCAAAAGCGGTGCGTGCGGAAGCCCCTCCGGCCGATCTGCACGCTCGCGGTCGCTTCTGGTCCGGTGCCCGCCGGGTGGGTTCGTCAATGGGCGGGCGACCGAACCCTAGACCTTCTTCGAGCATCCGGGAACATCCGGGGTGCTGCCCCGACCAAGACGTCACGGTCCGTCGAGGATTGGCACGGCTCGCCTGTTTCGCACAGCAGCTTCACAACCGCGGTGCCGACGGTTCAGCCGTGCCGACGGTTCAGAGGTGCCGACGGTTCAGCCGTGCCGACGGTTCAGAGGTGCCGACGGTTCAGCCGTGCCGACGGTTCAGAGGTGCCGAAGGTTCAGCCGTGCCGACGCTTCAGACGCGGGGCAGCGACTCCGCGGCGAGCCCGCCCTCGATCGCGAGGATCCGGTGGAGCCGGGTCGCCACGAGGAGGCGCTGCATCTGGGGCGGAACCCCGCGCAGCACGAGTCGCCGTCCGCAGCGGCCCGCCCGGCGGTGTGCGCCCATGATGACCCCGAGTCCTGTGGCGTCCCAGGAGTCGAGACCGGTCAGGTCGAGCACGAGGTCGCCGACTCCGTCGTCGACGGCCGAGTGCAGGACCGTACGGGCGTCCGCCGCGCTACGGACGTCGAGGCGGCCCCCGACGACCAGCTCGACATGGTCGCCCCTGATGTGCATATGCGCTCCCCGGGAGTGCTCCGTCTTTGCAACAACTGACTGCCGTTGGCGCAGAAGCGTTGCGCCTTGTAAGCGAACTGATACCGAATTCACCCCGTGGGGTGATGGCCGAACGGCCTTCGACGATCAGTACGTGTAGAAGCCCTGCCCGCTCTTGCGGCCGATGTCACCGGCGTCCACCATCCGGCGCATCAGCTCCGGCGGCGCGAACTTCTCGTCCTGCGACTCCGTGTAGATGTTGGAGGTGGCGTTGACGAGGATGTCGATGCCGGTGAGGTCGGCGGTGGAGAGGGGCCCCATGGCGTGGCCGAAGCCGAGCTTGCAGGCGATGTCGATGTCCTCGGCGGTGGCGACGCCCGACTCGTACAGCTTGGCGGCCTCGACGACGAGCGCGGAGATGAGGCGGGTGGTGACGAAGCCGGCGACGTCGCGGTTGACGACGATGCAGGTCTTGCCGACCGACTCGGCGAACTCCCGCGCGGCGGCGAGGGTGGCGTCGCTGGTCTTGTAGCCGCGGACGAGCTCGCAGAGCTGCATCATCGGGACCGGCGAGAAGAAGTGGGTGCCGACGACGGCCTCCGGACGCTCCGTCACCGCGGCGATCTTGGTGATCGGGATGGCGGAGGTGTTGGAGGCGAGGACCGCGCCGTCCTTGGCGACCTTGTCGAGGGAGCGGAAGATCTCGTGCTTGACCTCCAGCTTCTCGAAGACGGCCTCCACGACGACGTCGGCGTCGGCCACGGCCTCGAGTTCGGTCGTGGCGGTGATCCGGCCGAGGGCCGCCTCGGCGTCCTCCGCGGTCAGCTTGCCCTTGGCGACGAACCGGTCGTACGACGCCTTGATGCCGTCGGTGCCGCGGGTCAGTGCGGCGTCGGTGACATCACGCAGGACGACCTCCCAGCCCGCCTGGGCCGAGACCTGCGCGATTCCCGACCCCATGAGTCCGGCTCCGATGACGGCGAGCTTCCTGGCCACGTCTTCCACCCCTCAACGCCTGTTCATGTCTGGCTCTCCGGCGGAGATTAGCGGTCGTGGGGCGCGAAGTGACCGTGAAGTAACGCGCGTCACGCCCGGTTTGACGGACGTCACACTCGCGACAGGCCGGCTACCCCCGTACGGCGTACGTGAGGACCCGCTCGCTCAGCAGCTCCTCGATCTCGTCGAGGAGGACGAGGGCCTCGCGGGAGACCCGGGTCGCCTTGCCGCCGGCCGACATCTGACGGGTGATGTAGCCGACGACGGTGTTCTCGATCCAGGCGAGCTGACCGCCGACGAGCAGGGGCAGCGGGTCGTCGTCGGCCGCGCCGGTCTCCTCGCGCAGGGTGGCGACGACGGCGTCGTGGACCTGCTGCTGGAGGTAGAAGAGCCGGGCCTTGAGGGTGGGGGCGTGCTCGATGACGTTCATGAAGGCGTCGAAGCCGTCCATGAGTCCGTACGCGGGTGAGACCGCGCCGATCTGCTGGCGCAGCTCGCGCAGGACGGCGTCGGCGGCGGACTCGCCGGTGTCGCGGCCGCGGATCATCCGGGCGACGCGCAGGGTGACGCCTTCCATGCGGTCGAGGAAGAGGTCCTCCTTGGCGGGGAAGTAGTTGTACACCGTGTTGACGGAGACGTCCGCGGCCTCCGCGATCTCCGCGATGGTCACGGTCACGAAGCCGTGCTCCAGGAAGAGCCCGGTCGCGATGTCGGAGATCCGCTGCTTCGTCTGGCGCTTCTTGCGCTCCCTCAGCCCCTCAGCCATGGCGTCATTCTAGGTCCCCCTGAAATTTTGGAGACATTGCAAAAATTCAGTGACTCTGTTTTTGTAGTCGCCATGCCCATCATCAGTACGGCCGGGCTCGCCCGGACCTTCCAGACGAAGAACGGCCCCGTGGAAGCGGTCCGCGGGATCGACCTCACCGTGCGGCGGGGCGAGATCCTCGGCCTCCTCGGCCCCAACGGCGCGGGGAAGACCACCACCCTGCGGATGCTCACCACGCTGCTCCCGCCCACCGGCGGCGCGGCCACCGTCGCCGGCCACGACCTGCTCGCCGACCCGGCGTCCGTACGGAGCCGGATCGGGTACGTCGCCCAGTCCGGCGGGGTCGACCCGCAGGAGACCGTGCGCTCCGAACTCGTCATGCAGGGCCGCCTGTACCGGCTCTCCAAGGCGGACGCGACCGCCCGCGCCGAGGAGCTGGCGGAGGAGCTCGGCCTCACCGAGGTCCTCGACCGCTCCCCGTCCGCGCTCTCCGGCGGTCAGCGCCGCCGCCTCGACATCGCGCTCGGCCTCGCCCACCGCCCCGACGTGCTCTTCCTCGACGAGCCGACGACCGGGCTCGACCCGGGCAGCCGCGCCGACCTGTGGGCGCTGGTGCGCCGACTGCGCGACGAGCACGGCACGACCGTCGTGCTCACCACCCACTACCTCGACGAGGCCGACGCGCTCTCCGACCGGCTGGTGATCGTGGACCGGGGCGTCGTCGTCACGGAGGGCACCCCCGCCGGGCTCAAGGCCGAGCACGGGGTGACCACCCTCCAGGACGCCTTCCTCGCCGTCACCGGGCGCGGCCCGGCCCCCGCCGACCCCACCCCCGTAGCCGTTTAGGACTCGCCTTGCTCTTCCATGACACCGCGCTCGTCTTCGGGCGCTACGCCCGCCAGACCCTGCGCTCGAAGTTCCAGATCTTCTTCGGCGCCCTGATGCCGCTGCTGTACCTGCTCTTCTTCGGGCCCCTGCTCAGCGATCTGCCGCTCGGCCGCGAAGGCGACTCCTGGCAGGTCCTCGTCCCCGGACTGCTGCTCCAACTCGGCCTGTTCGGCGCCTCGTTCGCCGGCTTCTCGCTCATCATGGAGAAGAACTGGGGCGTGGTGGAGCGGATGCGCGTGACCCCGGTCAGCCGGCTCGCGCTGCTCCTCGGCCGGCTCCTGCGCGACGCCTCGCTCTTCGTCTTCCAGGCCGTACTGCTCGTCCTGACCGCGCTGGTGATGGGGCTGCGCGCCCCGCTCGCCGGGGTCCTCATCGGCTTCGTCTTCGTCGCCCTGCTGACCTTCTCCCTCGCCTCGCTCTCGTACGCGCTGGCGATGAAGGTGAACACGCCGACGGAGTTCGGCCCCACGGTCAACGCGCTCACGCTGCCGGCGATGCTGCTGTCGGGGCTGATGCTGCCTATGGCGCTCGCGCCGACCTGGCTGAACGTGCTCTCGCACTTCATGCCGTTCCGCTATCTGGTGGACGCGGTACGGGACGCGTACGTCGGGCAGTACGCGACGGCGACCACGCTGTACGGCGTCCTGGTGGCCGTCGGGCTCACGCTGGCGGCCGTGACGGTCGGCACACGGACCTTCCTGAAGGCCGGAGCGTAACTACGCTGGGCACATGGTCAATCTGACGCGCATCTACACCCGTACCGGCGACCAGGGCACCACCGCGCTGGGCGACATGAGCCGGACCGCCAAGACCGATCTGCGGATCTCGGCGTACGCCGACGCCAACGAGGCCAACGCCGTCGTCGGTACGGCCATCGCCCTCGGACAGCTCGACGAGGAGGTCGTGACGGTCCTCGTCCGGGTCCAGAACGACCTGTTCGACGTGGGCGCGGACCTCTCCACCCCGGTGGTGGAGGACCCGAAGTACCCGCCGCTGCGGGTCGAGCAGTCCTACGTCGACAAGCTGGAGGCGGACTGCGACCGCTTCCTGGAGCGGCTCGACAAGCTGCGCTCCTTCATCCTGCCGGGCGGCACGCCCGGTGCGGCCCTGCTGCACCAGGCGTGCACGGTGGTCCGTCGCGCGGAGCGCTCCACATGGGCGGCGCTCGAGGTCCACGGCGAGGCCATGAACCCCCTGACGGCGACCTACCTCAACCGGCTGTCGGATCTGCTCTTCATTCTTGCCCGGACGGCGAACAAGGACGTCGGCGACGTGCTCTGGGTCCCGGGCGGGGACCGCTAGACGCGATCCCGACCACGCCCCTGCCGGGGGTCCGGGGGTTGCCCCCCGGGAGATGCGGCATCCTTGCCCGGACGGCGAACAAGGACGTCGGCGACGTGCTCCGGGTCCCGGGCGGGGACCGCTGACACCATGTCCCCGTTCTCGCCCTTCAGCCCGCCCTCCGGGGCCTTCTTCGGCCAGAGCGTGTAGCTGAGCGCGATCAGGCCGTGGATGCCGGCCGCCCGCCAGGCGACGTACATCCAGCTCTTCAACGAGTCCGTGTTGCCGTCGTCGCCGACGTACCAGGTCGCGAGGAGCAGCAGCCCGGACGCCACGGCCGCCGCCGTCACCGAGCCCAGCCAGACCTTGCCCTCGTGGCGGGCGCGCGCCATGCCGTAGCGGGGCGGCTTCACGGGCGGCTGCCCGCCGCCGAGGCGGTGGGCGGCGTGGCCGTCGAGCCACTTCACGGTGCGGTGGCCGTGGCCGACGGTGTAGCCGATGTACACGGCGGCGAGACCGTGGCGCCAGCTCGGCTCGGCCCCGTTCTTGAGGTCGATCGCGGTGACGACGAGCAGCAGGACTTCCAGGAGCGGCTCGCAGAGCAGCAGGGCGAGACCGGTCCTGGGCATCTTCAGCAGGTAGCGGGTGGCGAGGCCGGCGGCCAGCAGCACCCAGAAGCCGACTTCGCAGATCACGATCAGCGTGACGATCACGGCGGTACTCCCTTTCGTACGTCTCCCTCAGCGTCCCGTGACGGCGGGCGCGGATCGTCGTCGCCAGTGACGAAGTACGACTACATCCTTCGACGGAGGGCCGGATCGGCCCGGACGTCGAGGCCGGACGGCAGGCCTGCGTGTTGGATGGACACGTGACACTCCCCCGCCCGCACCGTGACGACCTGCTGATCGCCGCAGGCGGCCTCGCCATAGGCCTGCTGATGTGGTCCTTCGGTCTGCACATCCAGACCGGCCGCCTGATCGAGGAGCGGTGGGCGACGCTCGTCCCGCTGTTCGTCATGGCCGCCATGGAGACCCTGCGTCGCGTGATGCCGCAGACCGCCCTGGTCGTCGGCACGCTCGCGCTCGTGGCCGACCAGTTCACCTACGGCAGCCTCGTGACCGCGCTGATGTTCACGGACGTGGTCTACGCGGCGGTGGTGTACGGCTCCCCCGCCGCCGCCCGCCGCATCCCGTACACGACCGGGCTCATCACCATCGGCGTGACGATCGGCTTCCTCGTCTGGTGGCAGAACGCCGTCGCGATCCTGGTCGGCGTGATCACGGGCATGGTGTCGTTCCTGCCCGCGATGACGGGCGCGGTCGTACGCAACCACCGCCAGGCCGCAGAGGCCGCGCGGCTGCGCGCCGAGCAGACCGCGCTCCTCGCCGAGGTGGACCGTACGCACGCGGTGGTTGCCGAGCGGGCCCGGATGGCGCGGGAGCTGCACGACATGGTCGCCAACCACCTCTCCGCGATCGCGATCCACTCCACGGCCGCGCTGTCCCTCGACGACGCGGCCACGACCCGGCAGGCGCTGACCGTGATCCGGGAGAACAGCGTGGAGGGGCTCGCGGAGATGCGCCGCCTCATCGGGCTGCTGCGGGACAGCAGCGGGGACGCCGAACCGGCGGCCGCGCCGACCCTCGAAGGACTGGACGCGCTGGTCGGCCAGGCACGGGCGAGCGGGGAGCCGAGCGGACTCACGTTCACGCTTGACGACGCCCGGTCGCGGGCGGACGGTCCGCTGCCGACGCCGGTCGAGCTGGCCGCGTACCGGATCGTGCAGGAGTCGCTGACCAACGCCCTCAAGCACGCGGCGCCGGGCGAGGTGCGGGTGGAGCTCGGCCGCCGTCGGGACGGGGCCCTGACCGTCGGGGTGACCAGCGCGCTCGGCGGGGAGCGACCGGGACCGCGCGCGCCAGGATCGGGGGCGGGTCTGGTGGGGATGGAGGAACGGGTGGCGCTGCTCGACGGCGAGTTCGAGTCCGGCCCGGTGACGGCGGACGACGGCCGGAAAGAATGGCGGGTACGGGCGGTCCTGCCCGTGGGGACGAGCGACAAGGAGCCGCAGGCATGGTTCGGGTGATCGTGGCCGAGGACCAGAGCGCGGTCCGGGCGGGACTCGTCCTGATCCTGGGCAGCGCTCCGGACATCGAGGTGGTCGGGGAGGCGGCGGACGGCGAGCGCGCGGTGGAACTGGCGCGGGAGCTGCGCCCCGACCTGGTCCTGATGGATGTTCAGATGCCGCGGATGGACGGGGTGACGGCGACCCGGCACGTCGTCTCCGAGGGTCTCGCCGATGTGCTGGTGCTGACCACCTTCGATCTGGACGAGTACGTCTTCGGGGCGCTGCGGGCCGGGGCGGCGGGCTTCCTGCTGAAGGACACCGAGGCGAAGGACCTGATCGAGGCGGTACGGACGGTGGCGCGCGGGGAGGGCATGATCGCCCCGGCCGTGACCCGGCGGCTGATCGCCGAGTTCGCGTCCCGGCGCGGCCCGGAGCGCGGCCCCGGCACGGCGGATCCGTCCGTCCTCGACGCGTTGACGCCCAGGGAGCGGGAGGTGCTCGCGGCGCTGGCGCAGGGCCTGTCGAACGCGGAGATCGCGGGCCGGCTCGACATGGCGGAGGCGACGGTGAAGACGCACGTCAGCAAGGTCCTGGGGAAGCTGGACGTACGGAGCCGGGCCCAAGCTGCCGTACTGGCACGGGAGTTGGGTGTCTGACCCACCCACCGTCGACGTTGGTCTGGACCTCTTGACGATTGGTCCAGACCTTCCTACTCTCGCGGGGCGCGCGCATGTTCACGGACCACCCCCATCTCTCGTTCGTCCGTCCGCAAACTTGAGGAGCACCGTTGAGCACTCAAGCACCGACGCGCAGAACAGGGTTCAGACACCGGGCCGCCGCCGGTCTCACCGCCCTGATCCTGCCCCTGGCCGCCATGGTCGGCCTCGCCGCTCCCGCCGAAGCCGCCACCGCGGCCACCGCCACGTACACCAAGGTCTCCGACTGGGGCACCGGCTTCGAGGGCAAGTGGACGGTGAAGAACACCGGCACCACCACGCTCTCCTCCTGGACCGTCGAGTGGGACTACCCCGCCGGCACCGCCGTCACCTCCGCCTGGGACGCCACCGTCACCAGCTCCGGCACCCACTGGACCGCCAAGAACGTCGGCTGGAACGGCACCCTCGCCCCCGGCGCCACCGTCTCCTTCGGATTCAACGGCTCCGGCTCCGGCGCCCCCAGCGGCTGCAAGATCAACGGCGCTTCCTGCGACGGAGGCACCCAGCCCGGCGACAACGCGCCCTCCGCCCCCGGCACACCGGTCGCCTCCGACATCACCAACACCTCGGTCAAGCTGAGCTGGACCGCCGCGACCGACGACAAGGGCATCAAGAACTACGACGTCAAGCGCGACGGCACCACCGTCGCCACGGTCACCGGACTCACGTACACCAACACCGGTCTGACCGCGGGCACCGACTACAGCTACACGGTCGTCGCCCGCGACACCATCGACCAGACCGGCCCGGCCAGCGGCGCGGCGAGCGTCCGCACCACGGGCGGGACCACCCCGCCCGTCGGCAACGCCGTGAAGCTCGGCTACTTCACCAACTGGGGCGTCTACGGCCGCAACTACCACGTCAAGAACCTGGTGACGTCGGGCTCCGCGGCCAAGATCACGCACATCAACTACGCCTTCGGCAACGTCCAGGGCGGCAGGTGCACCATCGGTGACGCCTACGCCGACTACGACAAGGCCTACACCGCCGACCAGTCCGTCGACGGCAAGGCCGACACCTGGGACCAGCCGCTGCGCGGCAACTTCAACCAGCTGCGCAAGCTCAAGGCCCAGTACCCGCACATCAAGGTGCTGTGGTCGTTCGGCGGCTGGACCTGGTCCGGCGGCTTCGGCCAGGCCGTGCAGAACCCGACCGCCTTCGCGCAGTCCTGCTACGACCTGGTGGAGGACCCCCGCTGGGCCGACGTCTTCGACGGCATCGACCTCGACTGGGAGTACCCGAACGCCTGCGGTCTGAGCTGCGACACCAGCGGCCCGGCCTCCTTCAAGAACATGATGCAAGCCATGCGCGCCAAGTTCGGTACCGGCAACCTGGTCACCGCGGCCGTCACGGCCGACGCCTCCACCGGCGGCAAGATCGACGCCGCCGACTACGCGGGCGCCGCGCAGTACATGAACTGGTTCAACGTGATGACGTACGACTTCTTCGGCGCCTGGGCGGCGCAGGGCCCGACGGCCCCGCACTCCCCGCTCACCTCGTACGCCGGCATCCCGCAGGCGGGCTTCAACTCCGCCGAGGCGATCGCCAAGTTCAAGGCGAAGGGCGTCCCGGCCAACAAGCTGCTGCTCGGCATCGGCTTCTACGGCCGCGGCTGGACCGGCGTCACCCAGTCCGCCCCCGGCGGCACGGCGACGGGCCCGGCGGCCGGCACGTACGAGCAGGGCATCGAGGACTACAAGGTCCTGAAGAACTCCTGCCCGGCCACCGGCACGGTCGCCGGCACGGCGTACGCGCACTGCGGCTCCAACTGGTGGAGCTACGACACCCCGGCCACGGTCACGTCCAAGATGAGCTGGGCGAAGAACCAGGGCCTGGGCGGCGCGTTCTTCTGGGAGTTCAGCGGCGACACCAGCAACGGTGAGCTGGTCGGCGCGATCAACAGCGGGCTGAACTAGCGCTCCGGGTCGGCCCACGAAAAACGCGGCGGGGACGGTGCAGCACACCGTCCCCGCCGTAGTTTCGTGTCAGGCCACGTTGACTCTCTGGCCGGGAGGCGCCGCCTCCAGCCAGGCGAGGAAGCCGGTCAGGGCGTCCTCGCTCATCGCCAGCTCGAGCCGGGTCCCGCGGTGCATACAGCCCTGGATCACGGCGTCGGAGAGCAGCGCGAGCTCCTCCTCGCCCTCGGGCATCCGGCGCTCAAGGACCTCGATGGCCGAACGCTCCAGAACCCGACGGGGGCGGGGCGCGTACGAGAAGACCCGGAACCAGGCGATCTCGTCACCGCTGTAGCGGGCGACGCCGTACACCCAGCCCTTGCCGGAGGGGTCCGGCTCCTCGGGCACGTTCCAGCGCAGGGAGCAGTCGAAGGTGCCACCGGCACGCTGGATCAGCCTCCGGCGCAAGCCGAAGACGAAGAGCCCGATCACCACCAGTGCGACGACCAGGCCGCTCAGGAGCAGAGCGAGGAACATCTTCACCGACCTCCTCGCTGCGTCCCGTGACCGGCTTCGCCGGCGTAACCGAATACAACCTGCATCTGCATCGCCTCAGCCGCGACACGGTCTGGAGAATTCCAGCCGTGCCGCGGCTGAGGGCACAACTCTCGGCGCGGTCCGCTAGTGAACCGCTACCGCACGCAACCGGACATCGGCGCGACGCTCGGCGGCGGCGTCCGACTCCGACTTGGCGCGCTCCAGCGCACGCTCGGCGCGCTGGGCGTCGATCTCGTCCGCAAGCTCGGCGATCTCCGCGAGCAGAGACAGCTTGTCGTCGGCGAACGAGATGAATCCACCGTGGACGGCGGCGACGACGGTCGCGCCCTCACTGGTACGGATGGTCACCGGGCCCGACTCCAGCACACCGAGCAGCGGCTGGTGGCCGGGCATGACGCCGATGTCGCCGGAGGTGGTACGCGCGATGACCAAGGTGGCCTCGCCGGACCAGACACTCCGGTCCGCGGCGACCAGCTCGACGTGCAGCTCAGCAGCCAAGGGTGCTCCTCGGGTCACCACCCGGCGGTACTGCCGGGTGTTGGGTCAAAGTCTAGTCGGGCGTCCGGCACGGATGTGCCGGGGCCCGCCCCCGGGGGTTGATGCCGGGGGTCCGGGGGTTGTCCCCCGGGGGGGGATGCAGCTAATGGGCGTGACGAGGGGGGCGGGACACACCCGCCCCCCTCACGAGAGCACGGGGCTCAGGAGACGCCGAGCTCCTTGGCGTTCTTCTTGAGGTCCTCGAGCCCACCACACATGAAGAAGGCCTGCTCGGGGAAGTGGTCGTACTCACCGTCGCAGATCGCGTTGAACGCGGCGATCGACTCGTCGAGCGGAACGTCCGAACCGTCCACGCCGGTGAACTGCTTCGCCGCGTGGGTGTTCTGGGACAGGAAGCGCTCGACACGCCGGGCGCGGTGGACAACGAGCTTGTCCTCCTCGCTCAGCTCGTCGATACCGAGGATCGCGATGATGTCCTGGAGGTCCTTGTACTTCTGCAGGATCCCCTTGACGCGCGTGGCGGCGTCGTAGTGCTCCTGCGCGATGTAGCGCGGGTCCAGGATCCGGGACGTGGAGTCCAGCGGGTCCACGGCCGGGTAGATGCCCTTCTCGGAGATCGGACGGGAGAGAACCGTCGTCGCGTCGAGGTGGGCGAAGGTGGTGGCCGGGGCCGGGTCGGTCAGGTCGTCCGCGGGGACGTAGATCGCCTGCATCGAGGTGATCGAGTGACCACGGGTCGACGTGATGCGCTCCTGGAGGAGACCCATCTCGTCGGCCAGGTTCGGCTGGTAACCCACCGCGGAGGGCATGCGGCCGAGCAGCGTGGAGACCTCGGAACCGGCCTGGGTGAAGCGGAAGATGTTGTCGATGAAGAACAGCACGTCCTGCTTCTGCACATCGCGGAAGTACTCCGCCATGGTCAGACCGGCGAGGGCCACGCGGAGACGGGTGCCCGGGGGCTCGTCCATCTGGCCGAAGACCAGCGCGGTCTTGTCCAGAACGCCGGCCTCCTCCATCTCCACCATGAGGTCGTTGCCCTCACGGGTGCGCTCGCCGACGCCCGCGAAGACCGACACACCGTCGTGCAGCTTGGCCACACGGACGATCATTTCCTGGATCAGAACGGTCTTGCCGACACCGGCACCACCGAACAGACCGATCTTTCCACCCTTGACGTACGGGGTGAGAAGGTCGACGACCTTCAGGCCGGTCTCGAACATCTCGGTCTTCGACTCGAGCTGGTCGAACGCCGGGGCCTTGCGGTGGATCGTCCAGCGCGGGGCGTCCGCGACGGTCGAGGCGTCGTCGTTCAGCACCTGACCGAGCGTGTTGAACACACGGCCCTTGGTGACATCACCGACGGGCACCGTGATGCCGGCGCCGGTGTCCACCACGGGGGCCTGGCGGACCAGGCCGTCGGTGGGCTGCATCGAGATGGTACGGACGATGCCGTCACCGAGGTGCTGGGCGACCTCGAGGGTCAGCGTCTTGGTCGCGCCCTCCTCGGCCGGGTCCGGAACCTCGACGTTCAGCGCGTTGTAGATCTCCGGCATCGCGTCGACGGGGAACTCCACGTCGACGACCGGGCCGATGACCCGGGCGACGCGGCCCGTGGCGGCGGCCGTCTCAACAGTGGTCGTCATTACTTGTCACTCCCCGCGGTCGCGTCGGCCAGGGCTGCGGTGCCACCGACGATCTCGCTGATTTCCTGGGTGATTTCGGCCTGGCGGGCCGCGTTGGCAAGTCGGGAGAGGTTGTTGATCAAGTCTCCCGCGTTGTCGGTAGCCGACTTCATCGCGCGGCGCGTGGCGGCGTGCTTGGAGGCAGCCGACTGGAGCAGCGCGTTGTAGATCCGGCTCTCGACGTAGCGCGGCAGCAGGGCGTCGAGGACGTCCTCCGCCGACGGCTCGAAGTCGTACAGCGGACGGAGCGTGTCCTGCTCGCCCGCCTCCTTCGCCACCTCGTCGAGGCTGAGGGGCAGCAGCCGGGCCTCGACCGCCGTCTGCGTCATCATCGAGACGAACTCGGTGTAGACGATGTGGAGCTCGTCCACGCCGCCCTCGGCCGTGTCCTTCTCGATCGCCTCGATCAGCGGAGCCGCGATCTTCTTGGCGTCCGCGTACTCGGGCTGGTCGGTGAAACCGGTCCACGAGTCGGACAGCTTGCGCTCACGGAAGCTGTAGTGCGCGATGCCACGACGGCCGACGACATAGATGTCGACCTCGCGTCCCTCGCTCTCCAGCTTCCTCGTCAGCGCTTCCGCCGCCTTGATGGCGTTGGAGTTGAAGGCGCCGGCCAGACCGCGGTCGCTCGACAGGAGCAGGACCGCGGCGCGGGTCGGGTTCTCCACCTCGGTGGTCAGCGGGTGCTTGTCGTTCGCACCCGTGGCGACCGCGGTGACCGCGCGGGTCAGCTCGGTCGCGTACGGGGTCGACGCCTGCACCTTGCGCTGCGCCTTGACGACGCGCGAGGCGGCGATCATCTCCATCGCCTTGGTGATCTTCTTCGTCGCGGTGACGGATTTGATGCGACGCTTGTAGACCCGGAGCTGCGCTCCCATGAGTCAGGTCCCTTCCGTCGTCACTTCGAGACGTTGACGGCAGCGGAAGCGTCGTCGCCCAGCAGCTTCCCGTCAGAGGTCTCGAACTGCTTCTTGAACTCCGCGATGGCGTCGGCCACGGACTGCAGGGTGTCGTCCGACATCTTGCCGCCCTCACGGATGGAGCTCATGAGACCCGCGTGGTTCTGGCGCAGGTACGCGAGGAGCTCGGCCTCGAAGCGACGGATGTCGGCGACCGGGACGTCGTCCATCTTGCCGGTGGTGCCGGCCCAGACGGAGACGACCTGGTTCTCGGTGGGCATCGGCTGGTACTGAGCCTGCTTGAGCAGCTCGACCATGCGCTGGCCACGCTCCAGCTGCGCCTTCGACGCGGCGTCCAGGTCGGAACCGAAGGCGGCGAACGCCTCGAGCTCACGGAACTGGGCCAGGTCCACACGGAGGCGACCGGAGATCTGCTTCATCGCCTTGTGCTGGGCGGAGCCACCGACACGCGAGACCGAGATACCGACGTTCAGGGCCGGACGCTGGCCGGCGTTGAACAGGTCGGACTCCAGGAAGCACTGGCCGTCGGTGATGGAGATGACGTTGGTCGGGATGAACGCCGACACGTCGTTCGCCTTGGTCTCGACGATCGGAAGACCGGTCATCGAACCGGCACCCAGCTCGTCCGAGAGCTTCGCGCAGCGCTCGAGGAGACGCGAGTGCAGGTAGAAGACGTCACCCGGGTAGGCCTCACGGCCCGGCGGGCGGCGCAGCAGCAGGGACACGGCGCGGTAGGCGTCGGCCTGCTTCGACAGGTCGTCGAAGACGATCAGGACGTGCTTGCCCTGGTACATCCAGTGCTGACCGATGGCGGAACCGGTGTACGGCGCCAGGTACTTGAAGCCGGCCGGGTCGGACGCCGGGGCGGCGACGATCGTCGTGTACTCGAGCGCACCGGCCTCTTCCAGGGCGCCGCGAACGGACGCGATGGTCGAGCCCTTCTGGCCGACGGCGACGTAGATGCAGCGGACCTGCTTGTTCACGTCGCCCGAGCGCCAGTTGTCACGCTGGTTGATGATCGTGTCGACGCACAGCGCGGTCTTGCCGGTCTGACGGTCGCCGATGATCAGCTGACGCTGGCCGCGGCCGACCGGCGTCATGGCGTCGACGGCCTTGTAACCGGTCTCCATCGGCTCGTGCACCGACTTACGGGCCATAACGCCCGGGGCCTGCAGCTCGAGGGCGCGGCGGCCCTCGGTCGCGATCTCGCCGAGGCCGTCGATCGGGTTGCCGAGCGGGTCGACGACGCGGCCGAGGTAGCCCTCGCCGACACCTACGGAGAGAACCTCACCGGTGCGCTGCACCGGCTGGCCCTCCTCGATACCGCTGAACTCGCCGAGGACGATCGCACCGATCTCGCGCTCCTCGAGGTTGAGGGCGAGACCGAGGGTGCCGTCCTCGAACTTCAGCAGCTCGTTCGCCATGGCCGAGGGAAGACCCTCCACCTTGGCGATGCCGTCGCCGGCCAGGCTGACCGTTCCGACCTCCTCGCGCGAGGCCGCGTCCGGCTGGTACGACTGGACGAAGTTCTCCAGCGCGTCCCGGATCTCCTCCGGCCGGATCGTGAGCTCCGCCATCTGGGTTCCCTGCTCTCCTTGTTGGGCCCGAAGTTTTCTTGGGGGTCTGGGGGCCGACCCCCAGGAATCTTCTGCAATTGCACGGCCCAACCGGGCCGCTGATCATGCTTTTGTGTTGGTCGCTGTCGTCAGCCGGCCAGTCGCCGGGACGCCTCGTCGAGGCGCTCCGCGATGGTCCCGTTGATGACCTCGTCGCCGACCTGCACCGAGATCCCGCCGACGACCGAGGGGTCCACGTCCAGGTTCAGGTGCATCTGGCGGCCGTACAGCTTGGCCAGAACGCCACCGAGGCGCTGCTTCTGCTGGTCGGACAGCGGCACCGCCGTGGTGACCACGGCGACCATCCGGTCCCGACGCGCCGCGGCGAGCTTGGACAGGGACTCGAGTCCCGATTCCAGGCTACGTCCCCGGGGCTGGGTCACGAGACGGATGATCAGACGCTCGGTGACCACGTTGGCCTTGCCGCCGAGCAGGCCGCGCAGCAGCTCGCTCTTGGCAGTGGCCGTGGCGGCCTTGTCCGTCAGCGCCGAGCGGAGCTCGGTGCTGGAGGAGACGATGCGGCCGAACCGGAACAGCTCGTCCTCGACGTCGTCCAGCGCGCCGGCCTGCTGCGCCGCGGTGAGGTCGGCGATGTTCGCCAGCTCCTCGACCGAGTCGACCAGGTCACGCGACTGGGACCAGCGGGAACGCACCATGCCGGAGACCACGTCGATGGTCTCGCCGCCCACCTGGCCGCCGAGCAGTCGCTGGGCGAGCTCGGCCTTGGCCTCGCCCGCCTGCGCCGGGTCGGTCAGGACCCGACGCAGCGACACCTCGCGGTCGAGCAGTGCGGTGACGGAAGCCAGCTCGCCCGAGAGCTTCGCCGCGTCGACCGAGGTGTTGTCGGTCAGCGCGTCGAGGGACTCACGTGCGGCGGCCAGTGCTTCACGGCTCGCTCCGTTCATCGGACGGCCTCGGCCTTCTCCTCGAGCTCGTCGAGGAAGCGGTCGATCGTGCGGCTCTGGCGGGCGTGGTCCTCGAGGGACTCGCCGACCAGCTTGCCGGCCAGGTCGGTGGCGAGCTTGCCCACGTCCTGGCGCAGCGAGGTCGCCGCGGCCTTGCGGTCGGCCTCGATCTGCGTGTGGCCGGCCGCGATGATCTCCTCGCGCTGGCGCTGGCCTTCCGCCTTCATCTCCTGGATGATCGCGGTGCCCTGCTCCGTCGCCTCCTGGCGAAGACGCGCGGCCTCATGGCGGGCCTCGGCGAGCTGGGCCTTGTACTGCTCCAGCACACTCTGGGCCTCGATCTGGGCCGACTCGGCCTTCTCGATGCCACCCTCGATGGCCTGCCGACGCTCTTCCAGAACCTTGTTGATGTTCGGGATGAGCTTCTTGGCGAGGAAGCCGAAGACGATGACGAAGGCGATCAGGCCGATGACGAGCTCGTCAAGATGCGGGATCAGAGGAGGCTGGGGCTCCTCCGCCGCAAGAAGCAGAGCGTTCACATCAGTGCCTTCCGTAAAAAGGTGTGGGCTGTCGGTCCGATTTACTGGTAGACGAAGCCCATGACGATGCCGATGAGGGCGAGCGCCTCACAGAAGGCGAAGCCCATGATCTGGTTGGTGCGGATCAGACCGGCGGCCTCGGGCTGGCGGGCGAGGGCCTGCGTACCGTTACCGAAGATGATGCCGACGCCGACGCCGGGGCCGATCGCGGCGAGGCCGTAGCCGATCGAGGCGACGTTGCCGACGACGTTCTCCTTGGCGGAGGCCGCGAGGTTGACCATGTCGAGAGCAGCGGACATGCCGTTACTTCCTTCTCTTTCAATGACCCGGTGGGGGTTGGCCACCGGACGACTGTTGGATTGGGGGTGTAGCTGAATCCCGGGCGGGATGGCTCAGTGGTGCTCGGCGAGCGCGCCCTGGATGTAGCTGCAGGCCAGGAGGACGAAGACGTACGCCTGGACGGCCTGGATGAAGAGCTCGAAGGCCGTCATCACGAGGACCATCACGAACGAGGCGCCGGCGTAGACGAAGCCCAGGCCGTTCATGAGGTACCAGGTGGCCAGCGAGAACATCACGATCAGCAGGTGACCGGCGAACATGTTCGCGAACAGTCGCACCGCGTGCGTGAAGGGCCGGATGATCAGGTTCGAGAAGAACTCGAGGACGACGACCATCGGGAGGATCGCGCCGAGGGACTTGTCGTAACCGACGATGTTCTTCCAGCCGCCGACGAAGCCGTGCTTCTTGAAGGTCAGCGAGATCCACATGACGTACACGATCAGCGCGAGACCGGCCGGGAAGGCGATCAGCGAGGTGACCGGGAACTGGGCGAGCGGAATGATCGACCAGAGGTTCATGATCCAGACGAAGAAGAACAACGACACCATGAAGGGGACGTACTTCTCGCCGTCCTTCCGGCCGATGATCTCGTAGACGATGCCGCGGCGGACGAAGTCGTAACCGGCCTCGCCGACCATCTGCATCTTGCCGGGGATCAGCTTGGGCTTGCTGAAGGCAGCCCAGAAGAACCCGACGACCACGATGGAGCCGAGCACGGCGAGCAGCATCGGCTTGGTGATCTCGATGCCTCCCACCGTGGCGATGGGCTCGTACATGAACGTGTGCAGGCCCGGCGCCGGGAAGCCGCATCCACTGAAGATGTGGCAATCCGGGTCGAAGGCAAGCGTCTGGTCAGCACTCACCGCGGGCTCCTTCAGCGTGGCGCATAGGTACGGCAACCTCGTTGTGTCGGCGCGGCACGCAGCCGCGGGTCGGCACTGGACTGGTCTTACGGATAAGGGGGCGGCGGTTCGGCGTCGAGCCTCGCGCTGGGACAGGCGTCAGCTCGGATGCCCGCGCCCGCAGTGCCGCAGTTGGCACCGGACGATAGCAGGAAGCCGAATGCGCCTTTATCCCGGCCCTACCCCTCACGTCGAAGACCCCGGCTTCTTGGGGTCGTCGATGTACATGATCTTGGCCTTCATGTACGCGCGGGCCTGCGCGGCGATCCACACGAGGGTCGACGCGAGCAGCGTGAAGGCGAAGGCCTTGAAGTCGAAGAACGTCGTGTTCTTCAGCAACAGCATCAGGACGAAGAGGAGCAGCAGCTGGGTCGTGTAGAGCAGAAGACCCATCGCCTGGAACAGGTGCGGGTACGACTTGGCCGTCCGCTGGAGCACCACGAGCCCGATCCCCATGAAGGCGATCACGACCGCGCAGCCGATGACGGCGCCGATCGCACCCTTTCCGCCGGCGACCACGCCGCTGATGACCGCGGCGACGGCGCCGGTGGCTGCAGCGGGGATGGCAGCTGACAGGAGGATGCGTGCGTCGTTGGACGGCATGGCGGTGTCTCCGCTGTTGCTTGGTGGGGGCGATGGTGTCGTCAGGGACGAGCGTAAGCCCGGTCCGAGGTGTGTCTCGGGGCCAACGGACCGTCGCACTACGGTCTTTCGGCTCTGTCGCCGGGTCTCGTGAACGGTATCACAAACTATTTGAGTAGTTCTTTACCCGGGAAGTGTGCTGACTGTCACACATGAGAGTGACAGTGCGCGTGTGTGCAGCACGCCGGGGGGATTTGTCTGGTAACGCGGCCCGATATGACATTCGTCAACTCGGCGTTCCGGCCTTCCGCCGGTCGGTGAAGCGCGAACGGTGGCCGATGGCGGTGGCTCCGTTGACCCCGGCCGGCACCGGGACACGCTCCTCGGCGGCCTCCTCCGCCGGAGCGGCCACCGAGGCGCCGACCGTCGCGGACGTTGCCGGGACGACCTTGCGGCGCCGGTAGCGCGGCGGGACGAACGACTCCGCCCAGCGGGGCGCCCTCGGCGTGAAGCGGGGCAGCAGGAGCAGCACGAGCCCGATCGCGCTCAGGAAGACCACCACGAGCACGATCCACATCGACGTCGAGTGCACCGAGTACGCCAGCGTCCCGAACGCGATCAGCGCCGACCAGAAGTACATGATCAGGACGGCCCGGCTGTGCGAGTGCCCGATCTCCAGGAGCCGGTGGTGCAGGTGCCCCCGGTCCGCCGCGAACGGCGACTGGCCGTTCCAGGTGCGGCGCAGGATGGCCAGGACCAGGTCCGCCATCGGGATCGCGATGATCGTCAGCGGCAGCAGCAGCGGGATGAAGACCGGCAGGGCGGCGTGGGTGGCCTCACGGGTCGAGCCCTCGAAGATCCGCAGGACGTCCGCGTCGACCTGACCGGTGATCGAGATCGCCGAGGCGGCCAGGATCAGGCCGATCAGCATCGAGCCGGAGTCGCCCATGAAGATTCTGGCCGGATGCATGTTGTGCGGCAGGAAGCCCAGGCACATGCCCATGAGGATCGCGGTGAAGAGCGTCGCCGGGGCGGCGGCCTCGATCGTGTAGCCGTACCAGAGCCGGTACGCGTACAGGAAGAAGGCGGCGGCGGCGATGCAGACCATGCCGGCGGCCAGACCGTCCAGGCCGTCGACGAAGTTCACCGCGTTGATGGTGAGCACCACGAGCGCCACGGTCAGCAGCGTGCCCTGCCCCTTGGTGAGCGCGACCACGCCGACACCGGGGATCGGCAGCCACAGGATCGTCAGACCCTGGATCACCATCACACCGGCGGAGATCATCTGCGCGCCGAGCTTGATCAGCGCGTCCAGCTCGAACTTGTCGTCAAGGACACCGATCAGCCAGATCAGGGCGGCACCGGAGAGCAGCGCGCGCGGCTCGTTGGAGAGCTCGAAGACGCTGTTGAGGTTCTGCAGGTGATCCGCGACGAGCAGACCGGTGCACAGGCCGAAGAACATGGCGATGCCACCGAGCCGCGGAGTCGGTTCTCGGTGTACGTCGCGGGCGCGGATCTCCGGCATCGCCCCGGTCGCGATGGCGAACTTCCGCACCGGACCGGTGAGCAGATAGGTCACCGCGGCCGTGACACAGAGCGTCAGCAGGTAATCACGCACGGGCTGCCCCACAGGAATCGCTGGCCATCTCAGCCCCACACCCTAGCCGTGCTGTCCATGTGCTTGAGGACATACGGGCCGCCCGGATGGTTGCGGTCCGGCTTCGTCACCGGCCGTACGGGGGAAATCGCCCGGCAAGATCGCGTACTTCCGCGCGTACCCGGGCCGTCTCCTCCACGTCGTCCCGGAGCGCGATCGTGAACAGCGCGGCGATCCGTGCCATCTCCCCGGAGCCCATCCCCTGGGTGGTGACGGCGGCGGTGCCGAGACGGATGCCGCGCCCGTCCCCGTACGGCAGGGCGCACGTGTCCAGGACCATTCCGGCGGCCGCGAGCCGGGTCCTTGCGGTGGGGCCGTCGACACCGAGAGGAGCGGGATCCGCCGTGATGAGGTGGGTGTCGGTGCCGCCCGTGGTGACGGCGAAGCCCTCCGCGGCGAGCGCCTCGGCGAGGACCCGGGCGTGCGCGACCACCCGATGGGCGTACGTCGTGAAGGCCGGCGTCGCCGCCTCGCCGAACGCGACGGCCTTGGCGGCGATGGTGTGCATCTGGGCACCGCCCTGGGTGAACGGGAAGACCGCCCGGTCGACGCGGCCCGCGAGCTCGGCGCCGCAGAGGATCATCCCGCCGCGCGGACCGCGCAGCACCTTGTGCGTGGTGGCGCAGACCACGTCGGCGTACGGGACGGGGTTCGGGGCCGCTCCCCCGGCGACGAGGCCGATGGGGTGCGCGGCGTCGGCGATCAGATAGGCGCCCACCTCGTCGGCGATCTCGCGGAAGATCGCGTAGTCGAGGTGGCGGGGGTAGGAGATCGAGCCGCAGACGATCGCCTTGGGGCGGTGGTGGCGGGCGAGGGCGGCGACCTGCTCGTAGTCGACGAGCCCGGTCTCGGCGTCGACGCCGTACGGCACGAAGTCGAACCAGCGGCCGGAGAAGTTGGCGGGCGAGCCGTGGGTGAGGTGGCCGCCGTGGGCGAGGCCCATGGCGAGGACCGTGTCACCGGGCCTCAGGAGCGCCGCGTATGCGGCCAGGACGGCCGAGGAGCCGGAGTGGGACTGTACGTTCGCGTGCTCGGCTCCGAAGAGCGCGGTGGCCCGTTCCACGGCGATCCGCTCGGCGGCGTCGGCGAACGTGCAGCCGCCGTGGTGGCGGGCGCCGGGATAGCCCTCGGCGTACTTGTTGGCGAGCGTGGAGCCGAGGACGGCGAGGACGGCGGGCGAGGTGAAGTTCTCGGCGGCGATCAGCTGCAGGCTGTCGCTCTGCCGGCGCGCCTCGCCGAGCAGCACGTCGGCGATCTCCGGGTCCTGCCTGCGCAGGACGTCGAGTTCCTCTTCGGGTGGAGCGGTGACCGGCATCTGTGGCTCCAGGCGCGTGGGCTGGCCTTCAGCTCCAATGTAGGCGCGCGGGAGGCGGTTTGCCTGATGTTCACCCGCGCTCTGCGCCGTCTGGCCCTAGGGGTGCGTCAGCGGCGCGCGGGGACTCCGGTCAGGGCCGTCACCACGGGGTCGAGCGCCGTGTTGATCTCCTCGCCGATCGAGCGGAAGAACGTGATCGGGGCGCCGTACGGGTCGTTGACCTCGTCCGCCTCCGCGCTCGGGGCCAGGAGCCACCCGCGTAGAGCCGCCGCGGCACGGACCAGCGCACGCGCGCGTTCGACCATGCCGTCGCCCAGCGGGTCCGGCAGCGTCGCCGGGTCTATGGCCCGGACGAGTCGGGTGAACTCCTTCAGGGTGAAGGTGCGCAGACCCGCCGAGTGGCCCATCGAGATGACCTGCGCGCGGTGGTCGCGGGTCGCCGTCAGGACCAGGTCCGCGCGGATGACGTGCTCGTCGAGGAGCTCGCGGCCGAAGAAACCGCTGGAGTCCGCGCCGAAGTCGGCGAGGACCAGCTCCGCGTTGGCCTCCATCGGGGCCCCTTCGTGGCCCCAGGTGCCCGCGCTCTCCACGATCAGGCCGCCGCCCCGGGGGTCGCCCAGGCGGTCGCTCAGGGCATGGCGGGTCAGCCGCTCGGTGATCGGCGAGCGGCAGACGTTGCCGGTGCTGACGTGGAGGATGCGGAAGGAACTGCTCTCGTGCCCCGCTATGCCACGCCCCTCAGGGGCGGTCAATTGGCCACCTCGAGGTCGGGTACGACCTTCCGGAGCTCCTCCGGGGAGAGCGCGCCCTCACGCAGCAGCAGCGGCACCTTGCCGGTGACGTCCACGATCGACGACGGCACGATCCCCGGGGTCGGTCCCCCGTCGAGGTACACGGAGACGGAGTCGCCGAGCATGCCCTGGGCCGCGTCGCAGTCCTCCGGCGACGGGTGACCCGTGAGGTTGGCCGAGGAGACCGCCATCGGACCGACCTCGGTCAGCAGCTCGATCGCGACCGGGTGCAGCGGCATCCGGATCGCCACCGTGCCCCGGGTGTCCCCGAGGTCCCACTGCAGCGACGGCTGGTGCTTGGCGACCAGCGTGAGCGCGCCCGGCCAGAAGGCGTCGACGAGCTCCCACGCCTGCTCGGAGAAGTCCGTGACGAGCCCGTGGAGCGTGTTCGGGGAGCCGATGAGGACGGGCGTGGGCATGTTGCGGCCCCTGCCCTTGGCGTCGAGCAGGTCCGCGACCGCCTCCGCGCTGAAGGCGTCCGCGCCGATCCCGTACACGGTGTCGGTGGGCAGCACGACCAGCTCGCCGCGGCGCACGGCGGACGCGGCCTCGCGCAGACCGGTCACACGGTCGGTCGCCTCGTTGCAGTCGTATCGCCGAGCCATTTAGCGGGCCTCCTCGTACACAAGCGTGGTCAGGGCAGTGCGGGTCAGAGCGGTGGGGGCGGTGCGGCTCACGGCATCGCCTTGCGGGCGGTCGCGAAGCGCGGGCGGTTGTTCAGGTCCGGGTGGTCGGCGGCGTCCGCCCAGCCGGCTTCCTCGTTGAAGATCCACGGCACCTGGCCGCCCTGGGTGTCCGCGTGCTCGATCACGACGAGGCCGCCCGGGCGCAGCAGCCGGTGCGCGGTGCGCTCGATGCCCCGGATGGTGTCGAGGCCGTCCTCGCCGGAGAACAGCGCCATCTCCGGGTCGTGGTCGCGGGCCTCGGGCGCGACGTACTCCCACTCGGTGAGCGGGATGTACGGCGGGTTGGAGATGACCAGGTCGACCTGGCCGTCGAGCTCGGGGAGCGCGGTCAGCGCGTCGCCCTGGTGGACGGTGACCCGCGAGCCCTCCGCGTTCTTACGGGTCCACAGCAGCGCGTTGTCGGAGAGCTCGACCGCGTGCACCCGCGAGCGCGGCACCTCCTGCGCCATGGCGAGCGCGATGGCGCCCGAGCCGGTGCACAGGTCGACGATCAGCGGCTCCACCACGTCCATGGCGCGGACGGCGTCTATGGCCCAGCCGACGACCGACTCGGTCTCCGGCCGGGGCACGAAGACGCCGGGACCGACCTGGAGCTCCAGATAGCGGAAGAACGCCCGGCCGGTGATGTGCTGGAGCGGCTCGCGGGCCTCGCGGCGGGCGACCGCCTCCCAGTAGCGGGCGTCGAAGTCCGAGTCCTTGACGTTGTGCAGCTCCCCCCGCTTGACGCCGTGCACGAACGCGGCGAGCTCCTCCGCGTCGAAACGCGGCGAGGGAACGCCGGCGTCGGCCAGCCGCTGGGTGGCCTGGGCCACCTCGGCAAGCAGCAGGTTCACGCTGGTCCTCCGTGGTACGGGGTGGGGCTTACGGAACTTACGCCGCGGCGAGCTTGGCAGCGGAGTCGGCGTCGACGCAGGCCTGGATCATCGCGTCCAGATCGCCGTCGAGCACCTGGTCCAAGTTGTACGCCTTGAATCCGACGCGGTGGTCCGAGATCCGGTTTTCCGGGAAGTTGTACGTACGGATCTTCTCGGACCGGTCGACGGTACGGACCTGGCTGCGACGGGCGTCGGCGGCCTTGGACTCGGCCTCCTCCTGCGCGGCGGCGAGCAGCCGGGACCGCAGGATACGCATCGCCTGCTCCTTGTTCTGGAGCTGGCTCTTCTCGTTCTGGCAGGAGGCGACGATGCCGGTCGGCAGGTGCGTGATGCGGACCGCGGAGTCGGTCGTGTTGACGGACTGGCCGCCGGGCCCTGACGAGCGGTACACGTCGATGCGCAGGTCGTTGGCGTGGATCTCGACGTCGATCTCCTCGGCCTCGGGGGTCACGAGGACACCGGCCGCGGAGGTGTGGATCCGGCCGGCCGACTCGGTGGCGGGCACGCGCTGCACGCGGTGCACCCCGCCCTCGTACTTCAGCCGCGCCCAGACGCCCTGGCCGGGCTCGGTCGCGCCGTTGCCGCCCTTGGTCTTCACGGCGACCTGGACGTCCTTGTAGCCGCCGAGCTCGGACTCGGTGGAGTCGATGATCTCGGTCTTCCAGCCGATGCGCTCGGCGTAGCGCAGGTACATCCGCAGCAGATCGCCGGCGAACAGGGCGGACTCGTCGCCGCCCGCGCCTGCCTTGATCTCCAGGATGACGTCCTTGTCGTCGCTGGGGTCGCGCGGGACGAGCAGCAGCCGCAGCTTGTCGGTCAGCTCCTCGCGCTGCTTCTCCAGCTCCTTGACCTCGGCCGCGAAGTCGGGGTCGTCGTGCATCAGCTCGCGGGCGGTCTCGATGTCGTCACCGTTCTGCTTCCACGAACGGTAGACGGCGACGATCGGGGTCAGCTCGGCGTAACGCTTGTTCAGCTTGCGCGCGTTGGCCTGGTCCGCGTGGACCGAAGGGTCAGCGAGCTTCGTCTCGAGATCGGCGTGCTCGCCGATCAGTTCCTCGACCGCCTCGAACATCGGGGGCTCCTGGTTTTCGTACGAACGGACTGCGGGGACGGCAAAGCGCCGGTCCGGTAGCCCCCTGCGGGAGCGACCAAGGACCGGCGCAGTGACGTGCTACTTCTTGGCCGCAGCCTTGCCGAAGCGGGCCTCGAAGCGGGCGACGCGGCCGCCGGTGTCGAGGATCTTCTGCTTGCCCGTGTAGAACGGGTGGCACTCGGAGCAGACCTCGGCACGGATGGTGCCGTCGGTCAGGGTGCTACGGGTGGTGAACGACGCGCCACAGGTGCAGCTGACCTGGGTCTCGACGTACTGGGGGTGGATCTCGCGCTTCAAGGTGTCTCCTAGTTTCGGGAGGGCTCCGGGTCGCCGTGCGGATTGCACCTGCGTGAACCGGGGCCGACGTACCAGTCTGCCAGGACCGGCCGTATCTCCCAAAACCGGGTCCGTTGTGAAACTATTCCGCGCTACTTCACGAGGCCGTCGGCCTTGCCCGTGGCCGTGTCCTTCGTCGCGGAGGCCGGGATCGGCCTGTCGCCCTTGAGCGCCTGCCAGACCTGCTTGGACTGGGCCTGGAGCGGTATGACGCGGTTGGGGTCGGCGGGGTCGTACTCGACGGGCATCGTGATCATGTGGACGTCCTCGGAGCCGAGCCCCGCGAGGCCCTGGGCGAAGCCCATCAGCTCGTTGACCGAGTCGAGCTCGGAGTCGGGGGTGATGGCCTTGGTGGCGGTGTCCGCGACGTCGAGGAGCTTCTTCGGGTTCGACAGGACGCCGACGTCCTTGACCTGGTTCATGAAGGCCTTCATGAACGCCTGCTGGAGCTGGATACGGCCGAGGTCGCTGCCGTCGCCGACGCTCTTGCGGGTGCGGACCAGGCCGAGGGACTGCTCGCCGTCGAGGGTGTGGGTGCCCGGGGCGAGGTTCAGGTGGCTCTTGGAGTCCTTGATGGCCTCGGTGGTGGTGATCTCCACGCCGCCGAGCTTGTCGATCAGCTTCTTGAAGCCGGTGAAGTCGACCTCGATGTAGTGGTCCATGCGGATGCCGGACATCGACTCGACGGTCTTCACGGCGCAGGCCGGCCCGCCGACCTCGTACGCGGTGTTGAACATCGCCCGCTTGTCGCCGGCGACGGCGGTGCCCCGTTCGTCGGTGCACGCGGGGCGGTCGACGAGGGTGTCGCGGGGTATGGAGACGACACTGGCCTTCTTGTGGCCCTCGTAGACGTGGACGACCATCGCGGTGTCGGAGCGGGCGCCGCCCTCGTCCTTGCCGTAGGCGCCGTTGTCGCCCGAGCGGGAGTCGGAGCCGAGGACCAGGATGTCCATCGAGCCGTTGTCGACGTTCTTGGGGCGGTCGGTGCCCAGCTGGGCGTTGATGTCGACGCTCTTGAGGTTGCCGTTGAGCTTGAAGTAGACGTACCCGAGCCCGGAGCCGCCGACCACGACGAGCGCGGCCGCGCTCCAGGCGGCGACGGTCACCGCGCGGCGGCCCTTGGCGGGCTGCTTGCGGCGGCGGCCGTTGCCCCGTATTCGGCCGCTCTTGCTCTGCTCGGTCATTTCCTACCTCAGGTCCTAGTTTCACCTTCTGTGACGGAGATGCACCCGGAAGGGTTGCACGGGAACCTGTGAGGTTTCGCGGAGCGACGGCCCGCAACGCACCGCGCCCACCGTGCGGGGCACGGTGGGCGCGGACGTCGATCCAGGTCACGGCGGGGTTACGGCCCTCGGGCCGGTCCCCCGTCGCGTGACGGAGGTCATACCTCAGTCGTTGTTGCCGGATCCGGGAGTCGTCTTCTGGATCTGCAGAAGGAACTCGCCGTTCGACTTCGTCTGCTTCATCTTGTCGAGCAGCAGCTCGATCGCCTGCTGCTGGTCGAGCGCGTGGAGCACGCGACGCAGCTTCCAGGTGACGGCGAGCTCGTCGCTGCCGAGCAGGATCTCTTCCTTACGCGTACCCGAGGCGTCGACGTCGACGGCCGGGAAGATGCGCTTGTCGGCGAGCTTCCGGTCGAGCTTGAGCTCCATGTTGCCGGTGCCCTTGAACTCCTCGAAGATCACCTCGTCCATGCGCGAGCCGGTGTCGACCAGCGCGGTGGCCAGGATGGTCAGCGAGCCGCCGTCCTCGATGTTGCGCGCCGCACCGAAGAAGCGCTTCGGCGGGTAGAGCGCGGTCGAGTCGACACCACCGGACAGGATGCGGCCGGAGGCCGGGGCGGCGAGGTTGTACGCACGTCCCAGGCGGGTGATCGAGTCGAGCAGGACGACCACGTCGTGGCCCAGCTCCACGAGGCGCTTGGCACGCTCGATGGCGAGCTCGGCGACCGTGGTGTGGTCCTCGGCCGGGCGGTCGAAGGTCGAGGAGATGACCTCGCCCTTGACCGAGCGCTGCATGTCGGTGACCTCTTCCGGACGCTCGTCGACCAGGACGACCATCAGGTGGCACTCGGGGTTGTTGTGGGTGATCGCGTTGGCGATCGCCTGCATGATCATGGTCTTGCCGGTCTTCGGCGGGGCCACGATCAGGCCTCGCTGGCCCTTGCCGATCGGCGACACGAGGTCGATGATCCGCGTGGTCAGCACACCCGGGTCGGTCTCCAGACGGAGCCGGTCCTGCGGGTAGAGCGGGGTCAGCTTGTTGAACTCGGGGCGGCCACGGCCGGAGTCGGCGGCCATGCCGTTCGAGGAGTCCAGGCGGACCAGCGCGTTGAACTTCTCGCGGCGCTCGCCCTCCTTCGGCTGACGCACGGCGCCGGTGACGTGGTCACCCTTGCGCAGACCGTTCTTGCGGACCTGGGCGAGGGAGACGTACACGTCGTTCGGGCCGGGCAGGTAGCCGGAGGTCCGGATGAACGCGTAGTTGTCGAGGATGTCCAGGATGCCCGCGACGGGGATCAGGACGTCGTCGTCGGAGACCTGCGGCTCGCCGGTGGCGAACTCGTCACGGCCACGACGGCCACGACGGTCGCGGTAGCGGCCGCGACGGCCACGACGACCGCCCTCGTCGTCGAAGTCGTCCTGCGGGCCGGTGTTCTGCTGCTGGCCGCCGCCCTGACGCTGCTGACGCTGGCCGCCCTGGCCACCGCCCTGCTGGTCGTCGCCCTTGCCACCGCGGTCACGGCGGTCGCGCTGGCGCTCGCCACGCTCGCCGCGGTCACGGCGCTCGCCGCGCTCGCCACGGTCACGGCGGCCGCGGCCCTCGGCGGTGTCGGCGGCGGTCTCGGCCTTGGCCTCGGCGGACGCGTCCGTACGGGACTCGGTTCGGGAGTCCGTCCGGGTGTCGACCTTGGTCTCGGTCTTGACGGCCTGGGCGGACTCGGCCTTGGCCTCGCCCTCCGGGCTGCCGGCGGGCGCGGTGGCCCGACGACGGCGGCGCTCGCCGGCCGGCTGGTCCTCGGAGGCCGGCTGCCCCGGAATGTCGATCTGCTGCTGGGCGACGGCCTTCTCGGCCTTCTCCGCCTGCGCGGCGGCGGGCTCGGCGGCGGCGTCGGCCGTACGGGCCTTGGAGGTGGCGCGGCGCTTCGGCTTGGTCTCAGCCGTGTCGGCGGCCTTGGCGGGGGCGGACGTACCGCCACCGGCCTGCGCCTCCTTGATGACCTCGATCAGCTGGCTCTTGCGCATCCGCGCGGTGCCCCTGATGCCGAGGCCGGACGCGACCTGCTGCAGCTCGGCCAGGACCATGCCCTCGAGGCCGGTGCCGGAGCGGCGGCGCCGTGCGGTGGTGCCAGTGGCAGCACCTGCGGCGGGCGCGGAATTGTCGACCGTGTTGTCGGCAGTCACGCCCATCAGATCGGTGGTGTCGCTCACGAAGGGTCCTTCCCTGGAGCGGACGTCGGCCATCTGGCTCGGCGACCGGTTGTGCTGTCCGACAACGGTCCTGGCTTGTGGACCGTGTCGGGGCGGTGGTCCCGCCGGGTACGGCGGAAGAGAAAAAACGTGCTTGGGTCCGGCCCGAGGCCCCCTGCTCGGCCCTCACACAGGATGAGCGAGGGGTGTCGCGCCGGTTCCGGAGCGTGCTCGAAACTGCTCAGGCAGGCTGCTCAGGCAGTTGGGGAGGCTCCCGGAAGAATCGGTGGTCCCGGATGGGGACACTCAGCACCGCGCCAACAAGGCGCCGGGTGCTGACTTGAGGTTAACACTACCGGCTCCAACAAACATTCCCCCTCTCCCTCACCGGCAATCACGTGTCCCTAGGGTGCGAGCGGCAGAACACTCGCTCCGGACACATCGAGGTCGAGCCGGTTCGCGGCCCATCCCTCGCCCGCCAGTCGGGCGACCTTGTCGGCCGACCCGTGTTCGGCCAGCGCGAGCACCGTGGGGCCCGCGCCGGAGATGACCGCGGGGACTCCGTC
This sequence comes from Streptomyces sp. NPDC048370, assembly GCF_043200825.1. Taxonomy (NCBI): domain Bacteria; kingdom Bacillati; phylum Actinomycetota; class Actinomycetes; order Kitasatosporales; family Streptomycetaceae; genus Streptomyces; species Streptomyces sp. NPDC048370. The sequence continues at coordinate 106,618 of NZ_JBICYI010000009.1, read as the reverse complement.
CGCCCGCAGCCGGTTCACAAGGGCGATGCTCTCCGGCATCGCGGGGGCCCGGTACTCCTGGTGCAGCCGGTCCTCGGTGGCCGAGAGCAGCAGCTCAGGGCGGCGGGTGAGCGCCTCGACGAGGAGTGCGGCGCGTCCGGCGTTGGCCGCGGCGTCGACGTGCGGGACGGTGCGCGGGAGCAGACCGCGCGCGGTCTCGGTCAGTACGGGCTTTCCGGGGACGAAAACCACCGGAACGATGGAATCCGAGGGATCCATCCTGATCGCTCGCGCGGCACCGGACTCGGTCCAGGCGAGCGTGAATCCGCCGAGCAGACAGGCGGCGACGTTGTCGGGGTGTCCCTCGATCTCGGTGGCGAGTTCGAGGAGGGCCGCCTCGTCGAGGCGGGTGTCGCCGCCTATGGTCACGGCGCGGGCGGCGACGATGCCGGCGCAGATGGCGGCGGAGGAGGAGCCGAGGCCGCGGCCGTGCGGGATGCGGTTGGCGCAGACGACCTCGAGGCCGCGCGGCTGTCCGCCGAGCAGGTCGAAGGCGGTACGCAGGGAGCGTACGAGCAGGTGGCTCTCGTCGCGCGGGAGCGTGTCGGCGCCTTCGCCGGCGATGTCGATGTGCAGCCCGGAGTCGGCGACCCGGACGACGACGTCGTCGTAGAGACCCAGCGACAGGCCGAAGGCGTCGAAGCCGGGGCCGAGGTTGGCGCTGGTGGCGGGAACGCGCACCCGTACGGCGGCAGCGCGGAAGGCGGGACCGGCCATCGCTCGATGACTCTCCTTGACTTGCGACTACGGGTTTTCAAGAGAAGTACACAGAAACCCGGGGGCCGTTTCTGCCTCGGGGGGCGACAACGGCAACGACACCGCGCATATGCAACGGGGCGGGTTCGGTACAGCCTATCGAAGGAAGGTTCTGTGGCGACATAGGGCGCACAGGAGGCGCACGATGCGTGTCGCAAGCCTTCCTGTGCGCCTATGTACGTTCCTGATCGGGTATGCCTCCCCGGGGGTTCCCCAGGGAGGCCGATTTCATCAGGGATCGACCCGAACTGAGCGAGTTACGCGAGACCGAGGCGCTCGGCCGCGGCGGCCGCGTCGACCGGGACGGTGACCGGCTGGGGCGCGCCGGCGACGGCCCAGTCGGGGTCCTTCAGGCCGTTGCCGGTGACGGTGCAGACGATCGTCTGCCCCGGGTCGACCTTGCCCTGCTCGGCGGCCTTCAGCAGACCGGCGACGGAGGCGGCGGATGCGGGCTCGACGAAGACGCCCTCCTGGGAGGCCAACAGGCGGTAGGCGCGCAGGATCTCACGGTCCGTCACCTCGTCGATGAAGCCGCCCGACTCGTCGCGCGCGGCGATCGCGTACTCCCACGAGGCCGGGTTGCCGATGCGGATCGCGGTGGCGATCGTCGACGGGTCCTTGACGACCTCGCCGCGCACGAGCGGCGCGGAGCCGGAGGCCTGGAAGCCCCACATGCGCGGGCGGTGGGTCGCGAGGCCGTCGGCCGCGTACTCCCGGTACCCCTTCCAGTACGCCGTGATGTTGCCGGCGTTGCCCACGGGCAGGACGTGGATGTCGGGGGCGTCGCCCAGCATGTCCACGATCTCGAAGGCGGCCGTCTTCTGGCCCTCGATACGGACCGGGTTGACGGAATTGACCAGCGCGACCGGGTAGTTGTCCGACAGCGCGCGGGCCAGGTCAAGGCAGTCGTCGAAGTTGCCGTCGACCTGGAGGATCTTCGCGCCGTGCACGAGGGCCTGGCCCATCTTGCCGAGCGCGATCTTGCCCTGCGGCACGAGGACGGCGGACACCATGCCGGCGCGTACCGCGTAAGCCGCCGCGGACGCCGAGGTGTTGCCGGTGGAGGCGCAGATGACGGCCTGCGCGCCCTCCTCCTTGGCCTTCGAGATGGCCATGGTCATGCCGCGGTCCTTGAAGGAACCGGTGGGGTTGGCGCCCTCGACCTTGAGGTGCACCTCGCAGCCCGTGCGCTCGGAGAGGACCTGAGCGGGAACGAGCGGCGTACCGCCCTCACGGAGCGTGACGACCGGCGTCGTGTCCGTGACCGGAAGGCGGTCCCGGTACTCCTCGATGATGCCGCGCCACTGGTGGGTGCCCTTGCTGGTCATGGGTCCTTACTCCCCTTCAACACGCATGATGCTGGCGACACCGCGCACGGTGTCGAGCTTGCGCAGCGCTTCGACGGTCCCGGAGAGGGCGGCGTCGGGCGCGCGGTGGGTGACGACGACGAGGGAGGCCTCGCCGTCCTTGCCCTGCTGACGGACCGTGTCGATCGACACGCCGTGCTCGGCGAAGACCGTCGCGACCTGGGCGAGGACACCCGGCTTGTCGGCCACGTCGAGGCTGATGTGGTACCGCGTCACCACGTCGCCCATGGGGCTCACGGGCAGCTGGGTGTACGCGGACTCCCCAGGGCCGGTGGCCCCGTCGAGCTTGTTGCGGCACACGGCGACGAGGTCGCCGAGGACGGCGGAGGCGGTCGGAGCGCCACCCGCGCCGGGGCCGTAGAACATGAGCTGCCCGGCGGCCTCGGCCTCGACGAAGACCGCGTTGTAGGCCTCGCGGACGGAGGCGAGCGGGTGGCTCAGCGGGATCATCGCGGGGTGCACGCGCGCGGTGACGGACTCGCCGTCGGCGGCCCGCTCACAGATCGCGAGCAGCTTGATGGTGCAGCCCATCTGCTTGGCGGAGGCGAAGTCGGCGGCGGTGACCTCGGTCATGCCCTCGCGGTAGACGTCGTCGAGACGTACGCGGGTGTGGAAGGCGATCCCGGCGAGGATGGCGGCCTTGGCGGCGGCGTCGAAGCCCTCGACGTCGGCGGTCGGGTCGGCCTCGGCGTACCCGAGGGCGGTGGCCTCGTCGAGCGCTTCGCTGTACCCGGCCCCCGACGTGTCCATCTTGTCGAGGATGAAGTTCGTCGTCCCGTTGACGATGCCCATCACGCGGTTGATCTTGTCGCCGGCGAGGGACTCGCGCAGCGGCCGGATGAGCGGGATGGCACCCGCGACGGCGGCCTCGTAGTACAGGTCCTCGCCGTGCTCCTCCGCGGCGGCGTAGAGGCTCGCGCCGTCCTGGGCGAGGAGCGCCTTGTTGGCCGAGACGACGGAGGCGCCGTGCTCGAAGGCGGTGGTGATGAGCGTGCGGGCGGGCTCGACACCGCCGATGACCTCGACGACGACGTCGATGTCGCCCCGTTTGACCAGGGCGGTGGCGTCGGTGGTGATCAGCTCGGCGGGGATGCCCGCACGGACCTTGTCGGGGCGGCGGACCGCCACGCCGGCGAGCTCGACCGGGGCGCCGATGCGCGCGGCGAGGTCGTCGGCGTGCGTCGTCATGATGCGCGCCACCTCTGAGCCGACCACACCACAGCCCAGCAGCGCCACCTTCAGCGGACGCGTACGCATCATCCGACCTCGTTTCTCGTACTGCTTCTCGTACTGCTTCGTATTTCTACGTTGGACCAGTCTCACTCACCGGACGAGGGTTTCTGCCCCTCGTCCGGATCCTGAGACATCTATTTCATCACCCGACGTCGAGACGCAGGAGATCTTCCTCCGTCTCACGCCGGACGATCACCCGCGCCTCGCCGTCGCGGACGGCGACGACGGGCGGGCGGAGTGCGTGGTTGTAGTTGCTGGCCATGGAGCGGCAGTAGGCGCCGGTGGCCGGTACGGCGATGAGGTCGCCGGGCGCGATGTCGGCGGGCAGGAACGCGTCCCGTACGACGATGTCGCCACTCTCGCAGTGCTTGCCGACGACACGGCTGAGCATGGGCGCGGCGTCACTCGTCCGCGAGACGAGGGCGACGCTGTACTCGGCGTCGTACAGCGCGGTGCGGATGTTGTCCGACATGCCGCCGTCGACGGAGACGTACGTCCGCAGCCCTTCGAGCGGCTTGACGGTGCCGACCTCGTACAGCGTGAAGGCGGTGGGGCCGACGATGGCGCGACCGGGCTCGACGGAGATGCGCGGGGTGGCGAGCCGGGCGGCCTCGCACTCCCGGGCGACGATCTCCTTGAGCGCCTTGGCGATGTCGTGGGGCTCGCGGGGGTCGTCGTCGGAGGTGTAGGCGATGCCGAGGCCGCCGCCGAGGTCGATCTCGGGGAGCTCGACGCCGTGCTCGTCGCGTACCTCGGCGAGGAGCTGGACGACGCGGCGGGCGGAGACCTCGAAGCCGGCCATGTCGAAGATCTGGGAGCCGATGTGGGAGTGGATCCCGATGAGCTCGAGCCCGTCGAGCTTCAGCGCACGCCGGACGGCCTCCGCGGCCTGTCCCCCGGCGAGGGCGATGCCGAACTTCTGGTCCTCGTGGGCGGTGGCGATGAACTCGTGGGTGTGCGCCTCGACGCCGACGGTCACACGGATCTGGACGCGCTGGCGCTTGCCGAGGGACTGGGCGATGTGGGCGACGCGGACGATCTCCTGGAAGGAGTCGAGCACGATGCGCCCGACGCCGACGGAGACGGCACGGTGAATCTCTTCTTCGCTCTTGTTGTTCCCGTGGAAGGCGATGCGCTCGGCGGGCATCCCGGCGGAGAGAGCGGTGGAGAGCTCGCCCCCGGAGCACACATCCAGATTCAGCCCCTCCTCGGTGAGCCACCGGACGACGGCGCGGGAGAGGAAGGCCTTGCCGGCGTAGAAGACGTCGGCGTCCCGGCCGAAGGCGTCGGCCCAGGCGCGGCAGCGGGCGCGGAAGTCGCTCTCGTCGAGGAAGTAGGCGGGGGTCCCGAACTCCTCGGCGAGCTCGGTGACGCTGAGCCCCCCGACAGTGGCCTGACCTTCGTCGTTACGACTCACGGTCCGCGCCCACACCTTGGGGTCGAGGACGTTGAGGTCGGCGGGCGGGGCGCTGTAGTGCCCTTCGGGGAGGACGTCGGCGTGGCGGGGCCCGGCGGGGTGGGCGGAACGGCTCATGTCTGCATCTTTCAAATCTGGTCGGGTGCGCTGATGCCGAGCAGGGAGAGGCCACCGGCGAGCACCACCCCGGCGGCTTCGGCGAGCGCGAGCCGGGAGCGGTGGGCGGCCGAGGGTTTCTCGTCGCCGAGGGGCAGGACGGTGTGCTGGAAGTCGAGCAGCGCGTCGGCGACGACTTCCAGATGCCGGGCGACCCGGTCGGGGGCGCGGTGGCGGGCGGCGGCCGCGAGCACGGCGGGGTGGTCGCCGAGGGCGCGGGTGAGGACGGGGGCGTCCACGCTCTCGCGGGGGTCGCTGTGGACGTCCAGCTGCCGCCCGTTCCGTACGAGGGCACGGGCGCGGGAGTGGGCGTACCGGACGCGGAAGAGGGGGTTGCCCTCGTGCTGCCGGAGGAGCTCGTCACCGAGCCGGGCCTGGTCGTGGGCGGCGGGGGCGAGCAGCCCCCAGCGCGCGGCGTCGAGCCCGAGGCGGCGGAGGAGGGCGCGGGGGGTGTGGGGCACGGGGAGGGGCGCGATGCCGTGGGACCGGCTGCCGGCCTCGACCCGGGCTTCGGCCCGGGCTTCGGCCTCGGCCGAACCGCTGAGGCTGAGGGGGCTGAGGGTGCTGAGCGGGCTCACGGGGCTGAGGGTGCTCAGCGGACTCACGGGGCTGAGAGGGCTCACGCCGAGCAGGGACCACGCATCGTCGACGGGCCCGTCGCAGTGGATCCGTACGGAGAGACCTTGGGAGTGGAGGATCGACCGCAGGGCGTCGGCGGTGACGGCGGCGCGGAGGTCGGCACGGCAGGAGAGGTCGACGATCTCGCCGCTATGCGCCCGGCACCCGTACTGGTCACCGAGTCGGAGGATCTCGCGGACGAGATCCTGCTGGGCGTCGCGACGCAGGGTGAAGTTGAGGAAGCCCGGCCCGGTGATGTCGACGGCGGCGATCCCGGGGCTCCGGTGGAGCCGGTCGCGGAGGATCGCGGCGACGTCGAGGGGCGGGCGGTGGGCGGCGCGGGCGAGGGCGAGGGCGACGTTACTGGCGTAGTCACCGCGACCCCCGGGCCGGGGCCGCTCGACGGTGACGCGGCTGGGGACCTCCACGTGGAGCACACCGTCGTCGACCGCACGGCGCACGGCGTGCAGCACGGTGAGGGAGAGGTCCGCGGGGGTCACGGGACAAGCGTATGGGAGAAGGGGGGTCGAAAAGCGAACCGGTTTCGCGATGCGGTCACCGCGCCCACTAGGAACAGGTACCGGCTCGCCCGACTCCGTGACGCCCGTCGGCTCGATCGCCGGCTCGGTCGTCGTGCCTGCGGTCGGTTCGGTCGTCTCTGCCACAGGGCCCGTCGTGGAGTCGGCCATCGTCGGGGACATCGCGTCTGCCGTCGTGCCGGTCGTCGCGTCTTCCATCGACCCCGTCGACCCCCGACGGCCCCTCCTGTCCGCCACGCCGCTGCCCGGGCTCCCGCCCGTCGCGGTGCATGAGCTTGCGTACGACGCGTACGAGCTCGGCGGGTTCGAAGGGCTTGGCGAGGAAGGCGTCGACGCCGACGGCGACACCGCTGTCCATCTCGTACTGGGTGCAGGCACTGACGATGGCGACCGGCAGATGACTGGTGCGCGGATCGGACCGCAGCCTCTCGGCGGTGCGCAACCCGTCCAACCGGGGCATGACGACGTCGAGGGTGACGACATCAGGCTGCACCTGATGCACGACATCCAGACACTCGGCACCATCGGCCGCGGTCACGACCTCGAAGCCCTCAAGCTCGAGATTGACCCTGATCAACTGCCGGATCACCCGGTTGTCATCGACAACGAGCACCCGACCGGACATGCCTGACACACGACGAGAGTAGGTCGCCGGAAGTGGCTGCGTCCGGGTTTTGCCCACTTCCGACCCGTGAGGGGGAACGGGGGGTCGGTGACTCGACGGAAATACCTGTTCACAGGCACCGCTCGGATGCTGGTAGGGTTCTACCCGTCGCCGCCGAACGCGGCGGACGCCCCCGTAGCTCAGGGGATAGAGCAACGGCCTCCGGAGCCGTGTGCGCAGGTTCGAATCCTGCCGGGGGCACTTCGCAGGAAGTGCCTAAAGACCCCGCCACCAGCGTTAGCGCTGAGGACGGGGTCTTCTTGCGTGGGTGGGCGTGGCGAGGTTGGCCAACACGTCGTCCACCGTTCCTCGAACCAGCGGCGCTGTCAGAGGTGCGCGTTACTCTGATGTGCGCTGTTCAGGTGCCGGCGATCCTGGCTCGAACGGCCCCATGCCGACACCCTGTGGAGAGCACGTGCATCCCGTCCAGATCGTTGACCTGTTCGCCGGCCCTGGCGGGCTCGACGTTGCCGCCGAGAAGCTCGGCATGGCAACGGTGGGCGTGGAGTGGGACTCCGCTGCCTGCGCAACGCGTCGCGCGGCCGGGTTGGAGACCGTCGAGGGTGACGTACGACGGTACGGGCCCGGTCTGTTTCCCGACGCGGACGTCCTCGCGGGCGGTCCTCCGTGCCAGACCTTCACCGTCGCAGGGACAGGCGCAGGACGCAGGGCCCTCGACGACGTTCTGGCTTTCGTCGAGCGCATGGTGGCAAGAGAGGACCGCGAGGAGATCGCAAAGGACCTCTCCAAGTTGGAGGACGAGCGGACCGGGCTGGTGCTGGAGCCACTTCGTTGGGCGCTGGAAGCGATCGACGATCTCGGCAAGCCGTACCGCGCCATCGTCCTCGAGCAGGTCCCCGCAGTGCTCCCGGTATGGGAGGCCTATGCCAAGGCCTTGCACAGCGAGGGCTATTCGGTGGACTGCGGGCTCTTGCGCACGGAGGCCTACGGAGTACCCCAGACTCGCAAGAGGGCAGTTCTCATTGCTCGCTTGGGACCTGAGTCCGTGAAGCTCCCCGCCCCCACACATCGCACCTACCGCAAGGGCGTTCCCCGTGACTCCGGGGACAGCAGTCTGGCCCCCTGGCGGACGATGAACGACGTCCTGCGCCGAGAGTCACCCTTCCTCGTCATCTCGAACTACGGGACCGGCGGAGACCCCAAGGCACGTGGCCGGCGTGGGTCGTGGGAGCCCTCGGCCACCGTCACCGGCAAAATCACGCGCAACCGGGTGGTCTCACTCGACGGAGCAGAGATGGACCGGTTCTCGTTCTCCGAAGCAGGTCGCCTGCAGACCTTCCCCACGGACTACCCGTGGTCGGGCAAGGATGTGGGCCAGCAAATCGGAAATGCCGTTCCTCCTCGCCTCGCCATGCACGTTCTTTGCGCCGCGTTCGGCTGGGAACCTCCGACTGACGATGTACTGAGCAAGGTCCAGACATGGAGGCCCAAGGGCCCTGCCGAAGAGGAAGGCAGCGCCGAGGTCGTGCCGCAACCCGTCATGGCGGATGCCGTATAGCGAAGCGAACGCAGGGTCTGTGCATCCTTCCCGCCATCAACGCCCTCTCCTCTCCTCTCACGCCCATCCGGTGCACGTGGGCCGTCGCTTGCCCACAACACACTGACGACCGTGGAGCCAATCGATCATGGATGAGCAACTCCTCTTCGGGTTGGAATCGGCGAACGCAGCCGGAGAGTCCGTTCCGGAAACACACGGAACCGACCTGGAGCTGGATACTGCCTTTGCGTTCTTCTCTTCAGATGTGACCAGTCGTATGGGCGCCTTCATCCGGAAAGCCACGGACGAAGTCATCGCCACTCCTCGGACACGACGCTGGACGCTCGACCAGTGCAACGACCAGGAGAAGGGCTACCTCGGCGTCAACATCGAGAACATCGTGCGGGACGGATACCAGCTGGCCGAAGGTTCCGCCGGCATGGACTTCGATGTCCTCGGTGTCGATGTCGACTGCAAGTGGTCTCGCAACTTCGGCGGTTGGCAGATACCGCCTGAGGCCGTGGGCCACATCTGCCTGCTGGTGCACGGCGATGACGTCACCGGCGAGATGGCAGTCGGCCTTCTGCGTATCAGGGATGAAATCCTTGTGGGCGGAAATCGGGACCTGAAGCGCACTATTCAGAGTCCGGGCGGCATGAGCGAGATCCGCTGGCTTGTCGAGCCCGGGACGCCGGTCCCCGAGAACTTCCTGATGAGTCTACGCAAGCAGGACCGTGATGCCATTCTCGCGCCACGAGGCGGCGACGCGCGGGCATTGGAACTCTTCAAGCGCTGCGAAGGCATGATCATCCACCGGCACACCATCGAGTCCATCGGCCAGCAGGTGGACGAGGCACGTCGATTCCGTGGCGAGACTCGCCGGAAGTTGCTCGAAGAAGGCTTCGAGGTTCTCAACGGCCACTGGAAGGCCAGCCGAGAACGCGCGTTGGAGTTGGGCGACATGGAGCTCACCAACGGAAGTCAGTGGATCTGTCTGCGGACCGACGGCTCCTCCCCTGCCCGACGGGCAGCCCTGGAGCCGGCCCGAAGGGCCGAATCGCTCGCCTATCGGAAGACGTTCAGCGAGCAGATCGCGGCGGTGCGCAGGGCGAAGAAGCGGGCACGGAAGGCTGCCAAGGCGGCAGCCGCACAGGAGCCGGCCAACCTTGTCGCCGCCGACAGTGCTGCCGAGGACGCCAAGCAGGCTTTCGCGCAGGCCGAGAGTGCGGCCGTCGAGCACGGGCAACAGCTCTTCAGCTAGCTCTGTTGCCCCTCGATGGCAGCGAGGTCTTCCTGTTCGTCATGGTCCACCAGGTCCCTGCCGCACAAGGCCCGGTGGTAGCGAAGGTGCGCTTCGCTGATCCGGTGGGCGTGGTGTCGTCGGAGTTGACCGATGGTGATGTCGTCCGCGGTCGAGCGAACGGTACCTTCGGCGTCGATGTACAGCGCCAGACCGTCGAACTGGACGTGATGGTTGGGGCACAGAACGAGCAGGTTCTCCAGTACATCGGGGCCGTTGTGCGGACGCCCCAGTCCACGGATGTGGGCTGCCTCGCTGTAGGTACCGAACCGGGTCGCCAGCCGAAGGCCGCAAACCTGGCAGCTGTCACGGTGCAGCCTCTTCACCTTGACCGTCAGAGCGGTGTCGCGGACGGGACGTGAGGCGGCGACCGTGCGCCGTGCGGTGGGGCCTTGATTCTTCTCCAACTCCTCCATGAATTCGTCGACGCCGCTTGCGCTCTCCTGGCCGGCAAGCCCCAGGCGTGCCATCAGAGCGCCCTGATCGACATCGGCGAGGTAGGTCTCTCGCAGAACGGCGACGGCCTGAGATCGTACGAAGGGGTCGCCCAACAGTCGCTCGGCCTGCTTGGACACTCCGCCCTCGGGGTTGAGCCTGTCGAACGTTGCCGCGCGAGCAACAGCATCCTGCTCCGGTCGAACGCCATGGACGTCCCACAGGTGGCTCGTCTGCAGGTGCCAGAACGGATACTCAGGGGTGATCGACGAGTCGGGCAGGCCGAACTCGGCCATCAGCCCTCCCACCTCGTCGCGGAACTGTTGCCAAGGTGCCAGGTGAGGCTTCCCGGTCGCCACTCTGGAGATCCCCCAGAGAAGAGCCAGCGGCTTGTGCCTGCTTTGTCGGCCGTTTCTCCGGTGGACCTTGAGGGTCTTCAGTCTGTGCATGAGCTCGCTCACCGTCAGCTCCGCCGACAGCCCCGTCCGTGCGGAAGATGCAGGGGCGGTATCGTCCGCGCGGCGAGGGTAGGGAAACAGGGCCATGGACTCGCGGCCGTCCTCGGGGAGAGTTCGGGCCGATGCGCTCTCTCGCTCCGTCCCGGGGGTCTGCCGCCTGATGTGAGGCAGCACGGCGTGCCCCTGCTCCACCCACTGACGCCAAGAACGGGGAGCTCGTTCGAGTGTGTCCTCGGATGACAGCCCGGCGGTACCCCTGGCTTCGATCCATGCCCAGTCGAGCTGGTCGTCTTCGGCGCGCAGGTCCAGGACTGCGAGGTCATAGCGATAGTTGGGGTAGCGCGCGTCCTTCGTCTTCTGCTCGACCTGCTCGGCGCCCTCGATGACGGCGACACCACAGAACTTGACGTAGCCCTTCTGCGTTCCGTTGCGCGGCACCGCCTCGAAAATCAGCAGCGGCACGGCCAGTGCACGCTGCTCCGCGGTCGGGGCCCGATGTTCCTCAAGCGCCTCCAGCAGGACGGCATTCCCCTGGGTACTTCCCACCGGCACCGTGTGATCGACCCTGTGGTCCCCGTAGTAGGTCACGCGGCCACGGTCCAGGTCGATCGAGTCGTGCCAAGGAGTCTCGGGAGTTCCGGCCTTCCAGGTGCTGGAACGGATCAGGACGGCCGGCCGGCGTCGCCCGTGAGCGGCCTTGACCTTCGCGATCGGGTTGATGCCTTTGCTCAGCTGAATCTGGGCGAGCGTCCTGGAGGCCGTCGCGTGGTGGATGTTCGGATGGCCGTCGATGCGCTCGAGGGACGGATCCCTGTTCCGAGCAGACCGATACACATCCCCCACACGCAACTGGCTTCCCATCGAGCCTCCCCCTCACCCGACCGCTTACGTGACTGCTCCGCTTCCCCGATCTTGCCAGGTCGGGGGTGGTTCACGAGCGTTTGAAGAACTCGACCTCCGCCAGGGCTATGTGGCGGCCTTCGGTGAGGCCCGCTGTTTCGTGGAGGGTCAGTTGGATCGAGACGACGTCGCTGTAGCCCGTCTGGATCGTCTGGGGGCCCGGTTTGTCCGCCAGGGTGATGGACTTCTTGTGGACCTTGCCGTCCGATGCCGTCACCACCAGGTCCGCCTTCGTCGGGCGGGCCTGGTTGCGGAACGTCTCCGTCTTCGCCGATGCGCCCGTGTGGATCACTACGTCCACCAGGCGGAACGGGGCGCGGAACTCGAACGACAGCGCGTCGCCGACCTTCGGCGCGCCCCAGTACGTGTTGCTCAGGCCGTCCGTCGCCAGGGCTCCACCGTGGCCCCTGACCGACGCAGTGGCCTTTGTCGATGTCGGGGTGATCGGCGTCGCCTTGCCGAGCTTGTCCCGTACGTCCTCGTACAGCCAGCGGCCCGCCGGGATCAGGAAGTAGCCGCCCACCAGGAGGCCGACCAGCACCAGCGCGATCACCGAGCGGCGTACCCACACGCCCGATCCCGAACGCGCCCTGCGGCGGAACGGCCACACCGTCCGCCACCACGGCAGTGGCACCACCCGCGCCGTCGGGCGCAGCGGGGCCGCGCAGCGGCGGCAGAAGCGGCGGTCCGGGGCGTTCGCCGTGCCGCACTGGGGGCAGGGCGGGCCCTGCTGTGTCTCCGACGACGACTTACGTACCTTCGGGCGTTGCGCCATCGGCTTCGCCGGCTTCACCGCTCCCACCGGTCCCGCCGGGGGTTCCTCCGGTGCTGCGGGGACCGGGACCGGCCTGCGCGCCGCGATGGGGGCGGACGTGGGTGTGGGTGGAGTGGGTGGAGTGGGTGGAGTGGGTGGAGTGGGTGGAGTGGGTGAGGTGGGTGGGGTGGGGCTGTGCGTGGGGCGGGGTGGAAGCGTGGGGGGCGGGCTGGTCGTCCGAGCCGGGGGCCTGCGCCGCTCCTCCTCTGCCTCCTCCTCAGCCGGCCCCTCCCCTGACGCGTCCGACGGGATCTCCACCGGGAGCTCCGACTGGAAGCCTCTCAGAAGTCCCCGGAAGAAGCCCGGCTCGGGCTGCGTCGGGACGTCCGCCGGGAGGCCCAGTCCGGCCGGGAACCCTCCCGTCAGTTCCGTCGGCAATGCCGTCGGGACGTCCGGGGTCGCAGCGGGGAGCTGGGGGAAGTCTGACGGTGGTTCCTCCTCCTCCCGCGTCCTCCGGCGGTCCCGGTCCCGGTCCCCGTCCCGGTTCCGGTCCCCGTCCCGGTCCCGGTCCTGCTCCCTCTCCCGCTCCTTCTCCTCCTCCTTCGACCAGCCCACGTACCCCCCGCAGTTCCCGCAGAAGTCGTCCGTGTCGCCGTTCGCCGTGCCGCAGTCCGGGCAGACGCGCATGTCAGTTGCCTTCCTCGTCCGGCTCGCCCGTCACGATCTCCACTCGGCACGTGAGGTGGACCGGGCAGGAGGCCTGGACCACCTCCAGGACCTGGCGGGTGTCCACCGGGCCCCTGACGCGGACCAGGAGTTCGCCCGTGGGGGGTGGGGGGAGCGTCGCGTTCGGGGTGTTCGACCACGTTGCTCCGCCGCCGTCGATGATCTGGGCCTCCACCCCCAGGCACAGGCGCAGGCGTTCTTCCAGGCCTCGGCGGGTGCCTCGCCGGCGGTGGAGTTCCATCGCTCGGGCCACGACCGTTCTGGACAGTTCCTCCGGCCAGTCGTCGTCCAGGTCCACGCCCAGCCAGGTCGACAGCCAGTGGAGGAAGTCCGGGGGCGTGAGTGCCGGGTCGAAGTACGACGGGAGGTTGTCCAGGGTCGAGAGGATCGGGGCCAGGACCGTGTCCAGGCCCGCCGTGAAGCGCTGCGCGAGGTCGTCGTCCGCGTACAGGGCCGGGAGCAGGGCGCCGATCGGGTGGCGGCTCGGCAGGCCGGGGACCGCGGCTCTGGTCATGATCCGCCGCCCAGGTCCCCGGGGGTCACGACCACCTGGTGCTGGTAGGAGAAGACGAGGGCGTTGCGTGCTACGTCTATGCGTTCCACCGGGGAGCCCCGCCGACCCGTCACCGGGTCCGCCGGGAAGAGGCGGACCTCCTCCACCAGGGCGTTCTGCGCCGCCCGTTGGAGGACCGCGAAGACCTCTCCGTACTGGACCGGGCGGCCGAACGGCCAGCCCCTGCCGTCGGCCCCGCCGTGCAGCGGGTTCAGGTGCCGGAAGAGCGCGTCGAGCGCGGCCTCCCGTACCCGGTCCACGTCCTGGTCCTCGGCCACCAGCCGGGCGACCACCGTGACGCCCTGGTAGGCGGGCGGTTCCACCACCAGGCGCGTACCGACCAGGCGGCGCTCGTCCAGGCGGGCCGTGATCGCCGACAGGACCTGGTCCGAGGGGATCAGCTGCTCGAAGCGGAGGCGGTCGTCGCCCTCGTCCGCCACCGCGTCCGGCACGATCAGGACCCGTACCGCGCCGCCCTCCCCCGCCACGGCGGGCAGACAGCGCACCCGCTTCACCGACGGGGCCGCCTCGCGCGCGATGAACTCGTAGTCCTGCGCCGTGACCGCCCGGTCCCGGACCCGCAGTACGTGTGGGGCCCGCGTCTTCGCGTTGTCGACGCTCTCGCCGTCCACCCCGCCGCGCGCCGCCTCCCGGTTCTCGACCCGGTCGATGTACGGGACGGAGCTGCGCAGCACCGAGATCGCGCCGCGCGCCACATTGCCGGCGGCGCCGCCGCCCGTGCGGTAGCGCGGGATCCGCACCTGGGCGCCCTGGTCGGGGACCGCGCCGTAGGTGCGCAGCGTGCCGTCCGGTTCCCGCAGCGCGGGCGGGAAGGTGAACTCGCCGGTCGTGGCGTCCACGACCACGTGCCGGTCGGCGGGGGTCGAGTCGCCGAAGTGGTCGACCGGCGTCCAGGTCTGCCAGCCCTCGGCCGAGGACACCTCGACCACCGGCGGCTCGCCGTCCAGGAGCAGCGGCGGGCGCGGAACGCGGAACCGCTGGCCCGCCACGCCGTCGGAGGCGCCCAGCATCGTGTCGTGCACGACCTCCGCGTGCTCGACCGTCATCGTCCCGCCGACGGTGAACACCTCCGCCTCACGGACGGTCGGCGACTCCGAGTAGAACGGCTGACCCGCCTCCGGGGCGACCACCCGGCAGCGCAGCCAGCCCGCCCGCGTGCCCGCGAGCACCGACGCCGTGTGGCCCGCCGGTACGAACACGACGATCTCGCCCGGTCGGTTGAGGCCGCCCGTGGTGTCCGAGTCGGTCTCGCACAGCACCCAGCGCGCGCCGTCCCAGGCCTCCCACACCAGGGGAGGTTGCCTCGGGTCGACACCGACGCCCTCGACGCGGCTGTCCAGCTGGACGACGACGATGCAGCGCGGGACCGCGGTCGGCAGGCCGAACAGCACGGCGTCCCCCGGGGCGGGAGCGGCCTGGAAGCAGGGGATGTCCCGGCCCTCTGCGAGGGCGGCCGTACGGTCGGTCTGCTCGCCGCCCGCGGGGGCGGTGACCAGGCGGGTCAGGGAGCTGGGCACGATCGGCAGGTCCGCGGTGGTGCCGAAGACCACCTCCTCCTCCGTTCCGCCGTGTTCGGTCGCCACCTCGATGCCCGCCGGCAGCATCACCGTGTCGGCCTGGGGCGCGGACAGCCAGAAGTCGACTTCCGCGGTGGCCGCCGTCGGCGGGAAGAGCGTGACGCCCAGCAGGTCGAGGAAGGCCACGTAGTTCTTCTCGGGGACCCGGTTCAGCCGGTAGAGCAGCTGGTCGACCATGTACGCGAAGGTCTCGATCAGCGTGACTCCGGGGTCCGACACGTTGTGGTCGGTCCACTCCGGCGTCCGCTGCCGCACGTACCGCTTGGCCTCGTCGACGAGCTGCTGGAAGCGCCGGTCGTCCAGGTGGGGTGAGGGCAGCGCCATCAGCGCACTCCCGTCTCGTCGGAGCCCTCGGTGGAGGGGATGGAGTAGAACGGGAAGACCAGGTTCCGCAGGTCGTTGGTGGACCGGATCGTGTACCGGACGTCGATGTAGAAGACACCCTCGTCCACGGCGTCGAACGCGACGACCACGTCGTCGACCTCGATCCGCGGCTCCCACCGCTCCAGTGCCGTCCGCACCTCGTGGCCGATGCGGCCGGCCGTCTCGTCGTCGCCCGGCGCGAAGACGTAGTCGTGGATCCCGCAGCCGAACTCGGGGCGCATCGGGCGCTCGCCCGGTGCCGTACCCAGGACGAGGCGGATGGCCTCCTCGATCTCCCGGTCGCGCTCCACCATCCCGATACCGCCGGTGGGGCTCACCCTGAGGGGGAAGCCCCAACCGCGGCCTATGAACCGCTCGCTCACAGCGGGCCCCCGATGTAGACGTTCGGCGCACCCGCCATGATCTTCGATCCGCACACCGTGTCGTCCATCGCGCAGGCGGCCGGCAGCCCACCGATCAGTACGCGGCGGGTGGCGGCCTGCGGGCTCGGCTTGACCAGGTTGGTGAGGGCCAGGTACGCGTGCGGCCCACAGACGTTCACGCTTCCGGTCACCGCGGCGGGCTTGCCGCCGATGAACACGGTGGCGACCCTGGCGGTGAAGGGCCCGGGCGGCGGGGTGCCGAGGGCACCGCCGTGGGCCGTGGGGTCTCCTACGCGCGCTGCGGGAGGCATTCACTTACTCCTTGCTGGTGACGAAGTCGAAGCGGTACGGGGGTGGGGAACCCGGTGGGCGGATCAGTTGAGGTTGATGACCGCCGCCTTGACCGTCGCCGCCGTCCCGCCGGTGACGGTGACCCCGGTCTTGGCGCTGATGTTCATCGAGGTCTTGGCGTCGATGTTCATCAAGGTCGTGGCGTTGATGTTCACGGTCTGACCGTTCAGGTTGAGCGTGCCCAGGCCCGCGTCCAGCGTGATCTCCCTCGGGGTCAGCGACATCGACGTCAGCGGACTTCTGCCTGTCGGGTCGTAGACGGTGACGTCGATCTGGTCGAGGCGTTCGTCGAGCTGCACCTCCAGTCGCCCGTTGCCACTGGCCAGGCGCAGCCCGGAGACGCCGGTCCTGGTGTCGAGCAGTTCGAGGCGGTGGCCCGAGCGGGACACCAGGGAACGGCGCTGAACCTTGCCGCTGGTCTTGTCGATGAGCGGTACGTCGTGCTTCGACGGCTTGTCGACGCCGTTGTAGAGGCCGCCGATCACGTACGGGCTGTCCAGCAGCCCCTGTTCGAAGCCGACGAGGACCTCGTCGTTGACCTCGGGGCTGAAGACCCCGCCGCCGCCTTTGCCACCCCACTGGACGGTCCGTACCCAGTCCGTCTCGTACGTCTCGTCGAGCCAGGGGAACGTCAGCTTCACCCAGCCGCGCTGCTGACGGCCCACCTCACGCACGTTGGTGACCACGCCGATGGCGAGACCCGGCATCCGCCCGGAGCGTGCGGGCGCTTCGGCGCCCGAGGCGAGGCCGAGGAGGGAGCGGTCGGGCGAGGCGCTGACCACGACCGTCGTACGGTAGCCGCCCGCCGGCTCCAGGACGTGGTGGACGGCGGTGGCCGTGTACCGGCCGGAGAAGTCCTTGCCCACGTTGCCGAGGGTGACCGGGGTGCCCGCGCGAAGCTTGGGGTTCCCGTCGACGACCGCCTCGAACTCGCCGAACCCGGCGCTCACCGACTCGGCCACGGAATCGGCCACGGCCTTCGTATCGGCCTTCGTACGGTACGGGGTGTCGGCGACGGTGATCTCCGCCTTCTTGCCGAACGCGGACGCCTTCGACGGGGAGAGCCCCGGGACGAGGGTTTTGCTGGCGACGGAGGCCGCGGTCCCCACCAGCGGCATCTTGGTGTTCATGTTCCAGCCCCGCACGTTCACCTTGCTCGCCCCGTCGGCGGCCGTCAGGACGGCACGGAGAGCGTGCAGGTTGGCGCCGTACTCCAGGACCATCGGGCTCGCGGTCGCCCGGGTGGACGGGGCCGGCGCGGCCGAGGCGGGCTTCGGCTTCACGAACTGGAGCATGCCCTTCTCGTCGACCCGCACCTGGGCGCCGCTCTCCCCCGCCAGGTACTGGAGGAACTCCCAGTCGGAGACGTTGGGTTGGGAGATCTGCTTGTGCATGCCCCGCGCGGCCTGGACCTTGCCGACGGGCAGTCCGGCCCCGGCGGCGATCTGCTTGACGATGGCCGCCGTCGTCATGTTGCGGAACGCGACGACCTTGCGGCCACGCTGGAGGCGGTGCACCTTGGAGTGCGCGCGGATCACCGTGAACGAGCCCGTGTCGTCGGTGTCCAGCTCCAGCGCCGTCACCTCGCCCGTGAACAGCCGCACATGGGACTGCCCGGCCTGGGCGGTCGCGACCGAGATCTTCAGCTGTGTGCCGATAGTGATCTTGGTTTCGGTGAGCAGGTGGTGGTTCGGGTCGCGGTACGTCACCAGGGCGGTGTCCGGCAGTCCGACGTTCTCGTCGACCACGCAGCTGACCAACTGCTTGACCCAGGGGTCCGGCAGTGGGGCCGGGGCCTCGACGATCGGGTCGGCCGCGAACGACCGGCCGCCTCGGCTCGGACTCATTCTCCCTCCTCGGGGGTCTCGTCCTCGTTGCTGGGCACGACGAGTTCCGTGCCGGGCACGAGCACCATGGGGTCGTCGACGTCGTTGGCCTCGGCGATGACCCGCCAGGCGGTGGCGTCGCCGTACTCGCGCCAGGCGAGCAACGGCAGGCTGTCGCCCGCGACGACGCGGTGCGTACGGCGCGCCTCGCGCGAGCCCGACGTCGGGTTCTGGCCCGCCGGGTCGACGCTCGCCTCCTCGATGGAGAGCGAGCAGGTGGCGCGCAGCGGCTTCCCGTCGACATCGAAGAGGCTGTAATTGACGGAGAAGTTGGAGAGGACGCCGTCGAAGGAGGTCGTCTTCGACTTGCCCCACTCGAACCGCACCCAGGGGCTGGCCGGTGTCTTGCGGGCCAGGCTGGCCTTGGTGGGCACGAGGGCGATCATGATCTTCTGCACGGTGTTCTCGACGGAGTTGTCGTGCTTCGCGGTCGCGTCGAGGAAGACCTCCAGCGAGAGCGACCGCGGTCCGCTGCCGACGAACTCGGGCAGGGCCGACTGGCCGGCCATCCGGGAGGGCGTACGCCGCCACTCGGTGGTCTTGCTCATCGACAAGGACGACGGGTTGAACTGGAGCTTGACGCGGGCGAGGGTGCCGCCGGGCTTGGCACCGACCTTCGCGGGCGGTTCCATGATCGTCAGTTGGGCTTGGGTGCGGTTGGCTCGGCCGCGTGCCATCGGGTACGTACCTCCTCTCGGCTGCCGGTGTCGGACGTCAGGACGGGCGCAGGCCCTCGTGGGCGATCTCCAGGGTTTCGATCGCCGCCTGGGAGTTGGCCGGGTCGAAGGACGGGCCCTGCCAGCTGACCGGGACGATGCCGAGCACCTGCCAGCCCACGATGGGGGTGAGATCGGGCTTGAGCGCGACGATCTCGCCGTCCTTGGGTTCGACCCGCTGGATGATCTCGTCGAACCAGCGCGCGATCTTGGCGGAATCGGCGGTCACCGGACGGGTCAGGGTGATGTTGGACCAGGTGATGCGGCCGGGGAGCTGCCAGGCGAAGCCGTTGTTGCCGCCCTCCGCGTACTGCTCCATCTCCACCTGGGCGCCGAGACCGGAGCAGGTGTGGAAGGCGCCCAGGTCGTTGCCGCCGATCGCGAGCCGGAAGAACACGCTCGTCGCGACGATGCTGTCCGTCATCTCTTTCTCCTTGCCCGGGGGCGCGTTCTGTGTTCGTTCGGGGTGGCGGTCCCTGCCGGTCCGGCGGGTCCGGCGGGGGTGCTGCTGGTGCCTGGTGCGGGCTCGGGTCAGCGGCGGTGGTCGTGAGGGCGGCCGGTGCGTTCCCGGCTGCGGCGCATCTCGTTCCGGAGCAGCCGGGACACCGGGTCGATCAGTGCCCTCGCGAGCTCGTCGAGCTCCTTGCCGCGGGGGACGGTCGGGCCGGTCTGGGTGCCGGTGGAGGTCGACTTGGACGTCGAGGTGGACGTCGAGGTGGAGGTGGACGTGGAGGTCGTCGAGGTGCCGGTCGACGTGGACGTGGGCGACACGTCGCGGGCGATCGGGATCACCGGGACGCCGCTGAGCCCCGCCTCGGCCATCCGCTGAACGGCCTTGGCCTGGAGCTGCCGGTTTGTCGCCGGTGCCCGCACGACGGGCGTCGCGGGCGGCTCGGCCACGGGGCCTGCGCCTCTCGTGTACGTCAACGGCTGGGCGGCCTGGCGCTGCACGGGGGCGGGGCGGGGGGACGACGGGGTGGTCGGGTCGAGGCGTACGACCGGTGGGGCGGGGGTGGTCGGGGTGGGGGTGGTCGGGGTGGGCTTCGTCGCCGGTTCCGGGTGGCTCGCGCGTTGGACCGGGCGGTCCGCCGGGGCGGTCGGGTCGGTCGGGGAGCCGCCGCGCCCGCTCGGGCGTGGCGGGGAGCCGCCGCGCCCGCTCGGGCGTGCGGCGGCGCGCTGGACGGACGCCGCCCGCGCGGGAGCCGGCTCCGCCGGCGTCTCGGGTGCGGGGTCCCTGCGCCACGTGGCCGCGACCACGGGGCGGGAGGGCGCCGCGGCCGCCGCGGGAGCGGGTACCGACCCGGAGAACCGTTCGGCGACGCGCGTACTGATGACCAGCGGCCGGTCGGCCAGCAGTCGGCGGGAGCGCTGGACGAAGGGGGCGACGGGGGTGGACCGGTTCGCCTTCACGCCGGGGGTGGCGGTCCGGTCGGCGGGGGCCGGCTTCCGTGCGGCGGCCGGTCCGGACGGCGGGGTGCCGACCTGGCCCGTCGTCGGCCGGGCCTCCGCGCCGGACGGCTTCTCCACCGCACGGGACACGGTCAACGGCTCCGGCCGGGGCTCTGACGGGTCGGCGAGCGGGACCGGCGACGAGTCCGCCGGGGCGGACACGCCCGAGCGGCCCTCCGACGCCCCGAGGATCGGGGCACTGTCCGGGCTGCTCGTCCTGTCGACCGCGCGCGACACCGGGACCATCGGCTCCGGCCGCGGCGCCGCCGGGTCGGCGAGCGGGACCACCGCCGGGTCCGCCGGGGTGGACGCGCCCGAGCGGCCCTCCGACGCCCCGAGGATCGGGGCACTGTCCGGGCTGCTCGTCCTCTCGACCGCTCGTGACACGGTCAGCGGCTCCGGGACCACCGGGGTGGAGGCTGACGAAGGGGTGTCCGAGCGGGGCGCCCTCTGCACCGCAGGGGCGGCCGAAGTCGGTCCGGTCGAGGGGGCCTTCGGCGCTCCGGGGGTCGGGCCGGTCGTCACCGGCCGTACGAGAGCGTCCGGGCGTGGGCCCGGGCCGGACGGGTGTTCCGCCGCGCGGGACACCGGAACCGGCGGAGGGGCGGTCGACCCGCCCGGGGGCGTGACGGCCGCCGGGCCTGACGGCCCTTCCACCGCGCGGGACACCGGAACCGCCGGAGGCACGGCCGGACCGGTCGAGGGCGTGACGGCACCCGGGCCGGACGGGCCCTCGGCCGTGCGGGGCACCCGGACCACCGGAGTGTCCGCCCCGGGCTGGGGCGGCGTCGGGGTGTTCGTGGAGGTGGTCTCACGGTTCGGGAGCGTGCGGCGCTGGATCGGCGACCCGCCGCCCAGCAGGGAGGCCGTCGGGGGGAGTTCGCGGAGCGGCGCGCCGAGACCGGACCGGGTCGGGCGGGGCGAAGGCGTCGGGGTGGGGGCCGGGGTCGACGGGGTCTCGGGTTCGGTCACGCGGCGCATGACCGGCATCGCCTGGGCGACGCCCGGCGCGGTCGGCGCCGTCGAGGTCGGGGTCGAGGTCGACGTCGGGGGCGTCGTGCCGCCGTCGAACTTCCGTGCCGTGGCGGGCAGTTCACCGATCGGCTCACCCAGGCCCGGGCGGGTCGCGGTACGCGGGGTCCGGTCCGCCGGGGCGGACGGGACCGGCTTCTCCCGTACGTCGTCGGTCGCCCGGTCGGCGGCCGTGGCCGGTGTGCGCGGCGGAACCGCGGCGAGCACACGCGGTGCCATCGCCGGGCGCCGGGCCACGACCAACGGGGCGCCGACCGGGCGCGGCCGGACAGGGGAACCCGGCCGAGTCCGCCGGGGGGCGGCGGACGTCTCGGGGGTCCGGGGTGCCGGACTCGTGGTGCTGGGCTCGTTCGTACCGGAGGGCTGAGGCGCCCTGCCCACGACGGGCAGCGCGTCGGAGCCGCTCGCGTCGGGGCCGTTCGCGTCGGGGCGCGCGGTGCCCCCCGGCGTACCGGAATCCGCGATGCGGCGGGACACCACCGGGGCCGCGCCCAGTACGGGGGCGGTCGTCACCGGGGCGGTCCCGTCCGCCGACGGTACGGCCGCGCGCTGGATCGGGTGCTCCGACGCCGAGTTCGCCCCTTCGGTAGCCGGCGACGTGAGCCGAGACACCACCAGCGGGTCCGAGGCCTCGGGCCGCGAGCCCTCATCCCGTGCCGCCGTCCGCTGGATCGGGTGCTCCGGATCCGGGTTCGCCCCTTCGGCGGCCGGCGTCGTACGCCGGGACACCAGCAGCGGATCCGAGGCTTCCGGCCCCGAGCCCGCGCCCGGTGCCGCCGCCCTCTGGATCGGGCGCTCCGGACCCAGGTCGGACCCCAGGTCCGGGCCCTCCGGCTCCGGCTCCCCGCCCACCGCACGCAGCAGCAGCGGGCCGCCGCCCGCGTACGGGGTCGGGCGTGAGGGTGTGGACGGGCGGGCGACGCCGTGGATCAGGCCGGCGGGCGCGGACGGCAGGAGGCCGTGGCCGAGGTCCGCCGTGAGCGTCGGGTTCTGCCAGGAGGCGAGGCCCGAGCGGAAGCGCAGCCCGTCGCTCACGCCCAGGGTCGAGCGGGCGATGGTGACCGGCGCCGGGGCTACCTCGCGCCAGCCGCCGTCCCAGTCCGGGATCCCCGTCGGGGCCTGCGGAGACGTGGCCTGAGCGGGCTCCCGTACAGCCGTGTCCCGCGAGGCCGACGCAGCCGACGTGGAAGACCCGCCGCCCTTCCGCAACCTGTCCCAGAAGCCCATGCCCTCACCTCACCCGCCTTCGTTCACCCGTGTGTTGATCCGCGCTATCTCCCGCACCCACTCCTGACGCTCCGCGTGGGTGAGGTCGAGGATGTCCTCGCGCTGCCAGTGGAAGTGGTAGGCGACGTACGCGATCTCCTCCCGCAGCCGGGGAAGGGCGTACGTCACGATTCCCCCAGGCGCCCGCCCGAGAGGTCCACCTCGAAGGGGCTGTGGCAGTGCGGGCAGGTCACCGCGGCGTGCGTGTGCCCCTCGCTGTTGATCCGCCGGTAGAAGTCCTGGAGGAAGGCGACGTCCGTGGCGTACATGCGCTCGACGACCCCGGCGTGGACGTCGGTGATCGTGCCCAGGGTGGTGATCACCTGGCTGAGCAGCACCACGCTCAGGTACGCCGGGTTCTCCTTCACCCGCAGGTCGATCTGCGGACGCAGCTCGTCCCTGGCCGTCGCGAGCCGCATGGAGCCCGTGCGGTGGACCGTGCCCTCGTCGTCGACGTACCCGCGCGGCAGCTCGAAGGTGAACTCGGTGCGGAACTCCTCGCGTTGCCGCGCCGGCCCCGGGGCCTGCGCGGCTGCCGGGGCGGGGGCGGCCGCCGGAGCGGCGGACGAGACGGCGTCGAGGAGCTCCTCCAGGTTGCCCGAAGTGACCGTCCTGCGCCTCATTCGATCACGATCTCCTCGAAGGTGATGGTCACCGTCTCGGTGGCGGCGCTGGACTCGCCGGCCTTGAGCGAGGGGCCTTCCCACTTGCTCGCCCAGCCCTGCATGAGCTGGATGCGGCGGACGGTCTCGCCCGCCGCGTCCTTGACCTCGATCGTGAGGTTCTGGCGGGCGGAGTCGACCGCGCCGTTCTCCAGCGTCTCCTTGACCCACTTGGTGAACTCGCTGCTCTTGTCCATGCCGCGGGTGATCGTCACCTCACCGGCCTGGCGCGCGCCCGGCTGCTTCTTGATGAGCAGCTTGCCGTCGGGGGTCACCTGCCGGACCTCGACCACGTCCTCCTCGTAGGACAGGCCGCTGATCTCCTGGATCGACTCGACCATGTAGCCGCCGAGCTGGACGCCGAAGATATGTGTGGAAAGAGCGTCGCCCTCTGCCATGACTGCTTTCACCTTTTCCTGTTACCCGTGTACCCGTTTGCCCGTTTATGTGCTGTCCCGTTGGCCCGTTGGCCCGTCGACGAATTACTCGTTGACGAGGCTGGTGCTGTCGGAGAACTGGGACAGCCGGAAGATCACGAACTCGGCGGGCTTGACCGGAGCGACACCGATCTCGCAGATCACCTGGCCGAGGTCGACCGACTCCGGCGGGTTGTTGTCGCGGTCGCACTTGACGTAGAACGCCTCCGCCGCGGTGCTCCCGAACAGGGCGCCCCGCCGCCACTCCTCGCTGAGGAAGGCGGTGACGTTCCGCCGGATGCTGGACCAGAGCCGTTCGTCGTTCGGCTCGAAGACCACCCACTGGGTGCCCAGGAGGATGGACTCCTCCAGGTAGTTGAAGAGCCGGCGGACGTTGAGGTAGCGCCAGGCCGGGTCCGACGACAGGGTGCGGGCACCCCAGATGCGGATGCCGCGGCCGGGGAAGGCGCGCACGCAGTTCACGCCGATCGGGTTGAGCAGGTCCTGCTCGCCCTTGCTGAGGCGGATCTCCAGGTCGACGGCGCCGCGGATGACCTCGTTGGCGGGGGCCTTGTGGACACCGCGCTCACCGTCGCTGCGCGCCCAGACGCCCGCGACGTGGCCGCTGGGCGGGACGGTGGTGTTGCGGCCCGTGGCCGGGTCGAAGACCGAGATCCAGGGGTAGTACAGGGTCGCGTAGCGGGAGTCGTAGCCGGCCTCGTCCTGGCGCCAGGTACGGATGCTCTGCGCGTTCATGTTCGGCGGGGAGTCCAGGACCGCGACGCGGTCGCCCATCTGCTCGCAGTGGGAGATGACGGCGAGCTGGACGGTACGGAGCCCCTCGGCGTCGATCGCGCCGCGCTGGTGGGCGCTCATCAGGTCCGGTACGGCGACCATGGTGATCTCGTCGATCGCCTCCAGGCCGGCGAAGCCGGTACGGGCGGAGGCGTCGCCCACGTACTCGTTCGGGTCGAGCCGCGCGACGCCGCCGGGGGCGGAGGCGGCCGGGGTCGCGGCCGGGGCGGCCGCCAGCGCGACGGTCTGCTTCTCGGGCCTGGTCTGCGCCGTGCCCGGCTGCTCGGCGATCTGGACGACCTTGGAGCCGCGCACCTGGTTGAGCAGATAGCCCTTGACGTTCTTGCGGACGGAGGCGTCGTACGTCTCCACCACCTTGTCGCCCTGGCGGACCAGCAGCTTGAAGCGGTCCTCCGGCGGGTTCTCGCCGTCGGCGTCGGCGATCTCCACCGAGACCTCCGCCCCGGCACCGGCGCGGGCCGACACCAGGAAGCCGCCGAGCGCGACGGGCGCGGGGGCCTGCAGGGCGGGCTGTCCCGCGTCGGCCTGGTCGGCCGCCGGGCCGCCGACGCGGACGACGTAGGCCGTACCGCCGCCGTTGGCGAAGTAGCCGTAGACGGAGTGGGCGAGGTAGGTGCCCTCCGTGAAGCCGCCGAACGTCTGGACGTACTGGTCCCAGTTGGTCACCAGGGTCGGGCGGTGGAAAGGCCCCTGCTCCGCGAACCCGACGAAGGCGGCAACCGCGGTGCCCACACCTTCGATCGGCCGCGCACCGGACTGCACCTCCTCCACGTACACGCCCGGGGTGAGGTACGACGGCATACTCGCTCCTTCAAGTGGCCACTGGGTCACCACCGAGTCTCACGCGCGCGATGTGCCTGGTCATAGGCCCGTAGGTCCCCGCCGAAGGGCAACGGCACTGCCTGAACGGGCAGGTGGGGTGCACCATCGCCCACATTCCCGGGCCGCCTCGCCGGCGCGACGGCACCTCGGGACCTCGCCAACCCGCCACCCCGGCTCCTTCGCGGAGGTCGCCTCAGCCGGTCGTCGGGGGCCGGTCGCTCCTCAGCCAGGGGCCGAACTCGCTCTCCAGGACCAGGCGTCCGAGCTTGCGGTACTCCTGCAGCACGGCGGAGACGACCTGCGCCATCCCGAGCGGCCCGCCCGCCTCCGCGGCGAGGTAGGCCGCCGTCACCGCGCAGGCACGGATCGAGCCGCCGGCGAGCTCGAAGCGGTCCGCGCAGAACGCCAGGTCGAGGTCGTCGTCCCGGGGCATCTCGGGGCCCAGGCAGCGGTCCCAGAGCGCCAGCCGCTGGTGCGCGTCGGGCATGGGGAAGTCGGCGATCACGTCGATACGGCGGGTGAACGCCTCGTCGAGGTTGGCCCGGAGGTTGGTGGTGAGGACGGCGATCCCGTCGAAGGACTCCATCCGCTGGAGCAGGTACGCCGATTCGATGTTGGCGTTGCGGTCGTGCGCGTCCTTCACCTCGGAGCGCTTGCCGAAGATCGCGTCCGCCTCGTCGAAGAGCAGGACGCCGTTGACCTCGGACGCCTCGACGAAGATCCGCTCCAGGTTCTTCTCCGTCTCGCCGATGTACTTGTCGACGACCGTGGAGAGGTCCACCACGTAGAGCTCCATGCCGAGTTCGGCGGCCACGACCTCCGCCGACATCGTCTTGCCCGTGCCGGACTCGCCCGCGAACAGGGCGATCACGCCGCGCCCGCGTCCGCCGCCGGGGCGCATCCGCCACTGGCCGAGGACCTGGTCGCGGTGGCGGGCGCGCAGGGCGAGTTCGCCGAGCTGGCGGCGGGTGGGCGGGGGCAGCACCAGGTCGTCCCAGCCGACGCCGGGTTCGATGCGGCGGGCGAGGCGTTCGAGGCCGGCGCCGTTCTGGCCGCGTACGGCGGCGCGCAGGTCCTGCGGGCCGACGGGGCGGCGCTCCGCCGCGGCCGCGCGGACGGCGACCGCGGCCGCCTTGCGCACCTGCTCGGCGTCGAGTCGGTACGAGGCGACGGCCGGGCCGAGTTCGTCGTCGCCGGGGACGGCGATGGGCGCGGCGCCGGGTACGGCGCTGGGTACGGCGCCCGCTACGGCGACGGGCGCGACGCCGGGCGGCGCGAGGCCGGAAGCGGCACCTGGCGCCCCGATCGTCTCCGTCGCCTCCGTCAGCGCCTGGCGCCACTGGGCGACCCGGCGGCCGCCGGTGGGCGGGCCGACGGTGAAGGGGACCGGGCTCTGGCGGGACCAGAGGGGGTCCCAGTTCTTGGTCCCGTAGGTGATCAGAGGGACGCCGGTCGCGGTGGCGCACAGCTCGCGCAACCACCGGGCCCGTTCGGGGCGTTCGGGTTCGAGCGCCTCGATCGGGCCGACCACGATGCCGCCGCCGCACAGCCGGGCCTCGGTCGCGAGGAGGTGCGGCACCCGGGCGACCTCGGGGTCGGCGGGGAGCGCGGCGATGTCCAGGACCAGGGGCCGGCGGCCTGCGGCCGTGAGCGCCTCGACGGCGACCCGGCCGGCGTCGCCGCCGCGGGACCGCACGTGGACCGGGCCGCGGCCGGTGACGGCGGCCTCCGCGACGCGCAGCACCGTGTCCTCGTAGCCCTCGGCCGGCTCCGGGCCGCCGGCTCCCGTGTCGACGAGACCGGCCAGTCGGGCGTCCGGCTCGTCGTCGCCGAGCAGATGGGCGGCGACCCGGTCCGGGACCCGGAGCGTCCGGGAGAGGAACGGACGGTCGGGCTCCGCGATCTCCAGGAGTCCGCCCCCGACGAGGGGCGAGGCGGCGGAGAACCGGAACCGCCCCGCGCCCGCGACGGGCAGCCCGCACAGGTCGAGGGCGAGTCCGATCGTCGGGCGCCGCCGGGTGAGGTCGTCGTTGAGGTAGCCGTACAGCGCCTCGAACCGGGCGTCGACGTCGGGGGCGAGGGCCACGAGGAGCAACTCCTCGTCCTGCGGGAGCAGTTGGAAGTCCTCTGCGAGTCGCCGAAGGCGCGACCCGGGCGATGCCGCGGGCCCGTCCGCGCGGGTGGTGGCGGTGGCGGTGGCCGAGGCCGTACCGGGGTGGAAGGCGGCCGGGGCCCGCAGGATCCGTTCCGCCCCTTCCGGGGTGAGGTACTGGCCCCGGTACGGGTCGTCGGGGGTCGGGTCGGTCGCGTGGCGCGCCGTCACGGCGTCGCGCACCCGCTGCTCGACGCGGGCGAGCCGCTCCCAGAGGTACGCGAGCCCGGCCGGGTCCCTTTCCACGACCGGGTCCACGACCGCGTCCCCGCCCTTGCTCCCGATCACCTTCACCTTCACGTCCACGTCCACGTCCATGTCCCCGTACGCCCGTACGTCGTCCTTGATCACCGCACCGGCCCCCGGTGGCGGCGCGTCGGCTCGGGCCTGTCGCGGGGGCCGGCGAAGCCGTGCGGACCGGGGTCGCCGGTGCCGTCGTAGCGCAGGCGCCTGCCGGGGTCCGCCGAGGTGTCGCCGGCCGTCGGGGCGACGCGTACCCGCAGCCCTTCGGTGACCGGCGGCGCGGCGTCGATGGGCTCGCCCGCGAGCGGGGCGAGGACCTTGAGGTCGATCGCCGCCTTCAGCTCGCCGCCGAGGGCCGACCACACGTCGCCGGCCGAGCGGCCCTGCTGGGCGCCGCCGGCCACCTCGATGGGCACGGCGAGGCCCAGTTGGAGCAGGGTCCCGGTGTGCAGGCGGGCGGGCAGCACGTCCGTGCGGGCCAGGCACCGGAGTACTTCGGAGAGCAGCCGGTGCTCGTCCTGCGGCCGGTTGGTCCAGGCCGTGACGAGGTAGGTGAGGTCGAACCAGCGGGGCGGGGTGCGGTAGGCCACGATCCGTCCGGTGTCGTCGTACTCCTCCAGCCTGCCGGTCCGCCGCCGTTCGACGTCCTCCTTGATGTCGTAGAGGAAGACGCTGATCGTCGGGGCGTTGCGGCGGGCCGCCCACTCCCGGGTCGGCGGGTCGAAGACCAGGTCGACCCCGCTCTCCGTGAGGCCGGACTCGGTGAGCAGCAGGCGGACCCCCTCGTCGATCTCGTGGATCACCGGCGGGCCACCTCGTCGGGCGGAGCGACGTTGCCCGTGACCACGAGGAAGGGCGTGGTGACCGGGGAGAAGCCGGCGCCCTTGGCGGTGATGACGCGCGGTCCCGTCTGGTCCTTGGAGAGGATCAGCAGCTGGGCGATGAACGTCCCGTCGGCGCGGGGGACGGTGGGCACGGCGGCCGCGGTGATGCCCGGCTTCCAGCTGAGCGTCACCGGCGTGCCCGGCGGGAAGTCCTTGCCGCGGACGGAGGTCACGAAGCCCGGCTTGCCGATGGGCGGCACGGCGATGATCTTGGGCTGGAGGATCCGGATGCGCTGGCGGGCCGTGTTGTCGGACGGATCGGCGTCGGTGCCGGAGGTGGTGAGCCGGCCGGTGGCGGTGGTCGTCAGGGCCTTGTTCGGGGACAGGACGATCGTGACGACGGTGGAGGCGCCGGGGGCGAGGTCGCCGAGGGCGCACACGTTGTTCGCGCACCCGGCGGGAGCCTTGCCCGCCGGGATTCCGCGCGGCAGGCCGAGCCGCAGGGTCAGTCCGGTGGCCAGGGCCTCCCGGCCGTTGCGGACGGTGTACGTGAGGACCACCTTGCCGCCGACGTAACCGGGTTCGGGCTGGGCGGTGATGGTCAGCGCGGGACCGGCCTTCGGCGCGGGCGGCGGCGGGGTCGGCTTCGGCGGGGTCGGGGTGGGCGTCGTCGGCGTCGGGGTCGGTGTCGGTGTCGGCGGCTCCGGGGCCTGCTCCACGGGGACGAGGGTCCGGCTGGTGTTGTCGGTCGGGCTGCGGTCGATGACCGCGCCCGTGACGGACCAGTCGACGACCCGGTCGCCGGGGGTCACGCCGGTCAGCCGCACGGTGATGGAGACGCTCTCGCCAGGCGTGAGGACGCCGAGTTCGCACTGCGGCGACCCGGGCTCGCACCGCCCCTTCGACGGGGTCAGCCCGTCGAGGCGGACGCCCGGGGGCGCGGCGGCCGTGAAGACGGTGCCGGGCGAGGCGGACGGGCCCTGGTTGGTGACGGTCACCGTCACCGTGCCGGCCCCGCCCTCGGTCACCGGGTCCGCGGTGGGCGGCGCGGTCACCGTCAGGTCGACGGACTGCTGGTACGCGGGCTCCTTCTGGCGGCCCGCGAGGGCACCGGTCAGGGACGTCACG
Source organism: Streptomyces sp. NPDC048370 (assembly GCF_043200825.1). Lineage (NCBI taxonomy): Bacteria > Bacillati > Actinomycetota > Actinomycetes > Kitasatosporales > Streptomycetaceae > Streptomyces > Streptomyces sp. NPDC048370. The sequence goes on along the minus strand of NZ_JBICYI010000009.1, from coordinate 77,098 downwards.
GCGCCCGTGGCGATCTCGACGGTGGACAGGGCCTCCGGCGAGTTGACCGCGAGCTCCCGGCGGGAGCTGAACACGAGCCGGGACGCGTCCGGCGACCAGGCCACGTCACGCGCCTGGAACGGGCCGGTGGCGGAGGTGTCGGGGACCTCCCGGCGGCAGCCGTCCGGGTCGCCGGAGCGGCCGGTCGGCAGGAGGACCTGGCAGCCGCCCGAGGTCAGGTCGGTCACCAGGACGCTGTTGCGCTGGTTGACCCGGCCGCCGCCGTCCTTGCGGTTGAAGGCGAGGCGCTTGCCGTCGGGCGAGAACGCGGGGCTGTCGTCGATCACCTGGCAGCTGCTCGGGCAGAGTTCGGCGCTCAGGTTCCGCTGCCGGTCGAGGGCGTCCGCGGGCACGGTCCAGATGTGCTTGTTGCCGCCCCCGCCGTCGATGACCTGGTTACGGGTGAAGGCGAGGGTCTTGCCGTCCGAGGACCAGGTCGGCTGGGCGTCGCCGCCGGTCTGTCCCGCGGGCGGGCGCACCTGGCCGACGAGCGCGCCGGTCCTGGCGTCGGCGATGAGGATGCGGCTCGGGCCCGACGCCGAGCCGACGCCGCCGGGTGAGGTGCGGGCGAAGGCGAGGAACCTGCCGTCGGGCGAGAAGGCCGGGTCGGTGTCCCAGTCCTTGTCACCGCGGCCGGCGAGCGGGACGAGGGTGGGGTTCGAGCCGTCGGCGTCGGTCAGCCAGATCTTCTCGATCCGGCCGGTCTCGGGGTCGCCCTGGAAGCGGGAGACGACGATCCGCCGGCCGTCCGGGGTGTAGCTCTGCCGCTCGGTCCACGGGTCGTATGTCCCGGGCGGGTTGAAGAGCGGATCTCGCGCCGGGTCGGTGTTGGTCAGGGCGGTGGGGTCCTCGCGCAGGATCTTGACGCCGAGGTCGCGGGGGTCGGAGCCGTCGGGCCGTACGTCCTGGAGGTACGCGTGGTTGCGGGCCTCCGCGGTGGTGCGGGTGACGAGGACGGTGCCGCCGTTCTGCGGGCCGAGCCAGGTCGGCGAGTCGACGACCCGGTCCTCGTAGAGGAGGCTCTGGGCGGTTTCCGTGGAGTGGGCGACGGCCCGGTAGACGGTTTCGTACGGGTTGGTGCAGCCGCAGGGCCCGTTGATGCTGAGGAAGAGGATGGTGTCGCCGTCGGGCTGCCAGGCGGCCTGGCGGGTGTTCCAGCCGGCCTGTTCGCCGGAGAGAAGCGGGCCGTCGGCACCCGGTCCCGAGGTGACCCGAAGCCGGGGGCCGCTCGGGTCGGTGCCGGGCGCGGCGGTGTGGGTGTAGGCGACGAGGTCGCGGTTGACGGTGTCGTCGACCGGGTTCCAGGCGGGGTCGTCGGCGGTGCCGGCCGGACCGTCGCTGATCCTTTCGTACGCGCCGCCGTCGAGGGCCCGGCGGTAGATCTGCTTGCCGCGCAGGGGGTCGGCGTCGCTGACGTACGCGATCCTGGCGCCGTCGGGCGAGACGGTGGGCGCGGTCTCGTTCCTGCGGGGGGAGTCGGTGAGGCGGCGCTCCCCGGTTCCGTCCGTCCCCACGATCCAGAGGTCCCGCTGGGTTCCGCCGATGCCGGGTTCGGCGGAGTCGAAGACCACGAACCGGCCGTCCGGGGTGAGTTCGGGGTTGGCCGCGTCGCGCTCGGAGGTCAGCTTGCGGATGCCCCCGCCGCCGTCCCGCAGGTACACCTGGGGGCGCGTGCCGTCACGGAGGCTGATGAAGACGACCTGGTCGCCGCGGGCGTAGGCCTCGGTGTCGTAGTGCGCCGGGCCGGGGCCGAGCAGCGGTTCGCCGGTGGCCGGGTTGCCCGTGACGCGCCCGATGGAGCGGTGCTCGGTGCCCGCGTAGACGATGCGGCCGGTGTCGGCCGCGGCCGCCGCCGCGCGCAGGGGCACGGCGGCGGGGGTGGCGGCGCGCGGGGAGCTCACCGCGAGCATCGGCACCATCACCGCCACGGAGACGGCCAGTCTGGCCAGGCGCGTACGGCCTGCCGGGCGTGGGGTGCCGGTCACGTCCACCTCGCAGTCTGAGAACGGTTCACCGTGGACGAGCGTCACAGCCCCCGGCGCGCGGCGACAGGCCGCGAGTACCCGCGCCGGGGGAAGCGTCCGCTGCTCTTTCGGGCACCCGAGGGGGTCATATGAGTCCGTGCCGCAGCGCGTACCCCACCGCGTGGGCGCGGTTGCGCAGTTGCAGTCGGGTGGTGACCTCGTGGAGCACGTTCTTGACGGTGCGTTCGGAGTACGAGGTCTTCTGCGCGATCTCCACGGTGTCGAAACCCTCGGACACCAGCCGGAGCATGTCGGCCTCACGCGTCGTCAGGGTGGAGAGGGTGAGCCCCCGTGGGTCGAGGACGGTCCGCTGCAGGCTGCTGACGTGGGCCAGGAGCTTGCCGAGCAGGTCGCCGGGGAGCACGCCCTCGCCCTTCGCGAGGGCGGTGACCAGGTGGACCAGCCGGTCCTGGTCCGCCTCGGCGCGGCGCAGCACGGCGGCGACCGAGCACTCGATCATCGTCTGCAGGGCGCCCGCCTCGAAGCGTCCGACGACGAGCCCGGTGCTCGTGGAGGTGTTGCGCTGGAGGCGGCGCAGCAGTTGCACGGTGGAGTCGTCGACCGTGTCCACCACCACCAGGGTGGCCCGCGCCTTGTCGGCCTCGGCCTCGGGGAGCAGCTCCACCTCGGGCCGTCGTCGTAGTTGTTCGATGATCCCCGCCTGCAGGATCAGGTCTTCGGCGTAGACCGAGACCGACACCCTGGAATCGCACTGATCGCTCTTCGTCATGTCTTCCCACCCGTTTCTCGTCGTCCGCCGGCCGGTTGGTGTTCGGCCGGCGGGTGGTTCAGTTCCGGCGCCCGACCGCGCGCCGATGGTCCTTGGGGGCAGCCGCGCTGCCCGTCCGTTGGCCCCCGCGCCCCTGGAGAAGGGCGAGTTGGGGACCTAGGTTCCGAGCGTGACCACATCTGCCGAACTCGATATGCCGACCGTGACGGTCTCGCCCGGCGGCGAGGCGACGACCACCCTGAACGTCCGTAACGACAGCGACATCGTCGAGGCGTACACGTTCACGGTGGTCGGTGACTGTGCCGCGTGGAGCACCGTCGAGCCGGCCCGCCTCTCGCTGTATCCCGGCACCTCGGAGACGGTGACGGTACGGCTCTCCCCGCCGCGCTCCTCCGAGGTCCGCGCCGGGGAGAAGCCGCTCGGTGTGCGCGTCCTGCCCGTGGAACACCCCGAGAACGTGGTGGTCCCGGAGACCACGGTGCGTGTGGAGGCGTTCCACGAGGTCCGCCAGGAGCTGGCGCCCCGGCGGCGGCGCGGCTGGCTCGGCGCGCGCTACCGGATCGCCCTGCGGAACCAGGGCAACACCCCGGTCTCCCTCGCGCTCGCCGCCCGGCAGGCCGGCGAGGAGCTGACCCTGCGCACCACTCCGCAGCGACGACGCCTTGAACCCGGTGAGACCGCCGAGGTCGGGCTGAAGGCGCGGGTCCGCTCGCTGGTCTGGTTCGGCGAGCCGGTGAGCTGGCCCTTCGAGATCGAGGTCGCCGACGCCCCGGAGACCGAGGGGTCCGGCGGGTCCGGCGGGGAGTCGTTGAAGAGCGACCGGGAGCCTCCCGCCGCGCAGACGGCGGTGCCGCCCGCGCCGCCGGCCGCTCCTGGTGTCGTCGAGGGCGAGTTCGTCCAACTGCCCATCCTGCCCAAGTGGTTGCTGATCCTGCTCGCGCTGATCATGGCGCTGCTCGTCGCCTGGTTCGCGCTGGTCAGGCCGGCGGTGCGCAGCGCCGCGAAGGAGGCCGCCACCACCGCGCAGCGCGAGGAGGCCGCGAAGCAGGACAAGGCCAAGGCGGAGGAGCAGGCCAAGCCCAAGCCCACCCCCAAGCCCGACGGGCAGGGAGACGGTTCCGGCGGGGACGGCGGGGGCGGTACGGGACCGGGCGGCACCGGCCGGGGTCAGCAGAGCTCGGCCACGATCGACGTCCAGGCGGGCGCCGGTGGCAAGAAGGTGGGGACGTACCAGGTGCCCCAGGGCAAGGTGTTCGGGATCACCGACATCGTCGTGGCGAACTTCCAGGGCGACGAGGGTGTCATCACCATCTCGTTCGGCGAGCGGAAGATCACCACGATCGCCCTCGAGACGTTCCGCAACCAGGACTACCACTGGGTCACCCCCATCGACATCCCCGAGAACTCGACCGTGACCGCGGAGGTGACCTGCGCCAAGCCGGGCACGCCCGCCACCGGACAGCAGGCCTCCGGTTGCCACGAAGTGCTGAACGTCAGCGGAGTGCTCCGCGACCTCCGACCGTAGAAACAGATCAGAGCGAAGTTTTGTTCGACGATCCGACGACGGAAAGCCCGGAACCGTGGAGTCGACCGGAATGGACCGCCCAAATCGGTCTCCGGTGTGCGCATCGGAAATCACCGCGGCTTGATTCCTTCCCTGGCCACGGCATGTTCCCCTCTGCTTCCCCGGTCGGTTCGGGGCAGCAGAGTAGGCAGGGCCCAGTGCCGAAAAAGTGACGTCTCCCTGATACGTCATCGGGGGCCGCCGACCATGTCGTCGGCGGCCGCCCGGGAGACCGGACGCGCGAGCCGTTCCCGCACCTGTCGGGCGTCCGGATGCCCCAAGTGCTCGAAGAGCTCGGCGGCTTCGCGCCAGGCGACGACCGCGGAGGCCGCGTCGCCCGCGCCCTCGTGACTGTCGCCGATGTGCGTGAGGGTGTCGGCCTGCAGGCTGAGGTCACCGAGGTCGCGGTAGAGGTCCAGCGCCTTCTCGTACGCGGCGAGGGCCTCGGGGAACTCGCCCCGGTGGTGCCGGGCGTAGCCGACGCTGTCCCAGGCCGCCGCCTCGCCGTTGCGGTTCCCGTTCCCCTGGTGCAGGACGACCGCCTTGCCGCAGTCGTCCAGCGCCTGCTCGTAGGCGCCGGTGAGGATACGGGTCCAGCCGATCTCGTTGAGGACGGCCGCCGTTCCCGTGCGGTGCCCGGACCCCTCGTAGAGGGCGGACGCCAGCCGGTAGTGGTCCAGGGCCCGCGTGTGATCTCCCCTCGCGTTGCTGAGGAAGGCCAGGTTCCGGTGGGCGGTCGCCTGCCCGTCCGGGTCACCGGCGGCGGTGAAGCCGTCCAGCGCCCGCGAGAGCGTGTCGTGGGACTCCTCGTACCGGCCCAGCCTGCAGTACGCGAACCCCAGGGCGCGCAGCGCGTACGCCTGGCCCGTGGCGTCGCCGTCCGACCGGGCGGCCCGCAGGGCCAGTTCCTGGATGCGCCGCTGCTCCTCCCAGCGGCCGGCCCGGTCGAGAAAGAGCTCCAGGGTCGCGGCGAGGCGCCAGCAGAGGCCGTCGGGAAGGCCGACGGCCTCGGGATCGCCGGCGGTGTCGGCTTCGGGGTCGCCGTCGGAACCGCCGTCGGGGTCGCCGGAGCCGTCCGCGGCCGCCCGCTCGACGGCGGCGAGCAGCACCTGACGCTGCCGGTGCAGCCACTGCGCCGCCTGCCGCTCCCCGGTCAGCACCTCCGGCACGACGCCCTCGCCCGGCGGCAGCAGGGGGACGCGGTCGCGGTACGGGGCGAGGAGGGCGTCGGCCGCCTGGACGCTGTGCAGATGGTGCTCGGCCAGGCGGCGTCGGGCCCGGGCCCGGGCGGCCTCGTCGTCCCGTTCGAGGCTCAGCTCCTCGGCGTACGCGCGCAGCAGCTCGTGGCAGGAGAAGCGGCCCGGCGCGTCCTCCGTCAGCAGGTGGCTGTCGAGGAGTTCGCCGATCTGGCGGCGGGCGTCCCTGACGGGCACGCCCGCGAGGCTCGCGGCGGCGGGCACGGAGAGCTCCGGGCCCGCGTGCGCGCCGCCGAGCAGCCGGAACAGGCGGGCGGCGGCGGGGCTGAGGGCGCGGTAGGACCAGGAGAAGACGCTCCGGGCGTCGGCGCTCGCGTCGCTGCTGGTGAAGGAGTCGAGACTGCCCCGGGTGGCGCGCAGTTCCTCGGCGACCGCCTCCAGGGTGAACCGGGGGTTGAGCAGGGCGCGCGCGCCGACGATGGCGAGGGCGAGCGGCAGGTACCCGCACAGTTCGATGATGGACTCGGCGGCCGCGGGCTCGGCCGCGACCCGCTCCTCGCCCAGGCGCCGGGTCAGGAACTCGATGCCCTCGGCACGGGAGAGCACCTCCAGGCCGATGAAGCGCACGGTGTGGGTGACGACCAGGCCGTCGAGGCGGTGCCGGCTGGTGACGAGCGTCAGACAGTCGGGGGCGCCCGGGAGCAGCGGGCGTACCTGCTCGGAGTCGCGGGCGTTGTCCAGCAGGATCAGGAGCCTGCGGGGTGCGAGGAGGCTGCGGTAGAAGGCCGGGAGCGCCTCGGGGCTCTCGGGGACCCGCTGGGGCGGGACGCCGAGCGCGGAGACGACCTCGCGCATGACGTCGGGGGCGGCGAGCGGCGCCATGGTGGGGTGGAAGCCGCGGAGGTTCACGTAGAGCTGGCCGTCGGGGAAGCGGTGCGCCACCTGATGGGCCCAGTGGACGGCGAGCGTGGTCTTGCCGACACCGGCCATGCCGCTGATCGCGGCGATGGCGGGGGCGGAGCCCGAGGCTGGGGCCGGGGCGGGGGCGGGATGCCCGGCTTTCCCGGTGTCCCCGTCCCCGTCCGCGTCCGTGTCCCCGACCGCGTCCAGCAGCGCCCGGGAGAGGTCCAGCTCGGTCCTTCGCCCCGCGAAGGTGGCGATGTCGGAGGGCAGTTGGGCGGGGAGGAGCTGCGGGGCGGCCGGCCGTAAGGTCGTACGGTCCTGCTCACCGTCCCCGCCCCCTGCCGCGCCCCCGTCCCCGGACCCGGCTCCGGCCCCGGCCCCGGCGGCGCGCTCGACCGGTGCGCCGGGCGCGCCGGGCAGGACCACGGGGACGGTCTGCCGCAGGACCCGCTCGTGCGCCGCGCGCAGCTCGGGACCCGGGTCGACGCCGAGCTCCCCCGCAAGGCGGGAGCGGACCGACCGGTGGACGGCCAGGGCCTCGGCCTGCCAGCCGAGCGCGGCGAGCACGGTGATCAGGCGGGCGTGCAGGGCCTCGTCGAACGGGTAGTGGTGGCCCGCCTGGTGGAGCAGGGCGAGGACGCGCTCGCCGTGGGCGTGGTCCGTCGCGAGGGCGGCGTCGGCGGCCTCCTTGACGGTGGCCAGGTACTCGTGGTTGAGCGCCGTGAACAGCGGGTGCGCGGCGACGCTCGGGGCCAGCCCTGTGCCGGCGGGGCCGCCCCACATCCCGAGCGCGTCGACCAGGAGATCCACGCCCCGCGCTCGGTCGCCGGCCGCCGTGGCCCGCCGGGCGTCCTCGCGCAGAGCACGGAAGTGCAGCAGGTCCAGCTCGCCCGCGTCGACCCGCAGCCGGTAGCCGCCGGCCCCGCGCAGCAGCCGCCGGGCGTCCGCGCGGCTGGGCAGCTCGGGTTCCAGGAGTCTGCGGAGCGCGCCGACATGGCGGTGGACCACGTTGACCGCGCTGCCCGGCGGCTCCTCCCACAGGGCGTCGATCACCTCCTGCGGGGTCAGGAGCTGTCCCGCCCTGGCCAACAGCAGGGCCAGCAGGGCCTGTTGCTTCGGGGGCCCCAGGGCGAGCTCGGCGTCCCCCCGCCATACCCGCACCGGCCCCAGGATCCGGTAGTGCATGCTGTCGCCTCACCTCTCGGCGGTGCCGGCGGCCCGTGACGGGTCCTGCCGCGCACCGGTCGCGCCGGGCTGTCGGCTCCGGCCGCGAAATCGCTGCTCGCACCGGCTTTCGCACCGGTGTTCGCCCACGCTATGCGGCGGAGCACGTGGATCCACATGGTCGGATGCGCGGCGTTTCCGTCACGTAATCTTTGGCGATCCGGCCAGCCGGAGGCTGAGCGGAAGCAGAGGGGATCACACATGGGAACGCTTCTTTACGTCACCGACCTCGGCTATCAGGCGCGCGGGCGGCGGTACTGCGACGAGGACATCTGGCTCTCGGGGCGGCTGCGCGAGGAGTTCGAGGTCGCCCTCTGCCATCCGCTCGACGCGGCCGGGCTCATGCACCGCTTCGACGCCGTCGTCGTCCGCAACAGCGGTCCCGTCCTGCACTACCAGGAGGCGTACGACGCGTTCACGCGCGAGGCCCGCGAGGGCGGGGTGCGGGTCTTCAACTCGCTGACCGGGAAGGGAGACATGGCCGGAAAGGACTACCTCCTCCAGCTGTCGAGGGAGGGATTTCCGGTCATTCCCACGGCGGGGCGCCGCGAGGAGTTCGACCGGCTGCCGGAGGCCGCGGAGTACGTGGTGAAGCCGCTCCTGGGCGCGGACTCGGTCGGTCTGCGCTTCGTGGAGCGGGCGCGGCTCGGGGAGGTGGACCCGGCCGGGATGCTCGTACAGCCGCGGATCGAGTTCGCTTACGAGGTCTCGTTCTACTTCGTGGGGCGCGCCTTCCAGTACGCGCTGTACGCGCCCGACCCGGAGGCCCGCTGGGTCCTCCGGCGGTACGAACCGACCGCCGCCGCCCTGGAGTTCGCGCAGCGGTTCGTGGACTGGAACGACCTGGCGCACGGCATCCAGCGGGTGGACGCCTGCCGGGCGCCGGGCGGGGAGCTGCTGCTCGTGGAGCTGGAGGACCTCAATCCGTACCTCTCGCTCGACCTGACGGGGGAGGCCGAGCGGGAGGGCTTCGTCGCGGCGATGAAGACGTCGCTGCGGGAGCTGCTGAAGGGCTAGGGCGTGTTTCGAAAGTAGCGCCGTCTGCCCGAAGGGCAGGCCTGGCGGCGTCTGGTGCGTGCGATCGCAAGGCGGAGGGTCGCCCCGATACTGGATGTATCGGGGTGATCCCGACAACGCGGCGAGCGTGCGTGCCAGGCGTCGCCAGTCAGGCGGGACTTTCGAAACACGCCCTAGGGACTGTCCGGCGGATCAGGGCCGGATAGGACGCGGCGTCTGGTGCGGTGCATCGCAAGGCGCCGGAGCGTCCTGATAGCGGAGCTATTCGGGCGTTTCGGCAACGCGGCGAGGTGCCGTGCCAGGCGCCGTGGCCCCGGCCCTGATCCGCCGGACAGCCCCTAGGGCCTCACGCCGAGCGCTTGCGCGGCGTCGCCTTCTTGGCGGAGGCCTTCTTCGCGGTCGACTTCGTCGCGGACTTCTTCGCAGTGGTCTTCGCAGTGGTCTTCTTCGCCGTCGTCTCCTTGGCCGTCGTCTCCTTGGCCGTCGTCTCCTTGGCGGCCGTCCTCGACGTCGACTTGCGGGCCGGGGCGGCCGTCTTCTTCGCGGCCGTCTTCGCCGTGGACTTCCGCGCCCCGGTCTCCTTCGGGGTGCGCGGCGCGCTCTTGCGGGACGTCAGTTCGGTGACCTCGGCGACGCCGCCGCCCTCCCCGCGTGCCTCCTTCGCCGCGCGGACGCTGCTCTCCAGGGCCGCCATCAGGTCGATGACCTGGCCGCCGCCCTCCGCCTCCGGCTCCGGGGGCGCCACCGCCGCGCCGCCCTCCGCCTTGGCGGCGATCATCCGCTCGACCGCCTCCCGGTAGTCGTCGTGCAGGGTGCTGATGTCGACCTCGCCGAGGGTGGCCATCAGGGCGTCCGCCAGGTCGAGTTCGGCCTCCCGCACCGAGACGGGGGACTCCGGCGCCACCCCCTCGGGCGCCCGGATCTCGTCCGGCCAGAGCAGCCCGTGCATGGCGATCACGTCGTCGACGACCCGGAGCATCCCGAGCCGCTCCCGCCCCCGCAGCGCGTACTTGGCGACGGCCACCTTGTCGCTCCGCTTGAGGGCCTCCCGGAGCAGGGTGTACGGCTTGGCGGCCGGCACGCCGCTCGCGGAGAGGTAGTACGCGGCGTCCATCTGGAGCGGGTCGATCTCCCCGGCCGGCACGAAGGCCACGATCTCGATCGTCTTGGCCGTCGGCAGCGGCAGCGCCGCCAGGTCCTCGTCCGTGATCGGGATCATGGTCCCGTCGGACTCCTCGTAGGCCTTGCCGATCTCCGCCTGGGAGACCTCCTCGCCGTCCAGCTCGCACACCTTGCGGTAGCGGATGCGGCCGCCGTCGGCCTCGTGGATCTGGCGGAAGGACACGGACCGGCTCTCGGTGGCGTTCACCAGCTTGATCGGGATGCTGACCAGGCCGAAGGATATGGCGCCGTTCCAGATGGATCGCACGTTTCATCCCTTTCAAAGGTCTCAGCCGCACTTCATACGCTTCTGTACGTACTTGTATGCAACCGCCGGATTCGTGGGATTCTCATCGTATGACGCCCATCACGGAGGTGGAGGGGCGGCGCCTCCCGCTGAGCAATCTGGACAAGGTCCTCCACCCGGCCACCGGCACCACCAAGGGCGAGCTGCTGCACTACTACGCCACCGTCGGGGCCGCGATCCTGCCCCATCTGCGGGACCGGCCGGTGTCCTTCCTGCGCTATCCGGACGGCCCCGAAGGGCAGCTCTTCTTCACCAAGAACCCGCCGCCCGGCACGCCCGCCTGGGTGAAGACGACCCCGGTCCCCCGCTCCGACGAGCCGCGCGCCCGGCAGGTCATGATCCAGGACCTCGCCTCGCTGATGTGGGCGGCGAACCTGGTCGTGGAGTTCCACACCCCGCAGTGGCGGGCCGACTCCCCCGCCGTCGCCGACCGCCTCGTCCTCGACCTCGACCCCGGGCCGCCCGCGACCGTCGTGGAGTGCTGCCGGGTGGCGACCTGGCTGCGCGAGCGGCTCGCGGAGGACGGCCTGGAGGCCTTCGCCAAGACCTCGGGCGCCAAGGGCCTGCACCTGCTCGTCCCGCTGGCGCCGACCCCGTCCGAGCAGGTCTCGGCGTACGCGAAGGAGCTGGCCGTCCGGGCCGAGGCGGACCACCCCGCCCTCGTCGTCCACCGCATGGCGCGGGCCCTGCGCCCCGGCAAGGTCTTCGTCGACTTCAGCCAGAACGCGGCCGCCAAGACCACCGCGACCCCCTACACCCTGCGCGCCCGCGCCCGGCCGGCCGTCTCCGCTCCGGTGACCTGGGAGGAGGTCGAGGCGTGCGACGCGCCCGAACGGCTCGTGCTTCTGATGGACGACATCGCGCCACGTCTGGAGCGGTACGGGGAGCTGCTCGGGCCGCTCCTCGACCCGGACCGGGCCGGGTCCCTGCCATGAGCCAGGCCCCCGCGACCGGCCCCGTCCTGCGGCCGCCCGTCGACGTGATGCGCCCCCGCCCGGCCGACGAGATCCCGGCGCAGGGGAGCACACCAGGGGGGTTCCAGTACTCCCTCAAGCTGGACGGATTCCGCGCCCTCGCCTTCGTCCTGGAGGAGCGGAGGGTCGTTCTCCAGTCGCGTTCGCACCGGGACCTCGCCCCGGAGTTCCCCGAGATCGCGGCGCATCTGGGCGACCGTCTTCCGGCCGGTCTCGTCCTGGACGGGGAGCTGTGCGCGTACCGGGACGGGCGACTGAGCTTCACCGATCTGCTCCGCTCGCCGGGCGACCGCAGGCGGGCGGGCGTACCGGTCTCGTACATCGCCTTCGACGTGCTCGCCGTCCCCGGCAGGGACGTCCGGCCCCTGCCGCTCGCCGAGCGCTGGCGGCTCCTCGGCACGGCCCTGGAGGAGATCGGTCCGCCCGTGCAGCGAGTTCTCGCGACGGTGGACGAGGAGACCGCGCGCGACTGGTTCCGGGATCTTCGGGAGGTGGGCGTCGAGGGGGTCGTGGCGAAGGCGCTGCGCTCCTCGTACCGGGCGGGCGAGACGTGGTCCTGGCGGAAGGTGCGGCACGCGGACACCCTCGACGGCACGCTTCTGGGCCTGGTCGGCCCGGTGGACCGGCCCCGCGCGCTCCTGGTCCGACTGCCCGACGACCGTACGGTGACGACCTCGCCCAGGCTCACTCCGACGCAGGCCCGCGAGGTCGCCGCCCTGGCCGCCGACCGCCTCGGGGAGGCCGTGACCCACCCCGAGCACGGTCCGGTGACGCTGCTCGCCGACCCGCTCCCGGTGGAGCTGCTGCAGCTGTCGGGGCGGCAGGAGACCGCCCGCTTCGTGCGCGTACGGTCCGACGGCTAGGGACGGCCCCCGGGACGCCGGGAGGGCACCTCGCGGGCGCCCCGGCGGGCAACTGCGGGCGCCGTCGCCGCGGATGGCGCGATTCGAGCGGCCCGAGGGCCCTTCCGAGACCGCGTCCGGTCAGCGGGTCCTTGTTCACGGTGTGGTGGTGCACACTTGCGTCCTGGTACAGCTCACGGGGAAGGCGGCGGCCGCATGCTGACGGGGATCGAGGAGGTCGACTGGGCCTCGTTGGGGCACGCCTACGGCCCGGCCGACGATGTACCGGGGATGCTGCGCGGACTCGCCTCGTCCGACCCCGCCGAACGGGAGCTCGCCCTCGACGGGATGTACGGCGCGGTGCACCACCAGGGCGACGTGTACGACTCGACGCTCGCCTGCATCCCCTTCCTGCTGGAACTGGTCGCCGACCCCGAGGTCCAGGACCGGGGCGGCATCGTGGAGTTGCTGACCAGTATCGGCGGGATCGATCTGAGCGGCGAGGAGGAGCTCGACGAACTCGACGCGGACGACGAGGAGTTCATCCCCGCCGCGAACTACGCGATGGCCGCTGCCGCCGTCGCGGCGGGCGCCGACGTCTTCCTCGGTCTGGTCGGCGACCCGGACCCCGAGGTCCGGCTTGCGGCCCCCTGCGCGCTCGCCTCTCTCCACCCCGACCCCGCCCGTGTGCTGACCCTGCTGCGGGAGCGGCTGACCGTCGAGCGCGACACGGAGGTGCGGCTCGCGCTCGTGGAGGCCGTGGGGCGGATCGCGCGGCGGCACGAGTCGCTGCGCGACGAGACCGTCGACTGGCTCGGCTGGCTGACCCGCGCGGCCCAGGCGCCCGGGCTTCGGCTCGCGGCGCTCGCGCAGCTGGCCCGGTGCGCGCCGACCGAGGTCCCTGACGACGTGGTGGAGCGGGTGACGCTCCTCCTCGACGAGGTGCGGACCGCGCCGCCGGAGACGGACGCCCGGCCGGGCGCGTCCGGTGCGGCCGGGCAGGTCCGCGAGCTCTTCGAGGAGCGCTCGACCGGTCGCCCGACGCCGTGGACCGACGAGCTGATGCGGACCCTGCACACCGCGCTCGACGACCGCGTCGAGGAGCGGACCGCGCTGATCCTCGCCCAGCTGCGCAGCCCCGACCGGTGCCAGCGCCTGGACGCGATCTGGCTGTGCGGGGGGCTGATACGGGTCTGGCGCGGCCGGTACGAGGAGGTCGTGCGGCTGGTCGGGGCGCAGCTCGCCGACCCCGAGCCGAGGCTGCGCGAGGCGGCCACCTCGTTCCTCGAAGGCCTCTTCGAGCTGACCGCCCCGGCGACGGACGCCCTCGCGGCGCGGCTCGCCCGCCGCCCCGAGAGACCGGAGCGGCCGGAGTGGGCAGAACGGCCGGAGGGCCCGCCCGGGGCGCCGGACGGGCGCGCCAGGGCGCTGCTCGCCCTCGCCCGCTCCGGGGACGCCCGGGCCGTACCGCTGCTCGCCCGCGCCCTGGTGGAACCGGACGTACGGCGGGATCTGCTGTACGCGGTGCCCACCCTGGGCCCCGCGGCCGCGCCGCTCGCGCCGCTGCTGCGCCGCAGGCTGGCCCGGGTCGATCTCGACGACCGGCTCTACGAGCACGCGGCGCCGCTGCTCTTCGCCCTGGCCTCGGTCCGGGGTGTGCAGGCGGTGCCCGAGGTGCTGCGGGTGCTGCGCGGGGCGCCGCCGAACCGGCGGGACTGGGTGCAGGAGGCGGCGCTGACGACCCTCGCCGCCTTCGGGCCCGCCGCGCGGGCGGTGATCCCGGACGCGCGGGCGCTCCTGGAGAGCGAGGCGGCGGCGGTCTCCGCGCAGGCGGCGCTCACGCTGTGGTCGGTCGAGGGCGACCGCGAAGCCGTGCTGCCGACCCTCGCGGGCTGGCTGGGCCCTGACGCGACGGCGCCGGACCGGTGTGCGGCGGCGCGTGCCCTCGGCACGATCGGCCCGGCGGCGGCGCGCAGCGCGCCGGCCCTGCTCCCCGGTCTCGCCTGCCGTGACCTGTGGGTACGGGTGCGGAGTGCGGCGGCCCTGTGGCGGGTGTCCGGGGACACGGAGGCGACGCTCCCGGTGCTGCTCGCGGCCTGGGAGGAGAACCGGCACGCGCGCGTGGACATCGCGGAGTGCCTGGCGGAGATGGGTCCCGCGGCGGCGGGGGCGCGCTGGGTGATCCGTACGGAGCTGGACCGGCGGCGGCGTCACAACGTGCGGGAGTCCGGCTACAGCAGCCATGACGTCCATGAGGACGAGAAGCTGCTGACCTTCTGCCGGGCGGCGCTCGACCGGATGGACCGACAGAAACCAGGGGGCCGGGAGGCCAGGGGCCAGGGGGCCGGGCTGTGACGGCTTCGTCGCGGCGCCTACGGCCCACTGTTACAAGGCCGCAATAGCGGACATTTAGCTTCGAATCCATCAGCTGTCACCGTGAGGATCCGGAGCCGTCCATGCCGTCCGCGCCACTCGTGCCGTCCGCGCCGCCCGCCTCGCCCACGAGTACCGCCACCCGCCCGCCCCGTCGGCGGCTGCTCGTCGGCTCCGCGCTCGCGCTCGCCCTCGGCGGCGGCCTCCTCGCCTGCTCGACCGGCGCGGGCGCCGCCCCGGGGGCCCTCGCCCCCGACGTCTCCGTACGGAACGTCTCCGCGGCCCCGGCGCGCCACGAGGCCCCGCCGATGGCGGCGTCGGAGCCGACGCGCCTGGTCGTCCCGACGGCGGGCGTGGACACCTCCCCGGTCCTGCGGCTCGGCCTCGACGCCGAGGGCGGCCTCCAGGTGCCCTCGGTGGATCAGGCGGGGCGGGCGGGCTGGTACACGGGCGGTGTGACCCCGGGGGAGAATGGGCCCGCCGTCCTGGTCGCGCACTACGACACGGCCGAGGGCCCGGCGCTCCTCCGCGATGTGGCGAAGGTGCGGACCGGGGACCTGATCGAGGTCGGCCGGGCGGACGGCTCGACCGCGACCTTCGAGGTCCGCGAGATACAGCAGGTCGACAAAAAGGACTTCCCTACGAATAAGGTCTACGGGAAGACCGACCGTCCCGAGCTGCGGCTGATCACCTGCGGCGGACCGATCGAGGACGGTCACCGCACCGACAACATCATCCTCTTCGCCGACCTCGTGAAGTAGCAGGTCGCGGGGAGCGTAGGACCCGAGGAGCCGAGTGAGACCGCGCGGACTGCCGTTCGTCGCCGCCGTGGCCCTGGCCGTGGCGGCGCCGTTCGTGCTGTCCGGCTGCGGCACCGAAGGGGAGCTGAAGAGCGCCGGGGCCACGCCCACCGCAATCGGCCCCGTCCGCCTCTGGCCCGGGCTTCCGCCCGCGACCGCGCCGCCGCTCGACTACGGCGAGACCGACACCCAGTCCGTCCCCGGGATCAAGGTCCCGGACAACGACGTCCGCCGGGTCGACGCCGTCGCCGTGGTCAAGGCCGAGGTGGCCGCCCACCCGGACACGTACTCCGGCGCGGACGGCATGTACGAGGAGACGGCCCGGCAGATCGCCCGGTGCACCCAGGAGCCCGCGAAGTGCCCGGTGATGGAGGCGTACTACCGGGATCTGACCGGCAACGGCCGGGACGAGCTGATCGTCGGCATCCGGATGCCCGACCAACAGGTGGGCGTGCGGGTGTACACCGCGGAGAACCAGGGGCTCACCCGGATCATGGCCACCGTCGACCAGGTGATCCGCGTGGAGCTCGCGGGCCGCGACCTGATCGTGCGGGCCGCCTCCGCCGGCATCCCGGGGTACGAGTACCGCACGGCCTGGTCCTGGGACGAACAGCAGCGCGCGATGCTGCCGACCCGGGACGAGATCGTCCGCGTGAAGCCCTCGGCGCCGTCCGCCTCGCCGGCGCCCGAGCCCCGGCTCGTCGAGCCCTCGCCTTCCCCGCCCCCGCCGGGCTCCTCGCCCGAGCCCGAGCACGCGCCCACTCCCCCGGCCTCCGCCTCCGGCTCCGACGACCCGCTCGTGGAGCCCTCGTGACGGCGCGACGCGGGCGGCCGCGCCGGCCCCGCCTGCCGGCCTGGACCGCGACGCTCACCTGGAAGTCCGCGGTCTTCATCACCGTCATGTGCTGCGCCCTGGCGGCGCTGCTCGGCGTCCTCGTCCATGTGTCCGTGGCGGGGCAGACCGTCGACGACTTCCGTGAGCGGGCGCTGACCCGGCTCGCCGGCGCCTCCCGCGCGTACGAGGCGGGCGACCCGCTCCCCCGGGCCGCCGGGATCGACCCCGAGGGGCTGCCCGAGGAGCTGCGGGCGCTGGCCCTGCGCGGCGAGCGCGGCACGGTGGTCGAGGAGTACCAGGGCCGGCCGACGATGTGGGCCGCGGGACCGGCCGACGGCCGCGCCCTCGCCGTACGGGTTGACTACTCCACCGGTACGGAGATCATCGACGGTCTCGACCGGTCGATCCTCGGCTCCTCGGTCCTCGCGATCGGGGCGACGCTGCTCGTGGGCGCGTTCGCGGTCACCCGGATCACCCGGCGGCTGCACCTGACCGCCCAGGTGGCCCGGCGGATCAGCGCCGGCGACCTCGACGCCCGCGTGGACGACCCCCGCACGAAGGACCCGGCGCGCCCGCAGGACGAGGTGGCCACGGTCTCCGGGGCGCTCGACACGATGGCCTCCTCGCTCCAGCGCAAGCTGCAGACCGAGCAGCGCTTCACGGCGGACGTGGCGCACGAACTGCGCACCCCGCTGACCGGTCTGTCGGCTGCGGCCGAACTCCTGCCGGAGGGACGGCCGTCGGAGCTGGTCCGGGACCGGGTGAAGGCGATGCGCTCGCTGACGGAGGACCTCCTGGAGATCTCCCGGCTCGACGCCCGCAACGAGACCGTGGACCTGGCGGTGCACGACCTCGGCGCGATCGCGCGGCGGGTGGTGCGGGCCTCGGGCACCGAGACGGAGGTGCGGGTCGGTCGCGACGCCACGGTCGAGACGGACCGGCGGCGCCTGGAACGGGTCCTCGGCAACCTCGTCGCCAACGCGCACCGGCACGGGGCCCCGCCGGTCGTCCTGACCGTGGACGGCGCGGTCGTCACGGTGCGGGACCACGGCCCGGGATACCCGGAGTACCTGCTCGCGTCCGGGCCGCAGCGGTTCCGTACCGAGAACGGCGGCAAGGGGCACGGGCTCGGGCTCACGATCGCGGTCGGCCAGGCCGAAGTGATCGGCGCGCGCCTCGTCTTCGCGGACGCCCCGGACGGCGGCGCCGAGGCGCGTCTCACGCTGCCGGAGTACGTGCGGTTGGCCGATCCGGACGAGGATCCGGAGCCGTGACGGCACACCGTCACACATAAGGGATATAAGCCATATCGCTTGCTACGTTGCGGACCATGACCGCAACGACGGCGGACGCTCCCCCGCCCGGGCTACGCATCCCGAAGCGCCGCGGCGTGGAACTCTCCCTCCTCGTCTGCGCCGTCCTCATCTCCGTCATGGGCTACGCCGACGTCGGCCTGGCCCGGAGCGGCGCGGTACCCCCGGACGCCCTCCGCTACGGGGCCGGTCTCGGCGGGCTCGCGCTCCTCGCCCATCTCGCCGTACGGTTCCGGGCGCCGTACGCCGATCCGCTGCTGCTGCCGATCGCGGTCCTGCTCAACGGCCTCGGCCTGGTACTGATCTACCGGCTCGACCTGGAGACGCCGAAGGACCAGGCGGCCTTCACGCAGCTGGTCTGGTCGGCGCTCGGGGTGGCGCTCTTCGCCGCGGTCGTGGTGCTGCTGCGCGACCACCGGACGCTGCAGCGGTACGCGTACCTCTCGATGGCCACCGCGCTGCTCCTGATGGTCGTGCCGATCTTCTTCCCCGCGGTCAACGGGGCGAAGATCTGGATCCGGATCGGCGGACTCTCCTTCCAGCCGGGCGAGTTCGCCAAGATCCTGCTCGCCGTCTTCTTCGCCGCGTACCTGGCGGCCAACCGCAACGCCCTCGCGTACACCGGCCGCAGGATCTGGCGGCTCCAGCTGCCCACCGGCCGGGTGCTCGGGCCGATCGCGGCGATCTGGCTGCTGAGCGTGGGCGTGCTGGTCCTGGAGCGGGACCTCGGCACCTCGCTGCTCTTCTTCGGCCTCTTCGTGATCATGCTGTACGTGGCCACGGGCCGGACCGGCTGGATCGCGGTCGGGCTGCTCCTGGCGGGCGTCGGGGCGTTCGCGGTCGGCTCGATCGAACCGCACGTGCACAGCCGCGTCGAGGACTGGCTCAATCCTTACGCCTCCATCGAGGCGGGCGACGGGCCGAGCCAGCTCGCGCAGTCCCTGTTCGCCTTCGCGGCGGGCGGGATGCTCGGCACGGGCCTCGGCCTCGGGCACTCGATCCTGATCGGCTTCGCCGCCAAGTCCGACTTCATCCTCGCGACGGCGGGCGAGGAGCTGGGCCTTGTCGGCCTCACCGCCCTGTTCCTGCTCTACGCGCTGCTCGTCGCGCGCGGGTACCGGGCCGGGCTCGCCCTGCGGGACCCCTTCGGGCGGCTGCTCGCGATCGGCCTCGCCTCGATCCTGGCCCTGCAGGTCTTCGTGATCGCCGGCGGGGTGATGGGCCTGATCCCGCTGACCGGCATGGCGATGCCGTTCCTCGCGCAGGGCGGTTCGTCCGTCGTCACCAACTGGATCATCGTGGCGCTGCTGATCCGGGTCAGCGACTCCGCCCGCGCACCCCGCCCCGAGCTCGTCGAGACCGGGGTCATCGCGCCGATCGTGGAGGACGCCCGGTGATCCCGTACATCCGGCGCGCGGCGGCCCTCTGCCTGGTCCTGCTCGTGGCGCTGCTCGTCAACGCGGCGCGGGTGATGGTCTTCCAGGCCGAGTCGCTGGACGAGAACCCGGCCAACCGGCGGGTGGCGATCACCCGTTGGGGCGAGCCGCGCGGCGAGATCGTGGTCGACGGGCGGCCGGTGACCGGCTCGCGGGACAGCGGGCAGCAGCTGCGCTACGAACGGACGTACAAGCAGGGCCCGTTGTACGCGCCGGTGACCGGCTTCGCCTCGCAGACGTACGGCACGACGTTCGTGGAGCACGCCGAGGACGGTGTCCTGGCGGGTACGGATCCGATGCTGGCGCCGTTCCCGTTCTGGAACGACCTCAGCCGGGGGCGGCTCGCGGGCGGCGACGTGGTGACGACGATCCGGGCGTCGATGCAGGAGGCCGCGTACCGGGGGCTCGGCGGGAAGCGGGGCGCGGTCGCGGCGGTCGAGCCGTCGAGCGGGCGGGTCCTGGCGCTCGTCTCCTCCCCCTCGTTCGATCCGGCGCTGCTCTCCGGGACGGGGCCCGCGGTCGAGGGGGCCTGGGCGCGGCTCAACACCTCGCCGAACCAGCCGATGCTGAACCGGGCGATCCGGCAGACGTATCCGCCGGGCTCCACGTTCAAGATCGTGACGGCGGCCGCCGCGCTCGACGCGGGCGTGGTGACGGACGTCGAGGCGCCGACGGACACCCCCGACCCGTTCGTCCTGCCGGGGACCCGGCAGGTACTGCCGAACGCGGCCACCGGGTGCGGGAACGCGTCCCTCGCGTACGCGCTCCAGTGGTCGTGCAACACGGTGATGGCGGGGCTCGGGGTGGAGGTGGGGCTCTCGGGAATGGTGGAAGCGGTCGAGAAGTTCGGCTTCAACGACCCCGGCCTGACGATCCCGTCCTGGGTCGCCAGGTCCAACTTCGACCGCGCGATGAGCGACGACCAGCTGGCGCTGTCGTCGATCGGCCAGTTCGACACGACGGCCACCCCGCTGCAGATGGCGCTGGTGGCGGCGGCGGTCGCCAACAACGGGGAGATCGCGCACCCGTACCTGGTCGAGCGGACGACGACGGCGGGCGGCACGACGGTCGACACGACCGGCAGGCGCAGCTACCGGCAGGCGATGCGCCCCTCGACCGCGACCCAGCTGCAGCGGCTGATGGTCCGGGCGGTCGAGGAGGGCACGGGCACCAACGCGGCGATCCCGGGGGCGACGGTCGGCGGCAAGACGGGCACGGCCCAGCACGGCCTGGGCAACGCGGGCACTCCGTACGCCTGGTTCATCGCCTGGGCGCAGGCGGCGGACACGGCCCAGCCCGCGGTGGCGGTCGCGGTCGTCGTCGAGGACGCCGAGGCCAGGCGTACGGAGATCAGCGGCGGCGGCAGCGCGGCGCCGATCGCCCGGGCCGTGATGGAGGAGGCGCTACGGCCCCGGAAGGCCGACTGACGGGGGTTCACCGCCCCACCACCGCTGCCCGAGAAGACCGGGCCCGAAGGGGCCGGGCGCCGCGTGGCCCGGCCCCGGCGCGCGCCGGGGCCGACGGTCCCGAGTCCCCGGCCGACCGGGCCCCGACCGATCACCCCTGGCTGATCGGCTTCCGCATCTCCGCGCGGACCTTGGCGGTGGTCTCGGCGAGTTCGGCGAGGTCGACGTCCTGCGGGTCGGCGGTGGCCGACTCGGTGGTGACGACGGCGACGAAGGAGGCCGTGTTGCCGTCGCCCCAGGCGCACATGGGGAGGGTCGCGGTCCCGGTGGCGTCCTTCGTGGTGGTGACCTGGCAGCTGATGGTCACGTCGTGACCGGCCGGCTTGAAGTCCTTCGGCGGGACGGCGAGCGTGGTGCCCTTGTCCTTCGCCGCGCCGGAGAGGATGGACGCGCGGGTACCCGCCGGGTCCTTGAGCCGGCCGTGGAAGCCGGAGACGACGAGGACGGCGCTGTCCTTGCCGGTGTACTGCGCGATGGCCGCCTTGACGTCCTTGACCGTGGGGTCGTAGGTGTCCTCGACCTCCTTGCCCTCGGTCTTGGAGGCGTCGTTGGTCAGCGTGAAGCTGCCGTCGAGCAGCGTCTTGGGCACGACGAGCTTGTGCGTCGCCTCCGGGAACTCGCCGGTGACACCGGCCCCGTCGAGGACGAGCTTGCCGGCGTAGCCGAGGCCCGCGACGACGGCCAGGGCGCCGACGACGATCCCGACGATCAGCCCGGTCCGCTTCTTCTTCGGCGGCGGCCCCATGGGCGGCTGCCCCCAGCCGCCGACGCCGCCGGGCCCCGGGTACTGCTGGGGGACGCCGGGCTGCTGCGGGTAGCCCTGCGGCGGCGGGCCGTAGGGGCCGGGCTGGGGCCCGCCCTGCGGCGGCCCGTAGGGCCCCGGCTGCTGCGGGGGCGGCACGGGAGCGCCGTAGGGGTTGTGCGGCGGCTGGTTCGGCGGTGGCGGCATGCTCATGGCGGGCACGGTACGTCACCGGTGTGAACACGGGAATCCCGGGCCTCCCCCTCGGCCCCGCCCCTCCGCCCCGACGAATCCCCCACGAACCGCCGCGCCGAATCCCTCCGCCTACCCCTCCGTCCCACCCTGTTCGATCGCCTCGGCCACCTCCGCCACCCGCTCCCGCTCCTCGACGGCGAACCGCTCGCGGTCCAGCGCCTCCGCGACCTCCTCGTCCTGGGTCATCAGCAGGTCCAGGTTCGAGTCGCCGAGGTCGAAGACGCCCATGTCCAGGTAGGCCTTCTGGAGGCGTTCGCCCCAGAGGCCGATGTCCTTCACGCACGGGACGATCCGGCTGAAGAGCAGCTTGCGGAAGAGGTGCAGGAACTCGCTCTGTTCGCTGTACTCCTCCGCCTCCTTCCTCCCGATGCCGAAGTTCTCCAGGACCTCCACCCCGCGCAGCCGGTCCCGCATCAGGTAGCAGCCCTCGATCACGAACTCCTCGCGCTCGCGCAGTTCGGCGTCGGACAGCTGCTTGTAGTAGTCGCGCAGCGCCATCCGGCCGAAGGCGACGTGCCGGGCCTCGTCCTGCATCACGTACGCGAGGATCTGCTTCGGCAGGGGCTTGTCGGTGGTGTCGCGGATCATGCCGAAGGCGGCGAGCGCCAGGCCCTCGATCAGGACCTGCATGCCGAGGTACGGCATGTCCCAGCGGGAGTCGCGCAGGGTGTCGCCGAGGAGGTCCTGGAGGTTGTCGTTGATCGGGTAGAGCATCCCGATCTTCTCGTGCAGGAAGCGGCCGTAGACCTCCGCGTGCCGGGCCTCGTCCATCGTCTGCGTCGCGGAGTAGAACTTGGCGTCGAGGTCGGGGGCGGACTCGACGATCCGCGCGGCGCAGACCATCGCGCCCTGCTCGCCGTGGAGGAACTGGCTGAACTGCCAGGAGGCGTAGTGCCTGCGCAGCTCGCCCTTGTCCTTCTCCGTCATCTTCGCCCAGTGGCGTGTGCCGTAGAGGGTCAGGACGTCGTCCGGGGTGCCGAGCGGGTCGTACGGGTCGACCTCCAGCTCCCAGTCGATGCGCTTGGAGCCGTCCCACTGCTTGTCCTTGCCCTTCTGGTAGAGGGCGAGGAGGCGTTCACGGCCGTGGTCGTACTCCCAGCTGAAGCGGGCCGAACCGGTCGCGGGGACCTGCCAGATGGGGTCTCCCGGGGCTTTCGTGTAGAGGTCGTGCGTCGACACTGACGACTCCTTGCTCTCGACTCGACTGCTCGCCGGACGTGGTCCTCCGGGCAGGCTGACACCTTGGTAGACATCGGGTCAACAAGTCGTGCGCAAGGGATTGACGGGGTTACTGACGGGCAGTCTCATAAGAGGCGACTCCAGGTAACCCGACTGCGTGCACAGCGAGGTGTCTCTCCGTCATGACCACTGGGACCGAGCACGACTTCACCCTCCTCCGGGACGCCCTCGGCCCGCTCCGCGACCGCGAACAGGTCGCCGCGCGCCTCCTCGAGTCCTCCCTCAAGCACTCCTTCGACCCCGAGACCGAACTCGACTGGGCCGCGCCTCTGGAGGACGGCAAGTGGTTCTGGCCGCCGGAGCTGGTCTCCCTCTACGACACCCCGATGTGGCGGCGGATGTCCGAGGAGCAGCGGATGGACCTCGCCCGGCACGAGGCCGCCTCGCTCGCCTCGCTCGGCATCTGGTTCGAGATCATCCTGATGCAGCTGCTCGTCCGGCACATCTACGACAAGTCCCTCACCAGCGACCACGTGCGGTACGCCCTCACCGAGATCGCCGACGAGTGCCGGCACTCGATGATGTTCGCCCGCATGATCCAGAAGGGCGGCGCGCCCGCCTACCCCGTGCCCCGGATCTACCACAACCTGGCCCGCGTCCTGAAGACCGTCTCCACCACCCCCGGCTCCTTCGCCGCCACCCTCCTCGGCGAGGAGATCCTCGACTGGATGCAGCGGCTGACCTTCCCGGACGAGCGGGTCCAGACGCTCGTACGCGGCGTCACCCGCATCCATGTCGTCGAGGAGGCGCGGCACGTCCGCTACGCCCGCGAGGAGCTGCGGCGGCAGATGGTGACCGCGCCCCGCTGGGAGCAGGAGTTCACCCGCATCAGCTGCGGCGAGGCCGCCCGGGTCTTCTCCACCTGCTTCGTCAACCCGCGGGTGTACGAGAACGTGGGCCTCGACCGCCGCCAGGCGGTCGCCCAGGTCAGGGCCAGCGGCCACCGCCGGGAGGTCATGCAGTCCGGCGCCAGGCGGCTGACGGACTTCCTCGACGACATCGGCGTGCTCCGGGGTCCTGGGCGGCGGCTCTGGAAGTCCTCCGGGCTGTTGGCCTGAGACCGCTCACCTCGGTGTCACCGGGCGGAGCTACCCTGCGAGGCATGACCAGTGCCGCCGCCACGCCCGCGTACCGCCGGCTCAGCGTCGAGGAGCGTCGCGTGCAGCTCCTCGCCGCCGCCCTGACGCTCTTCGCGCACCGGGCGCCCGACGAGGTCTCCCTCGACGACGTCGCCGAGGCGGCGGGCGTCTCGCGGCCGCTGGTCTACCGCTACTTCCCCGGCGGCAAGCAGCAGCTGTACGAGGCGGCCCTGCGCTCCTCCGCCGACGCGCTGGAGCGCTGCTTCGCCGAGCCGCCGGTCGGGCCGCCGACCGAGCGGCTCGGCCGGGTCCTCGACCGGTACCTGGCCTTCGTGGACGAGCACGACGCCGGTTTCAGCGCCCTCCTGCGGGGCGGCAGCGTCGCCGAGACCTCCCGGACGAGCGCCATCGTCGACGAGGTCCGGCGGGCGGCGGCGGAGCAGATCCAGGTCCACCTGGGGGTGGACGAGCCGGGCCCCCGGCTGCGGATGATGGTCCGCACCTGGATCGCGGCGGTGGAGGCGGCCTCCCTGATCTGGCTCGACGAGGAGAAGCAGCCGTCGGCGGCGGAGCTGCGGGACTGGCTGGTCGACCACCTGATCGCGCTGCTCGCGGCCACGGCCGCGACCGACGAGGAGACGGCGTCGGTCGTCACGCGGCTCCTCGCGCAGGAGACCCCGGCGGGTCCGGTGGGGACGCTGGCGCGGCGGGTGACGCCCGTCGTGAGCGAGGCGGCGCACCTCCTATGAGACCGGTGTGTACGAGACTGGTCCCGTGAGAAGCGAGAACACCCCCTTCCGAGGCGGGCCCCTGGACGGCGAGGTCCTGTCCGTCATGCTCGGACCGACGGGGCATCCACCGAAGTGGTACGAAGTGCCCGTACCGGACGCGGACGGCGGCCCGCCGACGGTCCACGCCTACCGCCGCGAGCCGGCCGGGCACACCAAGCGGCTCGGCATCCAGCGCGGCTGGGTCTACGCGTACGTTCCCGAGGGCCGCGAGCCGTTCCGGCCGAAGTGGCCCTGGACCAAGCCGAACGGGTGAGGCCGTTGGGCCGATTCGCCCCTTTGTGAGCTCATCCGACCGCGCGCTCCCGCCATCATCTCCGTGGAGGTGATGACGTGTCAGGAAGGCTGCTGCGCACGGTCTGCACGGGGGTGCTCGCCGCGTCGACGGCACTGGCGGGGGTCCCGACGGCGACGGCGGACGACCCGGTGGACCCCCAGGTGGAGACACCGGCGACCGCCGATCCCCCAGGGCCCACGGAGGCGCCCGGCCCGCTCGACCCCGCCGACGGCACCCCCGTCGACGACGCCGCCGAACTCCCGCCCCCCGGCGGGAACTCGATCGCCGCGCTCCTCGGCCGACTCCAGACCCTCTACCGCCAGGCCGAGCAGTCCACCGAGGCCTTCAACGCCACCGACGAGGCCCTGCGCCTGCAGACCGCCGACACCAAGAAGGTCACCGACGCCCTCACCCGCGCCCGCGAGCGCCTCACCCAGGGGCGGAACGCGGCCGGGCGGCTCGCCCGGGAGCAGTACCAGGGGCGGGCCACGACCTCCGCCTTCTCCCCGTACCTGCGGCTGCTGCTCGCCGACGACCCCCAGCAGGCCCTGGACCAGAGCCGTCTGATGGACCGTGCGGCCCGCGAACGGGCCGGCATCGTCTCCCGGCTCACGGCGGACGAGAAGAAGGCCGACCAGCTGGCGAGCGCCTCCCGCAAGGCCCTGGACCGCAAGCAGACCCTCGCCGACCGGCAGAAGAAACAACGCGACGACGTCCGGAAACGGCTTCAGGAGGTCCAGAAGCTGCTGGCCTCGCTCCCGCCCGACCAGCTGGCCCAGCTGACCGAACTGGAGCGGACCCAGACCGCCGGCGCGCAGCGCGAGCTGCTCGACACCGGCGCCCTCGACGGCGACCGGACCCCGTCACGGCAGGGCGGCGACGCGCTGACGTACGCGGTACGCCAGATCGGCAAGCCGTACGTGTGGGGCGCCGAGGGCCCCGAGTCGTACGACTGCTCGGGGCTGACCTCCCAGGCCTGGGCGAGCGCCGGACGGGAGATCCCGCGCACCAGCCAGGAGCAGTGGCGCACCCTCCCGAGGGTGGAGCTGCGCGAGCTGCGCCCCGGTGACCTGGTGGTCTACTTCCCCGAGGCGACCCACGTGGCGATCTATCTCGGCCACGGCCTGGTCGTCCAGGCCCCCCGCCCGGGCGCCAAGGTGAAGGTCTCCCCGATCGCCGCCAACCCACTGCTCGGCGCCGTCCGCCCCGACCCGAGCGCGGCGGCTCTCCCGTCGTACACGCCGCCCGAGCTCCCTGCCGGGGCCACGGACGGCTCGGACGAGGGGTTCGATCAGGGCGGGGCCTGAGCACCCTTCACCCGGAGACGACGACGCACCGAAGCAGACAGAACGGAGGAAGGTATTCCGATTCGCGGCATCAACTGTCGTTGAGGAAAGCTCAACTGATGCTGATAATTATGCGATCATGACAATGATTTCCGGCCACGGGCCGGGACCTTCTTGATTGCAGAGGACCATGAAGTTCAACCCGATCGTCCGCGCCCGGCGCGGACTGCTCGTGCTCGCCGCGTCCCTCGGCCTCGTCTTCGGCGTCTCGGCCATTCCGGCCCAGGCCGCGCCGTCCATCGTCTACCTGGGCACCGTCGAGATCAAGGCGGAGCACTCCGGCCAGTGTCTTGAGGTGGCGGACTGGAGCAAGGCGAACGGCGCGGCCGTCCGTCAGTGGCCCTGTACCGGTGGCGACAACCAGAAGTGGCACCGCTACTCCCAGCAGAATGACACCGGGGCGTTCTACTACGTGAACGCGAACAGTGGTAAGTGCCTGGAGATCGGCGGCTGGGGGCGCAACAACGGTGCGACCGCCAACCAGTGGGACTGCCACTGGGGCCTCAACCAGGTCTTCCGCGGCCAGTACAGCCTGTACATGGACTCCGCGTACGTCTATGGCAAGTGCCTGGAGATAGCCGACTGGAGCACGCAGCCGGGCGCCCCCGCGCGGCTGTGGTCGTGCACCTACCAGCCCAACCAGACCTTCAGCATCAAGGCCGTGGACTGGTAAACCCCTGGGGGGGGGGGGGGGGGGGGGGGGGGGGGGGGGGGCCCCCCCCCCCCCGCGCGCGCCCCCCCCGCCCCCCCCCCCCCCCCCCCCCCCCCCCCCCCCCCCCCTCTCCCGTGACCGTCAGGCCCCGGCGACCGACGCCAGGTAGGCCTCGGTCTTCTCCGGCTCGTAGAAGAAGTTCTCGAAGTCGGCCGGGTCGTTGAAGCCGTTCGCGAAGCGGTCGGCGACCGGCTGGAGCTGGCCGGCCGCGCCGATCAGGTTCAGGACGTGCTCCGGCGGGACGCCCAGCATCGCGTTCGTCCACTTGGTGACGTGCTGCGCCGTGTTCCAGTACCGGTCGAACGTGGACCGCATCCAGTCCTCGTCGAAGGGCTTGTCGCCGTGCTCGACGATCGCGGCGAGGTAGGCGGCCGCGCACTTGGAGGCCGAGTTCGAGCCCTGGCCGGTGATCGGGTCGTTGGCGACGACGACGTCGGCGACACCGAGCGCCAGGCCTCCGCCGGGGAGGCGGCCGATCGGGTTGCGGACGGTCGGGGCGTACCGGCCCGCCAGGGTGCCGCCCGCGTCGGTCAGTTCGACCTTCGTGGCCCGCGCGTACTCCCAGGGCGTGAACTTCTCCATCAGCTCCAGCGTGAGCGAGAGGTGCTCCGCCGGGTCCTTGATGCCCTGGAAGACGTCGAGCGGGCCGCCGGGTATGCCCTCCCAGAAGAGGATGTCGGCGCGGCCGGAGGTGGTCAGGGTCGGCATGACGAAGAGCTCGCCGACGCCCGGGACCAGGTTGCAGCGGACCGCGTCGAATTCGGGGTGCTCAGGGCGGGGGCCGAGGCCGTGGACGTACGCGACGGCCAGGGCGCGCTGCGGCTCGCCGTACGGGGAACGGGCGGCGTCGCGGCCGAACATGGAGACCAGCTCGCCCTTGCCCGCGGAGACGAGCACCAGGTCGTACGTACGGGAGAAGTAGTCCAGGTCGGAGACGGCAGCGCCGTGGATGACGAGCTGGCCGCCGCGCTGGGCGAAGGTCTCCATCCAGCCGGCCATCTTCACGCGCTGGTCGACGGACTGCGCGTGCCCGTCGAGCTTGCCGACCCAGTCGATCACGCGCTGGGCTGTGTTTGTTCCAACCGCGAGCGGACCCGCGACGGAGACGCCGAGGCCCTCGATCCGCGGGGCCTGGGACTCCCAGAAGTTGATGCCGAGGTCCCGCTCGTGCTGGAGCGCGGTGTCGAACATGCACTGGGTGGACATGACCCGGCCGGACCGGATCTCGTCCGCCGTGCGGTTGGACATCAGGGTGACTTCGTACCCCTGCGACTGCAGTCCGAGGGCGAGCTGGAGACCGGACTGGCCGGCTCCGACGATGAGTATCTTCCGCATGGCGGGTGTTCCTAACGACTTACGGCGGCTTACGGATCGATCCGGCTATTCGGGGGCGGCTTCGAGCGCGTGCGCGACCATCGCGAGCAGGGTCTCCACCACGCTGTACCGCTTGCGTGCGTCCATGATCACGACGGGTACGTCCGCCGACACGGTGAGCGCGTCACGGACGTCCTCGGGCTCGAACCGCTCGGTGCCCTCGAAGTGGTTGACGGCGACGATGTACGGCAGCCCGCAGCTCTCGAAGTAGTCGAGGGCGGGGAAACAGTCGGTCAGCCGGCGGGTGTCGGCGAGCACGATCGCGCCGATCGCGCCGCGCACCAGGTCGTCCCACATGAACCAGAAGCGCTGCTGGCCGGGGGTGCCGAAGACGTAGAGGACGAGGTCGTCGTCCAGGGTGATCCGGCCGAAGTCCATCGCGACGGTCGTCGTCAGCTTGTCGGGCGTCGCGGAGAGGTCGTCCGTCTCCTGGCTGGCCCGGGTCATCAGGGCCTCGGTCTGGAGCGGCGTGATCTCCGAGACGGCCCGGACGAAGGTCGTCTTGCCGACGCCGAAGCCGCCCGCGACGACGACCTTGGTGGCTATGGGGGCCCGGGTGTGGTCGAGCTGCCAGTCCTGCGCGCCCTCTTCCGTGCCCGCGTCGTGCGGTTCGGGCTGCGGTTCGGGCTGGGCTTCCGGCTGGGCGGGGATTCCGGCGAGGGCCGGGGCCGCGGCTTCAGAGACGGCGGAGTCCACTCAGCACCCTTTCGAGGAGCGCGCGGTCGGGCTGCCCGGTGCCGTGACCGGTCCCGTACACACGGATCTTTCCCTGGTCGGCCAGGTCGCTGAGCAGCACCCGGACGACACCCAACGGCATCTTCAGGAGCGCCGAGATCTCCGCGACGGTACGCATCCGGCGGCAGATCTCGACGATGGCCCGCATCTCGGGCATCAGGCCGCGGGCGGGCCCGCCGTCCGTCAGGACCTTCCTGCCGGGCGCCGCTTCGAGGGCCGCGACGAAGGTCTCGACGAGCAGGATGTGGCCGAACCGGGTGCGGCCGCCGGTGAGCGAGTACGGGCGCACGCGCGCGGGGCGGCGGCCCTCCCCTCGTACCGGCAGGCGGTGTGTCGCGGTCACTGGGCGCCCTCCATCGATTTGCGCAGCTCGCTGCGGAGTTCGGGGGTGAGGACGTGTCCGGCGCGGCCGACGAAGAGGGCCATGTGGTACGCGACGACGCTCATGTCGCAGTCCGGCTCCGCGTGCACGCCGAGCAGCGAGCCGTCGCTGATGGACATGACGAAGACGCTGCCCTCCTCCATGGCCACCATCGTCTGCTTGACCCCGCCGCCGTCCATCAGCCGGGCGGCGCCGACGGTGAGGCTGCCGATGCCCGAGACGATCGTGGCGAGGTCGGCGCTGGAGCCCCGCGGCCCGCTCGGACGGTCCGCCGGTACGGGCGCGGCCTCCTGCGTCGCCGGGTCGGACGAGAGCAGGAGCAGTCCGTCGGAGGAGACGACGGCGACCGAGCGGACCCCGGGCACCTCCTCGACGAGGTTGCCCAGCAGCCAGTGCAGGTTGCGGGCCTCCCTGCTCAGTCCGAACGTCCCGGTCGCAGGTGTGCCGGTCTCAGATGTTCCGGTCGCAGTCAACCGCGTGCCTCCTCGACTGTGTCCCCCGTCTTCTCCTCGGTACGTGCTTCGATCTCGGCCTCTACGTCCCTACGGCCCTCCTCGGCCCCTCGGTGGAAACCGCCGAGCCTGCGGCGCAGGGCCTCCGGGTCCACGCCGCCGGCGCGCGGGGCGGGCACGGACCCGGCCTGCGGGACGACCTTCGGCGTGCGCTTGGGAAGGCCCTTGTCGGTGACGCGCGGGGCGGCAGGCGACTCGGCCTCCTCCGGGGCGCGCTCGTGCGTGTCGGGCTCGGGGGGCGGTGCGGGCAGCCGGACCTGGAGCGTGGTCTCGGCGACGGACGGTACGGAGGGCTCGGCGGCGGCCGCCGGGGCGGTGGCTTCCGAGGGGTCGGGCTCGGGCTCGGAGGCCTGGCGCTCGGGGGTCTCGGGCTCCGGCTCGCGCTCGGGCTCGGGTTCCACCGGGGACTCGTGGGTCTCCAGGGGCTCCCGGGGCTCCCGGGGCTCCCGGGGCTCCGAGGCCTCGTGGGCCTCGGAGGGCTCCTCCGCCGTGGCCTCCTCCGCCTCCGCCGCCTCGATGGCGCGCTCAGCCGCCTCCACGAGGGGGTCGCGGGTGCGGGACGGCAGGGTGTTGGAGTTGGCCTCGGCGACCGAGCCGGGGAGGTTCAGGGTGGGCGCTCCGCCCCCGACCGGGACGGCCGGCGGGCCCGCCGTGGGCGGGGCCGTCGGGAGCAGCGTCGACGGCAGGACGACGACCGCCGCTATGCCGCCCTGCTTCTGCTCACGCAGCTGCACCCTGACCCCGTGGCGGGCGGCGAGCAGCGCGGTGACGCGGATGCCGAGCCCCTCTCCCTCGGTGTCGGCCGGGTCGGCCTCGGCGAGCCGCGCGTTGATCTCGGCGAGCCGGGACTCGGTCATGCCGATGCCCTCGTCCTGGACGGAGAGCATGACCTCGCCGGTCTCCAGGAGCCAGCCGGAGAGCTGGACCTGCGCGTCGGGCGGCGAGAAGGAGGTCGCGTTCTCCAGGAGTTCGGCGATGAGGTGGCTGAGGTCGTCCGCGGCGAAGCCGGCGATCTGGGCGTGCGGCGGCAGGGACTGCAGGGTGACCCGCTCGTACCGCTCGATCTCGCTGACGGCGGCGCGCAGGACGTCCACCAGCGGGACGGGCCCGGGGTGGCCGTGGACGTGCTCGTGACCGGCGAGGACGAGGAGGTTCTCGCTGTGGCGGCGCATGACGGTCGCCATGTGGTCGAGCTTGAAGAGGGTGGCGAGCCGGTCGGGGTCCTGCTCGCGCTCCTCCAGCTTCTCGATGACGCCGAGCTGCCGCTCCACGAGCCCGAGGCTGCGCAGCGAGAGGTTGACGAAGGTGTGGTGGACGCTGTGCCGGAGCCGTTCGAGCTCGGCGGTGAGGAGGGCGGTGTGGCCCTGGAGTTCGGCGCGCTGGGCGGCCAGCTCCGCGCCGAACGCCTCGCGGGCCCCGAGCAGGTCGGCGCGCTCGCTGTCGAGCCGCGCGGTGCGCCGGCCGAGGTCGGCCAGCTTGCCGTGGAGGGTGTTGAGGGACCGTACGACCTGCGCGAACTCGTCGTTGCGGCCCGTGAAGCGGACCGGCTCCTCGGTGTCGGGCTCCGGGGCGGCGGCGAGCCGCGCGGCGCCGATGCGCACGACGGCGAGGGGCCGGGTGAGGCTGCGGGCGACGAAGGTGGAGATGCCGATGGCGACCAGCAGGCAGCCGCCGAGGAAGGCGATGCGCACTTCGAGTGCGGTGACGTCGTCGTCGCGGAGCTGGGCGAGGCGCTCCACCCGGGTGGCGGAGAGGGAGGACTCGACGCCGCGCATCTGCTCGATGCGCGCCGAGAGCGCGGCATCCAGCTGCTCGGGGTCGGTCTTCCGCTCGGTCTTGGTGAGCTGCGGCTGGTCGGTGAGGCGGTCGAGCAGGCGCTCGGCGTTCTTGACGTCGGGTCCTGTGACCGTGGCGGCGAGGGAGCTCCGCCCGGTGGTGGCGGCGGACCGGTCGAAGTCGGCGAGGGCGGCCAGCTCGCGGACCCGGGCCTGCTGGGCGGCGGCCGTCAGGGCGTCGCGGGTGCGGTCGGCCTCGTCGGCGCCCTCCGCCTTGACGGGTACGTAGGTGCCGGTGACGGGGTCGTACTCGACGCGGCTGGACCGGGGCTGGGGTACGGCGAGGGCGGCGAGGAGCAGGCCTCGGGCGGCCGAGGCCTGTTCGACGGCGCGGCCGAGGGCGGCGGGGGCCCTGGTGGCGTCGGCGGCGCGGGCGGGGGTCTGCTCGGCGAGCTCGTCGGCCAGGACCTGGAGCTTGGCGATGACGTCCGTGTACGCCTTGTGGGCTTCGAGGGCGGTGCCCGTGCCGGTGAGCGCGGTATGGCGGATGGACGGCAGGCCCGCGAGGTCGCGGCGCAGCTCGGCGGGGGCGGCGGGCCGGATCTCGTCTATCTGGCGGTCGACGCGGGTGGAACGGGTGCTGGTGACCTGCCGCTTGTCGTCGGCGTCGGCCTGCTGCTCGTCCCGTCCGGCGGCGATGTACGCGACGACCTCGTCGCGCTCGTCGGCGAGGGAGTGGGCGAGCGTGACGGCCTGCCGGTCCAGCTCGGCGAGGGTGACCAGGCGCTGGGAGTCGTTCAGTTCGCCGGAGGCGGTGAGGATCGCGGGCGCGCCGGCGGCGAGGACGGTGACGCCGACGAGGGCGACACCGGCGACGAGGCGGTTGCGGACGCGCTTGGGCCGGCCGGTGCGCGCGGGTGCGGGTACGGGGCCGGTGGGCGTGGCGCTCCCGGGTGCGGCACTGCCGGGTGCGGCGGGTACGGCACTCCCGGGTACGGCGCCGGGGCCCGTGGCGTCGCCCGTGCTCAGCGGGTCACCGGGGGCCTGGCTCCGCGTGCCGTTGTTGCTCCGAGGCCGCTTCTTCTGCACCGGTGCTCGCATTCTCGACTCGTCCGCCCATGAAGCAGAGGTGACGACCGGTCATGTGTATAGAGCGCCCCCACCCCTGGTACGGCTTCCGACCATTCCAGCGCTTCTGGGAAGGGGACGCGCATCGGCCGCTCCGCCACCCGAACGAGTGAACAACACTCCTGAGTTGGCGAACAACTCCACGCTGGGCTTTCCGGGCGGCCGCACGGAGCGCCGGTTGGATCTTCCGTGCGGGCTTTGGCAGGATGCCCGCCCGCAGCTCGCCGGAGGCTCCGCTTCCGCCTCTCGGGCGCCTCCCGAAGGCTTGGTACAGGCCATATTCGGCCGTTTGGAGAGGCTGTGAAGGGGCACCGAGGCCTCCGCTCACCACGGGGGCAGACTGGGGGTCATGCGCACCGAGGTGGTCACCCTTCCCGGAAGTCCCGAACGCCCTGACGAGGACTGGGCGGCCACGGCTCTACCCGCGTCCGGCGGGGGTGGGACGGTCGTGGTGCTCGACGGGGTGACGCCGCCGGCCGGTGATGACGGTTGTGTGCACGACGTGCCCTGGTTCACCGCCCGCCTCGGCGGCGCGCTGACCGAACTGTCCGCTTCGCGAGGTGACATGACGCTGGCCGCGATCCTGGCGGAGTCCATCCGCCGCACCGCGGACGCCCACCGGGACACCTGTGACCTTTCTCACGTACGTACGCCGCAGGCGACTGTCGCCATGGCGCGTTGGGACGCGGCGCGCGTCGAACACCTCGTGCTGTCCGACTCGGTGCTGCTCCTGGAGGCGCCGAACGGGTCGGTGACGGCGGTCCTCGACGACCGCCTCGACCGGATTCCGGACGAGGTCCGCCGCTCGCTCGCGGCGACGGACCGGCTGCGGAACCAGGAGGGCGGCTTCTTCACGGCGGCCGCCGACCCGGAGGTGGCGCGGCGGGCGGTGACCGGGACGACGCCCCGGTCGGAGGTCCGGGCGCTCGCGGCGCTCACGGACGGGGCGTCGCGCTGGGTGGAGTTGTTCCGCGAGGGCGACTGGGCGGACTGCTTCGGGGTGCTCCGGAAGGAGGGCGCGCACGGGCTGCTCGCGCGGGTCCGGGCGCTGGAGGAGTCGGGCGCCGTCGCGCACCGCTGGAAGGTCCACGACGACGCGACGGCGGTGTACGCGATCCTCTGAGGTCCCGCCCGCGCGGCTCCCGGGAGCTCGTCAGCTCTCCGCCCGCGCGTTCAGCTGGTGGAGCAGGCGGGCCAGTTCGGCGACCTCCGTACGGTCCCAGTCGGCGAGCTTGCGGACGTACCGCCCGCGCCGTGCGTCCCGTACCCGCCGGAAGCGGAGCCGCCCCTCCTCCGTCAGCCGGACGAGCGAGGCGCGCCCGTCGGCCGGGTCGGGGTCGCGGGCGACGAGCCCGAGGTCCTCCAGGGTGCGCAGCTGGCGGCTCATGGTCGCCTTGCCGACGCCGAAGTAGCCGGCGAGTTCGGTGGCGCGCTGCGGGCCGGTGTCGTCGAGCCGTACGAAGAGTCCGTACGCGGAGGATTCCAGCTCGGGGTGGACCTCGCGGGCCATCTCGCCGGACTGGGCTCGGGCGCGGCGCAGAAAGACCGCCAGTTCCCTTTCCAGGGCCAGGAATTCCTGGTCCACACCACTCCCGTCGGTCGACCCGCCGGTCGGTTGGCCTTCACTCCCCGTACCGCTTCCGTGCACGTCAGCACCCCTCGCGCGCTTTCCGGTCGCTGAAAGTTTCTTTCGGCCGCGGCCATCGCCG
This sequence comes from Streptomyces sp. NPDC048370, assembly GCF_043200825.1. Lineage (NCBI taxonomy): Bacteria > Bacillati > Actinomycetota > Actinomycetes > Kitasatosporales > Streptomycetaceae > Streptomyces > Streptomyces sp. NPDC048370. Next base: position 42,841 of record NZ_JBICYI010000009.1, on the reverse strand, counting down.
CAGCTCTCTCAGTATTTCGTAGGCGTAGACCAACGGCGGCACCCGGGCCCTCTTCCGCCCGACGGGTCTACGTGCGTAGCGTCGTCGGTGACATGTCCACACCAGGACCGTCGACCCGCTCCCCCCACCGAGCCTTTCGGAGGCACGCAATGCCCGTGCACAGATCCGGAAAGACCCTCGCCGGCGCCGCGTTCGCGGCCCTGGCCCTGCTCCTGCCCCTCACCCTCGCCGGCCCGGCCGGCGCCGCCACCGACGCCGAGGCCGCTCCCCCGCGCGGCTCCGCCCACATGGGGATGGGCGTCCTCGCGCACGACGGACAGGCCGGCACGCCCGGCTCGCCCCGCGCCGCACAGACGGAGGGCGTGGACGTCTCCAGCCACCAGGGGAACGTGGCCTGGTCGACCCTGTGGAACAGCGGGGTGAAGTGGGCCTACGTCAAGGCGACGGAAGGCACGTACTACAAGAACCCCTACTTCGCGCAGCAGTACAACGGCTCCTACAACGTGGGCATGATCCGCGGCGCGTACCACTTCGCGACCCCGGACACGACGACGGGCGCGGCCCAGGCCGACTACTTCGTCAACAACGGAGGCGGCTGGTCCAAGGACGGCAGGACGCTGCCGGGCGCCCTCGACATCGAGTGGAACCCGTACGGGGCGACCTGCTACGGCAAGACGCAGTCCGGGATGGTCGCGTGGATCCGCGACTTCCTGAACCGCTACAAGGCGCGGACGGGCCGGGACGCGGTGATCTACACGGCGACGAGCTGGTGGACGCAGTGCACCGGCAACTACGCGGGGTTCGGCGCGACCAACCCGCTCTGGGTCGCGCGGTACGCGTCGACGGTCGGCACGCTCCCGGCCGGCTGGCCCTACTACACGATGTGGCAGTACACCTCGACCGGACCGACGGTCGGCGACCACAACCGCTTCAACGGCGACCTCTCGCGGGTGCAGGCACTGGCCAACGGCTGAGCCGGCCTCGTACGGGTGCCGTCCGAGCACCCGCACGGCGGCGGCCCTCCGGCGCGCGGCGGCGCGTTCGGAGGGCCGCCTTCGCCTTTCTCGCTCCACCCTCTTGCCGATTGGTATGGACCAATGCGAGGCTCGGACGGGCGCGTACGGCCCCTCCCCAACTCCCGTACGCGTTCCGCTCGTTGCTCGTCCCGTCCTCCCCCACGCACGAGAGAGAGCCCCGCATGCCGCCGATCCGCCGCACCGCCGCAGCCGTCACCCTGTCCGCCGCCGCCCTGATCCCCCTGACCCCGTCCGTCGCCGGTGCGCACGGCGCGGTGTTCAACCCGGTCAGCCGGGTGGCGGCCTGTTACGCGGAGGGCCCGGAGACGCCGAAGTCGCAGGTGTGCAAGGACCTGGTCGCCGACTCCGGCACCCAGCCGCTCTACGACTGGAACGAGGTGAACATCGCCAACGCGGACGGCCGGCACCAGGTGGTCATCCCGGACGGCAAGCTCTGTTCGGCCAACCGCGAGAAGTACCGGGCGCTCGACTGGGCCCGGACGGACTGGCCCGCGACGGCGGTCTCCGCGGGCTCCTTCGACTTCAAGGTCCGGGTCACCGCGCCGCACCAGGGCACGATGACGGTCTACATCACCAAGCCGGGCTTCGACCCGACCCAGCCGCTGAAGTGGTCGGACCTGGACGCGACCCCGGTGGCCACCTACGCCACCCCGCGTACCTCGGCGGAGGGTTACTACAACTTCACCGGCAACCTGCCCGCGCGGACCGGCCGTCACATCGTCTACAAGGTCTGGCAGCGCAGCGACAGCCCGGAGGCCTTCTACAGCTGCTCGGACGTCACCTTCGGGGGGACGACCACGGTGGCCTCGGCGGCCTCGGCGCCGAGCGAGGCGAAGATCGCCGCGGGCGCCGACCGGTCCACGGTGAGCCACGCGGGCCACGGCGGCGACGAGCACGCCCCGGCCCTCTCCTCGGACGCGGCGCGAACCGAGTCCTCCCCGCTCCCCCTGGCCCTCGCGGGCGCCGGCGCCCTCGCGGCCTTCGGCGCGGGCAGCCTGCTCCTGACGCGGCGGCGGAACGCGTCGTAGCGGCCTGGTGGCGGGGGGGGGGGGGGGGGGGGGGGGGGGGGGGCGCCCCCCCCCCCCCGCCCCCCCCCCCCCCCCCCCCACGCCGTTACAGCAGGGGGTTAAGCGCTCCGGCCCGTGGTGGAGCCGAAGCCGAGCCAGGTGTGGCGGTTGCCCCACCAGCACCAGCCGACCTTGGGCGCGTCGCGCCGCTCGCGGCCGTCGCGCCCGGTGCCGTTGCTGATCCAGATCGCCGGAGTACGGGCGTCCAGGGCGCCGTTGGCCTTGCGGAGCCGGGAGCCGATGGTCATGAAGCAGCGGTTCCGCTCCAGGGCCTCGGGCTCCTGGAGCACCCAGTGGATGCCCTCGCTGAGCACCAGCGGGGTCCGCTCCTCCTTGGTGAGCGCGGGCAGCGCCTCCTCCGGGCTCCAGTTGGACATGCGGTCGCCGCGGTCGATCCCGGCGACGAGGTAGAGCGGCGCGTCGGGCAGCTCGATGTCGTACGGGACGAAGTCGTCGACGTCGGGCATGTCGACGACGACGAACCCGGGCTTGTCCGCCCGGCGGAGCAGCGGCGCGAGCGCGGAGGCGGGTGCGCGGTCCGGGTGGACGGCGAGCAGCACGTCGGTGCGCTCGCCCCCGGCCTCTCGCGCGAAGTCACGCAGCTCGTCGGCGGACATCCCCGCGAGCTCGTGCACCCCGAGCTCGACGAGGTGCTCCGCCTGGGCGGCGAGGGGCGGCAGTGGGGGCATGGCGGGTTCTCCTCGGGTCAACGGTGTGTGGAGCGGGTGCGGGCTCCGGCCACGATCCGCCGGACAGGCCCTAGGGGCCTTGGGCGGCTTCCTCTTCCCCCGCTCCCCCCTTGTTCCATGATCAGAATAGGGACGCCGGTTCCCGGGCGGTCCCCCTTTTTCAGAGCGGAGTGATCTCGTCGGCGCTCGCGCCGGTGATCTCTCCCAGGTAGATCTCCTGGGCCACCAGGTCGGGGGCGTCGACGGTAGAGGCATGCCGCGAGTCCGGCCTGCCGCGTTCCAGGACAGCGAGGGCACTCGCCGTGTACGCCGGGCCGCCCGAACGGACGCCATGACGCGGAGCGGGGCGCCCCCACGAAAGGGGCGCCCCGCTCCACAGGGGGACCTACCGGCTCACGCCGCCGCGCCGACCCTCACCGCCGCCGGGGCGAGGGCGATCTCCAGGACCTGGCGGACGTCCGTCACCGGGTGGACCTCCAGCTTCTCCAGGATCTCGGCCGGGACGTCGTCCAGGTCCGCCTCGTTCCGCTTCGGGATCACGACCGTCGTGATGCCCGCCCGGTGGGCCGCGAGCAGCTTCTGCTTCAGGCCGCCGATCGGCAGGACGCGCCCGGTCAGCGACACCTCACCGGTCATCGCCACGTCCGTCCTGACCAGCCGGCCGGAGAGCAGCGACGCGAGCGCCGTCGTCATCGTGATGCCCGCGCTCGGGCCGTCCTTCGGGACCGCGCCCGCCGGGAAGTGGATGTGCACGCCCCGGTCCTTCAGACCGCTCACGGACAGCTCCAGTTCCGCGCCGTGCGACCGCAGGAAGGAGAGCGCGATCTGCGCGGACTCCTTCATCACGTCGCCCAGCTGACCCGTCAGGGTCAGCCCCGCCGCGCCCGTCTCGGGGTCGGCGAGCGAGGCCTCCACGAAGAGGACGTCACCGCCCGCGCCCGTGACGGCGAGTCCGGTCGCCACGCCCGGTACGGACGTACGGCGCTCGGCCGGGTCCTGCGCGGACTCCGGGATGTGGTGCGGCCGTCCGATCAGCCCGCGCAGATCGTCCACTCCGACCGCGAACGGCAGCTCGCGGTCGCCCAGTTCGTGCTGGGCCGCGACCTTCCGCAGCAGCCGCGCGATGGACCGCTCCAGGTTCCGTACGCCCGCCTCCCGGGTGTACTCGCCCGCCAGCTTCCGCAGCGACGCGTCCTCCAGGACCACCTCGCCCGGCTCAAGGCCCGCGCGCTCCAGCTGCCGGGGCAGCAGGTGGTCGCGGGCGATGACGACCTTCTCGTCCTCCGTGTACCCGTCGAGCCTGACCAGCTCCATCCGGTCGAGCAGCGCCTCCGGGATCGCCTCCAGGACGTTCGCCGTCGCGAGGAACACGACGTCGGAGAGGTCGAGTTCGACCTCCAGGTAGTGGTCGCGGAAGGTGTGGTTCTGCGCCGGGTCCAGAACTTCCAGGAGCGCGGCCGCCGGGTCGCCCCGGTAGTCCGAGCCGACCTTGTCGATCTCGTCGAGCAGGACCACCGGGTTCATCGACCCGGCCTCCTTGATGGCGCGGACGATCCGGCCGGGGAGCGCGCCGACGTACGTACGCCGGTGGCCGCGGATCTCCGCCTCGTCCCGTACGCCGCCGAGCGCGACCCGGACGAACTTCCGCCCCATCGCGTGCGCGACCGACTCGCCGAGGGAGGTCTTGCCGACGCCGGGCGGGCCGACGAGGGCGAGGACGGCGCCGCCGCGCCGGCCGCCGACCACGCCGAGACCGCGCTCGGCGCGCCGCTTGCGTACCGCCAGGTACTCGGTGATGCGCTCCTTCACGTCCTCCAGGCCCGCGTGCTCGGCGTCGAGGATCGCCTTGGCGCCCTGGATGTCGTACTGGGTCGCGTCGTCATCGGTTCGTTCGTTCCACGGCAGTTCGAGGACGGTGTCGAGCCAGGTGCGGATCCAGGAGCCCTCGGGGGACTGGTCGCTGGACCGCTCCAGCTTCTCGACCTCCTTGAGGGCCGCCTCGCGCACGTTCTCGGGCAGGTCGGCGGCCTCGACGCGGGTCCGGTAGTCGTCGGACTCGTCGCCGTCCGTCTCGCCGTTGAGGTCGCGCAGCTCCTTGCGTACGGCGTCCAGCTGGCGCCGGAGCAGGAACTCGCGCTGCTGCTTGTCGACGCCCTCCTGGACGTCCTTCGCGATGGACTCGGCCACGTCCTGCTCGGCGAGGTGCTCGCGGAGCTGGGCGGTGGCGAGCTTGAGGCGGGCGACCGGGTCGGCGGTCTCCAGGAGTTCGACCTTCTGCTCGACGGTGAGGAAGGGCGAGTAGCCGGAGTTGTCGGCGAGCGCGGAGACGCCGTCGATCTGCTGGACGCGGTCCACGACCTGCCAGGCGCCGCGCTTCTTCAGCCAGCTGGTGGCCAGCGCCTTGTACTCCTTGACCAGCTCGGCCACGGAGCCGGGCAGCGGCTCGGGCACGGTCTCCTCGACGACGCTGCCCTCGACCCAGAGGGCGGCGCCGGGGCCGGTCGTACCCGCGCCGATCTTGACGCGGCCGAGGCCGCGGATGAGGGCGCCGGGGTCGCCGTCGGACAGCCTGCCGACCTGCTCGACGGTGCCGAGGACGCCGGTCCCGGCGTACGTACCGTCGACGCGGGGCACCAGCAGCACCTTGGGCTTGCCGGTGCCGCTTCCGGAGCGGGCGGCGGCCTGGGCGGCCTCGACCGCGGCGCGTACGTCGGTGTCGGACAGGTCCAGCGGCACCACCATTCCGGGCAGCACGACCTCGTCGTCGAGCGGCAGCACAGGCAGAGTGAGCGGTGAGGACGTCGAAGCCATGATCTCCCCTTCGGCAGTCAAGTTGAGCTATGTGGACTCAATGCACGTGAGCCCGTGGATGTTCCCCGGGGGACGTTCGCTCTGAGCGATCACTCTGGTGCGGGGCGGAGTGGCGACGGTGTAATGCCTCCATGGACACTACGCCTCTTACTTCCGCCTGGGTGGCGGGCTGGACCGTCTCGCGGGGCACTCCGCCCGCCGTCGTCGAGCCCTGGGGCTGGCGGATCGACGTCGGCCTGCCGACGCACGTCTTCCGGCACGTCCTGCCCGCGCCGGACGCGGTGTCCGTGGGGAAGCTCTGCGAGGAGATCGACGTACCGGGCGCGTGGCTGAAGATCATGGCCGGTCCCGAGGAGGCGGCCGGGTGGATCACCCCGGGGTGGACCGTCCCCGACGACCCCGGCTACATGATGACCAAGACCCTGGACCCGGGGGCCCGCCCGCCGGCGCCGGAGGGGTACGCGCGGACGACGGAGACGCGGGACGGGGTGATCCGGGTCCGGATCGTGGCCCCGGACGGCACGCTCGCCGCGCGCGGCCAGATGGCCCCGGCGGGGGTCACGGCCGTCGCCGACCAGATCGAGACCCACCCCGAGCACCGCCGCCGCGGCCTCGGCGCGAACGTGATGCGCACCCTGGAGGCGGCCGCCGCCCAGACGGGCGCGACCACGGGCGTCCTCTCGGCCACCCGCGACGGCCTGGCCCTCTACGACAGCCTGGACTGGCGCTACGAGTGCCCGCTGACGGGGATCGTGCGGGACGCCGGGTAAGGCCGCGGTCCGGACCGCGCCCCCCGCCGGGGCCCGCCGGAGCCCGCCGGGGCCCGCCGGAGCCCGCCCGGAAAACGAGGGCGCGGAATTGCAACCTCCGCACCCCTCCCCCGCGTTCAGAGGTCGTGACGACGAGCTTTCCCGGGTGCGGGCAGTGCACCGATGACGGGGCCGCCGGGGGCGGGGCCGAGGACGGACCGTCAGGCGCCGGACCGGCCGACGGCGGACCTGCCGGTGCCAGGCCTGCCGGTGCCAGGCCGGCCGGTGGCAGGCCCGCGCGGCCGGTCGGCGAGGGCGACGCGTGCGACGGGCACCTCGTCCACGCCGTCGCCGACGGCGACAAGGACGCGCTGTCCCGGCTGTTCGCCCGGCACGCGGGCCCCCTCTTCGCCCATCTCCTCAACCGCGGCTTCCCCGCCCAGACCGTCGAGGACGCCGTCCAGGAGACGTTCCTGACGGTGTGGAAGAGCGCGTCCGGATTCCACGAGGGCAGCGTCACCGCCTGGCTGCGGCGGATAGCGCACTGCAGGGCCGTCGACCTCGAACGGGCCGCGGGACGTCAGCGCGCCCTCGCCGACCGGGCCCGCGAGCACACCCCCGCCTCCGCGGGAACGGCACCCTCCGCCGAAGACTGCCTGCTCGCCTCCTCGCCCCGCTACGCGGCCATAGCCTTCGCGCTCGCCGGGCTCCCCGCCCCGCAGCGCGAGGTCATCGAGCTGCGCTACCTCCAGCACTACAGCGTCCGCGAGACCGCCGAGCGCCTCGCCGTCCCCGAGGGCACGGTCAAGGCCCGCGCCGCCCGGGGCTGCGCCCGGCTGCGCGAATGGATCGTGGCCCAGGACGAGGCGCGGCGCCCGGACGGCGTACCGCGCGCCCCCGGCGAAGGAGGTGCCCATGACCGCGACCGGGTCCCCCGCCCCCGCCCGTAACCCCCACTCCCCCACCACAGCCGGCGCCACACCCACACCCACCCCCACCCCCACCCCCACCCCCAGCAGCGAAAGCAGCCCCCGCATGGCCGAGCTCTCTCCCCCCATGACGCCCGTCCCCACCCGGCACCTCCCGGCGCACTGGGTGGAGGCGTACGCCCGTGGGGAGCTCTCCCCCGAGCTCCTCGGCCACGCCGAGGCCCATCTCGAACGGTGCCGGGCCTGCGTCGACGCCGTCGACCTGGCCGTACGCGGCGGGCCGCACGGCCCCCGCCTCGACGCCCTGCACGCCGCCCTGGTCAATCGGATCGGGTGAGGGCATGCTCGGGACCATGGTGCGCAGGAGAACGACATGGGCCGCGTCGGCCGCACTGGTCACCTTGCTGACCGTGGCCGGATGCGGCGACCAGGACACCCCGTCGGCGCCCGTCGTGACCCAGGACGGGAGCTCGAAGCCGGCCCCGACCGGAACGGCACCGACCGCCCCCGGTACCGTCCCCGCGCCGCCGGTCCCCACCGGGTCGGACGGAACCGTGAAGAACGACCACGAGCCCGGCCCCCACGAGGTCCTCGTCGAGGTGAACGTCAACGGCGGCCTGGCCGGCGTCCGCAACCAGCTGATCGTCCACTACGACGGCAGCTACACCACCCGCTCCGGCACGGAGTCCCCGCGCAGCGGCAAGATGACTCCCGCCGAAGTGGCCGAACTGCGCGCGGCGTTGGAGGACCCGGCGTACGCGAAGGTACCCGCGCGTCCGACCGGTCAGCCGGTGCCGGACGGCTTCCAGTACGTCTTCACCCACCGGTACCGCGTCGTGGTCGCCGGGGACGGCGAGCGCCCGCCGGCACTCCAGCGCGTCTTCGAGGCCCTGCCCGACGGCGGCCCGCCGACCAGCCCCTGACCCGGCCCCCTGACTCGGGGCTCCGCCCCGGGCCCCTAAGCTCCTGACCAGGGCTCTTGGCCACGTCCCTGACGCCGCGTGAACCGTCGGCCGTCCGCCGAGCGATAGAGGGGCGTGAGACTGTTGCGCCCCGAACGGGGAGAAGAGCGGGACGACTCCGCGCTGTTGCGCGCGGTCGCCCGGGGTGACGCCGAGGCGCTGGCCGTGCTGTACGACCGGCACGCGGGGTGGCTGCACGCCCGGCTGGCCCGGCGGTGCCCGGACGAGGAGACCGTACGGGAGGTCCTCCAGGACACCTTCGTCACGGTCTGGCGCTCCGCCGGGTCCCACCGGGGCCGGGGCGAGGCGGGCGGCTGGCTCTGGGTCGTGGCCGCGCGCCGCCTGGTCGACGCCCAGCGCGTCCGGGCCCGTGCCGAGCGCGCCGCACCGGAACCGATCACCCCCGCCCCCTCGGCGGAGGACCGGGTCCTCGCGGGTCTGGAATACGGAGACGTCGGCGCCGCCCTCGACCGGATCTCGCCCGAGCTGCGCGAGGTGCTGCGGGCCACCGTCGTCGACGGTCTGACCACCCGCGAGACGGCCCGGCTGCTCGGGATACCGGAGGGCACCGTGAAGACCCGAGCGCTACGGGCCCGGCGCGAGCTGCGCGCCGCCCTCGGCCCGCACCCCCTGGGAGGCACCGCATGACCGCGCCGTGGCACGTGAGCGATGCGCTGGCCGCCCGCTATGCGTCGGGTTCGGCGCCCGAGCCGGACGCCTGGTCCGTGGAGAAGCACGTCGAGGTGTGCGGCGGCTGCGCCGCCCGCGTCTCGGCGGCGGTCCGCGCGGGGGGCTCGGGCCCGGTCCTCGCGGACGTCCGGGCGGCGCTCCTGGACACCGTGCGCGCGGAGACGGCGGCAGCCCCGCCCCGACGGGTGGGCCTGCGGCCCCGTCCCGCGCTCTCGCCCGCGTCCCGCTGGGCGCGGATCCTCTGGGCCGCGGGACCCGCGCTGCGGGGGGCGTGGCTGGTGGCGGTGCTCGTCGTGGTCGCCGCCGCGGTGGGGCTCGCGTACGGCGCGGGATTCCAGGAGGCGCGCCCGATGCTGCTCGCCCTCGCCCCGGTGCTGCCGCTCGCCGGGGTGGCCGTCTCGTACGGACGTCACGCCGACCCGATGTACGAGATCGGGGTGGCGACGCCCTCCGGCGGGCTGCGTCTGCTGCTCACCCGGGCCGCGGCGGTACTCGGCGTGTGTGTGCCGGTACTGACCTCGGCCGGGGCCCTGCTGCCGCCGGTCACCGGTGTGCCGGGCGCCGCCGCCTGGCTGCTGCCCGGGCTCGCGCTGACCCTTGCGGCCCTGGCCCTCGGTTCGTTCGTGGGGTGCCGGGCGGCCGCGCTGACGCTCATGGGCGGCTGGCTGCTCGCGGTGACCGGTCCTGTGCTCGGGCAGCCGGGGGCCGCGGCCGAGCTGGCCCGCCTCCTCTCGGGCCCGGCCGCTCAGGGCGGTTGGGCCGCCGCCGCCGTCGCGTGTGCGGGTCTGTTGGCCCTGCGGCGCCGTTCCTTCGACCACTTGGAGACCCGGTGACCACCCGGACCACGCACCCCACCCACCGCGCGCCTGGCGCGCCGACCACCACCGTCGCGGTGACGGGCCTGACCGTCCGGCACCGCAGGACCGTCGCGCTCGACCGCCTCGACCTGACCCTCGCCCCCGGTGTCCACGGCCTCCTCGGCCCGAACGGTGCCGGGAAGACCTCCCTGATCCGGGTCCTCGCGACCGTGGCCGCCCCGTCGGACGGTCGGGTGGAGCTCCTGGGCCGGGACGCCGGGGCGCACCGCGAGCGGTCGGAGATCCGTCGCCGACTGGGCTACCTGCCGCAGGAGTTCGGGTTCTACCCGGGCTTCACGGTCCGTGAGTTCGTGGCGTACGTGGCCTGGCTCAAGGAGATGCCCGCGGACCGCGCCGCCGACGCCGTGGAGCGCGCCGTGGAGCGGGTGGGGCTGGCCGACCGCATCGACGCCCGGCTGAAGACCCTGTCCGGGGGCATGGTCCGGCGGGCCGGGATCGCCCAGGCGATCGTGAACGAACCGGAGTTGCTCCTCCTCGACGAGCCGACGGCGGGCCTCGACCCCGAGCAGCGGGTCGAGTTCCGGACGCTCCTCAAGGAGATCGGCGCCTCGTCCACGGTGATCGTCTCCACCCACCTGGTGGAGGACGTGGCGGCGGCCTGCACGGAGGTCACGCTGATCGAGTCGGGCCGCGTCGCCTTCCGGGGTACGACCGCCGAACTCACCGCCCTGGGTGGGGAGTCGCCCGACCCGGGACTCGCCGGGGACTCGGCCAACGCGATCGAGCGCGGCTACACGCAGGCGCTCCGCGCCCACCGCCGACCGTCGGACGCCGTCTCGGAGGGCCTCCGATGACCGCCACCGACACACGGGCCACCGCCGCACCGCGCCGAGAGGCCGCCGCCCCACCCCGTACGTCCGTCCTCCGGACCGAGCTGCGACGCGGGATCGGGCCCTGGTCGGGCGCCGCCGTCGCGGTCACGACCCTCGTGACGATGTACGCCAAGGCACCCGGCTGGCAGTCGCGCTGGACCGACACGACCGACATGCTGCACATCGTCACCGGACTGCTCGTGGGCCCCCTCGTGCTCGCCCTCGGCTGCTGGCAGGGCGGGCGGGACCGGCGGAGCGGCACGCTGGAACTCCTGTCCTCCGTGCCGCGGAGCCCCCTGCGCCGTGCCTTCCTCGCCGTCGCGCCGACGGCGCTGTGGCCGGTCGCCGGGTACCTGTCCGCCGCCGCCGTGTGCCTGCTCGCCACCTGGCCGTACGTCGGTGGTGGCCCGCGTCCGTTCCTCGAACTCGTCGCCGCCGACGCCGTCACCCTGGCCGCGCTCGGCACGCTCGGCCATCTCGTCGGACGTCTGGTGCGGTGGCGTCTGACGGCGCCGCTGCTCGCGGTCTGCGGCTACGTGGTGTTCGGGGCGGCCTCCCGCACCTACACGATCGGTTTCTGGCTCAATCCGGCCGTCGAGCACTTCTACGTCTGGGACAGGCCGGTGTGGTGGTTCGCGCCGGCCTGGACCCTCTGGTCCGCCGGTCTCGCCCTCGCCGCTCTGCTCGCGTACGCGGCGGGCACCGCCCGGCTCCGGCTGCTCGCGCTCCTTCCGCTCGCCGCCGCGGTGGCCGCCGCCGTGCCGATCGTCCGTCTACCGATCGACGGCCCGTGGCGCCCCGATCCGGCGGCCGCGCGGCTGGTCTGCGACGAGGGCACGCCGCAGGTCTGCATGCCCGACGTCGACCGCGCCCTCCTGCCGGACATCTCCCGGGCTCTCGCGCCGTTCAACGAGCGGCTGCGCGGGCTGCCGGGCGCGCCGGCCCGCTGGGTCGGCGGTCCTGGCGCCCTGGGGCCCGGTGACACGACGCTCCCGAACCCGGACCTGGACGCGGTCAGGGGCGAGCTGTCCCGCCCCGACCTGTACCTCAACTCGGCGGTCCAGCACCTGTTCTCGGAGACCTGTCTCTCCGAGGACTTCTCCGGACCGGGCGTGGAGCGGCTCGGCGAGGTCCATCTCGCCGTGTCCGAGTGGCTGGCGCCGACGCCGGAGAACTACGGCATCCCCCTCGGCCCGGCCGGGCAGCGGTACCTCGACGCCCTGCACGCCAAGTCGCCCGCCGCCCAACGGGACTACCTCGCCCGCTACATGGCGGCGGACGGCTGCCGCCCCGAGGAGGTGCCGATCCCGTGAGCGCCCTCCTCCCGGGCCGCGGCGCCGGTCTCTCCCTGTACGTCCGTTCGCGGGCGCTCCCCGGCACGGTCGCGGCCCTGCTCGGCACGGCCGCGGCGGCCGCCTGGTCCGCGTCCTGGCTGCAGTCCCAGCCGGGCCTCGACCACGCCGCCCGCGTGCCGGTCGTCGCCCTCGCCCCGCTGCTCGCCGCTTCGGTGATCGGCACGAGCCTGTACGCGGCGAGCGAGGAGCTGGACCGTACGGCGACCCGGCCGTGGCCCGGGCGCCGTACCGCGCACCTGCTCGCCCTGACCGCCCTGGCCGTGGCCGCCCTCGCGCTCGCGGTGCCGGGCCGCCCGGAGCTGTTCGGAGGGCAGGCGATCGTCCGCAACACCCTGGGCTCGGTGGGCGTGACGGCCGCGGCGGCGGCGCTGATCGGCGCCCGGCAGAGCTGGCTGCCGATGACGGCGTACATCGGAACGGTCTATATCGCGGCGCCCGCCGCGCCGGGCGGCGCCGCGGCGCTGTGGGGCTGGCCGATGCAGCCGGGCCCGCAGCCGGGCGCGTGGGCGATGGCGGCGGGGGCGTTCGCCGGGGGCGCGGCGCTCTACGCGTGGCGCGGCGCCCGCCCTCCCGTACGGAACGGGTGACCCGGCAGCAGCCCTAGCCGGCCGTCGAGAGCTCCCTGTACTGGCGGCCCAGGAAGGCCCGTACGCGCGCGGGCATGTCCATCGATCCCGGGTCGAGCGCCCACTGGAGCTGCAGGCCGTCCATCACGGCCAGCTGCTCCTGCCCGGCGGCCCGGCAGTCGATGCCCTCGCGCAGCTCCCCGCGCCGTACCGCCGCCTCCATCAGGTCGACGGTGTGGCGCAGCACGCGCGCGTACCGCTCCTTGAAGTAGCCGTGCGCGGGGTGGCCGACGTTGCCCGACTCCCCGGCCAGGACGTTGAACATGCGCACGATGCCGGGGCGCCGGGTGTTCTCCTCGACGAGGGCGCCGACGGTCTCCAGGTAGGCGGCGTACGACTCCGGTTCGCGGGCGAAGAGGCGCTCGACGTCGTGCTGCTCGCTCTGTGCGAGGACCGAGAGCAGGAGGTCCTCCTTGCTGCGGAAGTGGTGCAGCAGTCCGCCCTGGGTGATGCCGCAGTCGTTGGCGATCCGGGCGAGCGAGGAGGCGTGGAAGCCCCACTGCCCGAAGTGCTCGACGGCGGTGTCGAGGATCTTCCGACGGCGCTCGTCCCCCACCGCGTAGCTGCCCCTGCCTGCGCTTCTACGGTTCGTCGGGCCCTGGTTCTCCGGCATGGGGCCCAGCTTAGGTGGTGCCCGGAATGAGACTTCCGTCCCGTGATCCAGGACACAAGCACAAAACCTAGTACCCACTCGGTTTTCGCGCTTAGCCTGAGGGCGCCAAGGCCGGCGACGCGCTCGGCCCGTACGACGGAGAGCCCTCAGGAGCTCCGACATGCACCCCTACCAGGACGCCAGCCAGCCCGTCGCCGACCGCGTCGAGGACCTGCTCTCCCGGATGACACTGGAGGAGAAGGCGGGCCAGCTCTTCCACTCGATGCTGATGATGAACGCGGACGGCACCCCGGTCACCGAGACCGACGGCTCGATGCTGCCGTTCACCACTCCGGAGCTGATCGAGGGCCGCCACCTCACGCACTTCAACCTGCTCGGCACCTACGGCGCCCGCGAGATGGCCCTCTGGCACAACGCGATCCAGGAGATGGCCGCGCACACCCGGCTCGGCATCCCGGTCTCGCTCTCCACCGACCCGCGCCACGCCTTCACCGACAACATCGGCGCCTCGTTCAACGCCGGCGCGTTCTCCGCCTGGCCCGAGGCGCTGGGGCTCGCCGCGATCGCCGACCCGGAGCTCGTGTTCCGCTTCGCCGACACCGTCCGTCGCGAGTACCTCTCCGTCGGCTTCCGTACAGCCCTCCACCCGCAGATCGACCTCGCCACCGAGCCGCGCTGGGCCCGCCAGTCCGGCACCTTCGGCTCGGACGCGAAGCTGACCGGCGAACTCGTCCAGGCGTACGTCCGCGGCCTCCAGGGCGAGGAGCTGGGACGCGACTCGGTGGCGGCCATGGTCAAGCACTTCCCCGGCGGCGGACCGCAGAAGGACGGCGAGGACCCGCACTTCCCGCACGGCAAGGAGCAGATCTACCCGGGCGGGATGCGGGAGCACCACCTGGAGCCCTTCAAGGCGGCCATCGCCGCCGGCTGCTCGCAGATGATGCCGTACTACGGCCAGCCCATCGGCACCGACTGGGAAGAGGTCGGCTTCGGCTTCAACAAGGGCGTGGTCACCGGGCTGCTGCGGGAGGAGCTCGGCTTCACCGGCATCGTCTGCACCGACTGGGGGCTGCTCACGGACGCCTCGATCTTCGGCGAGACGCACGTGGCGCGGGCCTGGGGTGTGGAGCACCTGAGCGTGGCGGAGCGGGCGGCGAAGTCGCTGGACGCGGGCTCGGACCAGTTCGGCGGCGAGCAGTGCCCCGAGGTGATCGTGGAGCTGGTCGAGTCCGGCCGGATCTCCGAGGCGCGCGTCGACGCCTCCGTACGGCGACTGCTGCGCGAGAAGTTCGTGCTCGGGCTCTTCGACGAACGCCGGTACGTCGACCCGGACGAGGCCGCCGAGACCGTCGGCCGCGCCGACTTCACGGCGGCGGGCGCGGCGGCCCAGCGCCGCTCGCTGACCGTCCTCACCGACGGACCGCTGCCGCTCACCGGGCGCCCGAAGCTGTACGTCGAGAACGTCGACCCGGCGGTCGCGGCGGTGTACGGGGACGTCGTGGCCACCCCGGCGGAGGCGGACCTGGCGGTGCTGCGGCTGCGCACCCCGTACGAGGAGCGGCCGAACCGCTTCGAGTCCTTCTTCCACTCCGGCTCCCTCGCCTTCGCGGAGCCCGAGCTGACCGGGATCCTCGCGCTGCTCGCGACCGTCCCGACGGTCGTCTGCGTCAACCTGGAGCGCCCCGCCGTCCTGCCGGAGATCGCCGAGCGGGCGGCGGCCCTGATCGCCGACTACGGCGCGAGCGACGAGGCCCTCCTCGACGTCGCCTTCGGCCGGGCGAAGGCGGAGGGCCGGCTGCCCTTCGAGCTGCCGCGCTCGATGGCGGCGGTGGAGGCGGCCCGCCCGGACGTCCCGAACGACACGAAGGACCCGGTCTTCCCCCACGGCCACGGCCTGGCCATCTGAGCCGGGATCCGGTGGCTGGGATCCAACGCGCCGGATCCCAGCCATCGGATCCAACCCATCGGCCCGACACATTGGATCCGACAGATCGGATCCAACAGATCGGATCTTGGATCCAACATCCGATCCATCGGATCCGATCTCCCTGACCGCGGGGTTCCTGACCGGCCCCGCACCCCGGTCCGGGGCCGGCCCGTGGGGGGCCCCGGCCCCGGACCGAATCTCGCCCCCGCATCCGTATCGCGTTTGTCCCGGCCCTCCCCGCGCCGCAAGGATGGCCGGGACAGCAGTCCGCCGAGACCGGGAGTGCGCGAACATGTCCAGCCCCGTCACGATCGACCGCCGCGAGGGACCGTACGGAGAAGTCGTACTGCGGCGGCGCGACGAGCACTTGGAGATCATCGCCAACGGCACCTTCCTGATGGACACCTCCGACGGACGCTCGGAGCGGCTGCTGATCGACGCCGCGATGGACGCCCTCGGCGGGCGCCCCGGAGCCTCCGTCCTCATCGGCGGCCTCGGCGTCGGCTTCTCCCTGGCGCACGCCTCCGCGGACCCCCGCTGGGGCCGGATCGCGGTGGTCGAGCGCGAGCAGGCGATCATCGACTGGCACCGCGAAGGCCCCCTCGCCGCGATCTCGGGCACCGCTCTGGCCGATCCGCGCAACGTGATCCTTCACACGGACCTGGTGGCGTACGTCCACGAGTCCCCCGACACGTACGACGCGCTCTGCCTGGACATCGACAACGGGCCCGACTGGACCGTCACCGAGGACAACCAAAACCTTTACTCCGCCGGGGGGTTGGCGGCCTGCGCCAGGCGCCTGAATCCGGGCGGAATCCTCGCCGTCTGGTCGGCCCGACCGTCCGCCGATTTCGAAGAGTCCTTGCGGAATGCCGGATTCAGCGGGGTACGGACGGAAGAGGTCCCCGTTGCCCGGGGCGTCCCTGACGTGGTGCACCTCGCCGTCCGGCCTGCGTAGCCGGGATGCCGCCGGTGCCTCTAGGCTGCTGGCCGACACCAGCGATGCGAGGCGGGGCAATGGAGCAGACACACACCACTCACCACGGTGCGGCGGCCACTCCGGGTGCGCAGCGGCGGGTGCTGGTCGTCGAGGACGACACGACGATCGTGGATGCGATCTCCGCGAGGCTGCGGGCGGAAGGATTCCTCGTCCAGACGGCGACCGACGGCCCCGCGGCCGTCGACGCGGCCGAGGCCTGGCAGCCCGACCTGATGGTCCTCGACGTGATGCTGCCCGGTTTCGACGGCCTGGAGGTCTGCCGCCGCGTCCAGGCGCAGCGCCCGGTGCCGGTCCTGATGCTGACCGCGCGGGACGACGAGACGGACATGCTGGTCGGGCTCGGCGTCGGCGCCGACGACTACATGACCAAGCCGTTCTCCATGCGTGAGCTGGCCGCGCGCGTGCACGTCCTGCTGCGCCGGGTGGAGCGGGCCGCGCTGGCGGCCGTCACGCCGCGGAGCGGGATCCTGCGCCTCGGCGAGCTGGAGATCGACCACGCGCAGCGCCGGGTCCGGGTCAGGAACGACGACGTCCATCTGACGCCGACCGAGTTCGACCTGCTGGTCTGCCTGGCGAACACCCCCCGCGCGGTCCTCTCGCGCGAGCAGCTGCTCGCCGAGGTCTGGGACTGGGCAGACGCCTCCGGCACTCGGACGGTGGACAGCCACATCAAGGCGCTGCGCCGGAAGATCGGGGCGGAGCGGATCCGTACGGTCCACGGTGTCGGGTACGCGCTGGAGACGCCGGCGTCATGAGCCGCCGGGGGCAGCGCCCCGAGCCCCGGAGGAGGCGCCGGATCGTGATCTCGATCAAGACCAAGCTGGGCACGCTGGTCGTCGGGGCGGTCCTGCTGACCTCGGGGCTCGCGCTGGTGGCGATCCGGACCTCCACCGAGTTCCGGTACATCACGATCTTCGCGATGATCGCGACGCTGCTGATCACCCAGTTCGTGGCGCAGTCCCTCACGGCGCCGCTCGACGAGATGAACACGGTGGCCGGGTCGATCTCGCGCGGGGACTTCAGCCGCCGGGTGCGCGGCGCGGACCGCCGCGACGAGCTGGGCGACCTGGCCTCGACGATCAACCGCATGGCGGACGACCTGGAGTCCGTCGACCGGCACCGCAAGGAGCTGGTCGCGAACGTCTCGCACGAGCTGCGCACCCCCATCGCGGCGCTCCGCGCGGTCCTGGAGAACGTCGTCGACGGGGTCTCGGAGGCCGACCCGGAGACGATGCGGACGGCCCTGAAGCAGACCGAGCGGCTCGGCCGGCTGGTGGAGACCCTGCTCGACCTGTCACGTCTTGACAACGGTGTCGTCACGCTCAAGGCACGGCGCTTCGAGGTCTGGCCGTACCTCTCGGGCGTGCTCCGCGAGGCCAATCTGGCCGCGTCCCAGCGCGGCCTGTCCTCCACGTCCGGCCTGCACAACCGCACGGACGTCCATCTGCACCTCGACGTCTCACCGCCCGAGCTGACCGCCCACGCGGACGCGGAGCGGCTGCACCAGGTGATGGCGAACCTGATCGACAACGCGGTGAAGCACTCGCCGCCGCACGGCCGCGTGACCGTACGGGCGCGGCGCGGGGACTGGCCGGACTCGCTGGCCCTGGAGGTCGAGGACGAGGGTCCCGGCATCCCTGAGGCGCTGCGGCACACGGTCTTCGAGCGTTTCAACCGGGGACAGGTGCCGGCCCAGGCCGGTCCCGGCAGCGACGGCGGTACGGGTCTGGGCCTCGCGATCGCCCGCTGGGCCGTCGATCTGCACGGCGGCGAGATCGGTGTGGCCGAATCGTCACGTGGCTGCCGAATCCAGGTCACTCTTCCGGGAAGTCTTCCGGCGCGCGATTGACGTAGGGTCGAACTGGAAGCACATGTTCTGCGTGTACATGAACAGGACACGATCAGGACGTGGTCAGGGATGCATGCCTCAGGGGCGGCAACCCCGTTCTCTCGTACCCGCGAGAGGGCAGAACCACGCTTGTTTCCCGCCATTCCCTGCCCTGAAACGCCGCGTCAAGTGTGACTTGCGCGACGTTGGGAGTGCCCGGCCTGCACCTGTCGGCCAGGGAGGCGTAGCCTTTATTTCCGCTGTCCATCACCTTGTGAAGCGGAAGAGGGCGGTTACCGCCGTGTCGTCTCAGTCCCCCAGTTCCCCGAGTACCTCCACCGGCCAAGACGGGCAGGGTCAGAACCCTGCGACCGCCTTCGGCGCCAATGAGTGGCTCGTCGACGAGATCTACCAGCAGTACCTCCAGGACCCGAATTCGGTCGATCGTGCCTGGTGGGACTTCTTCGCCGACTACAAGCCCGGCGCCACGGAGACCCCGGCCGCCGCGCCGCAGGTGAGCCCCGCACAGGCCGCACCTGCCGCGCCCGCCGCTCCGGCACCGGTCAAGGCCGCCCCCGCCGCGGCCGCTCCGGCCCCGGCCGCCGCTGCTCCGGCCCCCGCCAAGCCCGCCGCCGCCCCGGCTCCTGCCGCCGCGGCTCCGGCCCCGGCGAAGGCCGCCCCGGCCGCCGCGAAGCCCGCGCCCGCCGCCCCGGCGGCCGAGGCGCCCGCAGGGCCCGAGCTGATCACGCTGCGCGGCCCCGCCGCCGCCGTCGCGAAGAACATGAACGCCTCGCTGGAGGTGCCGACGGCCACGTCCGTCCGCGCCGTCCCGGTGAAGCTGCTCTTCGACAACCGGATCGTGATCAACAACCACCTGAAGCGCGCCCGGGGCGGGAAGATCTCCTTCACGCACCTCATCGGCTACGCGATGGTGCAGGCGATCAAGGCCATGCCGTCGATGAACTACTCCTTCGCGGAGAAGGACGGCAAGCCGACGCTGGTCAAGCCGGAGCACGTGAACTTCGGCCTCGCCATCGACCTGGTGAAGCCGAACGGTGACCGCCAGCTCGTCGTCGCCGGCATCAAGAAGGCCGAGACGCTGAACTTCTTCGAGTTCTGGCAGGCCTACGAGGACATCGTCAAGCGCGCCCGCGTCGGCAAGCTGACGATGGAGGACTTCACCGGCGTCACGGTCTCGCTGACCAACCCCGGCGGCCTCGGCACCGTCCACTCCGTGCCGCGCCTGATGCCCGGACAGTCCGTGATCATGGGCGTCGGCTCGATGGACTACCCGGCCGAGTTCCAGGGCACCTCCCAGGACACCCTGAACAAGCTGGGCATCTCCAAGGTCATGACGCTGACCTCGACGTACGACCACCGCGTCATCCAGGGCGCCGCCTCCGGCGAGTTCCTGCGCGTCGTCGCGAACTACCTCCTCGGCGAGGAGGGCTTCTACGACGACATCTTCAAGGCCCTGCGCATCCCCTACGAGCCGGTCCGCTGGCTCAAGGACATCGACGCCTCGCACGACGACGACGTCACCAAGGCCGCGCGCGTCTTCGAGCTGATCCACTCCTACCGGGTCCGCGGCCACGTCATGGCCGACACCGACCCGCTGGAGTACCGCCAGCGCAAGCACCCCGACCTGGACATCACCGAACACGGACTGACGCTCTGGGACCTGGAGCGCGAGTTCGCGGTCGGTGGCTTCGCGGGCAAGTCCATGATGAAGCTCCGCGACATCCTCGGCGTGCTGCGCGACTCGTACTGCCGCACCACCGGCGTCGAGTTCATGCACATCCAGGACCCGAAGCAGCGCAAGTGGATCCAGGACCGCGTCGAGCGCTCGCACTCCAAGCCGGAGCGCGAGGAGCAGCTGCGGATCCTGCGCCGCCTGAACGCGGCCGAGGCGTTCGAGACCTTCCTGCAGACCAAGTACGTCGGTCAGAAGCGGTTCTCCCTGGAGGGCGGCGAGTCCGTCATCCCGCTGCTCGACGCGGTCATCGACTCCGCCGCCGAGTCCCGCCTGGACGAGGTCGTCATCGGCATGGCCCACCGCGGCCGTCTGAACGTCCTCGCGAACATCGTGGGCAAGTCGTACGCGCAGATCTTCCGCGAGTTCGAGGGCAACCTCGACCCGAAGTCGATGCACGGCTCCGGCGACGTGAAGTACCACCTGGGCGCCCAGGGCACCTTCACCGGCCTGGACGGCGAGCAGATCAAGGTCTCGCTCGCCGCCAACCCCTCGCACCTGGAGGCGGTCGACCCGGTCCTGGAGGGTGTCGTCCGCGCCAAGCAGGACGTCATCAACAAGGGCGGCACGGACTTCACCGTCCTGCCCGTCGCCCTGCACGGGGACGCGGCCTTCGCCGGCCAGGGTGTCGTCGCCGAGACGCTGAACATGTCGCAGCTGCGCGGCTACCGCACCGGCGGCACGGTCCACATCGTCATCAACAACCAGGTCGGCTTCACGGCGGCTCCCGAGTCGTCCCGCTCCTCCATGTACGCCACGGACGTGGCCCGCATGATCGAGGCGCCGATCTTCCACGTGAACGGTGACGACCCGGAGGCCGTGGTCCGCGTCGCGCGGCTCGCC
The DNA here is from genome assembly GCF_043200825.1 of Streptomyces sp. NPDC048370. Taxonomy (NCBI): domain Bacteria; kingdom Bacillati; phylum Actinomycetota; class Actinomycetes; order Kitasatosporales; family Streptomycetaceae; genus Streptomyces; species Streptomyces sp. NPDC048370. The sequence continues at coordinate 22,272 of NZ_JBICYI010000009.1, read as the reverse complement.
TTCGAGTTCCGCCAGACGTTCAACAAGGACGTCGTGATCGACCTCATCTGCTACCGCCGCCGCGGTCACAACGAGGGCGACAACCCGCAGTTCACCAACCCGCAGATGTACAACCTGATCGACAAGAAGCGTTCGGTGCGCAAGCTGTACACCGAGTCGCTGATCGGTCGCGGCGACATCACGCTGGAAGAGGCGGAGCAGGCGCTCCAGGACTTCCAGGGCCAGCTGGAGAAGGTCTTCGCGGAGGTCCGCGAGGCCACCTCGGCGCCGGCCCCTGCGCACGTCCCGGACCCCCAGCCGGAGTTCCCGGTCGCCGTCACCACCGCGGTCTCCCAGGAGGTCGTGAAGCGGATCGCCGAGTCTCAGGTCAGCATCCCGGAGCGGATCACGGTCCACCCGCGTCTGATGCCGCAGATGCAGCGCCGCGCGGCCTCCATCGACGACGGCACCATCGACTGGGGCTTCGGCGAGACCCTCGCCATCGGCTCGCTGCTGATGGAGGGCACCCCGGTCCGGCTGTCCGGCCAGGACTCCCGCCGCGGCACCTTCGGCCAGCGGCACGCGGTCCTGGTGGACCAGGAGACCGGCGAGGACTACACCCCGCTGCTCTACCTGGCCGAGGACCAGGCCCACTACAACGTCTACGACTCGCTGCTCAGCGAGTACGCGGCGATGGGCTTCGAGTACGGCTACTCGCTGGCCCGCCCGGACTCCCTGGTCATCTGGGAGGCCCAGTTCGGTGACTTCGTCAACGGCGCGCAGACCGTCGTCGACGAGTTCATCTCCTCGGCCGAGCAGAAGTGGGGCCAGACCTCCGGCGTCACGCTGCTCCTGCCGCACGGCTACGAGGGCCAGGGCCCGGACCACTCGTCCGCGCGCCCGGAGCGCTTCCTCCAGATGTGCGCGCAGGACAACATGACGATCGCCATGCCGACCCTGCCGTCGAACTACTTCCACCTGCTGCGCTGGCAGGTCCACAACCCGCACCACAAGCCGCTCATCGTCTTCACCCCGAAGTCGATGCTGCGTCTGAAGGCCGCGGCGTCGAAGGTGGAGGAGTTCACCACCGGCGGCTTCCGCCCGGTGATCGGCGATGCGACGGTCAACCCGGCCGACGTCCGCAAGGTCGTCTTCTGCGCCGGCAAGGTCTACTACGACCTGGAGGCCGAGCGGCAGAAGCGCGGTGTCACGGACACGGCGATCATCCGTCTGGAGCGCCTGTACCCGCTGCCGGGTGCCGAGCTGCAGGCCGAGATCGCCAAGTACCCGAACGCCGAGAAGTACCTGTGGGCGCAGGAGGAGCCGGCGAACCAGGGTGCGTGGCCGTTCATCGCACTGAACCTGATCGACCACCTGGACCTGGCGGTCGGCGCCGACATCCCGCACGGCGAGCGCCTGCGCCGGATCTCGCGTCCGCACTCCTCGTCCCCGGCGGTCGGCTCGGCCAAGCGCCACCAGGCCGAGCAGCAGCAGCTGGTCAACGAGGTCTTCGACGCCTGACCCGCTGCCGTACCGGTACGCGTACGTCGAGAGGCCCGGCACCCCGAGAGGGGGGCCGGGCCTCCGGCGTTCTCCGGGGCTATCCGAGGTTGGCCTCGAAGTCCCAGTAGGGGCGGTTGCGCTGGCGCGCCGAGAGGGTGTGCGGGTGTTGGGCGCCGAGGGTCCTGGTGAGGGTGAGCAGGGCGTCCTCCTCCAGCTTTCCGGCCTCCTCGACCTCGCGCAGGCCGCGCAGGTCGGTGGCGAGGGCGACCTGGCAGGACAGGGTGAGCGGGTGCTCGCTGCCGAGGGTGTGGCGGGCGCGGCGCAGGGTCTCCCGGCTGAGTTCGGCGGCGTCCGCGACCCGCCCGTTGAAGTTGCGGGCCGCGGTGGCGTTGAGGGCGCAGCCGAGGGCCCAGGGGTGGTCGGGTCCGAGGGAGGCGGTCAGGCCGGCGAGCGCGGCCTCCAGCATGGCGAGGGCGTCGGCGCGTTCGCCGGAGGCCTGCATGACGAGCGCCGTGTTGGCGAGGACGCCGGTGGCGACCGGGTGGGCGGGGCCGAGGAGCGCGCGGTAGCCGGCCTCGGCCTCGCTGCTGAGCTCCCTGGCGTGGTCCAGGTCGCCGTGTTCGCGCAGGTAGTTGGCGTAGTTGTTGATGGAGGAGAGGGTGGAGTAGTGGGAGCGGCCGTGCACCTGCTCCTGCTGTTCGAGCAGGCTGGCCATGGTGGCGCCGAGGTCCTGCTGGAAGCCGCCCTCGCGGCGGCGGCAGAGCGCGAGCTGGGCGCGGGCGTAGAGGGTCTGCAGGTGCTGCGGCCCGAGGACCTGGACGTGCACCCGGACGTTGGCCTCCTGGCGGGCGAGCGCCTCGCGGTAGTTGCCGAGCAGGCGCAGGTCCTGGGCGACGGCGTTGCTGGTGTTGAGGGTGTGTGCGTGGCGGGGGCGGAGCACGCTCTCGCTGCGGGCGAGCGAGGCCACGTCCTGGTCGTACGCCTCCCGGTAGCGGCCGAGCATGCGCAGCACGACGCCGAGGTTGTGGCCGGCGACGAGAGTGAGGAACTCGTTCTCGCCGAGGAGCCGTTGGGCCTCCAGGTACGCCTCGCGCTGGATCCGTTCCGATTCCTGGTACTGGCCGAGGAAGCGCAGGTCGCTGGCGATGGAGACGGCGGAGCGGAGGGAGCCGAGCTCGTCCCTGGTCCCGGCGGCGTCCAGCCGGTCACGGACGGCGATGTCGAGTTCGTACGCGTCCCTGAACCGGCCGAAGGCGCGCAGGATGTAGCTCTCCTGCGTGGTGAGCTCCAGCATCTCGGGGCTGACCGGGTCCATGAACGTGGACCAGTGTTCCCTGATCTTCTCCGCCAGGCGGATCCCGGCTCGGTGCTCGGAGCTGCGGAAGCAGTAGCGCAGGCAGTTGAGCACGGCGGTCTGGACGCGGGGGTTGCGGCTGGAGAGGGCGCCGGAGGGCTCCAGGTGCGGAAGGAGTTCGGCGTACCGGGGCCAGTGCCGGCTGTCCATGGGGTTGCCGGGGTCCGCCTCGGCGAGGAGGGTGCGGACGGCCTTGCGGTGGGCCTCGCGGTGTTCGCCGTCGGTCAGCCGGGCGACGATGTCGTGGACGAGCCGGTGCATGTGCACGGACTCCTGGTGCGGCCCCACCTCGACGTTGGTGACGGGTCCGCGTGATTCGCGGCTGAGCACCGAGTAGTTGACGAGGGTGTCGAGGGCTCTGGTCCAGGCCGGGAGGTCGGTGACCATCCAGCGGAGGTCCTCCGGCAGGTCGGCCTGTGGATAGGCGCGCACGATGCCGAGGGGGATGCGGCCGGGGGCGAAGGAGGCGCACAGGCTGAGGACGTCGATGGCCTGCGGCTGGGCGCGTCGGAGCCGGTTGATCAGTATCGACCAGGAGGTGAGCGAGGCGTTGGGGAAGCCGTCGCCGGCGGGCTCGTCCACGGTGGAGAGCCGCCCGTCGCGGACCATGCGCAGGTACTCGGGAACCTCCATGCCGGACTCGCCCAGCCAGGCGGCTGCCTGGACGAGCGGCAGGGGCACGTCGCCGAACTCGGCGGCGACCTCGTCGGCCTCGGGCGCCGAGATGTGCGGGGCCCGGCGCATGAGGTAGGCGGTGGACTCGGCGCGGTCGAAGCTGGGGACTTCGAGGATGTCGGTGTGGTCGCCCCAGCCGCGGTTGCGGGAGGTGATGAGCACATGGCCGGGGCCTTGGGGCAGCAGCACGCCGGCGCCGTCGGTGTCGTCCCAGCCGTCGAAGATGATCAGCCAGCGGGTGTGCGGGTCGCCGCGGCGCAGGGCCTCGCGGACGGCGCGGATGCGCTCGCCGGGGTCGTTGCCGGTGGGCAGGCGCAGTTCGGTGGCGAGTTCGCCGAAGCGGTCGCGCTGGATGTTGCGGTCGTCGGAGTTGACCCACCAGATGACGTCGTAGTCGGGGCTGAAGCGGTGGGCGTACTCGGCGGCGATCTGGGTCTTGCCGATGCCGGACATGCCGAGCAGGGTGCAGGCGGCGCTGCCGCGCTCGGCGTCCATGAGCCGTTCCTGGAGCTCGGTGAGCAGGTCGTCGCGGCCGGTGAAGCGGGGGTTGCGGCGCGGAACGTCCCCCCACACGTCGGGCGGCGTCTCCGGGTAGCGCACGATCGAGCCGGGCGGCACCCGGCGGGCGGGTGTGCGGCGCGGTTCGATGCCGAGCCTGCTGAGCAGCCGCGCCTCCGCCTCCTCCTCGCCGACGCCCCAGAGGCTGACCGGTTCGAGGACGGCGGTGGCCGGGAGGAGGGTGCGGTTGGTCAGGTTGACGGCGGCGAACCGGTCGGCGTTGGCGGCGACGAAGCCGCGCAGCACGTCGTTCCATTCGCCCGCGGCGCGGGGGCCGAGCTGGAAGAACCAGTCGTCGAGGACGAGCAGCACCTGCCCCCTGGCGAGCAACAGGTCCCCGAGGGAGTCCTCGAGGGCCGATTCCCGTGGGGGGTCCCAGCGCAGCGGCGTGGTGCGCACGCCCTGGGCTTCGAGGCGCTGGCTGATCCAGGCCGACCACGGGCGGTGGTAGCCGGGGAAGACGACGAGGACATGCTCCGGCGCCGCTCTTCCCCCGTGGTCCGCCGCCGCGCCGCCACCCGACCGCTGTTCCGCCATGTGTACGTCTCCCGTCCCGCTCCCGCGCCACGCAGTGTCATGTGCCTTCGGCACAGTGTTACCCAGCCGCCCTACGGGCTGCGCCCAGGCTCGCGTGGTGCAGCCTCATTTGATGGGCGAACTCCCGGCCCTCACTGGTCAGTTCATCTGATTCAAGCAGGATCGCGAGCGCCTCATCCACCTCATCGTGGATACGGTCGAACTGTTGCCCGGCGCTGGTCCGCCACCGCGCGGACACCCGCTCGGCCGTGGCCGCGCGCCGCCACAGGTCGGTCAGGGCCAGATGCGCGTAGGCGCCGTGGAGCACGCCCGCGATGGGCCGTGGATCGGACCGCCAGCCGACCCGGTGCACGGCCGTCCGTCCCGGCAGGTACAGCGGTACGAGCTCGTGCAGCGTGGCCAGTTTGCTGTGGTGGACCTCGTGGACGAGGGTCTCGGCCATGTCCTGTGCCCCGGAGGGCAGGGAGGTCAGCACGGCTCCGGGGGCGACGCTCAGCGTGGCCCCCGAGGAGCCCGGGCCATGGGGGACGAGCGGCACGAGCGCGCGGACCGCGCGGCGCACCTCTGCGGCCCGGGCCGGGTCGGTGCGCGTCAGGAGGTCCTGGGCGGAGCGCCAGCAGGCGGCCCAGGCCGCCCGGTCGGTGTCCGCGTGCTCGGATCCCGCACGGGGCGGGGTGCCGATTCCGCCGGGCGGCACCCGGTAGGGGTCCAGGTCGTCGAGGCGGGCGGCCGAACCGCTCAGCACCGGCAGTCCGGTCCAGCCCGGCCCCCGTCCGGTCAGCACGCCGGTCCGCCGATCGGTGAGGAACAGGGCGGCGGGGGCTCTGCGCGCGTGGCCCTCGGTATGGATCCGGACGGTTCGGGACCGGGCCTGGAACCGTACCCGGCCGCCCCCCGTCGCCCGCAGCTGTCCGACGCCGGGCAGGGAGAGGAGACCGTCCGGGGCGTCGAGGGTGACGTCGAGGGGCGAGCCGGAGCGCAGGACGGCCGTCACGGCGAGGACGTCGAGCCGGAAGAGGTGCGGGCCGAGGCCCGGCCCGGCCGGTTCCATCAGGGCGCCGGCCAGCCAGGTGCCGGTCGTCGGGTAGTCGAGCAGGTCGCGTACGACGGCGGGGTGGCTCCGTTCGGCCTGCTCCAGGAGCTGCCAGGACGCGGCGAAACGACGGAACACGGCCGGGTCCATGGACTCGCGGTCCCGGTGGACCCGCACCCACAGGGACTTGAGCAGCAGCAGGCGCCTCGTGTGCAGGGCCGAGCGCAGCAGGGTGGCGCTACGAGCGGCGGAGCGGGTGCGGGCCAGCTCCGCGAAGGCCTCCGCGGGGAACAGGGCGCGGGTCATCCCCGCCTCCCCGGCCCGGCCGCGCTGGCTCGTCCGATTCTGACCGGAAACCAGCGGCGGAGAGGACCTGGTCGGTCAATGACCGCCGCCGGACGAGCAGTTGTCGACGAGAGCGCCCTCGTCCCAGGACTCGGCGAGATCCCCCGTGTGCCACAGGACCCGCTCGACGGCGACCGCCAGCTCGGGATCGTCCATGAAGCGCAGCGTCCGCAGGTCGACGGCCGTGAGATCGGGCAAGTGCGGTGGGCGGCCCGCCCCCCGGTCGACGCCGGCGACCCACTCCATGTGCTCCAACACCCTCGGCTCCTCCTCACCGACGCCTGTCCCCCACGGTCGTAGCGGCGGAGCGGTTCTTCCCGACGCCAGGAAGACGGAAACCCGTTCGACTCAACTGCGCCCATGTGCGCCCCCGTTATTCGGCCGTTCTCCGTATCGGCCCTCAGGCCCTCGCCTACCCGGCCGTCTCGCTCCACTCCCACCACGGAGGTGCGATCCGGCGGCGGTCCTGCACGGAGAGCGCGGGACGGTACGGGTTCTGTTCCGCGCCCGCCTCCGCGAGCAGGGCCCTGGTCCGTCCGACGTCGTCCCAGTCCACCTCCACCAGCGCGGACACGAGTCGCCGCCACTGCTCGGCCGCCGCGTCCAGGACCGCGCGGGCGCGTCCGTTCCTGCCCATCAGGAGCAGGACGGATCCCTGGGCGTGCAGGGCGCGGGCGCCGGTGATCGTGCCCGGGGTGTCGCCGTTGGCCGAGCGGGCGTCCTCCCAGGCCCGTTCGTACGCCGTGAGCGCGTCGCCCAGGACGCCGTCCCGGGCCGATTCGCTCAACTCCAGTCTCACCCGTCCCAGTTGCAGCCACACCTCGGAGCGCAGCCCGATGTCCCGGGTCGTGCGCGCGGCCTGTTCCAGGAGGTGGCGGCTCTCGAAGAGGTCGGGCAGGAAGCCGGCGCGGTGGAAGCGCAGGGCCAGCACGCTGCCGATGAGGATCCCGGCCCGGGCGCGCTCAGGGGCGCCGGCCGGGAGGTTGGTGAGGGCCTCGCGCAGCACGCCCTCGGCGCGGTCCACGGGGGCCTGGCCGGGGCTGGTCGCGGCGCGGCGCATCAGGGACTCGCCCCAGGTCATCAGGATCCGGCCGCGCTGTCCGCTGTCGGCGGGGGCGAGCAGGCTGGCCTCCTCGTACGCGGTGTCGGCGGCCGGCCCCTCGCCCGCCGTGTCGTACAGCCGGGCGCGCGCCGACGCCCAGCGCAGCCGCAGGGCGACGCCGTCGCCGAGCAGCTCCCCCGCCCGGTCGAGCACGGGCATGACCTCGGCCGGGTCGGCGCCCGAGAGGTGCAGGGCGTCGGCGAGGTCGAGGAGGGCCGGGACGCTCTCCCGGAGGGAGAGCGCGGTGGTGAGCTCGGTCGCGGCGGCGGCGCCGTCGCCGCGCGCGAGGAGCAGCCGCCCGCGGCGCAGGTGCAGCGTGTGGTGGTGGGCCTCCGGCCAGTCCGGCACGTCGCCGAAGAGCGTGTCGAGGGCGTCGTCCAGGTGGCGGGGGTCGGCGGTGTGGCGCCACAACCCGTGGTGCGCGACGGCCTGTTCGAGCCGCGCCTCGGCCCACTCGGCGCCGCCCTGCTCGGCGAGGGCGCCGGCCCGCTCCAGTTCGCTCAGCGCGCGGTCGAGCAACTCCCGGCGGCGGTCGGTGCCCTGGACGGCGGCGGTGCCGGACTCCGCGTACAGCACGCGTCCGAGCAGGATCCCGGCCTCGACGGGGTGGTCGGGCAGCGCGGCCTCGGCCTGTCGGCGGGCCCGGACGAGCAGCGAGGAGTCGGACTGGCCGAGCCACTGGTCGAAGAGCCGCCGGGCGGCGGCCAGCGGATCGGGGGTGATCAGGTCGGGGTGGTAGAAGCGGAGCACGCGCGCGGGGATACGGGCGAAGAGTTCGGGTTCCGTGCCGACCGGGCCGGTGGGCTCGTCGGTGCCCTCGACCGTGCCGGGCGCGGCCGTCCGGTCCTCCTCGGTGCCGTGGCCCGCGAGCCGGGCGGCCGCGAGCGCGGGGAAGTTGCGCATGCCCTGGCCGAAATTGCGCTCCACGTACTCGGAGCAGTGCTTGAGCACGAGCGCGGCGGCGCCTCGGTCCAGGGAGCCGAGCAGATGCTGCTGCACGCGCGCGGAGTAGCTGAAGCACGGGTACGGGGAAGGGCCTGGCAGTTGTCGAAGGAGCCCGCTGAGCAGGACCTCGGCCAGCTCCATGGGGCCGGTGTCGGGCAGCATCGCGCGTTGGACGAGCTGCATGACGGGGAGGGCGAGCGGGGCGGCCGCGAGGTGGACGGCGAGCCGCAGGGCGCCGGGCGAGGCGCCCGCGGTGAAGGCCCGCAGCAACTCCTCGTCGCTGCGCGGGGAGCGGGGCCGGGCGGGGGAGGCGGTCGGGACGACCGTGGCCGTGCGGAGCGGCTCGGGGGCGATCATGGCCGCCCAGCCGCGCACCGCGCCCGAGCCGTGCCCCGCGTGGAGCCGCGCCCAGGAGGCGAACGCCTCGGGGGTGGGCGTGAGCACGGGCACCGCGCGCGCGTCGGGGGCGGTGGGCTCCCAGGGCTCCTCGTCCGGCTGGAACCCGGTGTGGCCGCCGGGGGACGAGGGGCGCAGTAACAGCCCCGGCTCCACGGCGAGCGCGGTCCGGGGCCAGAGGCGTGGCGGCAGCGGCTGGACGAGGGCGAGCGGGGACTGCCGTGGCCACTGGTGGATCAGCCGCTGGGCCGCGCCGCGCTGCCACAGCGGGCCGACGCAGTCGCTGACGATCAGGGTGAGGCGGCGGCCGGTGGGGTCGTGGAGCTGGTCGCCGGGGCGCAGCCGGGGCCGGCCGTCGGCTCCGGAGGTGGTGGTGACCAGCGGCGCGCCCTCGCCCGTGTCGTAGAGCCGGTGCACCTGGACGTCGCGGAAGGCGCCGGACTGCTGGCAGGCCTGGCGGAGTTCCTCGACCATGCGGGTCCAGACGACCATGGCGGGGCCTGTGTCCATGAGCAGCTGGATGTCGGGGCGGCGGCCCGCCGCCGGGCGCAGGACGGGGGTGAGGATGCCCGCCGCCGCGCTGCGTTCGGCGGTCGCCTCCTCGTCCAGGAGCCCTTCGCCGGGCCGGAGCGGGAAGTGGGCGTAGTGGCGCAGTGGACGGAGCGCCTTCTGCAGGCCGAGGAGGCCGGGCAGGGCGTTGGCGCCGGGCGCGCGGACAGGAAGGGCCCTGCCGCCCCCCGCCGTCCGGACGGTGCCGGGGGTGACGCCGATGAACGGCCGGATGTCGACGGTGTCGGTGGCGCGGGCGGGCCGGGCCGCGTCACCGTCGGGGCCTGTGCCGCTTCCGGAGCCGGTGCCGTCGCCCGGCGCGCGGTCGCCGTCGGTTCCCGTACCCGTACCCGTACGGGAGGAACGGGCATCGCCGCCGTCCGCCCCCTCGCTGCCCTCGCCGATGGCCGGATCTCGCCCCTCCGCGGAGGACTCGGGGCCGTCCAGGTCCTCCTGGTGCGCCGCGCCCCGGTTCTCCGCCGGGCCGTCCTCGGGACCGTCGGCCGGGCCCGGGGCAGCCGTCGGGAGCCACTGGGCGAGCCAGACGGCGTCCGCGACCTCCTCGGCCGTGGGCTCCTGGCCACCGGCCCGCAGTCTGCGGGTGAGCTCCTCCAGATGCATCCGGTGCATCCGGTCATCACCTCGGCTGATCGAGCGGCTGCATGAGCATGTCCGCGATGCGTTCCCGGGTCACCCGCTCGGTGCGCGGGGCGTGCTGGGTCAGATAGATCGCGTTCAGGAGCTGGTCGGTGGCGATGACCTCGCCGGGTTCGCGGTTGAGGAAGCGGTTGACCAGCCCCTCTTCACCGGCCGCCGCGTCGGGGCCGAGGTGCGCCTCGATCATGGCGCCGAGCTGCTCCTCGCCCGGGGGCTCCAGCTCCAGGCGGATGCAGCGGCGCAACAGGGCGGCGGGGAAGTCCCGTTCGCCGTTGGAGGTGAGCACGATGAACGGGAACGTGGAGCAGCGGATCCGCCCGCCCTGGACGGGGACCTTCCGGCCGTCGTCCGTGAGCACCTGGACCACCGGCTCCCGGTCGGCGAGCCGCTCCAGCTCCGGGATGGCGAACTCGCCCTCCTCCAAGGCGTTCAGCAGGTCGTTCGGCAGGTCCAGGTCGCTCTTGTCGAGCTCGTCGATCAGCAGGACCCGGGGCTGCTCGGAGGGGAGCAGCGCGGTGCCGAGCGGTCCGAGCCGGATGTACGAGCCGATGCCCGCCGGGGTCGCGGCGGGCACCGTCGACCCGGCCTGGGCGCGCTCCAGCTGGACGTCCTGGAGACGGCCGATGGCGTCGTAGCGGTACAGCCCGTCCTGGAGGGTCGACCGGGAGACGATCGGCCACCGCAGGACCCGGCCCAGGCCCAGTTCGTGGGCGACGGCGTGGGCGAGCGTGGACTTCCCGGTGCCGGGGTTGCCGGTGACGAGGAGCGGCCGGCGCAGATAGAGCGCCGCGTTGACGGCGTCGGTCTCGGCGGGCCGGGGGTGGTGGTTCTGGACCAGGCGGCGGCGCACGCCGAGCCGTCGGTCGGAGCCGGCCAGGGTGTCGTCCGCTCCGCCGGTCGAGAAGTCCCGCCACGGCGGCGGGGCGGGCAACCGCCGTATCTCGTCGTGCGGGTGGCCGGCACCACGGTAGATCCGCCAATCGTTCACGATGAACTCCTCCTGGCTGCAGTGGTGTCGTGGCCCGGCCCTTCGAACGTACCGCCCGACCCCACCCGCTGCCGATGCACGAACCGGACCGATTGTCCGCGTGTCCGGCCGGTCACCACTCCTCCTCGGCGAGCATCGGCGGGCCCTGGAGGGGGTCTTCGTGCGGGGGGCGATCAGGGGGATCGAAGAGAACGGCGAGGTTCGCGGCCCAGGCGTGTTCGGAACGGACGGGCGGAGCGTCGTCCGTGTCCTCGTCGTAGGTGGGATCCAGGTCAAGCTGCGGATCCGGGTCCGGGCCGAGGTGAGGACCAGGTTCCGGATCCGGATCCGGACCGAGATCCAGGTCGAGATCCAGGTCGAGGTCCATCTCCATGTCCGCGTCGGCGGAGACCCGCTTGCGCAGGGAGATGACCGGCCCGTGCAGCCCCTCGGCCCGGCCCGCCTCGGCGAGGAGCCGGTCGGCGCGCTCGTGGAACTCGGCGCAGTAGGTGGGGTCGTGTTCGTGGTCGCCGGTGCGCCACAGGGCGATGGGGTGGCCGGCGGCGAGCGCGGCGGCCATGGCCTTCAGCCCGTCGCCGCTGCCGACGGGTCCGCAGTAGACGGGCACCGAGCCGTCCTCGGCCTCCGAGAGCCGTACCCAGGCCTGGCGGGGCGACTCCCTGCGGATCCGGTGCGCCGCGTGGACGTCCCGCGCGGCCGCGAGCGTCTCGGCGCGCAGCGGTACCGCCCGGAGCGGGCCGAGCCCTGCCGTCCGCCACCGCCTGTGCCACTCGGGCGCGGGCGGGCGCGCGTTGCGGCCGGCGTCCCGGATGACGACGATCCGGCGGTGGCCGAGGGGCAGCGAGCGTTCGTCGAAGAGCTCGTCCTCGGGCGAGAGGCGCCAGGTGTCGAGGGGTTCGTCGAAGAGCTCGCGCGGCAGCACCGCTTCGACGGCGGCCAGATGCTCGCCCCGGTCGCCCCGGGCCAGCGCGTCCGCGAGCGGCTCCCGCAGGGTGTCCCGGAGCAGCTCGCGCTCGACGCCCTCGTCGTCGCCGTGCAGCGGGGTGATGGTGCGCCCGTCGAAGAGGAGCTTGACCCGCCAGGGGAACTTCCGGCCGTAGGGCGGGGTGTCGATCTCGACCAGGACGTCGGCCCGCGCCCCGAGCGCCGGGCCGTCCGGGCCCGAACGGCCGCCGATGGCACGGCCGTTCGCGAGGACGCCGGCGATCGCCTTACGGGTGCCGAGCGGCATCTCGGCCGCCGCATGGGTGACCCAGGCGGCCAGGCTGCGGCTCGCGACGCCGTCCCCGTACCGCTCCCTGACGTGCCGGGCGACCTTCGCCGCGTACACGAACACGGCGTTCGGGCCGAGGTCGGCGGCCGCTTCCTGGTTCGGCTCGTGGAGTTCGTGGAGGAGCCCGACGCCCTCGCGCCAGGTCTGCGGGGCGACTTCGAGCACGGGGCGCATGTCGTGGCCGACCGTCAGTCGCCGTGCCTCGTCGACGAGGTGCAGCACCTCCCCGGGGCCGGTGGGCGGGGGGAGTTCGGCGAGCCTCCCGTACAGATGGATGCGGCGCCCGGGGTCGAGGCCCTGGGCGGTGGGGGGCCGGTGGTGGAGCTGCGCCCTGGTCCAGTCGGCCGCGCCGGAGAGGGAGCGGTACCGGGCGAGGTGGTGGCGGTCGTGGTCCCGCATGACCTCGGAGAGCACCTCGCCGCCCCGCTCGCGGCGGAGCCTGCGCAGGGAGGCGACGGGGACGGCGGCGCCCTCGTCCGCGCCGCGCCCCTTGTTGAGGCCGATGACGACCGCCCGGTTCAGGTCGACGACGGGTCCGCCGGAGAGCCCCTCCACGGGCTGTGTGCCGCTCAGCAGGAGGGCCTCGCCGTCGACGCCGTGGACCTGGCCGACGGCGTCACGGATCGCGAGCCGGCCGGTCACCCGTGACCAGCCGTACAGCGCGACGGGGATGGGCTCGGCGATGACGGGCGGGCGCTCACTGAGCCGTACGCAGCTCGCGTCCCGGGCGTCGGGGACGCGGACGAGCGCGAGGTCGGGGAAGTCCCAGCGGTCCAGCTGCTGTTCGGGCTCGGCGGGGCGCGGTCGCGCGAGGACGACCTCGCCGGTCGTCACTCCGCCGTCCCAGACGATGCCGACGGCACGCTCGCCTTTCCACACCGCGCTTCCCCCCTTTGCCACGACGTGGGCGCAGGTCAGCACCCAGCCGGGGGCGATGAAGAAGCCGGTGCCCCAGTACCGGTCGCCGTGCGGGTCATACCCGTCACCGGGAGCCGCGATGCGTACCAGTGCGGGGCGCACGAGGGATTCGAAGGCGCTCATACGGCGCCATCGGCCGCCGGCCGGTGCGGCGCCCCCGCGTCGGGCGCCGGCGCGGGCCCGGGTACCGGTGCGGGGGCGGGTGCAGAGCCCGGTTCACGGCCGGGTGCGGGGGCGGCCGGTTCGGCGGCGGGCTCCGCGCCCGGTGCCGTGTCGGGCGCGGGGCCCGGTTCTGTCCAGGTGAGGGAGACCGCGATCGAGGCCGTGCCGCCGCCCTCCGCGAGGACGCTGATCACCTTGCCCGCCTGCGCGGACAGTTCGATGCCGAAGCTGACGGAGACCTCGACCGGCGCCTGCGGGTCGAGCCCGCCCCGCAGCGAACCGACGACTCCGCGCACGACGTCGGTGAGCCCCTCCGCCATGGAGACCACCCGATCGCCGACCCGGTCGCCGATGCCGGTGTCCGTGAAGCCGCCACCCCTGCGTAGTTCCTCGGGCTCGCTGATGCGGGCCCAGACGGGTGTCCCGTCGTCCAGTCGAATCCGAGCGATCCCGTGCGTCACAGCGGCCCCCCGCTCCCCGAAACGATGATGAAGAAGGCTAGTCCCTGCAGCTGACGAGCGCGATAGGACGTGCGGAGCACGGCCTATCCTGATCGCATGTATTTCACTGACCGTGGCATCGAAGAACTGGAGAAGCGGCGCGGCGAGGAGGAGGTCTCCTTCGAGTGGCTCGCCGAGCAGCTGCGTACGTTCGTCGACCTCAACCCCGACTTCGAGGTGCCCGTCGAGCGCCTCGCGACCTGGCTGGCCCGCCTCGACGACGAGGACGAGGACGACGAGTAGGAGCGGCCTCCCCGAGGCTGCCTCCCTGAGGCTGCCTCCCTGAGGCTGCCTCCCTGAGGTTGCCTCCCTGAGGTTGCCTCCCTGAGGTTGCCTCCCTGAGGGTCTTTCCTCGGGTGAGGGTGACCCCCTTCGGGGGTCACGGACCGCGCAGGCGGTCGTAGACGAGCCCCAGCGCGCCGTGGACGACGAGCAGCGCCCCGGCCGCCGTCCAGCCTCCGCTGCGGCGGCCGACGCCCCAGGCGAGCAGGGGCAGCCCGGCCCCGAGTTGGGCCGCGCCGAGCAGCCGGGCCCTGGGGCCGCGCAGATACGGGCCGAAGGGGCCGCCCTCCACCGCGTCGAGTTCGGCGCGCACGGCGTCGCGCCAGCCGGACCATTCGAGCTGTTCCGCCCCCTGCGCCAGGGCGACCGAGCGGAGCCGGTCGGCGCTCTCGCCGGGCATGAGGCCGGTGGGCAGGGCGAGGCCGACGCGGGCGAGGACGGCGGTCAGGCCGATGAGCCGGGCCTGCGCGTCGGCGTCGCCGTCGGGCCGGATGAGCGACTCGAGGGCCTGGACGTCGAGGACGGGATCGAGGGCGAGCCTGGCCGCGAAGGTGCGCATGGCCTCGTCCTCGCCGACCGGGGTGCCGTCCGCCAGCCAGGTGTAGCCGACGGTGCGGCGGAATCCGGCGGCGAGGGTGAAGCCCGCACGGTCCTCGTCCCACCAGAGCGCGAGGACGGGCCAGGTGGCGGCGGAGACGGCCAGCGCGGTGGCCCAGCCCGTGACGACCCGCTCGACGGGCTCGCCGCCGTGGAGCCAGGGTTTCCCTTCCGGGACGACGACGCTCCATTCGGTACCGGCCGGGGCGAGGAGGAGTTGTTCGCGCAGCAGCTGGGCCGGCGGGCGTACCGCCGCGGGCTCGGCGCGGCAGAGCAGCAGCGCCCCGGCGGGGCGCGATCCGGATGTCGCGTTCATGAGGCCTTACGCTAGGCCAATTTGCCCCGGTACGAGAGTGAATGCCCGCCCGCGCCCCCTCGAACGGGGGTTGACTTCCCCGTACCGCGATATATCGTGTCTAACGAGAGACGCGATATGTTGCGTCGCCGAACGGGAGGTCAGCAGATGACAGAGTGGTCCGTGGCCGAGCCGACGAAACTCACGCTGTCCGACCCCGTGACGTGCCTCCGGGTCCGCGTCGTCAACGGCACGGTGAACGTGGTGGGCACCGACGAGAGCGCCGCCCGCCTGGAGGTCTCCTCGATCGAGGGCCCGCCACTGACCGTCACGCAGGAGGGCTCGACCCTGACCGTCACCTATGGCGACCTGCACTGGAAGGGCTTCCTCAAGTGGTTCGACCGCCACGGCTTCCGCCGCAGGGCCGTGGTCTCGGTGGCCGTCCCCGCCGGCACGGACGTCGAGGTGGGCGTGGTCGGTGCCGGCGCGGTGATCTCCGGCATCAAGGGGCGTACGGACGTCCAGTGCGTCACGGGTGACACCACCCTCGTCGGTCTCTCCGGCCCGGTCCAGGCGGAGAGCGTCTCCGGCTCCTTCGAGGCCCACACCGTCACGGGCGCGCTGCGGGTCAACACCGTGACCGGCGACCTGACCGTCATCGACGGCTCGGGGGCCTCCGTGAAGGCCGACACGGTCAGCGGGGACATGGTGATCGACCTCGGCGCGGGCGAGCCGGCGGGACCGCCCGCCGACATCCGCCTGACCAGCGTCTCCGGCGAGATCGCGCTCCGGATCCCGCACCCGTCGGACGCCGAGGTCGAGGCCAGCACCACGAGCGGCTCCGTCTCCAACGCCTTCGAGGACCTGCGGGTCAGCGGGCAGTGGGGCACGAAGAGCATCACCGGCACGCTCGGCGACGGCCGCGGCAAGCTCAAGGCCACGACGGTCTCCGGCGCGATCGCCCTCCTGCGCCGCCCGGAACCGGCCGGCGCCGACGACCTCGACGCCTCCCCCGCGTCCTCCGCCCCCTCCGCGTCCTCCGCCACGCCCTCGTCCTCGCCCTCCGGAAAGGTGCTGTGACATGCCGCCCGTCTTCGCCCACGGCCGCCTGCGTCTCTATCTGCTCAAGCTCCTCGACGAGGCGCCCCGCCACGGCTACGAAGTGATCCGGCTCCTGGAGGAGCGGTTCCAGGGCCTGTACGCGCCCTCGGCCGGCACGGTCTACCCCCGGCTCGCCAAGCTGGAGGCCGAGGGGCTGGTCACGCACGCCACCGAGGGCGGCCGCAAGGTGTACTCGATCACCGACGCGGGCCGCGCGGAGCTGGCCGGCCGCGTCGGCGAACTGGACGACCTGGAGCAGGAGATCCGCGAGTCGGTCTCCGAGCTCGCCGCCGAGATCCGCGACGACGTGCGCGGGGCGGCGGGCAAGCTGCGCAGCGAAATGCGCGCGGCGGCGAGCGAGACCCGGCAGAAGGGCTCCTCGTTCGCCGACGCCAAGGACGAGCTGCGCCGCGCCAAGCAGGAGTGGAAGGAGCAGACCCGCCAGGCCCGCGAGGAGGCCCAGTCGGCGCGCCGGCAGGCCAAGGAGTTCCAGCGGATCGCCAAGCAGGTCCAGGACGAGGTCCAGGACCACTTCGCGCGCGGCGACTGGCCGACGGGTGTCTGGGAGGGCATCTCGGACATCACCGCCCAGCTGGGCAGCCTGGTCACGGGCACGACGCACCCCAAGGCGTCGGGCCGGGCCACCGCGGCCCCGGAGGAGGCCGCCTCGGAGGAGACCGGCTCCGAGCGGGCCGCCTCGGACTGGGCCCGGACGGTCGATTCCACCGGCGACCCGGCCCGCGACCTGGACCGGCTCCTGGACCGGTTCCGCGACGACATCCGCGACGCCGCCCGGGACCACGGGGTGACGGCGGCCCAGCTGACCGAGGCCCGCCGCCATCTGTCGTCGACGGCGGACCGCGTCACGTCCCTCCTCCGCCCGGAGCGCAAGGAGGCCTAGGAGGCCGAGGACGCCTGGCGCGCCCGGGTGGCCCAGGGTGCCCAGGTGACCCTGGGTGCCCAGGTGGCCCAGGTGGCCTAGGGGGCGGCGCGGGTGGCGGTGACCGTCACTCGGGTGCCCGGGGCCGCCAGGACCCAGGCGGAGCCGCCGCCCTTGCGCGTGCGGAGCACGATCGCCTTCCCCCGGGCCGTCACCTGCCAGGCGCCCGGGGGAAGGGAGAGCTCGGTGACCCGGGAGCCCCGCCGGGACGAGACGTACTCCAGCCGGTAGACGCCCGCCCCGGAGTCGTACGCGGCGGAGGTGACCGTGCCCGCGACCGCCTCCGCGTAGGGCTCGGCGGTCAGCTCCTTGTTCGTACGGAAGGTCCCTGCGCCGTCCACCGCGCAGTACCCGCCGCCGTAGCACCACACGTAGCCGGCCCATCCGCTGCCGTAGCGGCCGAGGGAGGCCATCGCCTCGCGGTAGAAGCGGTTCATGTTCGGCAGGGAGTTGTTGAGCGGCCCCCACTCCCCCACGACGACCGGGACCTTGTACTCCTTGGGGTACTGGGTCACGGCCTGTTCGTACGTCTCGATCCAGCCGGCCGCCGGGTCGTAGTCGGCGCCCGCCTCCATGGCGGTGTTGTAGAAGTGCGGGGCGTAGACGACCTTCGGGTCGCCGATCCTGCCGAGGCCCGTCGGCACGCCCTCGCCGACGATCGGGGTCGGCTCGACGAAGACCCAGGTGTCCCGGTCCACCGAACGGACCGCGTCCGCGAGCCGGTTGTACATCGGGGTCAGCTGCTCGCGCTCGATCCGCCGGGCCGCCGTCGGCAGCTCCTCGCCCTCGCGCAGCTCGCCCATGGGCTCGTTGATCAGGTCGTAGCCGAGGACCGCCGGGTGGTCCTCGAAGCGGTCGGCGAGGACGCGCCACATCGCGGCCTGGGCGCGGCGCAGGTCCTCGTCCTCGTAGAGATGGGTGAAGGCGCGCTGCACGGCCGGCTCGAAGTACTCGGCGAACCAGTCGTCGGGGTGCGGGGTGAAGGGCAGCCCGTCCGTCCTGGTCGCCCAGGCCGGCACGCCCCGGTGGCCGAAGGCCGGTCCGAAGACGTCCTGGTGGGCGTCGATGAGGACATGGACGTCGTGCTTCTCCGCCCAGTCCAGGATGCGTTCGATCTTCCGCAGATAGCCCTGGCTGTACTGGCCCCGGCGCGGCTCCAGGTCGTCCCAGAAGACGAGCAGCCGGGCGAAGTTGAAGCCCTGGGCGCGCATGTCCCGGAAGTGCCGTTCGGTGATGGCGGAGAGGGCCTGCTCGCCGCGGTTCGCCTTGTCCTCGACGTTCCAGCCGCGCAGCGTCAGGGCGCGGCCATGGTCGTCGGTGAGGACGGGTATCTCACCGGGCTTCCCCCCAGGGATCCCGCCGGGCTTCCCACCGGAGATCCCGCCGGGTGTCCCGGCGGCGCTCTCGGCGTGGGCGGCGCCGGTCGGGGCGAGGAGCGCGGCGACGACGGCGCCCGCGGCAAGGGTCGTTCGTAACAAGAGAACCTCCGGCACGACGGTGTGATCGCAGTGCCGGAGATCCCATCAGCAGATCTGACGATCCATCAAGAGGTCGTCAGGACGATCTTCCCGAAGAGGTCGCCCGAGGCCATCTTCTCGAAGCCCTCGCGCGCCCGGTCCAGCGGCAGCACGTCGTCGATCACCGGCCGCAGGCCCTTGGTGGCGCAGAACGCGAGCAGGTCCTCCAGCTCGTCCTTCGTTCCCATCGTCGAGCCGACGACCTTCAGCTCCAGGAAGAAGATCCGGGTGAGCTCGGCATGCGAGGGGCGGTCGCCGCTCGTGGCGCCCGAGATCACCAGGGTGCCGCCGGGGCGCAGCGACTTGACCGAGTGCGACCAGGTGGCGGCGCCGACGGTCTCGATGACGGCGTCCACGCGCTTGGGCAGCCGTGCGCCCGGCTCGTACGCCTCGACGGCACCCAGCTCGACGGCCCGCTTCCGCTTGGCCTCGTCCCTGCTGGTGGCGAAGACCCGCAGACCGGCGGCGGCGCCCAGGGCGATGGCGGCGGTGGCGACGCCGCCGCCGGCGCCCTGGACCAGGACCGAGTCGCCGGGGCGCACGCCCGCGTTGGTGAAGAGCATGCGGTACGCGGTGAGCCAGGCGGTCGGGAGGCAGGCGGCCTCCTCGAAGGAGAGCTCCTTGGGCTTGGGGAGCACGTTCCAGGAGGGCACGGTGACGCGCTCGGCGAAGGTGCCCTGGTACCGCTCGGTCAGGATCGAGCGGGGCTCGTCGGGGCCGACCCCGTGGCCGGTCTGGCCGATGACCGAGTGGAGGACGACCTCGTCGCCGTTCTCGTCGATGCCCGCGGCGTCGCAGCCGAGAATCATCGGCAGCCTCTCCTCGGGCAGGCCGACCCCGCGCAGCGACCAGAGGTCGTGGTGGTTGAGCGAGGCGGCCTTGACGGTGACGGTGGTCCACCCGGGACGCACCTCTGGCTCGGGCCGTTCGCCCAGCTCAAGGCCGTTCAGCGGCTGGTCACGGTCGATTCGGGCGGCGTAGGCAGCGAACATGGCCATGAGCGTAGGGTCGCCGGGCCCGCGGCGGAACCGCCCATCGCTGTGACGCACGTCCCTGCCGCCCCGCCCGCGAGGGGCTACGGATCGGCCCCGGGGCGCCGCCCGCGCGGGGCACGCAGAAGCCCCGCCGCGCCCCTCCGCGCCCCCGCCGCGCCCCTCCACGCCCCCGGCGCGAGAGGCATGCGAAAGGGCCCCGCCCTGAGATCAGGACGGGGCCCTTCGCGGGGTGTGCGACGCGTCAGCGGCGCGCCACGCCCTCGGCGCGGGCGGCGGCGGCGACCGCGGCCGCGACGGCCGGGGCGACACGCTCGTCGAACGGCGACGGGATCACGCAGTCGGCGGCGAGCTGGTCGCCCACCACGTCCGCGATCGCGTTCGCCGCGGCGATCTTCATGCCCTCGGTGATCCGGGAGGCCCGGACCTGGAGGGCGCCGGCGAAGATGCCGGGGAAGGCGAGCACGTTGTTGATCTGGTTCGGGTAGTCCGAGCGGCCGGTCGCCACGACGGACGCGTACTTGTGCGCGACGTCGGGGTGGACCTCGGGGTTCGGGTTGGCCATGGCGAACACGAACGCGTTCGGCGCCATGGACGCGACCGCGGCCTCCGGGACCGTACCGCCGGAGACGCCGATGAAGACGTCCGCGCCGGCCAGGGCGGTCTCGAGGGAGCCGACGAGGCCGGCCTTGTTGGTGATCTCCGCGAGCTCGCGCTTGACCGGGTTCAGGTCGTCCCGGTCGCGGCTGACGATGCCCTTGCGGTCCGTGACGGCGACGTCACCGAGCCCCGCCTCCAGGAGGAACTTGGCGATCGCGACCCCGGCCGCGCCGGCGCCGGAGATGACCGCGCGCAGGTCGCCGAGGCCACGGCCGGTCAGCTTCGCCGCGTTACGGAGCGCGGCGAGGGTGACGACGGCGGTGCCGTGCTGGTCGTCGTGGAAGACGGGGATGTCCAGGCGCTCCTGGAGCTTGCGCTCGATCTCGAAACACCGGGGCGCCGAGATGTCCTCCAGGTTCACCCCACCGAAGGACGGCGCGAGCCGGACGACGGTCTCCACGATCTCGTCGGTGTCGGTGGTGGCGAGCGCGATCGGAACCGCGTCCACGCCGCCGAACTGCTTGAAGAGGATCGCTTTCCCCTCCATGACCGGAAGCGAGGCCTCCGGGCCGATGTCGCCGAGTCCGAGCACCGCCGTACCGTCGGTCACGACCGCGACGACCTGAGACTTCCAGGTGTAGTCGTGGACCAGCTCCGGCTGCTCGGCAATCGCGGTGCACACCTTGGCGACGCCGGGCGTGTACGCGAGGGACAGGTCGTCCTTGTCGCGCAGCGGCACCGTGGCCGAGATGGCCATCTTGCCGCCGCGGTGCAGCGCGAAGGCCGGATCGAAGGGCTCCTGAGCCCCTTCCGTGCCGCTCTCGCTGCGAGGATTGACGATCTCCGCTGCCATTGGGTTGACCCCTTAAGTCTTCTTCATTTGAGGGTGGCCACTCCTTGTTGAGGAGGGGTGGGCGGGTCCCGCGGTCGCCGTGTCTGGCAACCGCGCGGGCGCGCCGCACAACGCGCCCTGAGCCCCGGATGAGGGGTGTAAGGATCCTTCTTACCGGACGTACATCACCGTAGACGAGTCCATTAGGTAGCGGTGATGCGGCTCATACGGACGCAATGGCACCTTGCGCACAGCAGGCGCGTCGCCCCATGTCCGGACACGTTGTCCTGTAGACCGGATGGTGGCCTTCGTGTCGTCCGGATGGCGAGATCAACCGGAGATTTTCCGGTCTCGGGGAGCATTCCCCGGAAGAGGTCCGGCCCATGTTCACCGGGTCTCTGAGGTTCGGGGGTCACCCGTTATCCGATTTTGACATGCGTGGCCGTCTGATTGACGCCGTCCGAATGGCAAGATGCGCGTAATCACACGAGGTCGCGACACCCGAAGGTGCGTGCGCGCGGCCTATGGCAACTCCCTCACACGCCGGAGGAACCCGACCATGACCGCACGCTCCACGCGCCGTACGACCGCCAAGACCCGCACGTCCCGTCTTGCCGCGGTCGCCGCCATCGCGGTCGCCGGCTCCATGCTGCTGACCGCCTGTGGCGACCAGACCGAGGGCGGCTCGACCCCCGAGGGCGACAAGACCTCCGGTGCCGTGAGCACCGCCCCGCTCTTCTCCAAGCTGCCCGCCGACATCCAGAAGGCCGGCGTCATCAAGGTGGGTACGGACGCCACGTACGCGCCGATGGAGTTCAAGGAGGGCGACAAGATCGTCGGTGTCGACCCCGACATCGCCGCCGCCCTGTCCAAGCAGCTCGGTGTGAAGTTCGAGTTCGCCAGCGGCACGTTCGACACCCTGCTCACCGCGCTGCCGACCGGTCGTACGGACGTCGTCATGTCCTCGATGACCGACACCAAGGCCCGCCAGGAGGGCCTGGACGACAAGGGCCAGAAGGTCGGCACGGGCGTCGACTTCGTCGACTACTTCACCGCCTCCACCGGCATCCTGGTGAAGAAGGGCAACCCGGAGAACATCAAGTCCCTCGACGACCTGTGCGGCAAGAAGCTCGCCGTCCAGCGGGGCACGACGTACGAGCAGGCCGCCAAGGACCAGGCCGAGAAGTGCAAGAAGGACGGCAAGCCGGCCCTCACCTTCGAGTCCTTCCCGACCGACGCCGAGGCCCAGACCCGCGTCAAGGCGGGCGGCGCCGTCGCCGACCTGAACGACTCGCCGGTCGCCGCGTACATCGCGAAGACCGCGGGCGGCGGCAACGACTTCGAGGCCATCGCCAACAAGACGGACGCCGGCTTCTTCGGCATCGCGGTCGACAAGAAGGACACGCAGCTGCGTGACGCCATCAAGGAAGCCCTCGACGCGATCATCAAGGACGGCACCTACAAGGCGGCGCTGGACAAGTGGAACGCCGGGGACGGCGCCATTCCCGCGGCCAAGATCAACGGCGGCTCCTGAACCCCACGCACCACTGAAGGGCAGTCGTTGTGACTGACAAGCTCGACAAGGTTCCCGACGGGGCGTCGCCCGCCCCGTCGGACCTCCCCCCGGAGGCCATCAAGGCCA
>NZ_JBICYI010000008.1:0-315793 GCF_043200825.1 Streptomyces sp. NPDC048370 | reverse complement strand
CCGCGCGCGGGGGGGGCGGGCGCGCCCCCCCCGCCCCCCCCCCCCCCCTACCCACCCCCCCAAAAAACCCACCCCCCCCCCCCCCCCCCCGCGCGGCGGGGCCCGCCCCCCCCCCCCCCCCCCCCCCCCCCCCCCCCCCCCACGCGCGTGTGTCGGGGATACTGGTAGGCGCAGACGTAGAGGGAAAGGCCACACATCGTGACTGAGATCGAGATCGGGCGCGGCAAGCGCGGCCGCAGGGCGTACGCGTTCGACGACATCGCCGTCGTACCGAGCCGGCGCACCCGGGACCCGAAGGAGGTCTCGATCGCCTGGCAGATCGACGCCTACCGCTTCGAGCTCCCCTTCCTGGCCGCCCCCATGGACTCGGTCGTGTCGCCGCAGACCGCCATCCGCATCGGCGAGCTGGGAGGCCTCGGCGTCCTGAACCTCGAAGGCCTGTGGACCCGGTACGAGGACCCGCAGCCGCTGCTCGACGAGATCGCCGAGATGGACGAGGCGACCGCGACCCGCCGGCTGCAGGAGATCTACGCGGCTCCGATCAAGGAGGAGCTGATCGGGCAGCGCATCAAGGAGGTGCGCGACTCGGGCGTGGTCACCGCCGCCGCGCTCTCCCCGCAGCGCACCGCGCAGTTCTCCAAGGCCGTCGTCGACGCCGGCGTGGACATCTTCGTCATCCGCGGCACCACGGTCTCCGCCGAGCACGTCTCCGGCGCGGCCGAGCCGCTGAACCTCAAGCAGTTCATCTACGAGCTCGACGTCCCGGTCATCGTCGGCGGCTGCGCCACGTACACCGCGGCCCTGCACCTGATGCGCACCGGCGCGGCGGGTGTCCTGGTCGGCTTCGGCGGCGGCGCCGCGCACACCACGCGCAACGTGCTCGGCATCCAGGTCCCGATGGCGACCGCGGTCGCCGACGTGGCCGCGGCCCGCCGCGACTACATGGACGAGTCCGGCGGCCGGTACGTGCACGTCATCGCCGACGGCGGTGTGGGCTGGTCGGGCGACCTGCCGAAGGCGATCGCCTGCGGCGCCGACTCGGTCATGATCGGCTCCCCGCTGGCCCGCGCGACGGACGCGCCAGGCAAGGGCCACCACTGGGGCATGGAGGCCGTCCACGAGGACGTGCCGCGCGGCAAGCTGGTCGACCTGGGCATCGTGGGCACGACCGAGGAGATCCTCACGGGTCCCTCGCACTCCCCGGACGGCTCGATGAACTTCTTCGGCGCCCTGCGCCGCGCGATGGCGACGACGGGCTACAGCGAGCTCAAGGAGTTCCAGCGCGTCGAGGTCACGGTCGCGGACTCGCAGCACAAGCGCTGACGCGGTTCTCGTAGGAGTGCAGAGGGGCCCCGCACGGGTGGTGCGGGGCCCCTCTCCGTCTTTTCGGCGGGTGTCAGAGGCGGTGGGCCGCGCCGGCCGGGGTGGCGCCGCGGGTGTCGAGGAGGAGTTGGGCCTTGACCGCCAGGCCTTGGAGGTCGTACGTGCGGTGGTGCTGCAGAAGCACCGTCAGGTCGGCGTGGGCGGCGGCCTCGTAGAGGGAGTCCGCGCGGGGGACCGGGAGGTCGCGGACGCGCCAGTCCGGGACGTGCGGGTCGTGGTAGCTGACCACGGCGCCGAGGTCCATCAGCCGGCGGGCGATCTCGTCGGCAGGGGAGCTCTCGCGGTCGGCGAGATCGGGTTTGTACGTGATGCCGAGCAGAAGCACCCGGGCGCCGCGGGCCGACTTGCCGTGCTCGTTGAGGAGGGTCGCGCAGCGCTGGACGACGTAGCTCGGCATGCGGTCGTTGACCTGGGTCGCCAGCTCGACCATGCGGAGCGGGCGGTGGGGGCCGATGGTGTCGACGGGGACGCCGTGGCCGCCGACGCCGGGTCCTGGGCGGAAGGCCTGGAAGCCGAAGGGCTTGGTCTCGGCGCAGCGGATGACGTCCCAGAGGTCGACGCCGAGGTCGTGGCAGAGCACCGACATCTCGTTGACCAGGGCGATGTTGACGTGCCGGAAGTTGGTCTCCAGGAGCTTGACCGTCTCGGCCTCGCGCGGGCCACGCGCGCGTACCACCTTGTCGGTGAGCCGGCCGTAGAAGGCGGCGGCGGACTCCGTGCAGGCGGGGGTGAGGCCGCCGATGACCTTGGGGGTGCCCGCGAAGCCGTGCGCGCGGTTTCCTGGGTCGAGCCGGCCGGGGGAGTACGCGAGGTGGAAGTCGCGGCCCGCGCGCAGTCCTGAGCCCTCCTCCAGGAGGTCCCGCAGCACACCTTCGGTGGTGCCGGGGTGCACGGGCGATTCGAGCAGCACGGTCGTGTGGGGGCGCAGGCGGGCGGCGAGGGCGCGGGCAGCGTCGACCATGGCGGTGAGGTCGAGGGTCCGGTCGGGGCCGAGCGGGGTCGGGGCGCAGATGACGGCCGTACGGACCCGGCCGAGCTCGGCCGGGTTGGTGGTGGGCCGGAAGCCCCCCGAGAGCATCCGGCGGATCTCCGATGCGGTGAGCGAGCCGTCGACGGGCGGGCGGCCCGCGGCGAGTTCGGCGACCGGCCGGGGATCGGTGTCGTAGCCGATGGTGTCGATGCCGGCGGCGATCGCGGCCTGGGCGAGGGGGAGTCCGATGTGGCCGAGGCCGATGACGGCGAGATCAGCGGGCATGGGGGGTGGGCCGTCCTTCCCAGTAGCCGGAGGGGACGAGACGCGCAAGCCCGGTGGACAGAACGGGGCGAGTGCAATGTCAGACTAGGCGTAAATATGACCGATATGCCGTATTGCGGGGTCAAAGGTCGCCGAGTGTTATCCACAGGCAGTGGCTGAAGTCGGAGGGCCGGGACAGAATCGAGTCTGTGAGCCCGATCACGCGGGGGGACGACGGGAGGCAGCGGTGAGGACAGCGACACTGGGACCGGCCGAGCGCGCCGAGGCGCTGGCGGCGATGGCGGAGCGCGAACTGGACGTGCTGGTCGTGGGCGCCGGAGTGGTCGGCGCGGGGACTGCCCTCGACGCGGTCACGCGAGGACTCTCCACCGGCCTCGTCGAGGCCCGGGACTGGGCCTCCGGCACCTCCAGCCGATCGAGCAAGCTGATCCACGGCGGGCTGCGCTATCTGGAGATGCTGGACTTCGCCCTCGTGCGGGAGGCGTTGAAGGAGCGCGGACTGCTCCTGGAGCGGCTCGCCCCCCATCTCGTGAAGCCCGTCCCCTTCCTCTACCCCTTGCAGCACAAGGGCTGGGAGCGGCTGTACGCAGGCTCGGGCGTCGCGCTGTACGACGCGATGTCGATCTCCTCAGGACACGGCCGCGGACTCCCGGTGCACCGCCACCTCTCCCGCCGCAACGCCCTGCGGGTGGCCCCCTGCCTGAAGAAGGACGCCCTGGTCGGCGCGTTGCAGTACTACGACGCCCAGATGGACGACGCCCGTTTCGTCGCCACCCTCGTGCGCACGGCCGCGAGCTACGGCGCGCGGGTCGCCAGCCGCGCGCGGGTCATCGGCTTCCTGCGCGAGGGCGAACGGGTGGTGGGCGCCCGGGTTCAGGACGTCGAGGCGGGTGGCGAGTACGAGATCCGCGCGAAGCAGCTGGTCAACGCGACCGGGGTGTGGACGGACGACACCCAGGCGCTCATCGGGGAGCGGGGCCAGTTCCACGTGCGGGCGTCGAAGGGCATCCATCTGGTCGTGCCCAAGGACCGGATTCACTCGAACAGCGGACTGATCCTGCGCACCGAGAAGTCCGTGCTGTTCGTGATCCCGTGGGGGCGGCACTGGATCGTGGGCACCACCGACACCGACTGGGACCTGGACAAGGCCCATCCGGCCGCATCCAGCGCCGACATCGACTATCTCCTGGAGCATGTGAACAGCGTCCTGGCGACGCCGCTCACCAGGGACGACGTCCAGGGCGTGTACGCGGGCCTGCGGCCCCTGCTCGCCGGCGAGTCGGACGCCACGAGCAAGCTCTCGCGCGAACACACCGTCGCGCACCCGGTCCCCGGCCTGGTCGTCGTGGCCGGCGGCAAGTACACGACCTACCGGGTGATGGCCAAGGACGCCGTGGACGAGGCCGTGCACGCGCTCGACCAGCGGGTCGCGGCCTGCGTCACCGAGGACATCCCGCTCCTCGGCGCCGAGGGCTACAAGGCCCTGTGGAACGCGCGGGCCAGGATCGCCGCCAGGACCGGACTTCATGTCGTGCGCGTCGAGCATCTGCTCAACCGGTTCGGTTCGCTGACGGAGGAGATCCTGGAGCTCATCGCCGCCGACCCGGGTCTCGCCGAGCCGCTGACGGGCGCCGAGGACTATCTGCGCGCGGAGATCGTCTACGCGGCCTCGCACGAAGGCGCCCGGCACCTGGACGACGTCCTGACCCGGCGCACCCGGATCTCGATCGAGACCTTCGACCGCGGGACGCTCAGCGCCCGGGAGTGCGCCGAGCTGATGGCGCCGGTGCTCGGCTGGGACGAGCACCAGATCGAGAAGGAGGTGGAGCACTACGAGAAGCGGGTGGAGGCGGAGCGGGAGTCGCAGCGGCAGCCGGACGACCTGACGGCGGACGCGGCGCGACTCGGGGCCCCGGACATCGTGCCGATCTGACCCTGACCTGAGCCGTTCGGGCGGTCCGGGACGAACTCCGCGTCCGGGAGGGGACGTTGAGGACGGGGTGCGGCATCCTGTTCGTGCGGGTGTGGAACCCGAGGGGGGCGTGCCGGCGTCGGGTGTCGGAGTGGGAGCGCTTTCCCGCGGGGCCGTCCTCTCGCAGTGCGGACCCGCGAGCGGAAACGGTCCCGGGGTGAGAGACAATGGGCTCTCTTCCAGGGCGGGTTACCGCATCGCGCGGAAGCGGCGGACGCGGGCGAAGATCAGGGATCGCAGAGGGGACGCATGTCGGAGGCGGAGCAGTCGCGGGACACGGCGCGGGACCCTCGGCGGGACGCCGGCGCGGGTGCCGGAACCGACGGCGACCGGGGCGTGGTCCCCGCGGCACGTGAGGCGGAGTCGGACGCGAAGTCCGGCACGGACACGGACGTGGACACGGACACGAAGGCGGGCACGAAGGCGGGCGCGGACGCGGGCGCCGATGCGGGCGTGACCGCCGGCGCGGCGAAGGCCTCGGCCGACGGTGCGGCAAAGACGTCCGCGCCGGAGAAGTCGTCCGCGCCGGAGAAGGCGCCGGAGCCTGAGAAGGCGTCCGGGGTCGAGAAGAAGCAGGGAGCGGTGAAGGCCGACGCGCCGCCCGTCGACGCCAAGCCGTCCGACGACGCGCGGCCCGCTCGTGGTGGTGGGTCCGGGGCCCGGACGTCCGGGGCGGGGTCGAGCGGTGGGGTGACGGCCGAGGGTCGGTTGCTCTCCGGGCGGTACCGGCTCGACGGGGTGCTCGGGCGCGGCGGCATGGGCACGGTGTGGCGCGCGGTCGACGAGACCCTCGGCCGGACGGTGGCCGTCAAGGAGCTCCGCTTCCCCAACAGCATCGACGAGGACGAGAAGCGACGCCTCATCACCCGGACCCTGCGCGAGGCGAAGGCCATCGCCCGGATCCGTAACAACGGCGCCGTGACCGTCTACGACGTCGTCGACGAGGACGACCGGCCGTGGATCGTCATGGAGCTGATCGAGGGCAAGTCCCTCGCCGACGCCGTCCGTGAGGACGGCACGCTCACCCCGCACCGCGCCGCCGAGGTCGGCCTCGCCATCCTCGACGTGCTCCGTTCCGCGCACCGCCAGGGCATCCTGCACCGCGACGTGAAGCCGTCCAACGTCCTGATCGCCGAGGACGGCCGGGTCGTCCTCACCGACTTCGGCATCGCGCAGGTGGAGGGCGACCCGTCCATCACCTCCACCGGCATGCTCGTCGGCGCGCCCTCCTACATCTCGCCCGAGCGCGCCCGCGGCCACAAGCCAGGACCCGCCGCCGACATGTGGTCGCTCGGCGGACTGCTGTACGCGAGCGTCGAGGGCAGCCCGCCGTACGACAAGGGCTCCGCGATCGCGACGCTCACCGCCGTGATGACCGAGCCGGTCGACCCGCCGAAGAACGCGGGACCGCTGCTTGAGAAGGTCATCTACGGCCTCCTGGCCAAGGACCCCGACCAGCGGCTCGACGACGCCGGAGCGCGCGTGCTGCTTCGTGCCGTGCTCGACGCGCCCGCGCCGGTCGTGGAGCCGGAGCCGTCGGTCGAGGCCACCAGGGTCGTACCGCTGCCCCCCATCCCTCCGGAGCCGCCGCGGCAGGCGAAGCCCGCGCGGGACAGGACCCCGGACGCGGGCGTCGATCGCATGCGCGGTGCGCTGAAGTCCGTACGGAACGCGGCCGCCACGGCGCGGTCCGAGCAGCGGCCGAAGCCGGAGCCGATCCAGGGGGCGAACAGGCCGGCGCAGCCGCGGGCCTCGCTCACCGACGTCGTACCGCGCCGCACGCTCGTCATCATCGCGGGGATCGTCGTCCTCGCCCTGCTCGGCACCATCCTCGCCGTCGCGCTCGGCGGCGGTGACGACGGCAAGGACACCAAGGGCGGCGGCAAGGGCTCCGACAAGACGACCACCGCGGGCGCCACCGCGGGCAACGGCGCCACGGACACCCAGGGCAAGGGCCAGACCCCGAGCGACCCCGGTCAGCAGGGCGGCGAGCAGTCGGCCGACCCGGGGTCCGGGTCGGGTGGGAACTCGGGCGGGCAGAGCGGTTCGCCGTCCGGGAAGCCCGGCACCGGCGCGCCCGGGACGCAGCTGCCCCCCGGCTACACCATGGTGACGAACAGCCGGTTCCACTTCGCCATGGCGATGCCGTCCACGTTCGAGCTCGCCGGCATAGCGGGCCGTAACTCGGGCGGGATCTTCAACGCCAATGGCGGATACCCGCGCGTCCAGGTCGACTACAACAGCAGCCCGAAGGACGACGCGGCCGCCGCGTGGAGCGCGGCCGTGGCCGCCGTCTCCGCCAGCAGCAACGGCTACAAGCACATCGGCATAAAGACCGTCTCGTACAAGGGGTACCCGACGGTCGCCGACTGGGAGTTCGAGCGCACCGAGAAGGGCATGCGCGTCCGGATACTCAACAGGGGCTTCAAGGTCGACGCCACGCACGGCTACTCGATCATGATCACCTGCAAGGCGGACGAGTGGGACGGCGCCGAGTGCAAGACGCTGCGGGACACGGCGTTCGCCACGTTCAGCCCCAAGGACTGACCGGCGCCACGTATCGTGAGAGGTCGTGGACCGTACGCAGCCGAATACCATCGCCAACTGTGCGGTCCCGGATCGGAATTGACGGTTTCGCGCGGGTCCGGTCCGTGCGATTCATGAGCTGAGCGGGATCCGTGCGACCCGGGGGACAGCGCGCTCGGTGGGGAGGCGTCGTGGACGACTACGCGGGAAGGGTGCTCGCCGACCGCTATCGCCTGCCCGTGCCGCCGCAGGACGCGTACGAACTCGTCGAGACCCGCGCCTTCGACACCTACAGCGGGCAGGAAGTCCTGGTCCACCAGGTGCCGTTGCCCGAGGTGATCGACGCCGAGGTCGTCGACGAGGACGGTCGTGGATACGCCCCGCACCGGGCGAGTTCCGGCCGGGCCACCCGGCGGCCCGCCGACCCGGCGGTGCGGCGCGCGGTCGAGGCGGCCCAGTCCGCCGCGCAGATCCCGGACCACCCCCGCCTCGACCAGGTCTTCGATGTGTTCGCGGAGGCCGGTTCGCTGTGGATAGTGAGCGAACTGGTGGAGGCCAGGCCGCTCGCGGCGCTCCTCGCCGAGGGGCCGCTGAGCCCGTACCGCGCGGCCGAGATCGGCTCGGACGTCCTCACCGCCCTGCGCGCGCTGCACGCCCACGGCTGGACCCACCGGAACATCACCCCACGGACCGTGCTCGTCTGCGACGACGGCCGCGTGGTGCTGACCGGGCTCGCGGCGGGTGCGGCGGAGGAGGCCCTGTGCGGGTACGCGCCGGTGCCGTTCACCGACGAGGGGGAGGCGGAGGGCGAGGCCGTCGGGGACGACGTCTTCGGCGACGACGACGGTGACGCCAACGGTGACGACGACGGAGGCGGTCCCCAGTGGCCCGTCGCCGGGGAGGAGCCGGCGCGGCCCGAACTCCCCGCGGCCGGCGCCGTACCGGCCGTCGACGTACGGGCCGCCCGCGCCGGCGCCATCGCCGCGTACCGGGCGGGAGCCCGCGCCGCCGCGCACATCGGCGAGACCGGGGTCGTCCCGGTGCAGCGCCCGACCCCCGGGCCCGCCCCGGAAGCCCCCCAAGGCTCGGAAGCCCGCGAGGCCCGCGAGGCCCGCGAAGCCCGCGAAGCCCCGGACACCTCAGAAGACGCACAAGCCCCGGAGTTCGCCTTCGGGTTCGCGCCGGACCCGGACCCGGACCCCGAGCCTCCCGCCCCGCGTCTCCCGATGCCGCCCGCGCCCGCCCCCGTGCCCGCGCAGGGCCTCGGGCCGGAGCCGCATTGGTGGTCCCAGACCGGGGACGACGAGGACGAGGACGACGCCGACGACGAGTACCCGGCGCCGTACCGCAAGGGGTACGGGAGCGAGGGCGGCGGCCCGACGCGCGCGATGCTCGCCGGGACCTGGAGCGACGGCCCGCACGCCTCGCGCGACGCCTCAAGGCCCGTCCCCGCAGGCGGTGGAGGCGGCCCCGCGCTGCCCGCGCTCCCGGCCGGCTACACCCCCGCGCAGGCCCCGGACCCCGTACCCGTACCGGCTTCCGGTGGGTGGGACGGAGCCGGCGAGTCCGGCGACGCGCCCCTGCCCGTCTACCGGGGCCCCGCGACCCGGCTCGCCGCCGAACGGGCCCGCCAGGCAAGGGTCGCGGTCGTCGGTGCGGTCACCGAGCGCTGGGCGCCCGAGCAGGCGGGACCCGTCCACGAGAACTGGCGCCTCGCCCCGCCCATCGGCCCCGCCACCGACCTCTGGGCGCTCGGCGCGCTGCTCTACCGCGCCGTCCAGGGCCACGCCCCGTACCCGGAGGACAGCGCCGCCGAGCTCGTCCAGCTGGTCTGCGCCGAGCCCCCGGCCTTCGCCGAGGAGTGCGGCCCGCTGCGGCCCGTCGTCGAGTCCCTGCTGCGTCAGGACCCCACCGAGCGCCCCGACTTCGAGGAGCTGAGCGGCTGGCTCCGCTCGCTCGTCCGTTCCGCCCCGGAGCCGGACGCGGGTATGGGTGTCATACCGCTGCCGTCCGTGGACACGAAGAAGCTGCCCGTCGTACGGCGCCGTGGCGAGCTCGTGCGCAGGCGCCGAGGGGGAGCGGCGGGCGGCCGCCATCGCCACCGCAAGGGCAGGGGCCAACAGGACGTTCTCGCCCACGAGGAGGCCCAGGCCGCCGCCGCACGGCGGGACGAGCGGTACGACCAGGCACAGACCCAGGCACAGACCCAGGCACAGACCCAGGGACAGGCCCAGGGACAGGCCCAGAGGCAGACCCAGGCCCAGACCCAGGGACGGCGGTACGAGCGGCGTCAGGAGTTCCCGCAGGAGCAGTTCCACGAGGAGCTTCCGCAGCGCGCCCCGCGCGCCCCCCGCCCGTCCAGGCCCCCGCGCGGCGCGGGCGGAGGCGCCCGTTCCCCGCGCTCCCTCGGCCTGACGCTCCTCCTGCTGGTCCTGCTCCTCCTGGTCGGCGTCGTCGCGTACGCCGTGCTGTTCATGCCCAAGGACGGCGCGAAGGGCCAAGGGCCCGCGGGGCAGCCCGTCACGCCGGCGGCCGGACCGACGTCCGCGCCTCCCGCCGGGCCGAGTACGACGCCCAGCGCCAGGCCCAAGCCCAGCTCCGAGCCGACGACCGCGAAGACGACCCCGCCGGCCACCACCTCCAGCACCCCCGCCCTCGCCGCCGGGTACACGCTCCGCAAGGACCCGGAGGGCTTCGAGGTCGGTGTCGCCGAGGGCTGGCGGCGCAGCCCGATCAACGACGCCGGACAAATCCGCTACACAGGGGGCGATTTCACCCTGATCGTCGTCCCCGGCAGGGACACCGTGCAGGCCAACGGCTCGGACCCGATGGCGTACCAGCGGACCAAGGAGCGCGAGCTCCAGCCGTGGCGGGACTCCTCCTGGTCGAGCGCCTCCGGTCTGCGCCGGATCGACGTCGGGCAGCAGGCCATGGCGGTGGGCCAGTTCACCTGGCAGGACACCACCGGACGTGAGGTCTTCGTCCGCAACCTCGCCCTGATCGAGGCCGGCCGCTATCACGTGGTGCAGGTCATCGGCCCGGAGAGCGAGCGAGACAAGGTGTCCGAGATCTACGACCAGGCGGTGAAGGCCTACCGCGCGACCCGCTGAAAGCCCCTCGGCCGGTCACAGTGCGGTTCCTTTGCGAGCCCCGAGGTTCCGTCCCCCGTCTCCCCCTCCGTAACCTGTCATCCGAAGGAACGGGCGGGGGACTGTGGAACATTCTCAAGGCACGGAAACGGGCGCGGGGCTGCTGCTGGCCGGACGGTACAGGCTGGGCGAGACCATCGGTCGCGGCGGCATGGGCAAGGTCTGGCGGGCGCACGACGAGGTGCTGCACCGGGTGGTGGCGGTCAAGGAGTTGACGGCGGGTCGGTTCGTCGCCGAGGCCGACCGCCTCGTCCTGCACGCCCGTACGCAGAAGGAGGCCCGCGCCGCCGCGCGGATCACCCACCCGGGCGTGGTCACCGTCCATGACGTCCTGGAGCACGACGACCGTCCGTGGATCGTCATGCAGTACGTCGACGGGCCCTCGCTCGCGGACGCCGCGAAGGAGGCCGGCACGATCGAGCCCCGCGAGGCGGCCCGCATCGGGCTGCACGTCCTCGGGGCCCTGCGCGCCGCGCACGCCGCCGGAGTGCTGCACCGGGACGTCAAGCCCGGCAACGTTCTCCTCGCCCGCGACGGACGGGTCCTGCTCACCGACTTCGGCATCGCGGCGATCGAGGGCGACTCGACGATCACCCGGACCGGTGAACTCGTCGGTTCCATCGACTATCTGGCGCCGGAGCGGGTACGGGGCGGGGATCCCGGCCCGGCCTCCGACCTCTGGTCGCTGGGCGCGACGCTGTACACGGCGGTGGAGGGCACCTCGCCGTTCCGGCGGACCTCGCCGATCAGCACCATGCAGGCGGTCGTGACCGAGGAGCCGCCGCACCCGGCGAAGGCGGGCGCGCTGGCCTCCGTCATCGTCGCGCTGCTCCGCAAGGACCCGGCGAACCGGCCGGGCGCCGACGAGGCGGAGCGGATGCTGCTCGACGCCATGGAGGGCCGTACGCCGGAGGCGGCTCAGGCGTACGTACCGACGCAGCGCGTCGGGCGGGAGGTGCTGACCTCCGCCACGACCCCGCTCCCGGCCGAGGACGACTCCGCGTCCACGGCCACCCCGGCGCCCACCCCCACCGTGGTGCCGCGGTCCACCGCTCCCGGGCCGAAGAGCCGTGGACGGTGGCGTACGGCGGTCCTGGCGGCCGTGCTCGCCGGCCTGGTCGCCGGTGGAGCCGTCTTCGCCGCCATGAACTACTCGGGCGGTGGCGGCAAGGGCGGGGCCTCCGGTCGCGGCACGGACTCCGCGGTGACGGACCCCGCGGTGACGAAGGCCCCCACCCAGGACGCCCTCCCGGCCGGTTGGCACCGGGTCGAGGACCCCGAAGGCTTCAGCCTGGCGGTGCCCAAGGGCTGGAAGCGGCAGTCGGACGGCGACAGCATCGACTACACGCCGGACAACGGACGCCACCGGATCCGGATCAGCGTCGACCCCACGCCCGACTTCGAGAACCCGTACGTGCACGTGCTGGATCTGGAGAAGACGTTGAAGAAACGGCTCCAGTACAAGCGGATCAAGCTGAACCAGAACACCTACCGCGACCAGGTCCGCTCCGCCCGGTGGGAGTTCACCTGGTACGAGAAGCAGGAGTTCCCGGGCCCGAGGCACGCGATCGACCAGATGTACTTCGAGGACGACGGCACCGAGTACGCCCTCTTCATGGCCTCGCCGGAGTCCAGCTGGGAGACCACCCGGGAGCAGTTCGACATCGTTCTGCGGCACTGGCGGGCGCCCGGCGACTGACCGGTCCCGAGATCCGGAAATTGCCCTCCCGGCCGACCGTAAGCCCCTGATCAGGGCTTATGTGCCAGCGATCGCTGGCGCGATTGTGCGCACCCGGTGAAAACGCGTTACCGACGGGTACCCAAAGGGCGTTCCGCGGCCTACCCTCGCCCTCATGACGGACTCGCAGGCACTCACCACCCCGGTCACCTCCGCCGCCGCCGGCACGAACCCCCTCGCGCCCTCGCCGGCCGGTGCCCGCACCGCCGCCGACGTGGTCACGCCCGAGGTGGTCGCCCAGCTCACCCGCGGCGTCGCCGGTTCCGGCCGTACCGCCAACCACACCCCCTTCACCGGGGAGAAGCTGGCAGACCTGCCCGAGTCCACCCCCGAGGACGTCGCCGAGGCCTTCGCCCGCGCCCGCGCCGCCCAGGGAGCCTGGGCCGCGACCCCCGTCAAGGCCCGCGCCGCCGTGCTGCTCCGCTTCCACGACCTGGTCCTCCAGCGCCAGGCCGAGGTCCTCGACCTCATCCAGCTGGAGACCGGCAAGGCCCGGCTGCACGCCCACGAGGAGGTCCTCGCCGTCTCGGTCGCCGCCCGCCACTACGGCCGCAAGGCCCCCTCCTACCTGAGCCCCAAGCGCCACACCGGCGTCGTACCGACCCTCACCAAGGTCACCGAGCTCCGCCAGCCGCGCGGGGTCGTCGGCCAGATCGCCCCCTGGAACTACCCCCTGGAGCTGTCGGTCGGCGACGCGCTGCCCGCCTTCGTCGCCGGCAACGCGGTCGTCATGAAGCCGGACACCGAGACCGCGCTCACCGCGCTCTGGGCCCGCGACCTGCTCATCGAGGCCGGTCTGCCCGCCGAGGTCTTCCAGATCGTCATTGGAGAGGGCCCGGTCGTCGGCCCCGAGGTCGTCAAGCACGCCGACTACGTCTCCTTCACCGGCTCCACCCGTACCGGCCGTGAGGTCGCCCAGGGCGCCGCCGCCCGGCTCGTCGGCGTGACCCTCGAACTCGGCGGCAAGAACGCCATGCTGGTCCTGAAGGACGCCGACATCGAGAAGGCCGCCGCCGGCGCCGTCCGCGCCTGCTTCTCCTCCGCCGGACAGCTCTGCATCTCCATCGAGCGGCTGTACGTCCACGAGTCGATCGCCGACGACTTCGTCGCCCGTTTCGCCGCCCGTACGAAGGCGATGCGGCTCGGCAACTCCCTCTCCTACGGCGCCGACATGGGCTCCCTGGTCGGCGCGCGCCAGCTGGAGACGGTCACCAAGCACGTCGACGAGGCCGTCGCCAAGGGCGCCAAGCTCGTCGCGGGCGGCGTCGCCCGCCCCGACATCGGCCCGCTCTTCTACGAGCCGACCATCCTCGACGGCGTCGAGGCCCCGATGGCCGTCTGCGCCGAGGAGACCTTCGGCCCGGTCGTCTCCATCTACCGCTTCAAGGACGAGGACGAGGCCGTCGAGCTGGCCAACGGCACCCCGTACGGCCTCAACTCCTCCGTCTGGACGAAGGACTCCCGGCGCGGCCACGCCGTCGCCGCCCGGCTGCGCACCGGCACCGTCAACATCAACGAGGGGTACGCCCCCGCGTACGGCAGCGTCCGCGCGCCGATGGGCGGCATGAAGGACTCCGGGCTCGGCCGGCGCCACGGCTCGGAGGGCATCCTCAAGTTCACCGAGGCCCAGACCGTGGCCCAGCAGCGGCTGATGCCGCTCGCGCCGTCCTTCGGGATGGACGACGAGAAGTACGCCGCGTTCATGAGCCTGTCCCTGAAGGCGATGAAGGCCCTGCGCCTGCGCTGACACCCGCCCGCCCGTTTCCCTTCCGGGCCCGTTTCCGCTTCCGCCCCTTTTCGTACGAGGAGAGCCATGACCGCGGTACCCCCTGCCCGAAATCAGGCCGAGGACGACCTGGACTCGGCGGACGACGCGTACGCCGTGGACGACGCGGACAACACGGACAACGCGGACGACGGGTACGACTACGACGTCGTCGTCGTCGGCTCCGGCTTCGGCGGCTCGGTCACGGCCCTGCGCCTGACCGAGAAGGGCTACCGGGTCGGCGTCCTGGAGGCCGGCCGCCGCTTCACGCGCGCCGACCTGCCCAAGAACTCCTGGGACCTGAAGAACTTCCTCTGGGCCCCCGCCCTCGGTCTCTACGGCATCCAGCGCATCCACCTGCTGGGCAACGTCATGGTCCTGGCCGGCGCGGGCGTGGGCGGCGGCTCGCTGAACTACGCCAACACCCTCTACGTACCGCCCACGCCGTTCTTCCAGGACCCGCAGTGGAAGGACATCACGGACTGGCAGGAGGAGCTGGCGCCGTACTACGACCAGGCCAAGCGGATGCTGGGCGTCCGGCTCAACCCGACCATGACCCCCTCGGACGTCCACCTCAAGGCGACCGCGCAGACCATGGGCATCGGCGACACCTTCCACATGGCGCCGGTCGGGGTCTTCTTCGGGGATGGCGACGATGCCGAGGGCGGCTCGCGGGCGAAGCCGGGCGCGGAGGTCGCCGACCCGTACTTCGGGGGCGTCGGGCCGTCGCGCAGGGCGTGCACCGAGTGCGGCGAGTGCATGACGGGCTGCCGGCACGGCGCCAAGAACACCCTCAACGAGAACTACCTCCACCTCGCCGAGAAGGCCGGCGCCGTCGTCCACCCGATGACCTCGGTCGTCGCCCTGACGGAGGACTCGCGGGGCGGCTACGCGGTCAAGACCCTCCCCACCGACAACAGGAAGAAGGGGAAGGGTCGTACGTTCACGGCTCGGCGGGTCGTCGTCGCGGCCGGTACGTACGGCACGCAGACCCTGCTCCACCGGATGAAGGACTCCGGCCTGCTGCCCCGGCTCTCGGCCCGGCTCGGCGAGCTGACCCGTACCAACTCCGAGGCCCTGGTCGGCTCGCAGACCACCGACCGGCGCTACCGGAAGAAGCACGGCGCGGCGAAGGCCGACTTCACCCGCGGGGTCGCGATCACCTCCTCGATCCACCCGGACGAGAACACCCACATCGAGCCGGTCCGCTACGGCAAGGGCTCCAACGCCATGGGCGGCATGACCATCCTCCAGGTGCCGTACGGAGCCCATCGCGTACGGAACTGGCTCCTGGAACTGGTCAAGCACCCGACCCTCGCCGTCCGCTCCCTCTCCAACCGCCGCTGGTCGGAGCGGACCATCATCGGGCTCGTCATGCAGTCCCTGGACAACTCCCTGACGACGTACCGCAAGCCGGGCGGCCTCGGAAAGGGCCTGCTCACCGCCCGCCAGGGGCACGGCGCGCCCAACCCGAACCAGATCCCCGAGGCGACCCGGGCGGCGTCCCTGCTCGCCGAGGAGATCAACGGCTTCGCGGGCTCCAACATCGGCGAGCTGATGGGCACCCCGCTCACCGCGCACTTCCTCGGCGGCTGCCCGATCGGCGCGGACGCGGAGTCCGGTGTCATCGACCCGTACCACCGGCTCTTCGGGCACCCGGGCATCTCGGTCGTCGACGGGGCGGCGGTCTCCGCCAACCTCGGGGTCAACCCTTCGCTGACGATCACGGCGCAGGCGGAGCGGGCGATGTCCTTCTGGCCGAACAAGGGCGAGGAGGACCCGCGCCCCGGCCAGGGGGAGGCGTACGTCCGTCTGGCGGCCGTCGCCCCGAAGTCCCCGACGGTCCCGGCGGACGCCTTCGGCGCGCTGAAGCTGCCGTTCCTGGGGATGCCGGCGGTCCCGCCGAAGAAGGCGTAGCCGCGGTTCTCGAAGAAGACGGAGACGAAGACGGAAGAGGCGCTGCACCCCCCTCCGAGTGCAGCGCCTCTCCAGCTTCTGGGTGGTGCTGCATGCATGACCTGTGGCCAGGGGGATTGGTTGTAGGCCGGAAGCGGAAATGTCATGTGACGCGCATCACATGCATATGCGCGGCCGGACAGGCCGGGGTGAGGGCTGGGTCGAGCGCGGCGTGGGCGCGGGGGCGAGCGCGGACATACGCAAGGGCCCCGTCGCGCGATTCCGGTCGCGGGACGGGGCCCTTGGCGGTCGGCACCGGTGTCAGGGCAGCGGCGGTGCCGAGGGGAGCGCGGCGCCGGGGGGTACGCCGCGAGGAGCATGTGGGGAGGGAGGGGACGGGAGGTGTGGGGGTGTTCGTCCGGACCGATTGCGGTCGGCCCCGGGCGTCCCCGGGGCCGACCGCCCTTTCTGGGTGACCGGGCTGCTGTCCCCTGCCGTCCGGTCACGCGCGCTGGGGCGAGGTCCCACGACGTACTTGCGGTACGTCACACGCCCCAGCGAAGCCACGCGTGGTTTTTTTCGGGCCCGCCCCTGGCTGGCACGGACAACGGGACCAACGAAGGGGTGCGGGAGCCGGTCACGCGCCGTACGGGTGAGAGCGGGCCCGAACTCAGATCCGTACCGCCCTCCGCTCGCGGGAGCGCACTCAGATGCGGCCGCGGCAGAGCTCCAGCATCGTCATCGCGAGCGCCGTGCCCGGCTTGCCCAGCGCGTCCCTGTAGTGGCCGAGCACCTCCATCTCGCGCGCGAGGTTCACCCGACGCCCGCCGGAACCGATCCGGGCCTCCTGGATCACGGCCGAGACGGCCATCCGTTCCTGGATCAGACCGATGATCCGGTCGTCGAGCGCGTCGATCCGCTCGCGCGCGTCGCCGATGAGCGTGGCCGCCTCGTCGGTCCTGGCGCCGGTCTTCTCGGTGTGGGTCAGCGCGGTCATGGTGGGGCTCCTTTTCTGTGGGGTGCCCCGGAGCGGCAGGGCCCGGAAACGACAGAACGCCCCGGGCCTTGTCGGCCCGGGGCGCCTGGGAAGTCGCTTGTCAGTAGCTCAAGCAGCACGACCATGGCAGCCGGACGGGCCGGTGCCATAGGTAAAGACGAAGGTCGTGAGCTTGCGCATGCGGACAGTATGGCCCCTGTCGCAGGGCCCGGGACAAACCGGGTTCGGATGGTGAGACGAAAAGTGACACCGGCGCGCCGGTAGAATCGACAAATAGCCACCCCCTCGGGGGAACCCCCTCCCTACCGCCGGAAGGCCGCCGTAGTGTCATCAGCGACTCCCGCTGCCGCGCCCGACGTCTCCAACCCGGACGTAGTCCTCGTTGTCGACTTCGGCGCCCAGTACGCCCAGCTCATCGCCCGACGCGTCCGTGAGGCGCGGGTCTACAGCGAGATCGTCCCGTCCACCATGCCGGTGGCCGAGATGCTGGCCAAGAAGCCCAAGGCGATCATCCTCTCCGGCGGCCCGTCCTCCGTGTACGCGGAGAACGCCCCGCGCCTCGACCGCGCGCTCTTCGAGGCCGGCGTCCCCGTCTTCGGCATGTGCTACGGCTTCCAGCTGATGGCGACGACCCTCGGTGGCACCGTCGACAACACGGGCGCCCGCGAGTACGGCCGTACGCCGCTGCACGTCTCCAAGGCCGGATCGACCCTCTTCGAGGGCACCCCGACCGAGCAGTCCGTGTGGATGTCGCACGGCGACGCCTGCTCCGCCGCCCCCGAGGGCTTCGCCGTCACCGCGTCCACGGACGTCGTGCCGGTCGCCGCCTTCGAGAACGACGAGAAGAAGCTGTACGGCGTCCAGTACCACCCCGAGGTGCTGCACTCCACGCACGGCCAGCAGATCCTGGAGCACTTCCTCTACCGGGGCGCCGGCATCGAGCCGTCCTGGACCACCGGCAACGTCATCGACGAGCAGGTCGCGGCCATCCGCGAGCAGGTCGGCGACAAGCGCGCCATCTGCGGCCTGTCCGGCGGCGTGGACTCCGCCGTGGCCGCCGCGCTCGTGCAGAAGGCCATCGGCTCGCAGCTGACCTGCGTGTACGTCGACCACGGTCTGATGCGCAAGGGCGAGACCGAGCAGGTCGAGAAGGACTTCGTCGCCGCGACCGGCGTCCAGCTGAAGGTCGTCGACGCGCAGGAGCGGTTCCTCACCGCGCTCGCCGGGGTCTCCGACCCCGAGGAGAAGCGGAAGATCATCGGCCGCGAGTTCATCCGCGTCTTCGAGCAGGCGCAGGCCGAGATCGTCGCCGAGTCGGCGGGCACCGGCGAGGACGTCGCCTTCCTCGTCCAGGGCACGCTCTACCCGGACATCGTCGAGTCCGGCGGTGGCACCGGCACCGCGAACATCAAGTCCCACCACAACGTGGGCGGCCTCCCCGAGGACCTGGAGTTCGAGCTCGTCGAGCCGCTGCGCCAGCTGTTCAAGGACGAGGTCCGCATGGTCGGCCAGGAGCTCGGCCTGCCGGAGGAGATCGTCCAGCGGCAGCCGTTCCCGGGCCCCGGTCTCGGTATCCGTATCGTCGGCGAGGTCACCAAGGACCGTCTGGACCTGCTGCGCGAGGCCGACGCCATCGCCCGCGAGGAGCTGACGGCCGCCGGTCTCGACCGCGAGATCTGGCAGTGCCCGGTGGTCCTGCTCGCCGATGTGCGCTCCGTGGGCGTGCAGGGCGACGGCCGGACGTACGGCCACCCGATCGTCCTGCGCCCGGTCTCCTCCGAGGACGCGATGACGGCGGACTGGACGCGCATGCCGTACGACGTGCTCGCGAAGATCTCGACCCGCATCACCAACGAGGTCGCCGATGTGAACCGTGTGGTGCTCGACGTGACGAGCAAGCCGCCGGGCACCATCGAGTGGGAGTAGCACCTCCCGTAGCCGCATGAGACCGCCGCCCCCACTATCCGGGGGCGGCGGTTTCGTCGTGTCCGGGTGTTCGGCGTGTGATCTCTCTGGTCAGTTGCGCGGCCCGGCGTTACCTTCCCGCGCATGAGCGAGACACCGGCACCCGTACCCGTCGAGCAGCTCCACGTCGCGATGCCTCCCGTCCACGGGACCGTCGAGGAGGAGCGGACGTACCGCAAGCGGAGACTCGCGGGCGCGCTCCGGCTCTTCGGACGGTTCGGGTACGAGGAGGGCGTCTCCGGTCATGTGACCGCCAGGGACCCCCAGTACGCCGACTGTTTCTGGGTGAACCCCTTCGGCGCGCCCTTCGCCGAGCTGACCGCGAGCGACCTCGTCCTGGTCAACGGGGACGGGCAGGTGGTCCAGGGCGGCGAACACGTCAACCAGGCCGCCTTCGCCGTCCACGCCGAGGTGCACCGGGCGCGGCCCGACGTGGTCGCCGTGGCGCACAGCCACTCCCTCCACGGGCGGGCGCTTGCCGCGCTCGGCGAGCTGATCGAGCCGATCACGCAGGAGGCCTGTGCGTTCTACCAGGACCACGCGCTCTACGACGCGTACACCGGTGTCGCCGTCGACCGCGAGGAGGGGCGGCGGATCGCCGCCGCCATCGGCCCGTACAAGGGGATCGTGCTGCGCAACCACGGGCTGCTGACCGTCGGGACCTCGGTCGACGCGGCCGTCTGGTGGTTCATCGCCATGGAGCGGTGCGCGCAGGTGCAGCTGACCGCGCGGGCGGCGGGCAAGCCGGTGCCGATCGGGCACAAGGAGGCGGTCGCCACCCGCGAGCAGCTCGGCACCGACCTCGCCGCCTGGATCAACTACCAGCCGCTGTGGCGCAGGATCAGCCGCACGGAGCCCGAACTCCTGTCGTAACACGGTGTCCTCAGCTGTCTTTACGTCAATGTGATGACGGTTCAATCACCCCCGCGCGGGGCGCTCGGAGCGCGTGGGAGGCGTTTGGGTACGGCACAATTCCCCATAATCAACGGTCAGTTGACGAAGGGTCGACGGACGGATCGGGAAGTGAACGCCGTGGCGGTGCAAGAGGCGAGACAGTGCCATGACCACGCGGGGTGCGCGGAGAGCGGGCGCGCGGGTCACCGGCGTGCCGTCGCCGCCTTCCTCGCCCGGCGGGACGAGCTCGCCGTCGGCGAGGGCGTGCCCGCCGCCGTCGCGCATTCGCCCGGGGCCTCGCGGCAGTGGGTCTCCGAGGCGCTCGCCCAGTCGGCGCGCGCGGTCGCGGCGCGGGGGCTCGGCGCGGGCGAGGCCTGGTTGCGGCGGGTCAGGTCCGCGACCCTGGGCGTCGTCTGGGGCGGGGTCGTCGCCCTGCTGCTCGCGCAGGCGCTCACCGCGATCGGGGGCGGCTGGACGGGGGCGCGCACGGCCGGACTGGGCGCCGCGGTCGTCCTCGCCGTGCCGCTGACGGTCGCGGCCCACGCGCACCGGGCGCGCGGTGGAGTCCTCGCCCCGCTGATCGGGGAGGACAACCGGCTCTCCACCTCCCGCGCGGTCGCCGCCGGCTGGCTGCTCCTCGCCGTCTACACCGTGCTCTTCCTCGCCCTGCGTCTGGCCACCGGCGACGCCGACCGCGTCGGCCTCGGCGTCCGCCACGGCGCCGGACTGCTCACCGTCTTCGCGCTGACGGCGGCCGTCTCCGTCGCCGCCCGCCGGATCGTGTGGGGCCGGGTGGTCGGGCAGCGGCTGCAGAAGGTGCGGGCCGACCGGCCCCGCGCCGCCGACCTGCTCTGCGACGACAACGGCCGCGCCGCCCTCGCCGACGTCGTCTACGTCCTGGTCGCCGGCGCCGTCCTCGTCCTCGCCGCCGTGCGGCTCGGGCGCAGCCCCGACCGGCTGCCCGAGGTGCCCTGGAGCCTCGTCCTCCTCGTCGCCTTCGCGGCGGCCGGCTACCTCGCCGTCACCTGCACCCAGGGCGGCCGACCCACGATCTTCT
Source organism: Streptomyces sp. NPDC048370 (assembly GCF_043200825.1). NCBI lineage: Bacteria > Bacillati > Actinomycetota > Actinomycetes > Kitasatosporales > Streptomycetaceae > Streptomyces > Streptomyces sp. NPDC048370. The sequence continues at coordinate 295,196 of NZ_JBICYI010000008.1, read as the reverse complement.
CCGTCGTCCGCTCGCGCGAGGTCGGTGACCTGGACGCCCCGATCCGCACGGGCGACGACATCGAGATCCGGGGGGCGGGGTTCGTCCCGCCCGGGGCCCTCGGCCCCGACCTGTTGACCCGACTGGTAGTGCGCGTCGGCGCCGTCCACGCCCACGTCCCCCTGATCCCGGTCCCGGGCGGCTTCGCCAACCCCACGGACTCGGTCCTGACCGTCCCGCTCCCGGTCGACGTGGAGCCGGGGCGGGTCGAGGTGTGGGTGGTGACGGCCTCGGGCGTGGAGACCAATCGGGTCACCATCGACGTCGTCGACTGAACACGCGCGGCGTCCTCCACGTATCCCAATCGAGGGGGTCCGAGGACAATCGGTTCTGCGGACAGTGGCGTGGAGAGGCAGGCCGACGATGTCACAGCGCAACGAGAGAACGTCCGGGATGCACGGGGCTTCCGGCTCCGGGATGCACGGGGCTTCCGGCGCGACCGGCCGGGTCGCCGCGTGGAAGGAGGCCGGGTCGCGGTACGCGCTGCTGCCGCTGCGCCTCTTCCTCGGCATCACCTTCATCTACGCCGGCCTCGACAAGCTCACCGACTCCGCCTTCATGTCCGACACCGGCAGCGGGTCGATCGGCGAGATGATGCGGGGCGTCCGGGACGGCTCGGCCATCCCCGCCCTCGTCGACCTGTCGCTCAAGAGCCCTGTCGGCTTCGGCTACGCCATCGCCCTCGGCGAGCTGGCCGTCGGCATCGGCACCCTGGTGGGCCTCTTCGCCCGGGTGGCCGCGCTCGGCGGGGCGCTGATCTCCCTGAGCCTGTGGCTGACGGTGAGCTGGCAGACCAACCCGTACTACTACGGGAACGACCTCGCCTATCTCATGTCCTGGCTCCCACTCGTGCTCGCCGGGGCATCCTTGTTCTCGCTGGACGCCGTCCTCGCCGAACGACGGCGCAGGCGGTAGGCGACCCAGGTCGCGAGGGCGGCCGCGCCCAGTGCGCCGCAGAGGACCGGGACGACTCCGTACCAGGGCGTCTCCCAGGCCTTCGCGGCGTCCCCCGCGTACATCACGGCGAGGGCGAGGGCGGCCGCGCCGACGATCAGCCGGCCCGGTCGGAACTCATGAAGCAGCACGGGTGACCTCCACCTGTCCGAGACCGATCTCCAACGAGAGGTTCACCGTCCCCCCGGGCGTCGTGCCCGCCACCGGGGGCAGCGTCCGGCTCTCGTCGAGGTCGGGCGCGATGTCGATGTCCTCGGGGCGCTGCTGCGGCAGCTGGACATCGCCCAGGCCCACCTGGGCCCGCAGCTTCACCGTGACGTTCTTCGGCACGATCACCTCCAGCTTTCCGGCGCCCAGCTCCGCCTCGGTGTCGACGGTCGTGCCCGCGGGGACGACGAGCCGGGACAGATCGAGCGTGCCGACGCCCGTGCCCAGTTCGTACCGGGCCTTGACTGCGGCGACCGACGCCGGTTTCCAGGTCGTACGGACCCACTCCGTCGAGATCTCCTTGGGCAGCGCCGCCGCCACCGCGAGCAGGCACGCCGTGACCACGGTCAGGAAGATCGTGCCGAACCCGGTCCGGCCGAGGAAGCTGGCGACCACAAGACCCAGGCCGAACACCGCCAGCGCGGCGACCAGGCCGATCTGCAGGCTCGTGCCGAACGGCTGGCTCTCCCAGGACAGCCCCGTGCCGAGGCCGCCCGCGAGCAGCGCGAGGAGGAAGACCGGGCCGCCGATGGAGCGCGGGCCGCGCCGGACCGGCGACGGCTGAGGCCGCCACGCGGCCGCCGACCCGTCCGTGCCCCACTGGCTGCCGGGCACCGGTGCCTCGCCGCTCGGGAGCCGGCCGTCCACGTCCGCGCCGTGCGGGCCCCAGAGATAGCCGACGGCGATCTTCCCCGTCGAGCCGTCCTTGACGATGGGGTCCTTCCACCAGGACGGGAACTCCACCAGCGGTGGAGCCTTCGCCTCCGGCGGGGCGTCCCCGACGGCGGCCGCTGTGCCCGCGTCCCCACGGCCCTCGGCGTCGCCCGAGGAGACCTGCGCCCGCCGCTGGGACCAGACCGCCGCGCCGCACACCGCTATCGACAGCATCATCGCGAACGCGAGCGTCCCGCCGTTGTGCAGCATCGACAGGAAGATGCCGCAGCCCACCAGGGCCATCAGCACGGCGGCGAGCGCGGCCCCGTCGACGCGGCCGGAGAGCAGTCTGCGGCCCTCGTTCTCCTCCTCGCCCGCGACCGGGATGAGCAGCCACGCGAAGCCGTAGAAGATCAACCCGAGTCCGCCGGTCACGGACAGCACGCCGATCGCGATACGGAAGATCACCGGATCGAGGTCGAAGTGCCGGCCGAGGCCGCCGCACACACCGGCCACGACCCGGTGCTGCCGCGACCGGCGCAGGGACGTGACAGGTGGGGCCTCCGCCGGCGGCGGGGCCTCGTGCGAGGAAGGCGTCGAACTCGTCATGCGTCCATGGTGACCGCCGCCGCCCCGCCGCGGCACCGGGATCGACCCTGGCCCGACCCTGATATTCCGAGGGCGGTCCACCCCGAGGGCTACCTAGGGGCCGCTTCCTAGGGGCGATCTCAGGGACCGACCCTGATGTGCCGCCCGGGCCGGACGTGTGACGATCGGTGCATGCCAGCATCCGCCCGTGTCACCGAGACCGACGAACCGCCCGTGCGCAAGCTCTACCGGAGCGCCGACGGACGGTGGCTCGGCGGTGTCGCGCGCGGCCTCGCGGGGCATCTCGGACTGCCCGTGGTCTGGGTCCGCGCGCTGTTCGTGGGCCTTCTCCTCGCGGACGGCCTCGGCGCCCTGCTGTACGCGGTGTTCTGGATCGTCGTCCCGCTCGGCGTCGGCGGCCGCAGCGCGCCCCGCCCGGTCTTCGAGACCACTCCGGACGGTCGCCGCCGGTTGCGTAAGCCCGACCGGGGCCAGGTCTTCGCGCTGATCGCGCTCGCCATCGGCGCCGCGATCTTCGCGGGGAACATCGACTGGGGCAATCGGACGGACCGCTACGTCTGGCCCACCCTCCTCATCGGCGTCGGCGTGGTCCTCGTCTGGCGGCAGGCGGACAACGCCCGCCGGGCCAGCTGGACCGAGGCCGGTCGCCGTCGGCGCACCCTGCAGCTCGCCCGCGGCTTCGCGGGCGTCGCCCTCGTCGGCATGGGTCTGACCGTCTTCATGGTGGTCCGGGGCTCGGCGGCCCAGCTGGGCACGGCGCTGACCGCGGCGATAGCCGTCCTCACCGGCATAGCCCTGCTCGCGGGACCGTGGCTGGTCCGGATGTCGCAGGACCTCTCCGAGGAGCGGACCATGCGCATCCGCGCGCAGGAGCGCGCCGAGGTCGCGGCCCATGTCCACGACTCCGTCCTGCACACGCTCACGCTGATCCAGCGCAACGCGGACGAGCCGGGCGAGGTGCGCCGGCTCGCCCGCGCACAGGAGCGGGAGCTGCGGAACTGGCTGTACAAGCCGGAGGGCACCGGCAAGGACGAGGGCGAGGAGCCCGACACCCTCGCGGAGGCGGTCAAGCGGGCCGCCGCGGAGGTCGAGGACAAGCACGGCGTCCCTCTGGAGGTCGTGGTCGTGGGCGACTGCCCGCTCGACGAGAAACTGGCCGCGCAGATGCAGGCCGCGCGCGAGGCCATGGTCAACGCGGCCAAGTACGGTGGCGAGGGCGGGGCCGTTCAGGTCTACGCGGAGGTGGAGGGCCGTACGGTCTTCGTCTCCGTGCGGGACCGGGGCCCCGGCTTCGACCTCGACGCGGTGCCCGACGACCGGATGGGCGTACGAGAATCGATCATCGGCCGGATGCAGCGCAACGGCGGTTCGGCCCGCCTGCGGTCCGTGCCGGGCGGGGGCACCGAAGTGGAGCTTGAGATGGAGAGGGTGGACGGATGAGCGACGAGACCGGGACCGGGACGACGGCGGCACCGACCACGGAGCGTCGGGTGCGGGTCGTCCTCGTCGACGACCACCGGATGTTCCGTACGGGAGTGCAGGCCGAGATCGGCCGGACCGACGTCACCGGCGTCGAGGTGGTCGGTGAGGCCGCCGATGTCGACCAGGCGGTCACGGTGATCACCGCGACCCGCCCCGAGGTCGTCCTGCTCGACGTGCACCTGCCGGGCGGCGGCGGGGTGGAGGTGCTGCGGCGCTGCACGAGCCTGATGTCGGCGAGCGAGGACCCGGTGCGCTTCCTGGCGCTCTCCGTCTCGGACGCCGCGGAGGACGTGATCGGGGTGATCCGGGGCGGCGCCCGCGGCTACGTCACGAAGACGATCACGGGCACCGATCTGGTCGACTCGATCTTCCGCGTCCAGGAGGGCGACGCGGTGTTCTCGCCCCGCCTCGCCGGTTTCGTGCTGGACGCCTTCGCCTCCACCGACGCGCCGCCGGTGGACGAGGACCTGGACCGATTGACCCAGCGCGAGCGCGAGGTGCTGCGGCTGATCGCCCGTGGGTACGCGTACAAGGAGATCGCCAAGCAGCTCTACATCTCGGTGAAGACGGTCGAGTCCCATGTCTCGGCGGTCCTGAGGAAGCTCCAGCTGTCCAACCGGCACGAGCTGACGCGCTGGGCGACCGCCCGCCGCCTGGTCTGACGGCGCCTCCTGACACGACCTAGCCCCGGTTCTTCGCCTCCTCCGCCGCGAGCCGTTGCTTGGCCTCGTCCCAGCGGATCGGCAGCTGCTCCACCGGCACCTCCCAGAAGGTGAAGGTCGAGTCGCGCATCGTGGAGCGCAGTCCGTTCATGATCGACCGGTGCGGTTCGGCGCGGGCGTAGGCGTGGAGGGCGTCGTGGTCCTCCCACGCCGAGAGGGTGTAGAAGGTCCGCTTCAGCGGCTGGGCGATGAGCGAGGCGCCCAGCGCGCCGGGCGCGGACTTCACCTGCCGCCAGGCGGCGAGGGACTTCAGGAAGAACTTGGGGACGTCCGCCAGGGTGCGCACCTCGAAGCGGGAGGCCATGACCTGGGCCTCGGTGCCGGGGCGGGCCTGGTTCGGAACGGTCCAGGGGAGGGTGGGCACGGCTGGTCCTCTCCACGCAGGGGTATGGATAGTAGCGCTACCTATAGTAGATAGTTCCGCTATCCAAAGGTCAAGCCCTGCGGTCGACCCACGCTCCAGCCGTGTCGTCCGGCCGTCCCGCCGGTCGGCCCGCCCGCGTCAGCCCACCCGTGCCGCCCCCGCAAAAGGCATCTCGTCGATCGGTGCGACCCGCACCGGCGCGCCCGGTCGGGGGGCGTGGATCATCTGGCCGCCGCCGATGTACAGCCCGACGTGGCTGATTCCGGAGTAGAAGAACACCAGGTCGCCCGGGGCCAGTGCGGAGCGGGAGACCCGCTGGCCGGCGTTGATCTGGGTGTACGTCGTCCGGGGCAGCGCCACCCCGGCCGAGCGCCAGGCGGCCTGCGTCAGCCCCGAGCAGTCGTACGCCGACGGTCCCGTGGCGCCCCACACGTACGGCTTGCCGATCTGGTCCCGGGCGAAGGAGATCGCCTGCGCGGCGCGGCTGTTCGGCGCCGTCACCGGGCCGCGCAGGCCCGAACTCCGGTCGGCCCGGTTCCCGGTCGTCCCTGTGGCGGCCCCGGAGCCGCCGGAGTCGCCCCGTCCCGAGCCGGCCTCCGCCGTCTCGTACCGTGCCCGCTCCTCGGCGGTCAGCCGGGCAAGGAGCGAGCGCGCCTCCGTGAGCTTGGCCTGCACGGCCGCCTTCTGCTCCCGTAGATCGGTCTCGTGGCCCCGCAGTTGGGTCAGCCGCTCGTCCGCCTCGGCCCGCAGCTGCCTGATCCCGGTCAGCTCGCGCCGTACCGAAGTGATCGCCGCCGCCTGCCGCTCCCCGGCCTTCTCGGCGATCGCGGCGCGCGCCAGGTACTGCTCCGGGTCGGAGGTGAGCGCGAGTCGTACGGCGGGGTCCAGGCCGCCGGAACGGTACTGCGCGGTGGCGATGGAACCGAGCCCGTTGCGCGCGGTGTTGAGGCGATCGGTCCTGCGGGCCGACTCGTCCCTCAGCCGGTCGAGCGCGTTCCGCGCCGCGTCCGCCTTCTCCTTCGCGCCGTTGTACTTCTCGGTGGCCACCTCGGCCTCCTGGTAGAGCCGGTCCACCTTCGCCTTGACCTGGGCGGGTGTGAGCCGGGGCTCGGCGTGCCCGGAGCCCTCGAAGACGGTCGCCGTCGCCGCGGAGGCGAGGGCGAGCGTGGCGGCGGTCCGTGCCGCCTGGCCACCGAGGGGGGAGTGCTTGGGCTTCCGGTGCGCTGCCACGAGGGCGGGTCACATCCTCTCCCTGTGGGGGTCGATGCCCACCGGGTCCGGCGATGGGCCGCACAGGGGAGACGGCCCATCGCCGGATTTCTCGGCGGGGGCGGCCGACTGCCGCCGGGCGGACCGGCGGTGGTGGGTAGCCGGCCACCTGGGGGAGGACGCTAAACCTGGCGGTCACGCGGCGGCGGGGAGTTGACCGCTATTGGCGTCAGTTGGCGCTTGGGGACCGTTCCGGTCCGGTCGTCGCGACGGGAGGACGCCGCATTCCGGCGCGGGCGTGACCGAAGCGCCCGAGGAGGTGGACCCGGCCGAACGTGGGTGCTATGCCCCGGTTAGGCTCCGCCCCATGGACGTACTCATCAATGTCTTCGTCGCCCTGCACATCATCGGAATCGCCTCGCTGCTCGGTGGATTCCTCACCCAGATGAAGGCCATGGGCGCGGGTACGGCCCGCTTCAGCCCCGCCATGCTGCACGGCGCGCTCACGATGCTGATCACCGGCATCGCGCTCGTCGGCCTCAACCAGGCGGACGACCAGACGGTCAACAACGTGAAGGTCGGCATCAAGATGGCCGTCCTCGTCGTCATCCTCGCCCTCGTGTACGTGAAGCGGGACGACGAGACTGTCGACAAGGGCCTCTTCGCCGCCGTCGGCGGCCTGACGATCGCGAACATCTTCATCGCGACGCTCTGGACCTGATCGCTGTCAGACCCGGGTGAGAAGCTGATCATCGACACGGCGCACGACACCCGCCGCACACCGTTCCAGGGGGGAACTTCATGACCATCGCTCGACGTTCGCGTGCGCTTCGTGGCGCGCTCGCCGTCACCGCCGTCGCTGCCGCGCTCGCGACCACGGCCGGTACCGCCTTCGCCTCCGGCGACCCGGGCGCCCCCGCCGCCTCGGCGGCCGCGGCCGAGCAGCGGGCCCAGGACGTCCCGAGCAAGGCGCCCCGCGCCGCCGGGACCGCCGACGTTCCCGTGGAGACGCCCACGTTCTCCATGGACGGCGTCCACAAGCAGACCCACGAGATGTACATGTACTTCGCGGACCGCCAGGGCGCCTTCGATGCCCCGGAGCACCTGCCGCTCGACTACTCGAACTTCGCCAGCTCGATCCAGGTCGACAACGACAAGGACGGCTACAGCGACGGCACCTGGACCCGCTACAAGGACGGACCGCTCTGGTACGGCTGGATCGACGAGGCGGGGGACGGGCTGTACCACAAGAAGCAGGTCGGCACCGGCTGGAACATCTACACCACGGTCCTGTCCCCGGGCACGCTCGGCGGCGCCCCGGAGGCGGACCTCATCGGTCTCGACAAGGCCGGCGTCCTGTGGGGGTACCTCGCCCACCCCGACGGCTCGCTGACCGCGCGCTTCCGCATCGGCGGAGGCTGGGAGCAGTACACCCAGCTCGCCGGCCAGGGTGACCTGAGCGGTGACGGCAAGGCCGACATCGTCGCCCGGGACACCTCCGGCACCCTGTGGCTCTACAAGGGCACCGGCGACTACAAGGCCCCCTTCGAGCCGCGTACGAGGATCGGCGGCGGCTGGAACACCTACGACCGGCTGCTGTCCGTGGGCGACCTCGACATCGACGGCAGGTCCGACCTGATCGCGCGCAAGCCGAACGGCGACCTGTTCCGGTACTCGGGCACGGGCGACGCCCAGGCCGTCTACAAGGCGCCGGTCAAGATCGGCTACGGCTTCCAGATATACGACCTGCTGTAGCGCGACCGTTCGCCGCCAGGGCCTGTCCGGCGGACCACGGTCGGACAGGCGCCCTAGGCCGGGCGCACGCTGCCGTAGATCGGCATGTAGTAGATCGACTCCTCGCGCACGTTCGCGCCCGGCTTCGGCGCGTGGATCATCTTCCCGCCGCCGATGTACAGGCCGACGTGGCTGATGTCGTCGTAGAAGAAGACGAGGTCGCCGGGGAGGAGATCGTCCGTCGCGACCCGGGTCCCCACCTCCACCTGGTCCCAGGTGGTGCGGGGGAGGTCGACGCCGGCGGCCTTCCAGGCGGCCTGTGTCAGGCCCGAGCAGTCGTACGAGCTCGGGCCCGTCGCGCCCCACACGTACGGCTTGCCGATCTGGGCCCGGGCGAAGGCCAGCGCCTTCTCCGCCTTCGCCGCGTACGTCGAGCCGCCCGAGCCCGTGCCCGATCCGCCGTCCGTCGGCGGCTGGGCCGGCTCGGTCGGCTGGTTCTGCCGGGCCTCCTCCTGCCTGCGCCGCTCGGCCTCCGCCGCCTCGGCCCTGGCCTCTGCCTCCGCCTTGGCCCGTGCCTCCGCCTTCCGCCGCGCCTCCGCCTCCCGCTTGCGCTCCAGCTCCGCCAGCCGCTCCTTCTCCTCGGCCGTCAGCCGGGACAGCAGCGTCCGCGCCTCGCCCAGCTTCCGCTGCACGGTCTGCTTGGTGGTGCGGAGCGTCGCCTGCGACTCGGTCAGCGTGTCCAGGCTCTTCGTCGCCTCAGCCCGCTGCTTCGCCGCCGCGACGCGCTTGCCCTCGTACTCCGCCACCGCGCTCCGCTGGCGCTCGGAGAGCCGGTCCATGAGGTGGGTCTGGTCGAAGTACGACTGCGGGCTGTCCGCGAAGATCAGCGCGGCGGTCGGGCCGACGGCCCCCGCCCGGTACTGCGCCGCCGCGTACGAGCCGAGCGCCCGCCGCGACTCGTTGATCTCCTCCGTGCGCTTGGCCACGTCGTCGAGCAGCCGGTCGACCTTGCGCCGCTGCTCGTCCGTGGACTCCTTGGCCCGGTTGTACTGCTGCGTCGCCGTGCCGGCCTGCCGGTAGAGGTCGTCGACCTTCTTCTGGACCTCCTCCACCGTGGGCTTCGGCGGGGCGGCGGGCGCGGCCTGGGCGCTCTGCGTGGTCAGCAGGGTGACCCCGGCGAGGGCGGCCGTCGTGACCCCGACGGCGGGGGAGTGCGGACGTGTGGTGCGCGGCTTGCGATGGGACGCCAAGGCCGGCATCTCCTTCCGTGGCCGCCGAGAGGGACCACCGGCGTCAACTGCCGCGAGGCAGGGCCGGGTTCGGCGTGAGCGGCCCGCTCGGCGCGTTATGCCGCCGGAGGGGACGGGCTGCCTGGGCGAGCACGCTAGCCAACCGGTGGTGCGGGTGGGAAGGCCGATGTGCGATATGCCCGATACATTTTCGTGACCTGAAGCGGACTGTCACCCTCCGTAAGATTTCGGTCACTTCGGGAGGTGGCGGCGGGCTGTCAGTGCGGCGGCCTAGACTCGATAGGCGATGAGCAGCCTCTTTGACGACAGCTTCCTGGCGAGCCTCCAGAACCACTCCTCGGAGGAGCCCCCGCCCCCGCCCGAGGACGAGCACCACCACGTGCACGGCGCCCAGGCCGCGGAGGAGGTCCCGCACGACCTCTTCGACGGGCGCTTCGACGCGCCTCCGCCCCGGGACGCGTACTACCGCGACGGAGCGGCCCGCCCCGTCGTGGACGCCGCCGCGCTCCTGGACGGGCTGAACGAACAGCAGCGCGCCGCCGTCGTCCACACCGGCTCCCCGCTGCTCATCGTCGCGGGCGCCGGCTCCGGCAAGACCAGGGTGCTCACCCACCGCATCGCCCACCTCCTGGGGACCCGGCACGTCCACCCCGGCCAGATACTGGCGATCACCTTCACCAACAAGGCCGCCGGCGAGATGAAGGAGCGCGTCGAGCACCTCGTCGGCCCGCGCGCCAACGCCATGTGGGTCATGACCTTCCACAGCGCGTGCGTCCGCATCCTGCGCCGCGAGAGCAAGCGGCTCGGCTTCACGTCGTCCTTCTCGATCTACGACGCCGCCGACTCCAAGCGCCTGATGGCGCTGGTCTGCCGCGACCTGGACCTCGACCCGAAGAAGTTCCCGCCGAAGTCCTTCAACGCCAAGGTCTCGAACCTGAAGAACGAGCTGATCGACGAGGAGACCTTCGCCGACCAGGCCGTCGACGGCTTCGAGAAGACGCTCGCCGAGGCGTACCGGATGTACCAGGCGCGGCTGCGCGAGGCCAACGCCCTGGACTTCGACGACATCATCATGACGACGGTCCACCTGCTCCAGGCGTTCCCGGACGTCGCCGAGCACTACCGCCGCCGCTTCCGCCACGTCCTCGTCGACGAGTACCAGGACACCAACCACGCGCAGTACACCCTCGTACGGGAACTGGTCGGCACGGGCTACGAAGACCTGGACCCGGCCGAGCTGTGCGTCGTCGGTGACGCGGACCAGTCGATCTACGCCTTCCGCGGCGCGACCATCCGCAACATCCTCCAGTTCGAGGAGGACTACCCGAATGCGACGACGATCCTCCTGGAGCAGAACTACCGTTCCACGCAGACGATCCTCTCCGCCGCCAACGCCGTCATCGAGCGCAACGAGTCCCGCCGCCCCAAGAACCTGTGGACGAACGCGGGCGCGGGCGCGCAGATCACCGGCTACGTCGCCGACACCGAGCACGACGAGGCCCAGTTCGTCGCCGACGAGATCGACCGGCTCACGGACGCCGGCGACGCGAAGGCCGGCGACGTCGCCGTCTTCTACCGGACCAACGCCCAGTCCCGTGTCTTCGAAGAGATCTTCATCCGCGTCGGCCTGCCCTACAAGGTCGTCGGCGGCGTGCGCTTCTACGAGCGCAAGGAGGTCCGCGACGTCCTCGCCTACCTGCGCGTCCTCGCCAACCCCGAGGACAACGTCCCGCTGCGCCGCATTCTGAACGTGCCGAAGCGCGGCATCGGCGACCGCGCCGAGGCGATGATCGACGCCCTCTCCCTCCGGGAGAAGATCACCTTCCCGCAGGCGCTGAAGCGGGTCGACGAGGCGTACGGCATGGCGGCCCGCTCCGCGAACGCGGTCAAGCGCTTCAACACCCTCATGGAGGAGCTCCGTACGGTCGTCGACTCCGGCGCCGGCCCGGCGGTCGTTCTCGAAGCCGTACTGGAGCGGACCGGGTACCTCGCCGAGCTGCAGGCGTCCACCGACCCGCAGGACGAGACCCGCATCGAGAACCTCCAGGAACTGGCCGCCGTGGCCCTGGAGTTCGAGCAGGAGCGGGGGGAGCCTGGCGGGCGGGAGGGTACCGCCACCCTGGCCGAGTTCCTGGAGAAGGTCGCGCTCGTCGCCGACTCCGACCAGATCCCCGACGAGGACGAGGAAGGTTCGGGCGTCATCACGCTGATGACCCTGCACACCGCCAAGGGCCTCGAATTCCCCGTCGTGTTCCTGACCGGCATGGAGGACGGCGTCTTCCCGCACATGCGGGCCCTCGGCCAGGCCAAGGAGCTGGAGGAGGAGCGGCGGCTCGCGTACGTGGGCATCACGCGCGCCCGCGAGCGGCTGTATCTGACGCGTTCGTCGATGCGCAGCGCCTGGGGCCAGCCTTCGTACAACCCGGCGTCCCGCTTCCTGGAGGAGATCCCGCCGACGTATCTGGAGTGGAAGCGGACCGGCCCCATGGTCAAGCCCGCCGGGCCGACCTCGGGGATCACCTCCTCGCTCTCCTCCTCCCGCGCGCGCTCCGGCCCCTCGGGCTTCGCCACCCGCCGGACCAGCGACAAGCCGGTCATCGCCCTCCAGGTCGGCGACCGGGTCACGCACGACCAGTTCGGCCTCGGCACGGTCATGCAGGTGACGGGTGCGGGAGCCGACGCGCAGGCGACGATCGACTTCGGCGACGAGAAGCCCAAGCGGCTGCTCCTGCGGTACGCGCCGGTCGAGAAGCTGTAGCGGTACGCACGGGAGAGGGGCCCCGGCTTCGGCCGGGGCCCCTCTCGCGTACGTCGGTCCGGAATCGTCAGCCGGTCGGGTTGAGGCCGTGGCTGCGCAGCCATGCCTCGGGGTCGATCGCCGCGCCGCCGCCCGGGCGGACCTCGAAGTGGAGGTGCGGACCGGTGGAGTTGCCCGAGTTGCCCGAGTACGCGATGACGTCGCCGGCCTGGACCTTGCCCGAGCGGATCTTGGTGCTGCTCAGGTGGCAGTACCAGGTCTCGGTGCCGTCGGGCGCGGTCACGATCGCCATGTTGCCGTAGGCGGAGTTGTACTGGGTGCGGACGGTGCCGTCCGTCGCGGCCATCACCTTCGTGCCGTACTGGACGGGGAAGTCGATGCCGGTGTGCACGGACATCCAGTTGACGCCCGCCTGGCCGTAGCTCGCGCTGAGCTGGTGCAGCTTCACCGGCAGCGCGAACTTGGGGCGCAGCGCCTCCTTGCGGGCCGCCTCCTCCTCGCGCTTCTTCTTCTCCGCCTCCTGGCGCGCCTTCAGGTCGATGCGCTCCTGGGTGCGGCTGGCGCGGTCGCCGAAGTCGCGGGCGTCGGCGCTCAGCGCGGCGAGCTGGGTGTCCAGCTTGTTGTTGGCGGCGACCGGCTGCACCGAGGCGGGGTCGGCGGCGGCGAGGGCCTTCGTGTCGTCCTTCGTGCCGGCGCCCGGGTCCGTCAGGCCGCCGACCGAGGCGGCGGCGATCCCGGCGACGCCCATGACACAGGCGGACGGGACGGCGACGGTCAGCAGGGCGGAGCGCTTGGCGGGCGTACGGCGCCGGCCTCGGCTGCCACCGGAGGAGCGGCGCACGGGGCGACCGGCGGTGGCGGCGGACGCGGTGGCCGGCTCGGGAGCGGCCGGAGACTCCGTGAGGGTCTCGACGGCCGGTTCCTCGTGGTCGTACTCGTACGTGTAGTCGTGCTCGTAGCCGTGCTCGTACGTGGAGTCGCCCTCGTAGGCGGTCTCCTCGTAGGTCGTCTCTGCGTACGAGGTCTCCGCGTACGCGCTCTCCTCGTAGGCGGCGGGCTGCGGCTGCTCGGCCTGCGGCTCAGGGATGTACTCGTACTCGGGGGTGTACTGCTGCGGAACGACGGGCTCGGCGACCAGGACGTCCTGCTGCGGCGCGGCGTAGTTCCAGGCGGTGGCGTCGTACGTACCCGTCTCGAAGGCGGGGGTCGTCCACTGGCCCGTGGTGTCGTACGAGGTGAAGTGCGCGGTCTCGTACTGACCGGTCTGCTGGGCCTCGTTCCAGGCGGAGGCGTCCCACTGGCCGGTGGTGTCGTACTGGGTGGTGTCGTACTGCCCGGTGGTGGCGTACGCGGTGGTGTCCCACTGCTGCGTGCCGTTCCACTGCGAGCTGTCGTACTGGCCGCTGTGACCGGCGTCGTAACCGCCCGGGAGGGCGCCGAAGAGCGGGTCGGTGGCGAAGCTGCCGGTGCTGTGGGCGTCGTCTCCGACGTACCCGGCGTGGGGGTGCTGGTCGTTCACCAACTTCTCTCTCGCCTCGGCGGCAGGGCCAGTCCGGGGCGGGCCCGACGCGGGTGTCCCGGGGTTAAAGCAGTGGCGCGACTGTACCCGGCGGTATACGCAAGCGACAATCTTCCGAGGGTTTTGGTTCCACAGGAAACGGGCAATCGGCGGTGTTTCGGCGGCCTCGGGGAAGAGCTTTGGCTCTGTGTTCGAGGAACGTTCGAAGAACAGACCCCTTCTGGCGGGTCGTCAGACGTCGTGGATTCGCTCGCGACTCACGCCACGGAGGCGGCTCCGGGCTCGGCGGCTTCCGCGTCGTCGGCGTCGAGCGCCTCGCGGATCCCCGCCGCCACGGTCGGGTGCACCGGCAGGGCGAGATGGCCGATGCCGCTGACCCGGACGTTGTGCACCCGTAGATCGGGGTGGTCGAGCCGCGCCGTCTCCACCGGGACCATCACCTGGTCCAGATCGCTCCAGAAACTGACGCAGCGCGTCCGGCAGCCGGGGGCGGGCTCTGCGAGCTCCTGGAGCACGTCCGAGCCGGGGCGCATCTGGCGTACGAGGGGGTGGGCGCCGGCCCAGGGGGCGGCGGTGGTGCCGGCGTGCGGGGTGCCGAGCATGACGAGTGTGCGCACCCGCGCGTCGCCGCCGAGGCGCTGTACGTAATAACGGGCGATGAGGCCGCCCAGGCTGTGTCCGACGACGTCGACCTCGTGGTGGCCGGTGCGGGCGCAGAGCTCCTCGATGTGGCGGCCGAGGAGCTGGGCGGCGGCGCGCAGGTCGCAGGTGAGCGGAGAGTAGTTGAACGACTCGACGGGGTGACGGCCGTGGCGGACGAGGGAGCGGCGGAGCAGGACGAAGACGGAGCGGTTGTCGACGAAGCCGTGGAGGAGGACAACGGGCCGCCCGGTCCCGGGCCTGGGAGTGGCGCCGTCCTCACCGGGGGTGTCGGCCTCGGGGCGCTCGGCGACCATCCCGGAGGGGTAGAGGAGCAGGTGGCCGGTGAGGATCGCCAGCTCGAGGGCGTTGGCCTTGAGCGCTGTGGTGACCTTCGTGAGCCTGGTGAGCTCCATCGGCGACCTCCCGAACGGCACGCGGGCGCCGAACGGCAGTGCGGTGCGCCGTACGTCCGGACCGGCGGCTGCGGCCCGGACGTACGGCTACCCCGTAGCGGCTCCCTGTGCGCACGACCCTTTGCGGCTGGTGGGCCCAGGAGGAGGGCCCGGGAGGGTCCGGCGCAGAGCGAACATGTCCCACGTGTGATTTCCCCCTCGGAGTCCTCCGCGAAACGGCGGGGTGCGGGATGCTGGCGATAACGTTCGTTCACCTCCCCGGCAATGAAGCGCGGGGGTCGCATGTGGAGGCAGAGATGGGTGTGACCGGTCCGATCCGCGTGGTGGTGGCCAAGCCGGGTCTCGACGGCCACGATCGCGGGGCCAAGGTGATCGCGCGGGCGCTGCGCGACGCCGGCATGGAGGTCATCTACACGGGGCTGCACCAGACGCCCGAGCAGATCGTGGACACGGCGATCCAGGAGGACGCCGACGCGATCGGCCTGTCGATCCTCTCGGGCGCGCACAACACACTGTTCGTGAAGGTCCTGGAGCTGCTGAAGGAGCGCGACGCGGAGGACATCAAGGTCTTCGGCGGCGGCATCATCCCGGAGGCGGACATCGCGCCGCTGAAGGAGAAGGGCGTGGCGGAGATCTTCACACCGGGCGCGACGACGACATCCATCGTCGACTGGGTCAACGCCAACGTCCGCGTCGCCGCGTAGCCGGCCGACGCGGCCCCACTCCGCCCGGACCCAGGCCGGCTGCCCTTCGCTCGGCGGGCGTCGCAACCCGCCACCGGGCCGCGGGAGCGGAGCGTGGCCCGGGTGGTCCGGGTCCGGCAACGTCGGGCCGGCCTCGGTGCGGCACGACGATGCCCCCGCCGCCCTGCTGGGTGGTGTCAGTCGGTCCTCCGGAGACGGACGGACCACTCGCTCCTTCCCGCACTGTCGATCTCGGCGACGGTCCAGGTGCCGTTGGCCAGGGCGAACTCGGCTCCCAGGGGCAGGGTTCGTGGCCCGCTCGCGCCGCCCGGTGCATCGATGAAGAGCCTCACCTGGGCAGGCTGCCCCGCCCGCGCCGCAAGCGCTCCCACGCCCCCGACGGTGCCGAAGGGCAGCCGCATGATCTGACCTCCCCTGACCGTGAATTCGCGGTCGATTTCAGGCATTTCATTCCCCTGTCGAAGCGCTGAGTGCTGTCCCGGATGGATGACTGGGATGGATCAGTTCGGTGGGGGTGTGAGTTTCGGTGGGGGTGTGAGTTCGGTCTGCATCTGGGAGCGTAGGCGGAGGGTGGAGACCAGGCGTTGGAAGGCTTCCGACCAGTAGCCGCCGGCTCCTGGGGAGGCGTCTTCCGGTTCGGTGGTGAGGGCGGTCAGGGACTCCAGTTGGGGGGCTGCTTCCGGGGAGAGGCAGCGTTCAGCGAGGCCCATCACGCCGCTGAAGCTCCAGGGGTAGCTGCCCGCGTCCCGGGCGATGTCCAGGGCGTCGATCACCGCGCCGCCCAGCGGCGCCGACCAGGGCACCGTGCAGACGCCGAGGAGTTGGAAGGCCTCCGACAGGCCGTGTGCGGCGATGAACGAGGCGACCCAGAGGGCCCGTTCCTCGTCCGGGAGCGTCGACAGCAACTGGGCCCGCTCCGCGAGGGACGACGTGCCGGGGCCCGTCGCCGGTGGGGTGGCCGGGGAGCCGAGGAGCGCCCGTGACCAGTCGGCGTCCCGCTGGCGGACCGCCGCACGGCACCACGCCGCGTGCAGCTCGCCCGCCCACTCGTCCGCGACCGGAAGCGCCACGATCTCCTCGGGCGAGCGCCCCCCGAACCGCGCGGGCCAGCACGACAGCGGCGCCGAGTCGACGAGCCTGCCCAGCCACCAGGACCGCTCGCCCCGGCCCGTCGGCGGGGTGGCGACGACCCCGTCCCTTTGCATCCCGGCGTCGCACTCGTGCGGCGCCTCGACCACGATCGTCGCGGCCCCCTCCGTACGGTCCAGGGACACACAGGACGTCGCCCGGTCCGCCATGCGGCCGGCGAGCGCCGATCCGGGCAGGGCGGAGAGCAGTTCGGCGGCGGTCGAGCGGACGTTGCGGCTGCGGTCGGACAGGGCCTCCTCCAGGAACTCCTCGTCCGCGCCGGAGAGTCCGGCCCGCAGCGAATCCAGGAACATCAGCCGGTCCTCGGCGCGCTCCGCCGCCCAGGTCGAACGCAGCAGGGCCAGCGCGGCCGCCGGATCCTCGGTCCGTACGGCGGCCAGCAGAGCGACCCGCTCGGCGAACAGGCCCTCGTCCCACAGGACCTTGACCGCCTCGCCGTCCCGGGCGTCGGGCAGCGCGGCGCCGCTTCCCGCGCCGCGCAGGGCGAACTTCCAGTCCGGGTTGAGCCGGGCCAGCCACAGGCCGCGCGGCCCGGCGAGGGCGAGCGCCTGGGGCCGCAGGTCCGTACGGGCGCGGGCGGCGTCGAGCAGGGCGGGCAGCGCGGACGCCGGTGCCCGGTAGCCGTGTTCGTTGGCGGCGGCGAGCCACTGGGGGAGCAGCTCGGCGAGGTCGGGTGCGGCCCCGCGCCGCCCCCCGGACGGCGCGGGGGCGGCCCGACCCGCCAGGAGCCGGCCGAGCCGGTGGCGGGCGGCCTCCGGCAGTGGTCTGCGGTGGTCGTCCGGTGCGGGCTCGGGTGCCGGGGCCGCGGGCCCGGGCCGCAGGCCCGCCCTTCTCCGTACGGTGTGCAGCGCGGCGGCGTCGAGCAGGGCGACGGGAGCGCCGCCGGCCCCCGCGTCGGTGAGCGCGGGCAGCGTCGGCGGGCGGCGGTCCGTGCCGAGCAGCGCCGAAGTGACGAGTTCTTCCCAGGCGTCCATGGAGGCCTCCAGGCCGTCGTGCCGATCGAGGTCAGTGGAGCGGGACCGTCTCGCCCGGGGCGTCGGCCGACCAGGCGGCGAGCGGGGTGAACCCCCGGTGCCCGCACTCCCCGAAGACGGTCACAGGGCCGCCGCCCGAGAGCGCGACGAGCCGCCACAGGCCGGGCCGCCCGAGCGCGGCACCGCTCAGCGGCACCGCCTCGCCAGGGGCGGCGCCCGGCCCCGGTGACGCGTCGGCGAGCTGCCAGCCCTGCTCCGTCGGTATCGGTACGACGTCGGAGAGCGTCACCGGCCAGGAGTCCAGCCAGGGGTCCTCCCGCAGGGCGAGGCCGTAGGCCGTGAGCGCGTCGCCGACCGTGCCGCCCCTGGGCGGGGCTTCGAGCGGGGACGGGGCGGCGAACTGCTCACCCAGCTCCGCGCGGAGCGCCCCCGCGCCCGCGTGGAGGGTGAGCGCGGCGTCGACGACCACACCCACCGGCAGGGCCACTTGAGGCGCGCGGCCGACCGCCCCGAAGGAGAGGAGCAGCGCCGTGCGCCCGGTGTCCCGGCCGTGCAGCCAGATGCGGCGGGTCGTCAACTTGCCGTCCCCCGTGTCGTACTGGGCGAGGACCAGCCACCGGTCCCGCACCGAGGGGCCATCGGCGGGCGCGGTCAGGCCCACCCGGGTCCGTACGGTCGCGGCGAGCGGGCCCGGGAGGCGGTCGACGGAGAGCCAGGCCCGGTCGAGGAGATGCGTCAGCGCGCACTCCTCCAGGAGCCGGACCGGCCAGCCGGGCCCCGAGCCCGGTATCGCGCCCAACTCCCTGACCCGGCCCGCGAGTCCCGGCGCCTGGGCGTCGACCATGCGGGCAGCCGTCTCCTCCCACAGGCCGTACCCGGCCCCTTCCGCCGAGGCCAGGCCCCCGCGCAGCAGGTCGGCCAGGCGCTGCTCCAACTCCTCGGCGCCCGAGGTGATCCGGGCCGAGCGCCGCTCCGCCCTGCGCCGTGCGGCCTCGGGATCGGCGGTGGCCGCCGGTCCCGTCCCCTCCGTGCCGCGCGTGCGTGCGGCGGCGGCGCGCTCACGTCTGCCCGCCAGCCACGTCTCCGCCCAGTCGGGCACGTCGGCGCCCGCGGGGAAGGCCTCCGTGTCCCCGGCCCGGAGCAGCAGCAGCCCCAGCGCGTGCTTGCACGGGAACTTCCGGCTCGGGCAACTGCACGCATACGCCGGGCCCGTGGTGTCGACCACCGTCCGGTACGGCTTGCTGCCGCTGCCCCGGCACAGACCCCAGACGGCCCCCTCGCCGCCCGAGCCCGTGCCGGACCAGGGCCCGGCCGTGCCGAGCTTGCTTCCCGCCTTGCGCGAGGCGTCGTCAGGAGCCAGTGCCAGCACCTGATCCGCCGTCCAGCGCACCCCCTGTGTATCCATGTCCTCGACGGTAGGGGGCGCCACTGACAACGGATCTGACCTGCTCTTTCCAGGCCGGCGATCTGCCGCGGAAGACATTTGACTTTGCCTGCTCTTTACGATTGTCTGCCGTGGCCGACACCGACTCACGGGGGGACCCACCATGAAGCGCACCATCCGCACCGCCGTCGCGGCGCTCGCCGTCACCGGCCTGGCCTTCGGCCTCAGCGCCTGCTCCGAGGTCGCGGACAAGGCCGCCGACCAGGCCGACAAGGCCGTGAACGAGACCTACGAGGTCACGTACGAGGTCACCGGCAAGGGCATCGAGTCGATCCAGTTCCACGGCGGCAGCGGCTCGGCCATGGACCCGAAGCTGGAGACGGAGGCGAAGCCGACCACGCCGTGGAAGAAGACGGTGACGCTGAAGGGGATCATGCCGCCGGCCGTCATGCCGATGGCGCTCGACCCGGCCGACCTCACCTGCAAGGTCATCCACGAGGGCAAGGTCATCAAGGAGGCCAAGGGCCAGGAGGCGATGGCCGGAGGGTGCGTCGCGGTCTCCCCGATCGCCGGCTGACACCCCTACGCACCACCGGAGTTACCTCGCTGACCTGCGGCTACGGCCGAATGTCAGTGGCATGGTGCACGGTGGATCCCACATCAGGTCGAACGATCTGGAGGGGGATCCATGACCGTGTCCGAAACCATCGCGAGCGCCGTACCCGGTGCCGGAACCGGCACCGGGGCGGACGCCACCGCACTGCCCGCCCCGGCCGAGCCGAGCGGCCAGGACCTCGGCTCCGAGGCCCTGCGGCCGCACGCCGAACACGCCTTCGCGGACGAACTCAAGGCGCTCGCCGCCGCCGACGACCGGCCGCGGCCCGCCCGCTGGCAGCTGTCGCCGTGGGCCGTCGCCACCTACCTCCTCGGCGGGACGCTCCCCGACGGCACGGTGGTCACACCGAAGTACGTCGGACCGCGACGGATCGTCGAGGTCGCCGTCACCACACTCGCCACCGACCGGGCGCTGCTGCTGCTCGGCGTGCCCGGCACCGCCAAGACCTGGGTGTCCGAGCACCTCGCCGCCGCCGTCAGCGGCGACTCGACGCTGCTCGTGCAGGGCACGGCCGGGACACCGGAGGAGGCGATCCGGTACGGCTGGAACTACGCCAAGCTGCTCGCCCACGGCCCCAGCCGGGACGCGCTCGTGCCCAGCCCCGTCATGCGCGCCATGTCCGAGGGGCTGACCGCCCGCGTCGAGGAGCTCACCCGCATCCCCGCCGACGTGCAGGACACGCTGATCACGATCCTGTCGGAGAAGACCCTGCCGATTCCGGAGCTCGGGCAGGAGGTCCAGGCGGTACGGGGCTTCAACCTGATCGCGACCGCCAACGACCGCGACCGGGGGGTCAACGACCTCTCCAGCGCGCTGCGCCGCCGCTTCAACACGGTCGTGCTGCCGCTGCCCGCGACGCCTGAGGCGGAGGTCGACATCGTCGCGCGCCGCGTCGACCAGATCGGCCGCTCGCTGGACCTGCCGGCTGTTCCGGAGGGCGTGGAGGAGATCCGACGGGTGGTCACCGTCTTCCGCGAGCTGCGGGACGGGGTGACGGCGGACGGCCGTACCAAGCTCAAGTCCCCTTCGGGGACGCTGTCCACGGCCGAGGCGATCTCCGTCGTCACGGGCGGCCTGGCGCTCTCCGCCCACTTCGGCGACGGCGTCCTGCGCCCCGCCGACGTCGCCGCCGGCATCCTCGGCGCGGTCGTCCGCGACCCGGCGGCGGACCGTGTCATCTGGCAGGAGTACCTGGAGACGGTCGTCCGGGAGAGAGACGGCTGGAAGGACTTCTACCGCGCTTGCCGCGAGGTGAGCGCATGACGACCCGTTCGACCCGCCCGGAGCCTTCGACGCGCCCGGACCCTTCGACGCCCCCGGCGGCGCAGGCCCCGACCGCGACGCCGGCCCCGACCGCGACGCCGGCCCCGACCGCAGCCCCGGCCCCCACTACGCCGCCGGCCCGAGGACCCCTGTTTCTCGGGGTGCGGCATCACGGGCCCGGGTCCGCGCGGGCCGTGCTCGGGGCGTTGGAGGTGCGGCGGCCGGCCGTGGTGCTGGTCGAGGGGCCGCCCGAGGCCGACGGGATCCTGGCGCTCGCCGGGGACGACGGGATGCGGCCGCCGGTCGCGCTGCTCGGGCACGCCGTGGACGACCCGGGGCGCGCCGCGTTCTGGCCCTTCGCCGAGTTCTCGCCCGAGTGGGTGGCGATCCGCTGGGCCCTCGCCCACGGCTCCGCCGTCCGGTTCATCGACCTCCCCGCCACCCACACCCTCGCCGCCACCGACCCCACCTGGGGCGACGGCGAGGAGGACGAGGCCGACCAGGGCCTGCGCATCGACCCGATCGCCGAGCTCGCCCGTGCCGCCGGGTACGACGACCCCGAGCGCTGGTGGGAGGACGCGGTCGAACTGCGGGGCGCCGCCGACCCCGTCGCCCCGTTCGAGGCGCTCGCCGAGGCCATGGGCGCCCTGCGCGAGACGTACGGCCACGGCGGCCACGCCCGCGACCTCGTCCGCGAGGCGTACATGCGGCTCCAACTGCGCGCCGCACGCAAGGAGTTCGGTGACAACGGCGTCGCCGTCGTCTGCGGCGCCTGGCACGTCCCCGCGCTGACCCGTGCGACGACCGCCACCGCCGACCGCGCCCTGCTCAAGGGCCTGCCCAAGGTGAAGACCGAGATGACGTGGGTGCCCTGGACCCACCGCCGCCTCGCCCGCCGCTCCGGCTACGGCGCCGGTATCGACGCCCCCGGCTGGTACGGACACCTCTTCGCCACCCAGGACCGCCCGATCGAGCGCTGGATGACGAAGGTCGCGGGGCTCCTCAGGGACGAGGACACGTTCGTCTCCTCCGCCCATGTCATCGAGGCCGTCCGCCTCGCGGAGACCCTCGCTGCGATGCGCGGCCGACCGCTCGCCGGGCTCGTCGAGACCACCGACGCCGTACGCGCCGTGATGTGCGACGGCTCCGACGTCCCGCTGGACCTCGTGCGCGACCGCCTCGTCGTCGGAGACGTCCTCGGCGAGGTCCCCGAAGACGCCCCCGCCGTACCCCTCCAGCGCGACCTCGCCAAGCTCCAGCGCAGCCTGCGCCTCAAGCCGGAGGCGCAGGAGCGGGAGCTCGAACTCGACCTGCGCAAGGAGAACGACGCCGCCCGCAGCCGCCTCCTCCACCGGCTGCGGCTGCTCGCCGTCGAGTGGGGCGCGCCCGTCGCCGGTCGCGGCAGCACCGGCACCTTCCGCGAGACCTGGCGGTTGCGCTGGCAGCCCGAACTGCACGTCCGGGTCGCCGAGGCCGGAGTCTGGGGCACCACCGTCGGCTCAGCCGCCGTCGCCAAGGCCGAGGCCCGTGCCCAGGAGGCGACCGCGCTCGCCGACGTCACCGCGCTCGCCGAGCAGTGCCTGCTCGCCGGACTCGGCGCCGCCCTCCCCGTCGTCATGACCGCCCTCGCCGACCGTGCCGCGCTCGACACCGACGTGGCCCACCTCGCCCAGGCCCTTCCCGCGCTCGCCCGCTCGCTGCGCTACGGAGACGTCCGCGCCACCGACACCACCGCGCTCGGCGAGGTCGCGGCCGGGCTCGCCGAGCGGATCTGCGTCGGCCTGCCCCCGGCCTGCACCGGCCTCGACACCGACGCCGCCGCCGAGATGCGCGGCCACCTCGACGCCGTCCACGGCGCGCTCCCCCTGCTCCCCGACGCCACGGGGACGACCGAGCGGTGGACCGGTGTCCTGCGCGGGCTCGCCGCCCGTGACACCGTGCCGGGCACCATCCGGGGCCGGGCCGCCCGACTCCTCCTCGACGAGGGCCGGCTCGTCGAGGAGGAGGCCGCGCGGCTCATGGGCCTCGCCCTCTCGCCCGGCACCCCGCCCGCCGACGCCGCCGCCTGGATCGAGGGCTTCGTCGGCGGCGCCTCCGGCGGAGGCATGCTCCTCGTCCACGACGAACGGCTGCTCGCCCTCGTCGACGCCTGGCTGACCGGCGTCACGGCCGACGCGTTCACCGACGTCCTGCCGCTGCTGCGCCGCACGTTCTCCGCGTACGAACCGGGTGTGCGCCGCACCCTGGGCGAGCTGGTCGCCCGCGGTCCGGCCGCCTCCGCCGCGAGCCGTACGGACGCCGTCGCACCCGGCTTCGGTACCGCGCTCGACGAGGAGCGGGCCGACGGCGTCCTGCCGGTGCTCGAACTGATTCTGGGAGAGATCGACCTCGTGGGGGCGGACCGATGAGCGTGACGACCGACAGCACCGCCCCGGGCGGAGCCGGGCACGACGAACGGCTGCGGCGCTGGCGCATGGTGCTCGGCGGCGGCGAGGCCGACGGCACCGGCTGCTCCCTCGCCGGCACGGACGCCGCCATGGACGGAGCCCTGACCGCGCTCTACGGACGGGGCGACGCACGGGGCGACGGCCGCGCCGACCACCGCACCGCACGCGACCGGTCCGCCGGGCTCGGCGCCTCCGCGCCCTCCGTCGCCCGCTGGCTCGGCGACATCAGGACGTACTTCCCCAGCTCCGTCGTCCAGGTCATGCAGCGCGACGCCATCGACCGCCTCGGGCTCTCCACCCTGCTCCTGGAGCCCGAGATGCTGGAGGCCGTCGAGGCCGACGTCCATCTCGTCGGCACGCTCCTCTCCCTCAACAAGGCCATGCCCGAGACGACCAAGGAGACGGCCCGCGCGGTCGTCCGCAAGGTCGTCGACGACCTGGAGAAGCGCCTCGCCACCCGCACCCGGGCCACCCTCACCGGCGCGCTCGACCGCTCCGCCCGGATCAGCCGCCCGCGCCACCGGGACATCGACTGGAACCGCACGATCCGCGCCAACCTCAAGAACTACCTGCCCGAGTACCGCACGGTCGTCCCCGAGCGCCTCATCGGCTACGGCCGCGCCGCCCAGTCGGTCAAGAAGGACGTCGTCCTCTGCATCGACCAGTCCGGCTCCATGGCCGCCTCCGTCGTCTACGCCTCCGTGTTCGGCGCCGTCCTCGCCTCCATGCGGGCGATCGCGACCCGGCTCGTCGTCTTCGACACGGCCGTCGTCGACCTGACCGACCAGCTCGACGACCCGGTCGACGTCCTCTTCGGTACGCAGCTCGGCGGCGGCACCGACATCAACCGCGCCCTCGCGTACTGCCAGTCCCGGATCACCCGCCCGGCCGACACCGTCGTCGTCCTCATCAGCGACCTCTACGAAGGGGGCATACGCGACGAGATGCTGAAGCGGGTCGCCGCGATGAAGGCGTCCGGGGTGCAGTTCGTCGCCCTGCTGGCACTCTCCGACGAGGGCGCCCCCGCCTACGACCGCGAGCACGCCGCGGCCCTCGCCGCCCTCGGCGCGCCGGCCTTCGCCTGCACCCCCGACCTCTTCCCCGAGGTGATGGCGGCGGCGATCGAGAAGCGCCCCCTGCCCGTGCCGGACACGGCCGGGGGAGTGCGGAATCCGTAGCCCCGTGGGTCAGGAATCCGTAGCCGCGGCACCACCCGGGTGGACGCGCCCGGGCGGACTGAGGCCCATATCACAGCACGGCCGTCCGGTCCCTCACTTCAGGGCCGGGCGGGTCGTGAGGCAGCCGGAGCCCAGTTCCCACCTGTGCCGAGAGCGTCGAGGTCACCGGCCCGCGCCCCCACGGGCCGCCCCCGCACCCCTACGGTCTGTGACCCGTATCACCGCTCCGGTGTGACCTGCGATTTAGGGACCAACGTCCTGCGGGGATAACCTGCGGGACGGACATGCCGCGTCCACGGACACCGTGTACGCCTCCCTTGTGACAGCGCAGTCACGTTGCCCTCCGCGGCACGCCCACGCAGACAACGAACCGCGATCATCAGAAAAGGGACGGACGCGCGTGGACCTGTTCGAGTACCAGGCGAGGGACCTCTTCGCCAAGCACGGAGTACCGGTGCTGGCCGGTGAAGTCATCGACACGCCTGAGGCCGCGCGCGCCGCGACCGAGCGCCTCGGCGGCAAGTCCGTCGTCAAGGCCCAGGTGAAGGTCGGCGGCCGCGGCAAGGCCGGCGGCGTGAAGCTGGCGGCCGACGCGGACGAGGCCGTCGCCCGCGCGACCGACATCCTCGGGATGGACATCAAGGGCCACACGGTCCACAAGGTGATGATCGCCGAGCTGTCCCCGGAGATCGAGGCGGAGTACTACGTCTCGTACCTCCTCGACCGCACCAACCGCACCTTCCTCGCGATGGCGTCGGTGCAGGGCGGCATGGACATCGAGGAGGTCGCGGAGAAGACCCCCGAGGCCCTCGCGAAGGTCCCGGTCAACGCCGTCGAAGGCGTGAGCATCGAGAAGGCCCGCGAGATCGTGGCCCTGGCGAAGTTCCCGGCCGACGTGGCCGAGGGTGTCGCCGAGGCGATGGTGACCCTGTGGAAGACCTTCGTCGCCGAGGACGCGCTCCTCGTCGAGGTCAACCCGCTGGTGAAGACCAAGGACGGCCGCATCCTGGCCCTGGACGGCAAGGTGTCTCTCGACGAGAACGCCGACTTCCGTCAGCCGGAGCACGAGGCGCTCGAGGACAAGGCCGCAGCCAACCCGCTCGAGGCTGCTGCCAAGGCCAAGGGCCTCAACTACGTCAAGCTGGACGGCGAGGTCGGCATCATCGGCAACGGTGCAGGGCTGGTCATGTCGACCCTGGACGTCGTCGCGTACGCCGGTGAGAACCACGGCGGCGTGAAGCCGGCCAACTTCCTCGACATCGGTGGCGGCGCCTCCGCCGAGGTCATGGCGAACGGCCTGGAGATCATCCTGGGCGACCCGGACGTCAAGTCCGTGTTCGTCAACGTCTTCGGTGGCATCACCGCCTGTGACGAGGTCGCCAACGGCATCGTCCAGGCGCTGGAGCTCCTCGCCTCCAAGGGCGAAGAGGTCACCAAGCCGCTGGTCGTGCGCCTCGACGGCAACAACGCGGAGCTGGGTCGCAAGATCCTGTCGGACGCGAACCACCCGCTCGTGCAGCGTGTGGACACCATGGACGGCGCGGCCGACAAGGCCGCCGAGCTCGCGGCTGCGAAGTAAGGGACGAGGTCAGAACACCATGGCTATCTTCCTGACCAAGGACAGCAAGGTCATCGTCCAGGGCATGACCGGTGCCACGGGCATGAAGCACACCAAGCTCATGCTGGGTGACGGCACCAACATCGTCGGTGGCGTCAACCCGCGCAAGGCCGGCACGTCCGTCGACTTCGACGGCACCGAGGTCCCGGTCTTCGGCTCCGTCGCCGAGGCGATGGAGAAGACGGGCGCCAACGTCTCCGTCCTCTTCGTCCCGCCGGCCTTCGCCAAGGCCGCCGTGGTCGAGGCGATCGACGCCGAGATCCCGCTCGCCGTCGTCATCACCGAGGGCATCGCCGTCCACGACTCCGCCGCCTTCTGGGCGTACGCGCAGTCGAAGGGCAACAAGACCCGCATCATCGGCCCGAACTGCCCCGGTCTCATCACCCCGGGCCAGTCCAACGCCGGCATCATCCCGGGCGACATCACGAAGCCGGGCCGCATCGGCCTGGTCTCGAAGTCCGGCACGCTGACGTACCAGATGATGTACGAGCTCCGTGACATCGGCTTCTCGTCCGCCGTCGGCATCGGTGGCGACCCGGTCATCGGCACCACGCACATCGACGCCCTCGCGGCGTTCGAGGCCGACCCCGACACCGACCTGATCGTCATGATCGGCGAGATCGGCGGCGACGCCGAGGAGCGTGCGGCGGACTTCATCGCGAAGAACGTCACCAAGCCGGTCGTCGGCTACGTCGCGGGCTTCACCGCGCCCGAGGGCAAGACCATGGGCCACGCCGGCGCCATCGTCTCCGGCTCCTCCGGCACCGCCCAGGCGAAGAAGGAGGCCCTCGAGGCCGCCGGCGTCAAGGTCGGCAAGACGCCGACCGAGACGGCCAAGCTGGCGCGCGCGATCCTCGCGGGCTGAAGCAGCGTCCGAACCGCACAGGTGGGCCCCGCCCCTCCCGGGAAACCGGGCGGGGGCGGGGCCCACTCGCGTACGCCCGCGGGTCAGTGCGGGTCGGGGATCAGCCGTTCCGGGCCGGGGTGGGGCTGGGAGCGGAGGGTGTCGCGCAGCTCCACGTCCTGCGGGGTCAGCTTCTGCGAGCCACCGCGCACCGGCACGCCGTTGACCGTCTCGCCGGGGTGGTTCACCGGTAGGTACTGCGTCGGCGCGGTCGCGACCGTGAAGGCCGTCACCGCGATGAGCGCCGCCGTCGCCCCGAGCACCGCGCGCGTCCACATCCGCGCGCGCCGCTCGCTGCCCGTCCGTACCGTCCGGGCCTCCGCGAGCGTCGCCGTCGGGGCCTCCGCGACCAGCGCGCCGAGCCGCCGGTGGAGGGCGTCGGGGTCGGCCAGCTCGGGGACGCGCTCCCCGATGACGGTACGGGCGTGCAGCAGGCGGTTGGCGGCGGCGGGGGTGCTCGCCTCCGTCTCGGCCGCCGTGTCGGGCAGGTCGAGGCCGAGCCCGTCGTAGAGCAGGATGGTCCGGCGGTACGGCGGGGGCAGTTCGAGCAGCGCCGCGAGCAGGTTCCGCCGCCCGGCCTCGGTCGGCGGGGCGTCCGGGTGCTTGTGGGTGCGGCGCAGCCGGTGCCAGGGGGAGAGCGCGTACTCGTACGCCGCCGCCCGCACCCAGCCCACCGGGTCCCGGTCGACCGCGACCTCGGGCCAGTGCTGCCAGGCGTGGTGGAAGGCGTGCTCGACGGACTCCCGGGAGAGTCGGCGGCGACCGGTGAGCAGGTACGTCTGGTGGACGAGACCGGGCGCGGCGTGCGCGTAGAGGGCGTCGAAGGCCTCTTCCGGGGTGAGCGAGTGCTCGGCCGGCTCCGCGGGGGCCGGGGGCTCTGCGGAGACCAGGGCGTCTGCCGAGACCGGGGGCTCGGCGAGGGCCGAGGGTTCTGCGGTGGCCCGAGGCTCGGCGGAGACCGGGGGCGCTGCCGGGGCGGGCTTCTGGGACGGCCGCTTCGGGGCGGGCGCGGGCGCGGCCTCCACCGGTTTCAGCTTCTCCAGGGGCTGCTGGGCGGCCGGGGCGCCCGCACGGACGGCGCGCGGTCCCTTCCGACCTGCGCCGGAACCGGAACTCGAGCCGGCTCCGGAGCCGGATCCGAGGCCCAGGGCGGCCGCCGCGGGGGCCTTCGGCGGCTTCGCCGCGCGCTTGGTCGCGGACCTCGGGCGAGTGTTCGCGGAGGGCGGCTCGGAGGGCGGGGAGGGCGTGGTGGCGGGCGCGGGCGGCGTAGGGGCGGGGGCGCCCTCGTCCTCGTACGCGCCGATCAGCTTCGCGTACGCCTCCTGCTTGCGCCCGCGTGGTGTGGTGCGGCCGGTCTCCCACGACCGGACGGTGGCCCGCGTGACGCCCATGGCCTCGGCGACCTGGTCCTCGCTCAGTCCCTTGGCCTCGCGCAGTCTGCGCCGCTCCTTGGGGGAGGGCATGCTCCGGTTCATCGCCGACGACCTCCCGCAAGGCAGCTCCGGGCGGAAAAGTACATAAACGTATCTTGAGCGACACAACGGCGTTTTGCCTGTTACGCGAGAAAAGCGCGTGTCGTTGGCAGCATGGGCGCGTGACCCATCTGACCGAGCACACCCCCTCGTTGCAGGCCGAACCACTGGTCCAGGGCGGCCGGTCCGCGGCCCTGGCGACCGCGTTCGTGCGCGGTGGGGTCGCGGCGGGGCTCGGGCTCGGGGCGCTGGCGGTCCTGGTGACGGCGGCGTGGATCAGCTCGCCGTACCCCGACAGCGGTCCCGGCGAGGCGCTGCACACGGCCGCGGGGCTGTGGCTGCTCGCCCACGGGGTGGACCTGATCCGAACGGAGACCCTCATGGGCGGGCACGCGCCGCTCGGTGTCGCCCCGCTGCTGCTCATGGCGCTGCCGGTCTGGCTCGTGCACAGGACCGCGCGGGACACCCTGGAGCCGTACGTCGAGGAGTCGACGGCCCGGGCGGGGCTCTCCGTGGGCGGTGGCACCGGCGCGGCGGCCGCGACGGCGGCCGTGTGCGGCGGGTATCTGCTGGTCGCGGCCGGTGTCGTGCTCTACACGGCGAGCGGTCCGCTCCCGGCCGACCTGCTGACCGCCGGTCTGTGGCTGCCCGCGACGGTGGCCGCCTCCGCCGGTCTCGGCGCGTGGACGGCGGCAAGACGGCCGCTCCCGCGACAGGAACATGCGGCCGTGGCCCTGCGTTCGGTGGCGCCGGCGCTCGTGGCCCTGCTCGCCGGCGGGGCGGCCGTGTTCGGGGCCTCGCTGGTCTGGCACGCGGGCGCGGCGCAGGAGTCGTTCGCGGGGCTCGCGGGGGAGTGGTCGGGGCGCGTGTCGGTCCTGCTCCTGGCCGCCGCGCTGGTGCCGAACGCCGCGGTGTGGGGGGCCTCGTACGGCCTCGGGCCCGGCTTCGCGATCGGTACGGGCGCCTCGGCCACCCCGCTGGGCCTCACCGGCACCACGGCCGCACCGCCTTTCCCGCTCCTGGCGGCGCTGCCCGGCGAGGGCCCGGGCGGCTGGGCGCACTGGGCCACCGCGACGGTCCCGCTCGTGGCGGCCGTGATCCTCGGCGTGGGCGTGGGCCGGTCGGCGCGGGCCTGGACGGGCAAGGAGGCGGCGCTGACCGCCCTGATCGGCGCCTGGGTGTGCGGGGCGGCGACGGCCCTCCTCGCGGGGGCCGCCGGAGGGCCCCTGGGCTCGGGGCGGCTCTCGGTGTTCGGCCCGGTGTGGTGGCAGACCGGGGCGGCGGCGGTGCTGTGGTGCGCGGCGGTGGGGGTGCCGGTGGCGCTGGGCGTACGGGCCTGGGGCCTGCGCGGCACGAAGCCGGTGCCCGAGCCGACGGCGACGCCTCAGGCCGAGGCCCACGCCCACACCCCCGCCCAGGTTCCGGTACGGGCTCCCGACCCCGTACCGCTCCCCGGCGGCGCGGACACGGACGTGGACGGGGACGGGAGCGAAGACCAGGAAGAGGTCGCGTACGACGAGGCCGCCTTCGAGTCGTACGACTTCCTCCCGGCGGCCTGGGAACCGTCCCTACCGCCCCCGCCCCCGCTCCCGCTCCCGCTGCCGCCGTCCCCGGAGCCCGGCGACGACGCGTAGGCGAGCGTCGGGCCCCGGGCGTCCTGCGCCCGCCTCCGTAACTCCCGCTACTCCCGCTATTCCCGTACGCCGAAGATGTCCCGCAGGGGCTCCGGCAGCAGCTCGTTGCAGGCCAGCTGGCCGGACTTGGTCAGGGCGTCATCCGCGCAGGTGTAGAAGTCGCGGTAGACGAGCTGGATGGTGAAGCTGCCCGCGACGATCAGCAGCGAGAGCGCCGCCGCGATCAGACCGCTCACCGCAGCCGTGCGCTGCGTACGGGCGGCCAGGTTGGACCCCGTCCGGGCGGGCGGCTGCGCGGCCGACGGGCCCGACCCCTGCGCCTGGCCAGGGCCCCATCCCTGCCCCTGGAGCTGCCCCGGGACCTGGCTGGGCGCCTGGCCCTGCCCCTGCCCCTGCGCCGGAGTCTGCGCCTTCGGCTTGGCACGGAGTGCGCTGATCGCCCAGTACAGACCCAGGGCGCCCAGGAGCAGCGCCAGCTCCTGGATCTCGAAGAGGGCGAAGAAGAAGGCCCACATGCCCGCGAGCAGCGAGTACCGCGCCCGCCGCTGCATCGGGTCCGTGGGGTCCCACTTGGGTCCCGGCCCCTGGCCCTGCCCGTCGGGACCGGAGGGGCGCTCCGGGCGGCGGCCGAAACCGTCGGAGGAGCGGCCCGGCTGGCGGCTGCTCCAGCGGCCGCCGGAGCGGCCGGAGCCGTCGGCGGGTCCGGACGGCCCGGACGACGCGTCGTCGTCCGAGCCCTCCGGCCGCCGCGGCTGCCACGGCTGGTCCGGCTGCCCCTCGGGCGGCGGCGCGAACGGATTGTTGTCGTCCGTGGACTGGCGTTCCGGCATCTGCTGAACGTCTTCCCTCTGTCGTCGCAACTGCTGTCTCAACTGCCGTCTCAACTACCGGCCGAACCACGGGTTCGGCCACAGGTTCAACTACGGGCTCGGTTACGGGCTCGACTGTCGTGAACCCGACGCTACCCCCCGGCCACGCCCCCGTCCCGTGGGGGCCTTCCCGTGTGCCGGTATCGTTGCTGACGGTCGGGCCCTTCGTAGGGTTCCCCGTATCCAGAGGCACGATTCGTTCGTGCGACCGTACAAACACCACGGAAAGAGTGACCCTGTGGCCGCCGCCCGCCTCGTCGTCCTGGTCTCCGGCTCCGGCACCAACCTCCAGGCCCTGCTCGACGCGATCGCCGCCGACCCCGAGGGCCCCGAGGGATACGGCGCCCAGATCGTCGCCGTCGGCGCCGACCGCGACAACATCGCCGGTCTTGAGCGGGCCGAGCGTGCCGGGCTGCCCACCTTCGTGTGCAAGGTGAAGGACCACGCGACCCGCGAGGAGTGGGACCGCGCCCTGACCGAGGCCACCGCCGCGTACGAGCCCGACCTCGTCGTCTCGGCCGGCTTCATGAAGATCGTCGGCAAGGAGTTCCTCGCCCGCTTCGGCGGTCGGGTCGTCAACACCCACCCGGCGCTGCTGCCCAGTTTTCCCGGTGCCCATGGAGTGCGGGACGCACTCGCGTACGGCGCGAAGGTCACCGGATGCACCGTCCACTTCGTCGACGACGGCGTCGACACCGGCCCGATCATCGCCCAGGGCGTGGTCGAGGTCCGGGACGAGGACGATGAAGCCGCTCTCCATGAGCGCATCAAGGAAGTCGAGCGCTCGCTGCTCGTCGAGGTCGTGGGGCGTCTGGCCCGGCACGGCTACCGCATTGAGGGACGAAAGGTAACAATCCCGTGACCGCCGAAGGTACGAAGCGCCCCATCCGCCGCGCACTCGTCAGCGTCTACGACAAGACCGGCCTTGAGGAGCTGGCCCGCGGCCTGCACGAGGCGGGTGTCGCCCTCGTCTCCACCGGCTCCACCGCCTCGAAGATCGCCGCGGCCGGCGTCCCGGTCACCAAGGTCGAGGAGCTCACCGGCTTCCCCGAGTGCCTGGACGGCCGGGTGAAGACCCTGCACCCGCGCGTGCACGCCGGAATCCTCGCCGACCTGCGTCTGGAGGACCACCGCAACCAGCTCGCCGAGCTGGGCGTCGAGCCCTTCGACCTGGTGATCGTCAACCTGTACCCGTTCAAGGAGACCGTGGCCTCCGGCGCCACCCCGGACGAGTGCGTCGAGCAGATCGACATCGGCGGCCCGTCGATGGTCCGCGCCGCGGCCAAGAACCACCCGTCCGTGGCGGTCGTCACCAGCCCGGAGCGGTACGCCGACGTCCTCGCGGCGGCGCAGGGCGGCGGCTTCGACCTGACCGCGCGCAAGCGCCTCGCGGCCGAGGCCTTCCAGCACACCGCCGCGTACGACGTGGCGGTCGCCTCCTGGTTCACCGACAGCTACGCGGCCGACGAGGACGCGGAGCTGCCGGAGTTCCTCGGCAAGACCTGGGAGCGCAAGTCCTCCCTGCGGTACGGCGAGAACCCGCACCAGAGCGCCGCGCTCTACACCGACGGTCTGCGCGGTGGACTCGCCAACGCCGAGCAGCTGCACGGCAAGGAGATGTCCTTCAACAACTACGTGGACACCGAGGCGGCCCGGCGCGCGGCCTTCGACCACGACGAGCCCTGTGTCGCGATCATCAAGCACGCCAACCCGTGCGGCATCGCGCTCGGCGAGGACGTCGCGGAGGCGCACCGCAAGGCGCACGCCTGCGACCCGCTGTCGGCGTTCGGCGGCGTCATCGCCGTGAACCGTCCGGTGTCCGTCGCGATGGCCGAGCAGGTCGCGGAGATCTTCACCGAGGTCATCGCGGCTCCGGACTTCGAGGAGGGCGCGGTCGAGATCCTGGCGCGGAAGAAGAACATCCGCGTCCTGAAGGTCGACGGCTACCCGGCCGCGATGATCGACGACATCAAGCCCATCTCCGGTGGCGCGGTCGTCCAGCACCTCGACCTCTTCCAGGCGGAGGGCGACGACCCGGCGAACTGGACGCTCGCCACGGGTGACGCGCTGTCGGCGGAGGAGCTGGCCGAGCTCGCCTTCGCGTGGAAGGCCTGCCGCGCGGTGAAGTCCAACGCGATCCTGCTCGCGAAGGGCGGCGCCTCGGTCGGCGTCGGCATGGGCCAGGTCAACCGCGTCGACTCCGCGAAGCTCGCGGTCGAGCGTGCGGGCGAGGAGCGGGCGCGTGGCGCGTACGCGGCCTCGGACGCCTTCTTCCCGTTCCCTGACGGCCTGGAGATCCTCACGGCGGCGGGCATCAAGGCGGTCGTGCAGCCGGGCGGCTCGGTCCGTGACGAGCAGGTCATCGAGGCCGCGAAGAACGCCGGCGTGACGATGTACCTCACGGGCACGCGCCACTTCTTCCACTGACGGTCCGTCGGAACGAACATGGCCCAGGGGTCCGCCGGTATCGACCGGCGGGCCCCTGGGGCGTTTCCTGGGCGGTTTCCTGGGCGGTCGCATCAGACGGCGCAGGTCTTGGCCCAGGTGTGGGACAGGACGGGCGAGCCCGGTGGCAGGTCGACGCGCCGGCCCCGCTCGACGCAGCCGAGCCGCTCCCGCAGGCCCGGCTGCGCGAAGTAGGTGACGTATTCGTAGCCGTCCGGGTCGGGGCCGCCGTTGTTGAAGATCGAGCGGGGGCGGGCGGTGTCCGCCCAGGAGCAGTCGGTCCTGCCGTCGAACCAGTCGGTGTCGTCGCCCTCCCACGCGCACACCTCGCCACCGCCGTTCGCCGCAGAGAAGAAGCACACCGAGCGCGGCGCGCAGCGCTCGTATCCCGTGGCCCGCTGGGTGGTCGGCTGCGTCGTACGGGCGGAGCTCACCGTCGTCGGACCGGGCCGCGCGGTCGACGGCGGGTCACCGTCGGGCAGGAACGCCACCCCGAGGGCCGTGACGGCCAGGGCGAGCGCGCCCGCCGCCGCGACCAGCGGGCCCCGTCGTCCGGTGCGCCCGCCGCGCGGCAGACGGCCCGCCGCCGCCTCGCGTACGCGGGGGAGCAGGGATGTCGCGTCGTGGGCGGCGCGCTCCTCGTGCGTACGGCTCAGACAGTCCGCGACGATCTCCCGCCAGGGCTCCGGGAGCGCGGGGGAGAGGCGCAGCTCCTCCTCACCGCGCGCGTAGCGCAGGGCCGCGTCGCGGCGGGCGGTCGGGGTGCCGCCGGGGAGCGGGGAGGCGCCCGTGAGGACCAGGTGGACGAGGACGCCGAAGGCCCAGATGTCGGAGCTCGGGCGGATCCGCATGCCCCGGTCGCCGACGTCCGACCAGAGCAGCTCCGGCGGCGTGTAGTCGGGCGTGGCGAAACCGGGGGCGTACGCGTGCGTGCCCTCCAGCTCGCTCGCCGTGCTGAAGTCCCCGAGCCGTACGCCCCCGTCCTTCATCAGCAGCACGTTCCCCGGCTTGAGGTCCCCGTGCACCCAGCCCGCCTCGTGCAGCTGGCGCAGGCCCTCGCAGACCTGGACGAGCAGCAGGGGACCGGCGGCGGGTGGCGTGGTCCCGGACAGCAGCGCCTGGAGGGGGCGCTCCGCCTCCTCCAGTACGAGGACGGTGGCGCCGTCCAGCTCCGGGTGGTCCGGGTCGTCGACCGTCAGCGTCTCGTACAGCCGGATCAGACGCGGCGAACGCAGCCGGCGCAGCAGCTCCACCTCGCGCTCGGCCAGCTCGCGGAGGTGGCGCAGCTGGCGCGGGGTGTGGGTGCCGGTCGGGAGGAACTTGAGCGCCGCTCTCTCGGGTAGATCCGGCAGCGCCGCTCTCTCGGGTAGGCCCGGCAGGTCCGCCCTGCCCTTCAGGTCGGTGCGGCGGGCCGCGTACACGCTCGCGAACGCCCCGGACCCCAGCGTCCGTCCGACCGTCCAGTCGCCGATCCGGTACCCCTCCGGAACGGTCAGCGGGCCCGTCGGGCTCATCGGGCGGGCGCCGGTGTCGCCGTCGCCAGGGTCGCGAGGTCGTCCTCCCTGACGAGGTCGAAGCGGAGGGCGAGCGAGACCAGGGACTCCTTCTTGCCGTTGAGCCGGGGGCCCGTGTCGGCCGTGTCGGGGCCGGGCTTGAGCCGTAGCTTCACCGCCAGGTAGTCGATGTTCCACTGCACGGAGGCCCGGTTCACGGCTGGCCAGCGGGGGCGCAGCCGGTCCACGATCTGCTCGACCGTCGGCAGCGGCGCGTGCGGGGCGCCCCGGAGCCGTTCCTCGCAGAGCGCCGCGAGGACGAGGAAGTACCGCTTCGAGCGGTCGAGCGGGAAGGCGAGCGCGGTCGGCTCGCCGTCCTCGACGGCCGGCGCGTGTTCGACGTAGTCGTGGCGCGGCGCCCACACGCTGAAATCGAGCAGTTCACCGCCCGCGGGCAGCACGACCCGCGAGAATTCGAACGGCACCGGCGCGTCCACCCGACCCGGCGCCACCTTGATGTGTTCTCCCGCACCCTCCGGGTTCTCCACGACGTACGTCGAGGAGCGGCTGAAGTTGCTCAGCGACCAGTAGCTGCCCGTCGCCGCGATCTCACCCGCCGTACGGGACACCCCGGCGTGCGGGAGCTCCAGATGGCGCCGGGCCCCGGCCGGGCACGCGCGCGTGCGCCCGAAGTGGAGCCGCTCGCCGGGGGCCAGCCTGACCTGCTGTCCGGGAGGTGCTGTCGGTGCGGGCACCACGATGATGCTGTACATGGCGCTTCCTTTCCCCGAGGTACTGCGCGGCGGCCAGGCTAGGGAGGCGCGATAAACGAAAGCAGAACGTCGCTCTGGTCTAATGGGTTGCTCTTTTGTCGGCGGCTCTAGGTGGGGGCGCGGTGTTGGATGTACAGAACGGTCTGAAGAAGGGGGTGCCGGCCCAGGCCACCGCCCCCGAGACGGAGCGGTCCGGGCCTGTCCGCGGTGACCTCGCCGAGGCGCCGCTGCGCCCGTACGCCCTGGTGGCGGGCGTGCTCTGCGCGCTCTACTTCCTCTACTCCTGGGTCCAGTACGCGCACTTCCGCACGCCCTCGTGGGACCTCGGGATCTTCAACCAGTCCGTCCGCGCCTACGCCGAGTTCCGGGCCCCGATCGTCGACATCAAGGGCCCCGGCTTTTTGATACTCGGGGACCACTTCAGTCCCGTGACGGCGCTCCTCGCACCCCTGTACTGGATCTGGTCCTCCCCGCTCGCCCTCCTCTTCGCGCAGGCCGCGCTCTTCGCCGCCTCCGCCGTCGTCGTCGGCCGCACCGCCCACCAGGTGCTCGGCAGCCGCGCCGCCGGCCTCGGGCTCACCGTCGCCTACGGCCTGTCCTGGGGCCTCCAGGAAGCGGTCAAGTCCGACTTCCACGAGATCGCCTTCGCCGTCCCGCTGCTCGCCCTGACCTGCCGCGCCCTGCTCCTCGGGCGCTGGACCGCCGCCGCCGTCTGGTCCGCGCCCCTGGTCCTGGTCAAGGAGGACATGGGGCTCACCGTCGCCATGGTCGGCGCCGTCCTCTTCCTGAAGGGCCAGAAGCGGCTCGGCGCGGCCCTGGCCGCCTTCGGCACCGCGTTCTTCGCCCTCACGGTCCTGGTCCTGATCCCGGCGGCGAGCCGGGTCGGCCAGTACGACTACTGGGCCAAGATCGAGAAGTCGAACGAGGGCGCCGACGTCTCCTTCGTACAGGTGCTGCTCGGCTCGCTCGGATCCGACGTGAAGTGGGAGATGGTCTTCTTCCTCGTCGGCATCACCGGCTTCCTGGCGCTGCGCTCCCCGCTGATGCTGCTCGTGCTGCCGACGCTCGGCTGGCGCTTCCTCTCCCAGGACCCGAACCACTGGGGGATGATCTGGCACTACAGCGCCATCCTGATGCCGATCGTCTTCCTCGCCCTGGTCGACGCGGTCCGCGCCGTCCGCACCTCGCCGCGCGCCTGGCTCGTGGCGTACGGAAAGGTCGTCGTCCCGGTCGTCACGGCCGTCGCGATCGTCCTCGCCCTCGACCTGCCGCTGCGGGAGCTGCTGCGCTCGGAGACGTACCGTACGGACGCCCGGACGCTGGAGGCCCGGCAGGCGGTCGACGCGGTGCCCACGGGGGCCAGCGTCGAGACGAACGTGCCGCTCATGGCGCACCTCACGGCCGACCGCACGGTCTACTGGGTGGGCGGGGCGAAGGGCGTCAGCCCGGACTACCTCGCCCTCGACATCTCCTCGGGCTGGTCCCAGCCGGTGACGGACCCGGTGCAGCTGGCGTCCCAGCTGCACCCGGAGGCGCGGTACGAGGTATCGGCGCGGGCCGGGCAGTTCGTGGTGCTCAAGCGGAGCTGATCGAAGGCGCGCATGCCGAAGGGGCGCATGAAGGCGCGCATGCCGAAGGGCCCGGTTCCGAGAACGGAACCGGGCCCTTCGGCGTGACGCGTGCAGTCGATCAGTACTGCTGCTTCTGCCGGTTGAACCAGGCCGCGCCGTCCGCCTTCGCCACGAAGACGATGATCAGGATGCCGAGCACGAGGCTGATGACGCCCGCGGGCAGCGAGAAGATGCTGAACAGCACCATGAACGAGCCGTAGACGATGGTGCAGACGCGAACGCCGCTGCCGCCCGACTTGAACTTGGCCGCGAGCACCATGCCCAGGGCGCCGACGATCGCCGAGAAGATGCCGACGCCGATCAGCAGGCCCTGGCCCAGGTCGGCGAACGCGTCGGCCTCGGCCGACGTGGCGCCGGACTTCGACAGCTCGCTCTCGAGCGTGAACGAGATGGCGATGACCGCGAGCGCGCCGATCACGTTGAGGCTGCTCAGGATCCACAGGATCACGCGGGCCGACTTCACGCCGCCCGGCATCTCCATGACGGCACCCGGGTAGCCACCCGCGCCGTACGGCTGCTGGATCGGGGGAGCCTGCGGGTAGCCGTAGCCGGGCTGCTGGCCCTGCTGCTGGGGGTAGCCGTAGCCCGGCTGCTGACCCTGCGGCTGGCCGTAGGGGTTGTTCGGTTCGCCGAAGCTCATCGCGGGATTCCTCCGTTGGTCTTGCGGGGACGACGCGGCCCGCGCGGAGGAACTTTCACAATATGAGCGGTTCGCCCCCCGGCACTGCCCGCGGCACTTCGCCGTTATCGTCGTCGCACCGTCGACTTTTTGTCCAGTCGGTACGCAGGGCGTTGTGCGAGTGCAACTTTCCCCGAACCCTTCCTTCCGCCTCCGCGCCGTCCGCGCGGAGCCGAAGCGGAGGCGAATTGGAACTAGCGAGGGGTCATCCGGGAGGATGGGCCCATGAGCGCCCAGATTCTCGATGGCAAGGCCACCGCAGCCGCGATCAAGACCGAACTGGCCGTCCGCGTGGCGGCCCTGAAGGAGCAGGGCGTCACGCCCGGCCTCGGCACGATCCTGGTCGGCGACGACCCGGGCAGTCAGAAGTACGTCGCGGGCAAGCACCGCGACTGCGCGCAGGTCGGCATCGCCTCGATCCAGCGCGAACTGCCCGCGACCGCCACGCAGGAGGAGATCGAGGCGGTCGTACGGGAGCTCAACGAGGACCCCGCCTGCACCGGGTACATCGTGCAGCTCCCGCTGCCCAAGGGGATCGACGAGAACCGCGTCCTGGAGCTGATGGACCCGGCCAAGGACGCCGACGGTCTGCACCCGACGAACCTGGGCCGACTCGTACTGAACGAGCCGGCGCCGCTGCCGTGCACCCCGAACGGCATCATCACCCTGTTGCGCGGCCACGGCGTGGAGATCAACGGCGCGGAGGTCGTGGTCGTCGGGCGCGGTGTCACGATCGGCCGCCCGATGCCGCTGCTGCTCACGCGGCGCTCGGAGAACGCGACGGTGACGCAGTGCCACACGGGCACGCGCGACCTGTCCTCGCACCTGCGGCGGGCGGACATCATCGTCGCGGCGGCGGGCGTGCCGCACCTGATCAAGCCGGAGGACGTGAAGGCGGGGGCGGCCGTCCTGGACGTCGGCGTCTCGCGCGACGGCGAGGGCAAGATCGTCGGTGACGTGCACCCGGGGGTGACCGAGGTCGCGGGCTGGATCTCCCCGAACCCCGGCGGCGTGGGCCCGATGACCCGCGCGCAGCTGCTCGTCAACGTCGTCGAGGCCGCCGAGCGCGCGGCCGCGGCCCTCTGACGATGACGTCGCGGGTGGTGGGGGGCGACACACCGGGCGCCGAGGGCGCCGACGGTGCCGAGGGTGCCGAGGGGGTCGCGCCGCCTGGCGCGGGCTCCGGCAGCGGCTCCGGCGCGGGCTCCGGCGCGGAGGGTGCTCCGGGCGGGTCCTCGGACGCCGAGGGCGCCGAGGGCGCCGAGGGCGTCGAGGGCGCCGAGGGCGTCGACGGTACGGAGGCGGGTACGGACGCCGGTACGGCGGCCGACTCCGACAGCCGTACGGAATCCGGTTCCGACTCCCGTACGGAGTCTCGTACGGACTCGGCGGCCGGTGCCGGTGCCGCCGCCGCGCCCGTGCGTAAGCGGCGGCCCCCGTCGCTCACGACCGACACCGCGCGCCCCGAAGGGGGCGGGCGGGCCGCCGCCGGGGACGCTTCGGCCCCCGCGCGCCAGTGGCCGCTGCTGACCGTGCTCGGGCTCGCCGTGCTCGGGCTGCTGATCGTCGGGACCGATCTCTTCCCGCAGTCGTTCCGGGTCGGGACGATGCTCGTCGGCGTCGCGCTGCTCGTCGGCGCGGGGCTGCGGCGCGCGCTGCCGTCGGTCGGCATGCTCGCCGTACGGTCGCGGTTCACCGACATGGTCACGTACGGGGTCATGGGCGGGCTCATCGTGCTGCTCGCGCTCATGGTGCAGCCGGATCCCTGGCTGAAGATCCCGTTCCTGGAGGACATCCTCCATCTGACGATCACTTAGGGACCGGCGCCCGTCCCCTCCCCCGAGGGAGGACGGGCGCCGTCCTCATGAGGGTCATGTACGTGCCAACGATGGTTCAAGGGCCGTCCGTGCGTTGTGGCACGGAAGTGACCATTCCGCCACTCCGTCACTCCCACGTGCCTCCGGAAGCTGCCATCCTGAGCAGGAGGATCCCTCCGGGGATCGCGAGGAGGCGAGGGGGAACCGCACATGCCTCGTTGGCAGGCGCTGCCTGACGAACTCGACCCGCGCGTGCGCGAGTTCGCGGGCCGGTTACGACGCCTCGTCGACCGCAGCGGACTGAGCGTCGCCGCCGTCGCCGACCGCACCGGCTACAGCAGGGCCTCCTGGGAGCGGTATCTCGAAGGCCGCGTCCTCGCGCCCAGGGGCGCCGTCCTCGCGCTCGCCGAGGTGACCGGCACCGATCCCGTACGGCTCACGGCGGAGTGGGAGCAGGCCGAGCGCGCCTCGAAGGGCTCCGGGCAGGGCCCCAGGGACGCGGCCGAGGTCGCCGACGCGGCCGACGTCCCTCCCGGTGCGAACGCCTCGACGGAGACCAGCGTCAGCAGCAGCCACAGCACCACCGGAAGCCCCGGAGCCGGAGCCGGAGCCGGAGCCGGTACCGGTACCGGTACCGGTACCGGATCCACCCCCACCCGGCGGCCGACCTCGCCCCCTGCCCCCGCCCGCGCCCCCGTACCGCCCCGCCGCCCCGCCGCTCTTCGCGCCCTCCTGCTCCTCACCGGGATCCTCGGCGCCCTGCTCGTCGTCACCGCCGCCGTCCTTCTCGCCGACCTCGGCGGCAGCGGCGGCGACGGCGCCACCGACGGCAGGGGCGAGGCGGTCACCCGCACGCCCACCACGTCCCCCGGCTCCGGGCAGAGCGCGACGCCCCTCCCCGCGGGGGTGAAATGCTCGGGCGCCGGCTGCACGGGCCAGGACCCCGAAGTCATGGGCTGCGGAGGCACGCTCGCCACCACCGTCTCCCGTACCCCGATCGGCGTCGCCGGGCAGCTGGAGGTGCGCTTCAGCAGCACCTGCGGCGCCGCCTGGGCGCGGATCACCGGCGCGTCACCCGGCGACATCCTGCGCGTCACCGGCGCCGTGAGCAGCCAGGACGTGACCGTGGGCGCGGACCCGGACGCGTACAGCCCGATGGTCGCCGTGACGGACGGAACGGAGGCGACCGCCTGCGCGACGCCCACGGACGGCGCGCGGACATGCACCGGTGGCCGCTGACCCCGGTCGGGTGGCAGTGAGCCGGACCACAAGGGGGTGGGGGTTCGACCGGTCCCGGGTCGGATAGCCTGACCGCTGGATATCTCTTCACGTCGAGACATCGGGTCGACCGATCGATCGTCGATCAAGAGGGGGTGTCCAGCATCAGGGGCAGGGACCCCCACCGCCAGCTGTCTTACGGAGATCGCCATGACCCGCACTCCCGTGAATGTCACCGTGACCGGCGCGGCCGGCCAGATCGGCTACGCGCTGCTGTTCCGCATCGCCTCCGGCCACCTGCTCGGCGCGGACGTGCCGGTCAAGCTGCGCCTCCTCGAGATCCCGCAGGGCGTCAAGGCCGCCGAGGGCACCGCCATGGAGCTCGACGACTGCGCCTTCCCGCTGCTCAAGGGCATCGACATCTTCGACGACCCGAACCAGGGCTTCGAGGGTGCGAACGTGGCGCTGCTCGTCGGTGCCCGCCCGCGCACCAAGGGCATGGAGCGCGGTGACCTGCTCGCCGCCAACGGCGGCATCTTCAAGCCGCAGGGCAAGGCCATCAACGACCACGCCGCGGACGACATCAAGGTCCTCGTCGTCGGCAACCCGGCCAACACCAACGCCCTGATCGCCCAGGCCGCCGCCCCGGACGTACCGGCCGAGCGCTTCACCGCGATGACCCGCCTGGACCACAACCGCGCGCTCTCGCAGCTGGCGGCCAAGACCGGCGCGTCGGTCGAGGACATCAAGCGCCTCACCATCTGGGGCAACCACTCGGCGACCCAGTACCCGGACATCTTCCACGCGGAGATCGCCGGCAAGAACGCCGCCGAGGTCGTCAGCGACGAGGCGTGGCTGTCCGACACCTTCATCCCGACCGTCGCCAAGCGCGGCGCCGCGATCATCGAGGCCCGTGGCGCGTCCTCGGCCGCCTCCGCCGCCAACGCCGCCATCGACCACGTCCACACCTGGGTCAACGGCACCGCCGAGGGCGACTGGACCTCCATGGGCATCCCGTCGGACGGCTCCTACGGTGTCGACGAGGGCCTGATCTCCTCGTTCCCCGTCACCTGCAAGGACGGCAAGTACGAGATCGTCCAGGGCCTGGACATCAACGAGTTCTCCCGCGCCCGCATCGACGCCTCGGTGCGCGAGCTGGCGGAGGAGCGCGACGCCGTTCGCGAGCTCGGCCTCATCTGAGACCGCCGCACACACTGAACGACGCACCGCCCCCGGCCGCAGAGGCCGGGGGCGGTGCGTCGTTCTGTGCGCGGTCGCGCTCACTTCTTGTACTGGCCGGGGGTGTAGTGGCCGGCGACCATGCGGGTCGAGAGGGCGATCCGGTTCCACGCGTTGATGACGGTGATGGCGCTGATGACCCGGGCGAGTTCCGTCGCGTCGAAGTGGGCCGCGGCCACCGCGTACACCTCGTCGGGGACGAAGCCGTCGGTGAGGACGGTGACGGCCTCGGTCAGCGCGAGCGCCGCGAGCTCGCGCTCGGTGTAGAAGTGCCGCGACTCCTCCCAGGCCGAGAGCTGGACGATCCGCTCCACCGACTCGCCCTCCGCGAGGGCGTCCTTCGTGTGCATGTCGATGCAGAACGCGCAGTGGTTGATCTGCGACGCCCTGATCTTGATCAGGTGGAAGAGGGTCGAGTCGATGTCCTTCGCCGCGGCCTGTTCGAGCCGGAGCATCGCCCGGTAGAACTCGGGGACCTCCGCGCCGAAGTTGAGGCGGGGCGCGTGCTCGTGGGCGTACTCGGCCTTGGCGTTTTCCTGCGTCGTTGTCGTCGTCATGCCTCTCACCGTACGAGGGCGGTGGCACAGGAGTATGGTCCATTCGTATGGCAGAAGAGTGGGCCACTTTTGGGTCCGACCTCCACCTCGACCTGCACGGACCGGGACTGCGTACGGGGCTGATGGACGCGCTGCGGGAGGCGGTGCGCAGCGGGCGCCTGGAGGCGGGCGTACGGCTGCCGTCCTCCCGTTCCCTCGCCGCGGACCTGGGGATCGCCCGCAACACCGTCGCCGACGCGTACGCCGAGCTGGTCGCCGAGGGCTGGCTGACCGCCCGGCAGGGCTCAGGGACGAGGGTCGCCCAGCGGTCGGTGCCACGCCGCCCCGCGACCGGTTCGGGCGGGCGGCCCGCGACCCCGGCGGCCAGGAGGGCCCGGGCCCGGCCGACGTACGACCTCAAGCCGGGCATGCCCGACCTGGCCTCGTTCCCGCGCGCGGAGTGGCTCAAGGCCTCCCGACGGGCGCTGACGGCCGCGCCGCACGAGGCCTTCGGCTACGGCGATCCGCGCGGCCGGATCGAACTGCGCACCGTGCTGGCCGAGTACCTCGCGCGGGCGCGGGGCGTCCACGCGCGGCCGGAACGGATCGTGCTCTGCTCGGGGTTCGTGCACGGGCTGCGGCTCATGGGGGAGGTGCTGCGGGCCGGCGGTCCCCCCACGTCCTCGGGGCGCAGGGGCAGGGTGCGGGAGGTGGCGGTCGAGTCGTACGGGCTCGAGGAGCACTGGGCGTTGCTCACCCGGGCGGGGCTGCGGCTGCCTGCCCTGCCGTACGACGAGCTCGGCACGAGGACCGAGGGGCTTGCCGGGATGAAGGGGGTCGGCGCGGTCCTGATGACGGCCGCCCACCAGTTCCCGCTCGGCGGCGCCCTCCACCCCGACCGGCGGGTGGCCGCGATCGACTGGGCGCGGTCCTCGGGCGGGTTCGTCCTGGAGGACGACTACGACGGGGAGTTCCGCTACGACCGCCAGCCCGTCGGCGCGCTCCAGGGCCTCGACCCGGAGCGGGTCGTCTACCTGGGCACCGCCAGCAAGTCCCTCGCGCCCGGGCTGCGGTTGGGGTGGATGGTGGTGCCGGAGAGCCTGGTGGACGAGGTGGTCGAGGCGAAGGGCCACATGGACTGGACAGGCAGCGCGCTGGACCAGCTGACGTTCGCGGAGTTTCTCGGCTCGGGGGCGTACGACCGTCATGTACGGGCCATGAGGCTGCGCTACCGGCGGCGGCGCGACGAGCTGGTGGCCGCGGTGGCCGCGCACTCGCCGCGGACGCGGGTGAGCGGCATCGCGGCCGGCCTCCACGCGGTCCTGGAACTCCCGGCGGGCCAGGAGCAGGAGGTCCTCCGCTCCGCCGCGTGGCAGGGCCTCGCGGTCCTCGGCCTCAACCGCTTCCGCCACCCGGACGCGGCCCCGACCCACGACGGCCTGGTGGTCGGCTACGCGACACCGCCGGACAGCGCCTGGTCCGGCGCCCTCGCCGCCTTGTGCAGGGTTCTGCCGGCGTAGGGCGTCGGGATGTCGGCCTTCCGGCGGAGGTCGTCCCGGCGAGGGTCGTCCCGATGTCGGGAACCCATCGCCCTCCCGACGCAGGTCGTTCCGGCGGGGTGACGAGCGCGTCCGCCGTGTGCCGGCTCAGCTCACGGTGCCAGGCGTACGCGTCGTCAAGTCGTCGGTGTCTCCGCGCGGGCGGCCTCCGGCACCGGTGCCTCCCCGAACCGGGCCAGGACCAGCGCCCCCGCCACCGCCACCGTGAAGCCGAGGATCGCCAGCCACGCCAGTCCCTCGCGCGTCCGGTCGCCCAGCCACACCACGCCCACCAGCGCCGGGCCGATCGTCTCGCCGAGGACCGCGCCCGCCGTCGCGGTCGTCACCGAACCCCGCTGGAGCGCGGAGGTCAGCAGCACGTACGCAGTCCCGCCGCCGAGGACAAGCGCGTACACAGCGGGGTTCGCGAGGGACCAGCTGTCGATCAGCCGGACCGCCACCTCCACCACCCCGAAGCCGAACCCCGCGCACAGCCCCAGGGCCAGCGCCCGCGGCCGGCCGGGCAGCCGCCCCGCGGCCGCGCCGAGCCCCAGAACCGCGAACGCCGCCGCGAGCATGGCCCACCGCAGCGCTTCCGACGAGCTCTGCTCGCCCTCGTCGCCCGCGGCAAGGGCGAGCATCGCGAGTCCCGCGCACACCA
This sequence comes from Streptomyces sp. NPDC048370, assembly GCF_043200825.1. Lineage (NCBI taxonomy): Bacteria > Bacillati > Actinomycetota > Actinomycetes > Kitasatosporales > Streptomycetaceae > Streptomyces > Streptomyces sp. NPDC048370. The sequence continues at coordinate 250,398 of NZ_JBICYI010000008.1, read as the reverse complement.
CGCCCACCGCCGCCCACTCCATCCGGTGCAGCCGGACCTTGAGCAGCCATGAGGCCGCCACTGCTGTGACGGCCAGGCTTGCGGCGAGTGCCGCCCCCACCATGTAGATCGGCAGTGTCAGCAGGGCGACGACCTGGAGGCCGAAGCCGATGCCGTCCAGCGAGAGCCCGGCCAGATATCGCCACTGCCGCATCACCCGCAATTGCAGGGCCACGTCGACGCCGGCGCCGGTCCCGGGCGTCGCCTCCCTAGCGCCGAGTGCCTGCAACACCGACGCCATGCCGAAGCAGACCGAGGAACCCAGAGCGCAGATCATCCCAAAGACCACGAATGGACTCTAGTGCGGGGCCGCTCGGCCACAGGCCTAAACTGTGCGGTCGCGACCACGGGATGGGGAGGCAGATTCATGCGCAGGCTGAGGTCGAGCACGGTCGTGCTCGGCGGTATGGGGGTGCTCGCGGCGACGATCACGTCCTGCGGTTCGGAGCCCGACCGGCGGTGTGTCGACCCGCTGACGCGGGAGAAGCTCCCGAGCTACGAGTGCGAGAGCAGCAGCGGCAGCGGTAGTGGCAGCAGTGGCACCACGGCCCGCGGCTCGTACTACTACGGCGGCAGCGTCAGCGACAACCGGGTCAGCGGCGGCAGCTTCGACAAGAAGGCCGTGGACACCGGCGGTTTCGGCTGCTCCGGTTCCAGCGGCGGCTGAGCGGACGGGACCGGGCATGCGGCGGCACACGACAGAACCCCGGCCGGGGTGGCAGCAGACGGTGGAGGAGCAGGGGCTCGTCTACCCCCTGACCCGCTACCCCGACGACTCCCTGCGCCCGTACTGGGACGAGAGCGCGTACTACTCCTTCACGCTGCCCGAGGTGGAGGCCTTGGAGGAGGTCGTCGAGGAGCTGCACGCGATGTGCCTGGCGGCGGCCGCCCACATCGTCGAGCACGAGCGGTTCGCCGATCTCGGCCTCACCGACCCCCGGCTCGTCTCCCTCGTCGCCGAGTCCTGGCGGCGCCGCGCCGAACTGCCCTCGCTCTACGGCCGGTTCGACCTCCGTTACGACGGTACGGGCCCGGCCAAGATGCTGGAGTACAACGCCGACACACCGACCTCGCTGGTCGAGGCGGCGAGCCCGCAGTGGTTCTGGATGGAGGAACGTTTCCCCGGTGCCGACCAGTGGAATTCCCTCCATGAACGGCTCGTCGACGCCTGGAGGCGCCAGGCCCCGCTGCTGCCCCCGGGCAGCCCGGTGCACTTCGTCCACTCCGAGGGGGACGAGCTCGGCGAGGACCTGATGACGGTCGCGTATCTGCGCGAGACCGCGCAGCAGGCCGGGCTCGACACGGAGGCGCTGTCGGTCGAACAGATAGGCTGGGACCGGCTCTCGGGGCGCTTCGTGGACGACCGGCTGCGGTTCATCCGCAGCTGCTTCAAGCTCTACCCGTGGGAGTGGCTGGCCACCGACCGCTTCGGTCCGTACGTACTGGACACCCTCGACAACGGCGGCGGTACGGGCACCACCTGCTGGATCGAGCCCGCCTGGAAGATGCTGCTCTCCAACAAGGCGCTGCTCGCGATCCTCTGGGAGCTCTACCCCGGCCACCCGAACCTGCTGCCGGCCTATCTCGACGGCCCGCGCGAGCTCGCCGAGCGCGGCGGCTACGTCGCCAAGCCCCTCCTCGGCCGCGAGGGCGCGGGCGTCACCGTCCACGAACCGGGCCATGCCCCGGTCCTGCGCGACGAGCCCTGCTGCTACCAGGAGTTGGCCCCGCTGCCCGACTTCGACGGCAACCGCGTGGTGCTCGGCGCGTGGGTCGTCGAGGACGAGGCGGCGGGGCTCGGCATCCGGGAGTCGGCGGGGCTGATCACGGACGAGTACGCCCGCTTCCTGCCCCACGTCATCCTCTGACGGCGGCTCCGGCCGCTGTCACTCCGGTACGTACTCCCTGAGCGGCGCGGGCTTCAGACCGGCCGCCTCGGCGGCGTCCAGGGCGCGCGTCAGGTCCTGCTCCAGGGTCTCGTTGAAGTGCAGCAGGATGATGTCGCCGGCCTTGAGCGTGGGGGTCGGCGGGGTCCACCGGCCCCAGGTGGTGAGGTCGTACGTCCAGGTCACCACGGCCTTCGCGCCGCAGGCGCGGGCGGTGGTGCGGGTGGTCTCGTCGTACGTGCCGTAGGGCGGGCGCAGCAGGCGCGGGCCGTCGCCGAACTCGGCGAGGTGCCGGTCGCGCGCGCCGCAGACCTCGGCCTTCTGGCCTGCCGCGTCGAGCCCGGTCAGGTCCGGGTGGTTGACGGTGTGGTTCTCGACCCGGGAGCGGCCCTGGTCGAGGAGCGTGTGGAAGTAGCCGGAGTCGTACGAGTACGCGCCCGGGAGCAGGAACAGCGAGGCGGGCACCCGGCGGTCGAGGAGGACCTTGGCGGCGGCCGGGTCGTGGAACCAGCCGTCGTCGATGGTGATGAAGACGACCGGGTCGGTGGTCCGCACATGGGAGACGACGGGGACGGGCTCGGGCCAGGCCGCCTTCGGGGCGGCGTGCGCGGGGCCCCCGAACGCGCCGAGCAGCGCGAGCGGGACGAGAGCGGCGAGTGCGCCACGCAGTGCGCGGCGGGGGCGGGGTCTCGGCATGGCGGCATCATTGGCCTAGACCAACTGCGCTGTCAATGCCCATAGTTGCCCCGACCTCCACCCCGACATCCGCCCCGAGAAACGGACCCGACCGGTCCGGCGGCGAGGACCCGGCCGGCCCGGCGGTGCGGACCCGACCGATCCGGCGGTGCGGACCCGACCGGTCCGGCGGTGCGGACCCGACCGGTCCGGCGGTGCGGACCCGATCGGTCCGCCGCACGGCGCCGACCCGCGCGGTCGGCCCGACAGGCAGGACGCCGGCCGACCCGCGCGGTGCGGGCCCCGTCAGCCCGCGCAGCCGACCCGACCGTACGGACCCCGTCAGCCCGCCAGTACCGCCCGCAGTTGCTCCAGGCCCCAGTCCAGGTCCTCCTTGCTGATCACCAGCGGTGGTGCGATCCGGATCGTCGAACCGTGGGTGTCCTTCACCAGCACACCCCGCTCCATCAGCTTCTCCGAGATCTGCCGGCCCGTGCCCCGCGAGGGCGCGATGTCCACCCCGGCCCACAGACCGCGCCCGCGCACCGCCTCCACCGCGCCGCCGCCCACGAGCAGCCCCAGCTCCGCGTGCAGATGCTCGCCGAGCTCCGCCGCCCGCTGCTGGTACTCGCCCGTCCGCAGCATCGCGATCACCTCCAGCGCCACCGCGCACGCCAGCGGGTTCCCGCCGAACGTCGACCCGTGCTCGCCCGGCCGGAACACCCCCAGCACGTCCCGGTCCGCCACCACCGCGGAGACCGGGACGACACCGCCGCCCAGCGCCTTGCCCAGGACGTACACGTCCGGCACCACACCCTCGTGCTCGCACGCGAACGTCCGCCCGGTCCTGCCGAGGCCCGACTGGATCTCGTCCGCGATGAAGAGCACGTTCCGCTCCCGGGTCAACTCCCGCACCCCGCGCAGATACCCGGCCGGCGGGACGAGGACCCCGGCCTCGCCCTGGATCGGCTCGATCAGCACCGCCACGGTGTGGGCGGTGACCGCGGCCTCCATCGCCGTCAGATCGCCGTACGGGACGATCTCGAAGCCCGGCGTGTACGGGCCGTAGTGGTCCCGGGCCTCGTGGTCCGTGGAGAAGCTGACGATCGTCGTCGTCCGGCCGTGGAAGTTGTTCGCCGCGACCACGATCTTCGCGTGCCCGTCCGGCACGCCCTTGACCTCGTACCCCCACTTCCTGGCGGTCTTCACCGCCGTCTCGATCGCCTCCGCGCCCGTGTTCATCGGCAGGACCATGTCCTTGCCGCACAGCTCCGCGAGCTGCGTGCAGAACTCGGCGAACCGGTCGTGGTGGAACGCCCTCGACGTGAGCGTCACCCGCTCCAGCTGCGCCCGCGCGGCGTCGATCAGCCGCCGGTGGCCATGCCCGAAGTTGAGCGCCGAGTACCCGGCGAGCATGTCGAGGTAGCGGCGCCCCTCGACATCGGTCATCCAGGCCCCGTCGGCCGAGGCGACGACGACGGGCAGGGGGTGGTAGTTGTGCGCGCTGTGCGCCTCCGCGGAAGCGATCGCGTCTTGCGTACTCGACACGGGATCTCCGTTCGTCCTGCGGCCAGGGGCGGGTGTGGCTCCCTTTCTTATCGTCGCTCGTATGCCGGACGAAGAAACCTGTGCGACGGCGCGCCAGCTAGTCTGGAAACACGCACGGCGACTGGCGTACGGGGAATCGACCCTGGGGGAGCCGTGCGCGGCAGACCACACGCGGTGCCGCCCGCCTGGGCACCACAAGGACCTCGTCCCGTGTGGTGCCGCGTCGTCGCAGTGCCCCGGGACCCGCCGCAACGCCCGGAGGAACGCCATGAACGCGCCCACCCACCCCGCACTCGCCGCCACCGACCCCGAACTCGCCGCGCTCGTCGGCGCCGAGGAGCGGCTGCAGGCCGAGACCCTGCGGCTGATCCCCAGCGAGAACTACGTCTCCGCCGCCGTCCTCGAAGCCTCCGGCACGGTCCTGCAGAACAAGTACAGCGAGGGCTATCCGGGCCGCCGGTACTACGAGGGCCAGCAGAACATCGACCAGGTCGAGACTCTCGCCGTCGAGCGCGCCAAGGCCGTCTTCGGCGTCGACCACGCCAACGTCCAGCCCTACTCCGGTTCCCCCGCCAACCTCGCCGTCTACCTCGCCTTCGCCGAGCCGGGCGACACCGTGATGGGCATGGCCCTGCCGATGGGCGGCCACCTCACCCACGGCTGGGGCGTCTCCGCCACCGGCAAGTGGTTCCGCGGTGTGCAGTACGGCGTACGCCAGGACAACGGGCTCGTCGACTTCGACCAGGTCCGCGAGCTCGCCCTCAAGGAGCGCCCGAAGGTGATCTTCTGCGGCGGCACCGCGCTGCCCCGCACGATCGACTTCCCCGCCTTCGCCGAGATCGCCCGCGAGGCCGGGGCCGTCCTCGTCGCCGACATCGCCCACATCGCCGGCCTGATCGCGGGCGGTGCCCACCCCTCCCCGGTCCCGTACGCCGACGTCATCTCGACGACCACCCACAAGACCCTGCGCGGCCCGCGCGGCGCCATGCTGATGTCCCGCGAGGAGCACGCCAAGGCCCTCGACAAGGCCGTCTTCCCCGGTCTCCAGGGCGGTCCGCACAACCAGACCACCGCCGCCATCGCCGTCGCCCTGCGCGAGGCGTCCCAGCCCTCCTTCCGCGACTACGCCCACGCGGTCGTCGCCAACGCCAAGGCCCTCGCCGAGGCGCTCCTCGCCCACGGCTTCGACCTGGTCTCCGGCGGCACCGACAACCACCTGATCCTGATGGACCTCACCCCCAAGGAGGTCCCCGGCAAGGTCGCCGCCAAGGCCCTCGACCGCGCCGGGATCGTCGTCAACTACAACACCGTCCCCTACGACACCCGGAAGCCCTTCGACCCCTCCGGCATCCGCATCGGCACCCCCTCCCTCACCTCCCGGGGCCTCGGCACCGCGCACATGGCCCAGGTCGCCGACTGGATCGACCGGGGCGTCGCCGCCGCCGGCTCGGGCGACGAGGACGCCCTCACCACGATCCGCGCCGAGGTCGCCGAGCTGATGGCCGCCTTCCCGGCCCCCGGCCTGCCGACCTGACCGGCCACCGACTCGGCGCCTGACCCGCCGGCCGACCCTGCGCCCGACCCGCCGGCCGGCCCGGCCGCCGACCCGGCACCCAACCCGGCAGCCGACCCGCTGCTGCCCCGGCCACCGACCCGGCGGCGAGCGCTCAGCCCGCCGATTCGGCGATGCGCAGGGACTCCTTGAGGGTCGGCTCGCCCTCCAGGCGCAGGGTCAGGGCTCCCGCGTTCCTCGTCCAGAGGAGCGTGGGGCCCGCCGTGCGTATGGAGTGCGTCCACTCCTGCCCGCTCGCGTCCGTCATCGGGAACCGCAGCAGATGCGGCTCGGCGAACCAGTACCCCTCCCCGCCGTCCGGCATCGCGACCCACTCGGGCTGCGTCCGGACCTCCTTGGCGAAGCCCATGCCGAGCCGCGCCGGGAACTGGTCGAGCCGGACCGTGAACGTGCCGTCCCCACGCCAGCACAGGCTGATCACCGCCCGCCCCCGCTCGGCCGAGCCGGTCACCGAGACCGCGTCGGGCGGACGGAGCGCACTCGGCAGCAGCGGCTCGAACCCCGCCCTGCGCGCGGCCTCCTCCAACGGGACCGGGTCGGGGCAGCCCGGCACCTCCGGGTCCGCGCCGGGGGGCGCCCACGGGTCGTACCGGATCTCGATCCCGCCGAAGCCGAACCAGTCCGCCACCGTCGCCCGCACCGGAGGCGTGAGCACCAGGACCATCAGGAGCCCGGAGACCGCCGCGAGCAACGCCTTCCAGCGTCTGCGCAGGCCCTCGAACCGGCGCCGTCGCACCGGCGTCGGCACCTGCTCCGCCAGGAGCTGCCCGAGCACCCGCTCGGCCATGGTCTCCCCGCCGACGTCCGGCACCTTCAGCCGCCGCCCCAGCTCCCGCAGCTCCTCCCCGAGCTCGGGGCGCTCCGGCGGCTCGGGCGACCCGGGCGACCCTGGGCGCTCCTGGCGCTCGGGCAGCCCGTCACCGGCCCTCTCCTCCGTCATGCTCGTCACCTCCCTCCAGCACCAGTCCGAGCTTCTTCAGCGCCCGGCTCAGCCGGGACTTCACCGTCCCGCGCGGCCAGCCCAACGCGGCCGCTGTCTCCGTCTCGTCCAACTCCAGCAGATACCGGTGGATCACCACCTGCCGGTGGTCCTCACCCAGCCCGTCAAGCGCCGCGAGCAGCTGGCGGCGTCTCTCCCGCTCCTCAGCCGCGACCGCCGGGTCCGCCCCTTCCGGTATCAGCGGCTCCGAGGCGAGCAGCTCCGCCTCCCGCCCCGCGACGGCCCGCTGCCGGCCCGCCGCCCGCACTGTGTTCCTCGTCTCATTGACCACGATCCGCAGCAGCCACGGACGGAACGCGGCCCCCTCCTTGAAGCGCCCCAACGATTGGTACGCCTTGAAGAAGGCCTGCTGCACCACGTCCTCGGCCTCCGCGCCCGCGCCGCACGCCACCGCGGCCCGCAACGCGACCGCCGTGTGCGCGCGGACCAGCGACGCGTACGCCTCGGGCTCCCCGGCGCGTACGCGAGCGATCACCGCGACCTCGGCCTCCACGACCCGGCCCCCCTCCAGCGTCCTCACACCTTTGATACACCGGCAGAACGGGATCGGTTCCCAGTCCGGGATCGCCTCTCGCACCTGAGAGAATGTGGAGCATGGCCTCTGATAGTCCCCGCGTGCTCTCCGGAATCCAGCCCACCGCAGGCTCGTTCCACCTCGGCAACTACCTGGGTGCGGTCCGTCAGTGGGTCGCGCTGCAGGAGACCCACGACGCCTTCTACATGGTGGTGGACCTGCACGCGATCACGGTCCCGCAGGATCCGGCGGAGCTCCGCGCCAACACCCGGCTCGCCGCCGCGCAGCTGCTCGCCGCCGGCCTCGACCCGGAGCGCTGCACCCTCTTCGTCCAGAGCCACGTGCCCGAGCACGCGCAGCTCGGCTGGGTCATGAACTGCCTGACCGGCTTCGGCGAGGCCTCCCGCATGACCCAGTTCAAGGACAAGTCGTCCAAGCAGGGTGCCGACCGGGCCACCGTCGGACTCTTCACGTACCCGATCCTCCAGGTCGCCGACATCCTCCTCTACCAGGCCGACCAGGTCCCGGTCGGCGAGGACCAGCGCCAGCACATCGAGCTGACCCGCGACCTCGCGGAGCGGTTCAACGGCCGCTTCGGCGAGACGTTCACGATCCCGGCGCCGTACATCCTCAAGGAGACGGGCAAGATCTACGACCTGCAGGACCCGACGATCAAGATGAGCAAGTCGTCGTCCACGCCGAAGGGTCTGATCAACCTCCTCGACGAGCCGAAGGTGACGGCGAAGAAGGTCAAGAGCGCGGTCACCGACACCGACACGGTCATCCGCTTCGACCCGGAGAACAAGGCCGGCGTCTCCAACCTGCTCTCCATCATGTCCACGCTCACCGGGACGAGCATCCCCGACCTGGAGAAGAGCTACGAGGGCAAGATGTACGGCGCGCTGAAGACCGACCTCGCGGAGGTCATGGTGGACTTCGTCACGCCGTTCCGGACCCGTACGCAGGAATACCTGGACGACCCGGAGACGCTGGACTCGCTCCTGGCCAAGGGCGCGGAGAAGGCCCGCGCGGTCGCCGCGGAGACCCTGGCACAGACGTACGAGCGGGTGGGCTTCCTGCCCGCCAAGCACTGAGTCCAAGGACTCTGGCCTCAGGGGTGGTGCAGGCCGCACACTGGCGGCTGCACCACCACCGACCCGAATGACACGACGACGGAGGAGAACGACGTGGGGACCGTAACGCTCGGCGTTTCGATCGCGGTCCCGGAGCCCTATGGCAGCCTGCTCCAGGAGCTGCGCGCCGGCTTCGGGGACCCTGCCGCGCACGGCATCCCCACGCACGTCACCCTCGTCCCGCCGACCGAGGTGGACGCGGAGCGGCTCCCCGCGATCCAGGCGCATCTCGCCGAGGTCGCCGCGGGCGTCCGCTCCTTCCCGGTGCGGCTGAGCGGCACGGGAACGTTTCGCCCGCTCTCCCCGGTCGTGTACGTGACGCTCGCCGAGGGCGTCTCCTCCTGCGGCTGGCTCCAGGAGCGGGTACGGGACGAGTCCGGGCCGCTCGTGCGCGAGCTGCAGTTCCCGTACCACCCGCACGTGACCGTCGCGCACGGCATCGCCGAGGAGGCGATGGACCGGGCGTACACCGAGCTGGCCGACTTCGAGGCCGCCTGGACCTGCTCCTCCTTCGCCCTGTACGAGCAGGGCGCGGACGGCGTGTGGCGCAAGCTCCGGGTCTTCGACTTCGGCGACGCCCGCCATGTCTCCGGGGTCCCGGCCCAGGGCACCTCGGTGGACACCCCGACCCCGACCTGCTGACCCCGACCTGCTGACCCCGGCGGCGGCCGCACGGTCCGCCCGTCCGGCCGTCCGCCCGCCCGCCCCGCCCGCCCGTCCGCCCCGTCCGTCAGACCGGCAGCCGTCGGAAGACCGGCCTCGGTACGTGCCGCAGGGCCGACATCACCATCCGCAGCGCGCCCGGCACCCACACCGTCTCCGAGCGGCGCCGCAGCCCCAGCTCGATCGCCCGGGCGACGTCCTCCGGAGTCGTCGCCAGCGGCGCCTCCTCCAGGCCGGCCGTCATCCGCGACCGTACGAATCCGGGGCGTACGACCATCACGTGCACCCCGGTCCCGTACAGCGCGTCCCCGAGCCCCTGGGCGAACGCGTCGAGACCCGCCTTGGACGAGCCGTAGATGAAGTTCGCGCGGCGGGCGCGCTCGCCGGCCACCGACGACAGCACGACCAACGAGCCGTGCCCCTGCGCCTGGAGCGCCGCCGCGCAGACCAGGCCCGCCGAGACCGCGCCGGTGTAGTTGGTCTGGGCGACCCGGACGGCGGCGAGCGGATCGGCCTCGTCGTGCGCCTGGTCGCCGAGGATCCCGAACGCGAGCAGCACCATGTCGATGTCTCCCTCGGTGAAGATCTTGCCGAGCCGCTCCTCGTGCGATTCCGTGTCGAGCGCGTCGAACGACACCGTCCGCACGTCCGCGCCCAGCACGCGCAGCGAGTCGGCGGCGGCCGTCAGGGCGGGCGAGGGGCGTCCGGCGAGCCAGACCGTGCGGGTACGGCGGGCGATCAGCCGGCGGGCCGTGGCGAGCCCGATCTCGGACGTGCCGCCGAGCAGGAGCAGGGACTGCGGGGTACCGAAGGCGTCCTTCATGACGATCAAACTCCTCAGGGGGCGGTCAGCGGGTGATCAGAGGGCGAGACGACGGGAGAGGTCCGAGGTGAAGACGGACCGCGGGTCGAGCGTGGCGCGCAGCGCGCGGAAGTCGGCGAGCCTCGGGTACATGGCGTGCAGCAGCTCGGGCCGCAGGCGCGAGTCCTTCGCGAGGTAGACCCGGCCGCCCGCGTCCGCCACCTCCTCGTCCAGCTCGTCGAGGAACGCGCCGAGACCGGAGAGCCGGGCCGGGATGTCGAGCGCCAGCGTCCAGCCGGGGACGGGGAACGACAGCCAGCCCGGGTCGCCGTCGCCGAAGCGCTTCAGGACGGCGAGGAACGAAGGACAGCCGCGCCGGGCGATCCGCTTCACGACCCGGCGCAGGGTCTCCTCGTGCCCGTGGCCGACGACGAACTGGTACTGGACGAAGCCCCCGCGCCCGTAGATCCGGTTCCAGTGCGGGACGCCGTCCAGGGGGTGGAAGAAGGCCGACATCCGCTGGAGTTCGCCGGTGCGGCGGCGGGGCGCCCTGCGGTACCAGAGCTCGTTGAACAGGCCCACGGTCGTGCGGCCGAGCAGCCCCTCGGGGACGAGCGCGGGCGCGGCCGGCAGCTGCCCCGGGCGGAACGCGAGGGGCGCGCGGCGGGAACGGCGGTCCCGGACGGGGATCGCGTCGTACGGGGCGTGGTCGCCGCGCGTGAGGACGGACCGGCCGGTGGCGGCGCCGCGCGCGAGGAGGTCGATCCAGGCGACCGAGTAGCGGTACCGGTCGTCGCCGGTGGTGAGCCGGGCCATCAGGTCGTCGAGGTCCGTGGCGCGTTCGGTGTCGACGGACATGAGGGAGGTCTCGACGGGGAGGAGCCGGAGGGTCGCGGAGAGGATGACGCCCGTCAGGCCCATGCCGCCGGTGGTGGCGTCGAAGAGGTCCGTGCCGGGGACGACGGTGTGGATCTCCCCGTCGGCGGTGAGGAGTTCGAGGGAGGCCACATGGCGGCCGAAGGAGCCGGAGACGTGGTGGTTCTTGCCGTGGATGTCGGCGCCGATCGCGCCGCCGACGGTGACGTACCTCGTCCCTGGCGTGACCGGGACGAACCAGCCGAGCGGCAGCAGGACCTCCATCAGCCGGTGCAGGCTGACGCCCGCGTCGCAGACGACGAGACCGGCGAGGGCGTCGACGGAGCGGATGCGGTCGAGGCCGGTCATGTCGAGGACGGAGCCGCCCGCGTTCTGCGCGGCGTCGCCGTAGGCGCGGCCGAGACCGCGAGCGATGGAGCCTCGGGCGCCGCAGGCGCGGACGGCTTCGGAGGCCTCCTCGTAGGTGCGGGGGCGGTGCACGCGCGCGAGGGTGGGGGCGGTGCGTCCCCAGCCTGTGAGGGGCTCGACGTCGGAGTGGGCAGCCATGAGGGCGACCGTATCGCCCGGTCTATGCGTTATGCCTGGTATGCCCTGCGGTTCGCCGAAATGGGTGATTAAAGGAGTGTCAGGAAAGATTGCCGTGCGGTCGCCGCGCGGCCGGGCCAGAGTCACCCCTGGTCGACCGGTTCGACCATTTCGACCAGCTCGACCGGGTCGGCGGCGGAGCCGGGACCGGGATCCGGGGAGGCGGAGCCGATGCGACACGCGGACGTGGCCGGGGCCGGGGCCGAGGGCGGGGGTGCCGGAGGCGACCGGGCAGCGGCCGACGAGGGGGCAGCGGCCGCCGTGGCTTTGGCCGTCGCCTCGGCCGAGAGGCGGCTTCTGGACGCCCTGCGCGGCTGCGGGCGCCGCGCGCCCGTCGCGACGGCCGCCCGCGCGCTCTCCTTCGGCGGCGAGCACGGCGCCCTCTGGCTCGCCGCCGGGCTCACCGGCGCCGCGGTGGACCCCGAACGGCGGGCGGGCTGGCTACGCGGTACGGCCCTGATCGCCGGGGCGCATCTGGCCAGCATGGGCGTCAAGCGGGTGGTACGGCGGCCACGGCCTGGGACGGCGCAGTACGCGCCCCTGGTCCGCACGGCGGGCCGGCACTCCTTCCCCAGCTCCCACGCGACCTCCGCCGTCGCGGCCGCCGTCGCCTTCGGGGCCCTCCGCCCGAAGGCCCGCCGCCTCGCCGCCCCCGTGGCGGCCGCGATGTGCGTCTCCCGCCTGGTCGTCGGCGTCCACTACCCGACGGACGTGGCCGCGGGCGCCCTCCTGGGCGCCGTGACGGCGACCCTGGGCCGCGCCTGGCTCCGGGCGCCGGGACCCGCGGGCAGGCCGCCCCACGCGCGCGTGGCACCCCTGCCGCCGACCGCACTGAAGGCCGTCGCGCCGTTCCCCGGCGGCGGCCGTGGCTGACCGCGTCACGACCGGCCTCGCCGCCGTCCTCGACAAGCCGGTCGCCGTACGGGAACGGCGGCGCGGCCGCGGCGGTCGACAGGTGGCCGCGACGGCCGTCGGGCTCGTCAGGACCGCGCGGCCCCGGCAGTGGGTCAAGAACGTGCTGGTCGTCGCCGCGCCCGTCGCCGCGGGGCAGCTCGTCTCCTGGCACACGGCCGCCCGACTCGCCCTCGTCTTCGCCCTGTTCACGGCCGCGGCCGCCGCCGTCTACCTCGTCAACGACGCCCGTGACGCGGCCGCCGACCGCGCCCACCCCGTCAAGTGCCGCCGCCCCGTGGCCGCAGGACTCGTCCCCGTGCCCCTCGCGTACGCCACCGGCGCGCTCCTCGGCCTCGGGGCGGCCGTCGCGAGCGCGGTCCTGTGCAACGCCATGACCGCCGCGCTCCTCATCGCGTACCTCGTCATGCAGTTCGCGTACTGCCTGCGCCTCAAGCACGTCCTCGTGGTCGACCTCGCCGTCGTCACCACCGGCTTCCTGATGCGGGCGATGATCGGCGGGGTCGCCCTCGCGATCCCGCTCTCCCGCTGGTTCCTGATCACCACCGGCTTCGGCGCCCTCTTCATGGTCGCGGCCAAGCGCTACTCCGAGGCCGTCCAGATGGAGGACGCGCAGGGCGCCACGCGCGCGTTGCTCACCCAGTACACGACCGGATACCTGCGCTTCGTCTGGCAGTTGGCCGCCGGAGTCGCCGTCCTCGGCTACTGCCTGTGGGCGCTGGAGAGCGGCGGCGTCGCCGCGAGCTCGTTGCTGCCCTGGCGCCAGCTCTCCATGATCGCGTTCATCCTGGCCGTCCTGCGCTACGCCGTCTTCGCCGACCGCGGCACCGCCGGAGCCCCCGAGGACGTCGTCCTGCGCGACCGCCCGCTCGCGGTCATCGGCCTGGCCTGGGCGGCGATGTACGGCATGGCGGTCGCGGACCTGTGAGCGCCCGCACAGCATCCCCCGGTGCGCGACCCGGGAGGCCGCGCCCGGGGCTCCCCGGCGCGCGCGAACTCCTCTCCTTCGCCGGCGTCGGACTCGCCGCGTACGCCGCCGACCTCGCCCTCTTCGTCTGGCTGCGCGGCCCCGCCGGGCTCGACCCGATCGCCGCGAAGGTGCTCTCGTTCCTGGCCGGCTGCACCGTCGCGTACCTGGGCAACGCCCTCGGCACGTACCGCCGTCGGACCGTCGGACCGTCGGGCTGCGCGAGTACGCCGTCTTCTTCGCCGTGAACCTCGCGGGCGCCGCCGTCCAACTGCTCTGCCTCGGCATCTCCCACTACGGCCTCGGACTCACCTCCGCGCGGGCCGACACGGTGTCAGGACTCGGTATCGGCATGGTTCTCGCCACCTGTCTGCGATTCTGGGGAACTCGGACGATCGTCTTCCGATCGAGTGCCGGATCAAGGGGTACGCGTACGACATGGACTGGCTGACCAAGCTTCCCGTCATCGGCCCCTGGGTGGCCCGGCTCATGCGGACCCACGCCTGGCGCTCGTACGAGACCCTCGACGAGGTGCACTGGAGTCGGCTCGCCGCCGCGATCACCTTCCTCAGCTTCCTCGCGCTCTTCCCGCTGATCACCGTCGGCGCGGCGATCGGCGCCGCGCTGCTCAGCAAGGAGCAGCTGGACAAGATCGAGACGAAGATCTCCGAGCAGGTCCCCGGCATCTCCGACCAGCTCAACATCGGCGGCCTCGTGGACAACGCCGGCACGGTCGGCCTCGTGGCGGGCGCGCTGCTGCTCTTCACCGGCATCGGCTGGGTCGGCTCGATGCGGGACTGTCTGCGCGCCGTCTGGGGCATCGACGACGAGGACGAGGGCAACCCCGTCGTGCGCAAGGCCAAGGACGCGGTCGTCCTGGTCGGGCTCGGCGGGGTCGGGCTCTGCACGCTCGCCGCGTCCTGGCTCGGCTCGACGGCGGTCGGCTGGACCGCCGACCGCATCGGCATCCCCGACTCCGGGGCCGGCGGCATCCTGCTGCAGGTCGCCGCCGTCGCCGTCGCCGCCCTCGCGGACTTCCTCATCCTGCTCTACATGCTGACGCTGCTGCCCGGCGTCGAGCCGCCGCGCCGTCGCCTGGTGGTGGCGGCGGTGATCGGCGCGATCGGATTCGAGCTGCTGAAGCTGCTGATCGGCGGGTACATGCGGGGGGTCGCGGCGAAGTCGATGTACGGCGCGTTCGGCGTGCCGGTCGCGCTGCTGCTGTGGATCAACTTCACCGCGAAGCTGCTGCTGTTCTGTGCCGCCTGGACGGCTACGGGGTCACGGTCCGGTCCCGAGCGTCAGGAGAGCTCTGAGAGTCCGGAGAGCTCTGAGGACTCTGGGAGCTCTGAGAGCTCTCGGAGTCCTGAGAATTCGGGAGGACCGGGCCGTCCGGGCCCTCCGACCCGTCCGTCCGAGGGCGGCGACGGACCAGCTCCGGCAGGGGCCAGCGGCGGTTGACGAGGAAGACGGCGCCCGCGAGCAGCACCAGGACCCCGCCGACCACGGCAAGGGCGATCCCGACGCCGCCCGACCTCTCCCCGGCGGCGGCGTTCTTGGAGTCCGAACCCGGCGCGTCCTTGCCGGGCGCCGGTGCGCCGGAGCCGTCGCTCCCGGTGCCGGGGCTCGTCAGGGCGGACTTCGGTGCGACCAGCTCGCCGACCGGCTTCACCTTCCCGGTCGCCGCGAAGCCCCAGTCGAGGAGCCGTGCGGTCTCCTTGTAGACCGCGTACTGCTCCTTGGAGGACGGGTTCATCACCGTCACCAGCAGGACTTTGCCGTTGCGCTCCGCAACTCCTGTGAACGTGGAGCCGGCGTGCGTCGTGCTGCCGTTCTTGACGCCCGCGATGCCCTGGTACGGCGCCACGCCGAGGTCGCCGGTCAGCAGCCGGTTGGTGTTCTGGATCTCGAAGGTCTCCCGCTTCTTGCCCGGCTTCTGCTCGCCGGGGAAGGCGGCGCGGGCGGTCGCGGCGTACTCCCGGAACTCCGCCTTCTGCATGCCGCTGCGCGCGATCAGCGTGAGGTCGTACGCGGAGGAGACCTGACCCGGGGCGTCGTAGCCGTCCGGCGAGACGACGTGGGTGTCGAGGGCCTGCAGCTCGTCGGCGCGGGCGTTCATGTCCGCCACGGTCTGCGGGATGCCGTCGTTCATCGCGGAGAGCACGCGCACGGCGTCGTTGCCGGAGCGAAGGAAGACGCCGAGCCAGAGGTCGTGGACGGTGTAGGTCTGCTTCTCCTTGATCCCGACGAGGCTGGAGCCCGAGCCGAGTCCGGCCAGGTCCTGGGACGTGACCGTGTGGGTCGCCGTCTTGGGGAACTTGGGCAGGACCGTGTCCGCGAAGAGCATCTTGAGCGTGGAGGCCGGCGCCAGCGGCCAGTGCGAGTTGTGCGCGGCGAGCACGGCACCGGTCTCGGCGTCCGCGACGATCCACGACCGCGCGCTCAGCTCCTTGGGCAGCACCGGCACACCCGGCCCGAGCCGCACCTGCGTACCGGGCCTGCTGAGCAGCGAGCCGCCGACGGAGGACATGAGGGCGGGCGGCTTGGGCTGCTGGTCCTCCTTGTTGTCCACCGGGTCCGCGTGGGCGGGGGTGGTGGCGAGGAGGGGGAGCAGCGCGGCAGCAAGGACCGCGAGAGCGGTCTTCTTCGAAGCAGACACGATCGAAAACGTACAGGTACCCGACAATGAACCGAACCCCGCCGGGCGGTTCCCCCGGAGGCGACCACTCGGACGCCCTTGGTCCCCCGCGGGGCCCCGCCGCCCCGCCTGCCCCGGCGCCGAGGCCGGTGGGACGGGTGGTGATACTGGGGGTATGAAGCTCAGCCGGCCGGTCTCCTGGTTCCTGCTCGCCTTCGGGGTGTGGAGCTGGTTCATCTGGATCACCTTCGTCAAGAACCTGTGGAGCGACGGGAGCGGTCTCGCCTTCGACGACGCGGGCGACCCGACGGCCTACTTCTGGGTTCATCTGCTGCTCGCCATCACGTCCTTTGTCCTGGGGACGGTGGTCGGCACCATCGGGTTGCGTGGCGTGCGCGCATCGCGGCGCGAACGCGGATAAGGGGTGGGGCGCGTGCTCGGCTTTCTGCTGGTGGCTGTCGTGGTCCTCGGCCTCCTCGGCGGGGTCCACCGGTACGTGTGGCGGCGCCTCGTGCGCGATGTCACCGCGCGGGGCAGCGTGGCCCGGCGGCTGGGGACGGGCGCCGCGTTCGTCCTGCCCGCGCTCTCGGTCGCGGCCCTGGTCTCCTCGCGGGCCGGCGCCCCGTTCTGGCTCCAGCAGGTCGTGGCCTGGCCGGGCTACCTCTGGCTGGCCCTGCTCCTGTACGTGACCCTCGCCCTCGTCGTCGGGGAGGCCGTCCGCCCGCTGCTGCGGCGCGCGCTGGAGCGTCGGGCCGCCGACCGGGCTGCCGAGCAGTCCCCGACCACGGCTCCCACGCAGGCACCGACCCCGGCCCCGGCTCCCGTACCGGCGACCGTGCCCGCCGCCCCGGCGGAGGAGACCCCGGCCTCCGAAAGCTCCGCCGAGGGCCCCGGAGAGGTCGTCGCCGAGAGCGTCGTCGAAAGCACGCGTGAGGGCGCCGTCACGCCCCCCGGCGCCACCGCCGTCTCCCGGCGGCTGTTCGTGTCGCGGGTCGTCGGAGGGGCCGCGGCCGCCGCCGCCGTGGGGACCGTCGGGTACGGGACGTACGGCGTCCTGCGCGGGCCGAGCGTCAAGCGGGTGACCGTGCCGCTGGCCAAGGTGCCGCGCGCGCTGCACGGGTACCGGATCGCCGTCGTGTCCGACATCCACATCGGGCCCATCCTCGGCCGCGCCCACACCCAGCGCATCGTCGAGACCATCAACTCCACCCAGCCCGATCTGATCGCCGTCGTCGGTGACCTCGTCGACGGCACCGTCGAGAACCTCGGCTCCGCCGCCGAGCCCCTCGCGCAGCTCAGGGCCCGGCACGGCTCGTTCTTCGTGACCGGCAACCACGAGTACTTCTCCGGCGCCGACGCCTGGGTCGACCACGTCCGCGAACTCGGCCTGCGCCCGCTGCGCAACGAGCGCCTGGAGATCGCGGGCGGCTTCGACCTCGCCGGAGTCGACGACATCGCCGGCGAGAGCGAGGGCCAGGGGCCCGACTTCGCCGCCGCGCTCGGCGACCGCGACCTCGCGAAGGCCGCCGTCCTCCTCGCGCACCAGCCGATCGTCATCGACGACGCCGTCCGCCACGGCGTCGACCTCCAGCTCTCCGGCCACACCCACGGCGGCCAGCTCTGGCCCGGCAACTACCTCGCCGAGCTGGCCAACCCGACCGTCGCCGGTCTGGAGCGGTACGGCGACACCCAGCTCTACGTCTCCCGCGGCGCGGGCGCCTGGGGTCCCCCGGTCCGGGTCGGCGCGCCCTCCGACATCACGGTCGTACAGCTCGCCTCGAAGCAGGCATGACAAGCGCCGAGCGGAAGGCGTCACTCATCGCGTCGGGGGCGACACGTACCGTCCGATCCCCCCGATTCTCATCCCGGACATATAGCTGCATCGTGAAGGTTTCCTCTTCCACTTGTGAAGCCCGTGTGATTGGGTGACGCCATCGCGGCATGGCTGGGCGCCGTCGCGGCAGGGGTGGGCTCGAATCAAAGGAAGCACGGCGATGCGGTCGACGGTCCGTCTTCGGATCCTCATCACTTGTGGAGTTCTGTTGGCCGCCGGGGTCGGGGGCTGGCAACTGCTCCCCTCCGACGACGTCCGGACCGATCCGATCACCATCGGCACCACGGACGAGGTGACCTCGCTCGATCCGGCGGGCGCCTGGGACGCCGGTTCCTGGGCGATGTACAGCAACGTCTACCAGACGCTCCTGAGCTTCAAGCCGGGCGTCGTCACGCCGGTCCCGGACGCCGCCGAGAACTGCAAGTTCGTCGGCGCGAAGCTCACGACGTACCAGTGCGAGCTGCGGGACGACCTCACCTTCTCCAACGGCCGCAAGGTGACCGGCGAGGACGTCAAGCACTCCTTCGAGCGGATCCTGAACATCAAGGCCGACGCGGGCCCCGCGCCGCTCTTCCCGACCCTCAAGAGCGTCGTGGCGGACGGGCAGAAGGTCACCTTCAACCTGAACAGCCGGGACGCGACCTTCCCGCTGAAGCTCGCCACGGGCGCCGGTTCGATCGTCGACAGCAACCAGTACCCGGCCAAGCAGGTGCGCGAGGGCGGCACGGTCGACGGTTCCGGTCCGTACCTCCTCAAGGAGTTCAAGCCCGGCGAGAGCGCGCGTCTGGAGCCCAACCCGAACTACAAGGGCGCGGCCAAGGCGGGCAGGACGGTCGTCGTCAAGTACTACACGGAGTCCGAGCAGCTCGCGAGCGCCTGGAAGTCCAAGCAGATCGACATCGCGCACCGCCAGATGCCGCCGGAGTTCCTCTCCGAGGCGCGCAACGGCAAGGACACCGCCAGGATCACGGAGGCGCAGACCGCCGAGGTCCGCAACCTCTACTTCAAGGTGAAGCCCGGCTCGCCGATGGCGAAGAAGGAGGTCCGGCAGGCGATCGCCGCCGTCATCGACCGTCCGGCGATCGTCACCGGCGCGTACCACGGCACGGTCGAGCCGCTGTACTCCCTCATCCCGCAGGGCTACAACGGCCACAGCACCTCGTTCTACGACGCGTACCCCGAGCCGTCCAAGAAGACGGCCAAGGACCTCCTCGAGGACGCGGACATCGAGACGCCGGTGAGCTTCACCCTCGGCTACCGCAAGGACGTCACGTACGCGGCCGAGGCGAAGGAGCTGCAGCGGCAGCTGGAGGTGACCGGCCTGTTCAAGGTGAAGCTGGTCGAGGCGGAGTGGCAGGACTTCCAGAAGGCGTACGCGAAGGGCGAGTACGACGCGTACCCCGTCGGCTGGCTGCCCGACTTCCCGGACTCGGACAGCTTCACCGCCCCGCTCGTCGGCGCGGGCAACGCCATGCACAACGGGTTCTCCAGCAAGAAGATCGACTCGCTGATCTCGGCGACGCAGCAGTACAGCGACCGGGGTGCGGCCGCCAACGACTTCGAGGACATCCAGACGGAGGTCGCGAAGGACGTTCCGCTGATCCCGCTCTGGCAGAAGAAGGACTACGTGCTCGCGACGACGGACGTCGCCGGTTCGCAGTACCTCACCGACGGCACCGGGATCTGGCGGCTCTGGGAGCTGAGCTGGATCTGACGCCCGTCCGTCCCGGAGGGTGAACGTGAGGGGCCCCGAGCCGTGCGGTTTGCACCGGCTCGGGGCCCCTCGGTCGTTCGTCGGCCCTCCTGCGTTCCTCAGTCCTCCTTGGAGGCCTTGGTGCGCTTGGGCTTGCCCGAGGCCGCCATGCCCGCCGCCGTCGGCATGAAGTCGGCGAGGAGGTCGTGGGTCTCGCGCACCAGGGGGCGCAGCAGCCGGAAGCGGGAGAGCTGGATCGCCCGGGCGGTGACGGGCGCGAGGCGCTCGACGAGCCGGCGGCTGTTGGCGCAGCCCTCGGAGCGGTCGTACACCCAGAACAGCACGAGGCCCATCTGCTGGAGCCAGAGCAACTGGGGGAGCGGCTCGGCCAGTTCGGGGTCGATCTTGACGTTCGCGCCGGAGATGACACGGCGGTGGACCTCGATCGCGGCCTCGCGCGGGCCCTCCGACTCGGGGGAGAAGGGGCTGAGCGGGCTGTCCGGGTCGGCGGCGTTCTTGAAGAACTGGGACGCGAACTCGTGGTACGGCTCTGCGATGTCGAGCCAGCCGAGCAGGACCCCGCGGATGCGGGCCGTGAGGTCCTTCTCGTCGCTGTCGAGGATTCCCTCGACGGCCGTCTGGTGTTCCTCGGCGATCCGGTCGTAGAAGCCCTGGACCAGGTGTTCCTTGGACGCGAAGTAGTAGTACGCGTTGCCGACGGAGACCCCGGCCTCCTGGGCGATGGCCCGCATGGTCGTCTTGTCGTAGCCGCGCTCCTTGAAGAGCCGGAGGGCGGTTTCGAGGATGAGCGTGCGGGTCTGTTCGCTCTTCGCGGCCTTGGCCGGGGCGCCGGCCGGGGCCTTCGCCCCGGTGGTGGCCCCGGCTTCGGGCTGTGCCTCGCGCTCGGCGGCCTGTGCGTCGCGCTCGGCGGGCTTCTCTTCCTTCACGTCCTTCACAGTGCCCGAGCCTAGCCGGGCGCGCCGGGTAGCTCGCAGTGCCCGTCCTCGCAGACCGGTCCGTCGGGTTTGATCGCCTCGCGCCACTTGGCGGCGGCGAGGACGGTCACCCGGGCGAAGGGCTGTCCGGCGGGGGTGGCCAGCCAGTGGGCCTTGGGCCGGTGTTCGGCCAGGGCCCAGAGGCAGACGATCCACGCGGAGGTGGACCGGTAGATCTGTCCCCGGTCCCCGATCACGGTGATCTCCCTGAGGGTGGACGCGTGGTCGAGGTCGGGGAAGCGGCGCCTGGCCTCCTGCGAGGCGGCCGGGACGAGGTCGAGCGGCACGAGCTGAGGCTGCCGCAGGAGCCAGTGCCGCAGGTGGACGCAGAGCGAGCAGTCCGCGTCGTACAGCACGGTGAGGCGGTGTACGGGGGTGACGGGCCGGCTCATCCGCTCTCACCTCACGCTTCGGCGACGGGCGGTGCCCACGGGCCCTTGGGTGCGGGGCCGGCCCAGCCCTGCGGGGGCACGGGCGGGACCTGTTCGCGCTCCATGACGCCGCGGCGGCGGATCTTGTTGAGGACGTAGACGTTGCCCAGGTGCATCACGCCGAGGACGAGGAGGACCACGCCGAGTTTCACGGACAGGGCCTCGAAGAGCGCCCGGGCGTCCGTGACGGCCTCGTCCTGGCTGAGGTACAGGGCGACGAAGCCGAAGTTGACGAGGTAGAAGCCGACCACCAGGAGGTGGTTGACGGCATCGGCGAGCTTCTCGTTCCCGTGCAGGACGTCGGAGAGGAAGATCCTTCCGTTGCGGCTGAGGGTGCGGGCGACCCAGATGGTCAGAGCCACGCTGATCAGCAGGTAGACGATGTACGCGACGACAGTGAGGTCCATGCCCCACCCTCCCTTGAACGCGTTCAAAATGCTTTCTGCGCATGACTGTAGACCCCTACTTGAACATGTTCAAGTAGGGGTCCGCGGCGGGCTGCGTAAAGGGAGGCGGGCGAAGGGCCCGGCCCATAAGGTGGCGCGCGATGCTCTCTCATGACCTGGCCGGTGAAGGCTCTTCCGTCGTCCTGCTGCTCCACTCCGGCGTCTGTGACCGGAGGATGTGGGACGGCCAGTTCGCGGCGCTGGCAGCCGCGGGGATGCGCGTGGTGCGCTGCGATCTCCGTGGCTTCGGCGAGACGCCCGTCGACGCCCCGCACGCCCACAGCGACGACGTCGTCGAGCTCCTCGACGGCCTCGGCGTCGAACGGGCCGCCCTCGTCGGCTCCTCCTTCGGGGGCGAGGTCGCCCTGGAGGTCGCCGTCCGCCACCCCGGACGCGTCTCGGCGCTCGTGCTCCTCTGCTCCGGGATGCCCGGCTACGAGGCGAGCGACGAGCTGCGCGCCTGGGGCCGCCGTGAGGACGAACTGATCGAAGCGGGTGACCTCGACGGCGCGGTCGCGCTCAACGTCGACACCTGGCTCGGCCCGGAGGCCGGGGCCGAGGCGCGCGAGCGTGTACGGCGGATGCAGCGGCGCGCCTTCGAGGTACAGCTAGCCGCCCCCGAGGAGTTCGGCCCGGTCGACCCCGGTGTGGGCGCGGCGGATCTCGCCGGCATCGACGTGCCGTGCCTGGTCGTCTCGGGAGCTCATGACGTCCCGGACTTCCGGGAGATGGCCACCCGGCTCACCGCCGTCCTGCCCGACGCCCAGCACGTCGACCTGGACTGGGCCGGTCATCTCCCGGCGCTGGAACGCCCGGAGGAGACGGCGGAACTACTCGCCGAGTACCTGACCGACGGGAGCGGCACCCGGGACGCTACGACAGCCCGCGCCGAACCCGGTCGGTGAGCGGGCGGTCGGCGATCGCGAGGTCGGCGGTCGCGAGGTCGGCGGTCGGGCGGTCGGCGGTCGGGCGGTCGGTGAGCGGGCGGTCGGAGACCCGGGCGTCCTCCCCGGCCGCCCCGCCCGGATCCGCGCCCGCGGACGCCACCCCCACGAACAGGTCGACGTCCCGCAGCGCCTCCGACAGGACCGGCGCCGGTACGTCGGTCAGCGCGGCCCGCTCCCAACGGCCGAGCGCCCCCGCCGAGGCCGCACGGCGCTCGAAGTGGACCTGGCCGGTCGAGCAGAGGGACGCGATCCCGGTCTCCCGCGTCCCCAGGTCGACCAGTTCGACGAGGAGCCGCGCCCGCCAGAAGGCGCCTTCGTCGACGGGGAGTTCACCCGGGCGCGGCAGCTCCCGCACCATCTCGGAGGAGTCGCCGTCGCCGAAGAACCCCAGATGGTCGCCGGTCCAGCCGCGCTCGGCCATCAGCGCCCTGGCCTGGTCGTAGCGCAGGACGTGTCCTGCGAACCGGTCGGAGTGCGCGCCCGCGGCCACCTCGGCCGGGGTGAGCGCGTACACCTCGCGGAAGACCTGCTTGAACGGCTGGGCCAGCTCCCGCTCCGTGACCTCGGCCCGCCACTCGGCGATCTCCTCGCCGTCGGCCCGGACCGGGTGCCACAGCCGCAGCCGGGCCCCCGGGCCGACCGGGAGCGCGGTGCCGTCGGCTCCGGCCAGCGCCCAGCCGGTGCCGGTCCGCTCCGGCAGCCCCGCCGTCCAGTGCCCGTCCTCCTCCGGATCGCCGTCCCGATCGCCGTCCGGATCGGCCTCCCAGAGCAGCGCCCGGGCGACGGACCCGGTCACCGGATGGTCGATGTAGTACCGCTCCCAGTCCTCCGCCGGCCACGTCGTCCCCGCCGCCAGATGGTCCTCAAGGCGGGACCGCTCCACGGTCAGTAGCGTCCGCAGCTCCTTCGACGCGGCCCGCAGCGGCGTCAGCCGCTCCCCGTACCGCTCCCGGACCGGCTTCGGCGCCGACTTCAGGACCCGGCCCTGAGGGCCCCGGAACGACAGCGAGGCCTCGCCCGGCTCCCGTACCGCCAGCACCGCCGTGTACTCCCCGAGCGCCTCCTCGCGCACCCCGCGCGCGTCGAGCCCGTGCGCCGGGACGCCGCGCTCGCGCACCATCGACGGTGTGAGCCCGGCCCGCCCCGCGACCGTCTCCAGGGCCTTGGTGGCCGCCTTGACGATCGTCCGGTTGCGGACGGCGTTCCTGACGCGCCCGAGCCACTGGACGGCCTCCTCGCCCCGCCGGCCCTCGAACTCGCCGAGCACCGCCACGGCCGTCGAGGCCAGCGGCCCGCTGCGGCACTCGCCCCCGGAACCGCCCACCCCGACACCCGCGTGCAGGGCGACGGCACCCGTCACCGGAGCCGCCCAGGCCACGTCCAGGTCGAGCACGGTCCACAACAGCCCCCGCACCACGCAGGTGTTGGTGTCGCCCGCGAGGCCCTGGACGGTGATGCCCCAGGGGTTGAGGTCGGCCACCGTGTGCTCGGGCTGTGCGGCGATCCCCTCCAGCAGCCGCCGCACCAGCTCGACACCGGACTCGGCCTCCGCGAGGAGAGCCGAGGCCCGCCTGCGCCAGGTCCGGGTCGCCCGGACCTTGTCCATGAGCGCGCAGTGCGTCAGGAACGCGGCCACGCCCCGGCCCGCCAGCAGTTCGGCGTGCGCGGCCCGCATCGCCGGACCGTACGCGTCGAGCCCGTCGAGCAGATGGCGCGGCAGCCGGCCCTCGACGAGCGGCGTCCCCCGCCGCAGCAGGGCGTCGATCCGGTCCCGTATCCCGGTGTACTCGTCACCGGCGTCGATCCGCAGATTCTCCGCCGTCCGCCGCAGCGCCCGCACGCGAGGCCGGTCGAACTCCTCGATCTGCTCCGCCGCGGAGAGTGTGATCGGCACCAACGCCCGGAATCGGTCCCGCAGTTCGTGCGGCGCGACCTCGGCGTCCGGCCCCACGAGCCGCCCGATCAGCACGTCCGCCTCCGCCGTCGACCAGCCGAGCTCCTGCCCCGCCAGATGCCCCAGCGCACGCTCCACGACCGGATCCCCGCGCAGGCACGTCCTGCGGTGCATCAGCAGCGCGCACTCCCGCCGCTCCGCCGTGTCCAGCGCGTCGACGAGCGCCAGGACCTCCCCGCCCCCGGCCTCTCCGGACTTCTCCGACTCCAACGCCGCGTTCAGCCTGCGACCCAGGCTCGTGGTCCCCACCATGCGTACGACGGTAGGGGACGCCACTGACACCACCCCCTTCGCCACCAAATGGTTCGTTGCCGAAATATTCGAACCCGAAGAATCGCGGCCGGAGACGTACGATTTGTCCATGGAGCCGACCGAGCCCACCCCGCGCGACTGGACCGACGAGCACGTGGAGCGTTGGCAGCCCGTCCTGCCCGGCCTCGACCCGGTCGTGGAGGGCGCCGTCACCCGGATGAAGAAGCTCTCCGTCCACCTACGGCGCGTACGCGAACAGTCCCTCGTGGACTTCGAACTCGAACGCCACGAGTTCGACACCCTCCACAAGCTCGCCGGCCGCGGCGGCCGCGCCGCCCCCTCCGAACTCGCCCAGGACCTCGACCTCGCCCCCGCCTCGGTCACCGGCCGCCTCGACGCCCTGGAGAAGCGCGGCTTCGTCCGCCGTACGCCGTCCACGACCGACCGCCGCCGGGTCGTCGTCGAACTCACCGCCTCCGGCCGGGAGACCTGGCTCGGCGCGATGGACGTCCTCGGGCACGAGGAGGACCGCCTCCTCCGCGTCCTCGACGAGGACGAGCGGACCCTGCTCAACGACATGCTCCGCCGGATCATGGTGGTGGCCGAGGAAGGCCCGACCACCCCGTCCTGGCACGGCTGACGGCCTCTCGACCACCCTCCCTACGCGCCCCCGGCCCCCCTCACTCCCTCCCCGTACCCCTTGAACGCCGCCCCGACGATCCCGAGGACCCGGTCCGTCTCCCGCTTGGTGTCCGTTCCTGTCGTGAGCGTGGAGTAGACGACGACCCGGCCCAGGTCCGGGGTGGCGAACACCCCGCTCGTGTACCCCCGGTTGGTCCCCGTCTTGCCCCAGACCACGGGACCGCCACCGGGCGCGGGGGTGCGCATCAGGCCGCCGTGGCTGAAGCGCGCGTCCGGTATGGACGGCACCGTGAACAGCGACGCCCGCTCGGCCGGCCGGTGCAGCCCGCCGCGCATCAGCACGTTCATGAAGCGCGTGAGATCGCCGGCGGTGGAGACGAGGCCGCCCTCGGCCCACGCCCAGTCTTCGGCGGGCAGATGGGTGTGGCGCAGCCCGAGCGGCCGCAGGATCCGGTCGCGCAGCTCCGCTCCGTACGACCGGCCGGTCACCTTCTCGATGACGAGGCCGGCGAGGAAGTAGTTGATCCCGTTGTACTGGACGGACGTCCCGGGGGACGTCGGCGTCCCGCAGGAGAGCGCCGAGGTCACGACCTCGACCGGCGTCCCGGGCCGGGCGCACTCCGGCTTCGGCAGCCCGCTGCTGTGGCTGAGCAGCTGCCCGACGGTGATCGGAGCGTACGAACTCGGCAGCAGGCCCGGCAGAAGGTCCTGGACCGGGTCGTCCAGGGACAGCCGCCCCTCGCCGACGAGTTGGAGCGCGACGGCGGCGGTGAACACCTTCGTGACGCTCCCGACGGCGAACTGCCCCTCCACGGGCGCCGTCCACTCCCCGGCGGTCCCGGTCCACCGGCCGTCCCGCCCGCCGATCCGCACCATCGCCCCGCGCACGGAGGGCTCGGGCAGCCCGGCGAGAGCGGCCCGCAGCGCGGCGGTGTCGATCTGGCCGGTGGCCGGGGCGACGGCCTGTGTCCACGTCGGTGTGGCGGCCGCGGCCGGCACGCTCGCCGCCCCGAGCACCGCCACGCTCACCAGGGCTGCACCGGTCGCGAGAGCTGCCGTCCAACGTGCCTTGCTGATCCGTGAGTTCGTCATGGATCAAGGTTCCCGCCGCCGGCCCGCCCGGGCCATCGGGGACACCCCTCGCCGAACCCGGACGCCACCCGCACGCCTGCCGGGCCGGCCCCTTAGGTGACCCGCGACCGTGCCCGCGACGCGACCGTGCCCGCGACGCGACCGCGACCGCGACCGTGCCCGCGACGCGACCGTCAGATGCTCAGCGAGCGCGCGTAGTTGAGCTGACCCATCACCCAGTGGATGGTCTCGGGCCCCCGCGCCGGGATCATCGTGGCGTGGTGGCGGCCGCCGCTCGTCACCGTGACCTGGATGAAGCCGGTCGTCTGCTTCTCCTTCATCAGCAGGAACAGCAGGCCCAGCAGGCAGAAGATGAAGAAGATGACGGCCAGGACGATCGCGACCGTGGGCATCTTCTCCTCGGTCCGCGACATGTCCATCACGTTCCACACCGCGCCCTTGAGCGGCATCGGACCGGCCGGGGTGATGATCTGGTCCCCGACGACCGTGATGTCGCCCAGGCTCAGCAGCGGCGCCCCGCCCCCGCCCTGCCCCGCCTGCGGGTACTGCGGCGGCACGGGCAGGCCGGGAAGCGTCGGCTGGTACCCGGCACCGGCTCCGGCTCCGCTCCCGAAGTCGGCCGCGGGCCCCTGGGGATAGCCGTAACCGGGCGTCCCCGCCTGCGGATAGCCGTACCCCGGGGTCCCCGCCTGCTGCCCGGGTCCCCACTTGTACTCACCGTCCGCGTATGGGTTCGGCTCGCTCATCTGTCCCCGCTCTCTCCGCCAACGGAAAAGCCCGCTTCTGCACGCCAGAGCGTACAGAAACGGGCTTCCCCGGTGTGACCAGGAGCCAGGTCAGAAGCGACGCGTGATCAGCGCGCGCTTCACTTCCTGGATCGCCTTCGTGACCTCGATGCCACGCGGGCAGGCGTCCGTGCAGTTGAACGTCGTGCGGCAGCGCCACACACCGTCCTTGTCGTTCAGGATCTCCAGGCGCTGCTCGCCCGCCTCGTCGCGCGAGTCGAAGATGAAGCGGTGCGCGTTGACGATCGCGGCCGGGCCGAAGTACTGCCCGTCGTTCCAGAAGACCGGGCAGGACGACGTGCACGCGGCGCACAGGATGCACTTGGTGGTGTCGTCGAAGCGCTCGCGGTCCTCGGCCGTCTGCAGACGCTCACGCGTCGGCTCGTTGCCCTTGGTGACCAGGAACGGCATGACGTCCCGGTACGCCTGGAAGAACGGCTCCATGTCCACGACCAGGTCCTTGAGGACCGTCAGGCCCTTGATGGCCTCGACCGTGATCGGCTTCTCGGGGTTGATGTCCTTGATCAGCGTCTTGCAGGCGAGCCTGTTCTTGCCGTTGATCCGCATCGCGTCCGAGCCGCAGATGCCGTGCGCGCACGAGCGACGGAAGGTCAGCGTGCCGTCGACGTCCCACTTGATCTTGTGGAGGGCGTCGAGCACACGCTCCTTGGGGTCGATCTCGATCTGGAAGTCCTCCCAGACCGACGCGTCCGACACCTCGGGGTTGAAGCGGCGGATCCGCATCGTGACCGTGATGTACGGGGAGGCGGCGGACTCCGCCTCGACCTTGTCCAGTACGGGGGTAGCCATCAGTACTTACGCTCCATCGGCTGGTAGCGGGTCTGGACGACCGGCTTGTAGTCGAGACGCACGGTCTCGGAGCCGTCCTCGCCGACCTCGCGGTACGCCATCGTGTGGCGCATGAAGTTGACGTCGTCGCGGTTCGGGTAGTCCTCGCGGTAGTGACCGCCGCGGGACTCCTTGCGCGCCAGGGCCGAGACGGCCATGACCTCGGCCAGTTCGAGCAGGTTGCCCAGCTCGACGGCCTCCAGCAGGTCCGTGTTGAAGCGCTTGCCCTTGTCCTGGATGGACACGTTCTCGTAGCGCTCGCGCAGTTCGGCGATCTTCTCGACGGCCGTCTTGATGGTCTGCTCCGTACGGAACACCATCACGTTGGCGTCCATCGTCTCCTGCAGCTCGCGGCGGATGTCGGCCACCCGCTCGCTGCCCGTGGAGTTGCGCAGCTTCTCGATCTGCGCGACGACCAGGGACTCCGGGTTCTCCGGGAGCTCGACGTAGTCGTGCTTGGCGGAGTACTCGGCGGCGGCGATGCCGGAGCGCTTGCCGAAGACGTTGATGTCGAGCAGCGAGTTGGTGCCCAGACGGTTGGCGCCGTGCACGGAGACACAGGCGACCTCGCCGGCCGCGTACAGGCCCGGGACGACGGTGGTGTTGTCCGCCAGGACCTCACCCTCGACGTTGGTCGGGATGCCGCCCATGGCGTAGTGCGCGGTGGGCTGGATCGGGATCGGGTCCGTGTACGGCTCGATGCCGAGGTACGTACGGGCGAACTCGGTGATGTCCGGGAGCTTGGCGTCGAGCTGCTCCGGCGGAAGGTGCGTCAGGTCCAGGTAGACGTGGTCGCCCTCGGGACCGCAGCCGCGGCCCTCGCGGATCTCCGTGTAGATGGAGCGCGAGACGACGTCACGGGACGCGAGGTCCTTCATGACGGGCGCGTACTTCTCCATGAAGCGCTCGCCGTCCTTGTTGCGGAGGATGCCGCCCTCACCGCGGGCGCCCTCCGTCAGCAGGATGCCCATGCGCCAGATGCCCGTCGGGTGGAACTGGAAGAACTCCATGTCCTCCAGCGGCAGGCCGCGGCGGTAGCAGGCCGCCTGGCCGTCACCCGTCAGCGTGTGCGCGTTGGAGGTCACCTTGAAGAACTTGCCCGTGCCGCCGGAGGCGTAGATCACGGCCTTGGCCTGGAAGATGTGGATCTCGCCGGTGGCCAGCTCGTACGCGACGACACCGGCGGACTTCTTGACGCCGTCGACCTCGGTGATCAGCTGGTCCAGGACGTAGAACTCGTTGAAGAACTCCACGCCCTCCTTGACGCAGTTCTGGTACAGCGTCTGGAGGATCATGTGGCCGGTGCGGTCCGCGGCGTAGCAGGACCGGCGGACCGGGGCCTCGCCGTGGTTGCGGGAGTGACCGCCGAAGCGGCGCTGGTCGATGGTGCCGTTCGGGGTCCGGTTGAACGGCAGGCCCATCTTCTCCAGGTCGAGGACGGCGTCGATGGCCTCCTTCGCCAGGATCTCGGCGGCGTCCTGGTCGACCAGGTAGTCACCGCCCTTGACCGTGTCGAAGGTGTGCCACTCCCAGTTGTCCTCCTCCACGTTGGCGAGCGCGGCGGCCATGCCGCCCTGCGCGGCGCCCGTGTGGGAGCGGGTGGGGTAGAGCTTCGTGAGCACGGCGGTGCGGCTGCGCTTCGTCGCCTCGATGGCGGCGCGCATGCCGGCGCCACCGGCGCCGACGATGACGGTGTCGTACTTGTGGATCTTCATGACGTGGATTACCTCAGCCCCGTGCCTAGCGGATGTTCGGGTCGAAGGTGAAGATCACCAGCGTGCCCAGAAGGATGGTGAACACCGTGGCGGTGTACAGCAGGCCCTTGAGCCACAGGCGCGTGTTGGCCCGCTCCGCGTAGTCGTTGATGACCGTGCGGAGGCCGTTGGCGCCGTGCAGCATGGCGAGCCAGAGCATCAGGAGGTCCCAGACCTGCCAGAACGGCGAGGCCCAGCGGCCGGCCACGAAGGCGAAGCCGATCTTGGAGACGCCGCCGTCGAGGAAGAGCTGGATCAGCAGGTGGCCGAGGACCAGGACGACGAGGACGATGCCGGAGAGGCGCATGAAGAGCCACGCGGCCATCTCGAAGTTGCCTCGCGTCGCCTTCGGCGTCTTGCCGGTGCGCTTGCGGGGGGCCTCGATGTACGGGGCCGGGTTGTCCACGTCGTAGGAGGAGCCCTCGACGGGACCGATCGCGGAAGTGGTGTCAGCAGACATGTCTGGCGTCAGCTCCCGAACAGTTCACGTGCGGCGTGGCCGAGGACGGGGTAGATGGAGCCCGCCATCAGCACGACCCAGATGCCCACGACGGTCCAGAGCATCTGCTTCTGGTAGCGCGGGCCCTTGGACCAGAAGTCCACGGCGATGACCCGGAGGCCGTTCAGCGCGTGGAAGAGGATTGCGGCGACCAGGCCGTACTCGAGGAGTGCGACGATCGGCGTCTTGTACGTGGCGACCACTTCGTCGTAGGCCTCGGGGGAGACGCGGACGAGAGCGGTGTCCAGCACGTGTACGAACAGGAAGAAGAAGATGAGGACGCCGGTGACTCGATGAGCCACCCAGCTCCACATTCCTTCCCGGCCGCGGTACAGCGTTCCAGCCGGCACGGAAAAACCCTCCGGGAGCGGGGATCAGGGTCGGCCGGCTTCTCTGTCGGTCTGACCCGGCCGGGTACGGTCCACCGGCCCTGGTCATCGTAGCGACGACTTGTCGGTTCGCTCGCGCGGGGTCCATCGGTGTGATCAAACAGGCACGGACGGGCTATCGCACAAGCGCGAATCACCGCATTCCGGACGGATGTACGGGATGCGGGACGGGTACGGGCCGGCTCG
The DNA here is from genome assembly GCF_043200825.1 of Streptomyces sp. NPDC048370. Taxonomy (NCBI): domain Bacteria; kingdom Bacillati; phylum Actinomycetota; class Actinomycetes; order Kitasatosporales; family Streptomycetaceae; genus Streptomyces; species Streptomyces sp. NPDC048370. The sequence continues at coordinate 219,839 of NZ_JBICYI010000008.1, read as the reverse complement.
CCGGTCCGGGGGAGGCGGCCGCGCCGGGATGCCCCGCCGGTCGGGCAGCGGCCGTCGGTACGGGAGCGGTCGCCGCGCCGATGTGGTGGACGAGTCGGGAGCGGGTCAGCCGGCGCAGCTCGTCGGCGGCGACCACCCGCTCCTCCTCCGGCTCGTTGGCGAGCCGGGAGCGGATGCCCGCGAGGACCTGGTCGAGGCGCTCACCGGGGCGAACGCCGTCGAGGCTGATGACGAAGGCGTGCCCGAAGCGGCTCTCGTACGCGGCGTGGGCGGCCCGCAGCGCGGTGTGCGCGGCGGGCGGGGCGTCGGGGTGGGGCACGGCCGAGGACTCCGCCGCGAGCGCCTCGTCCCGATCGGCGACGGAGAGGTCGTACCCGGCCTCGTCGGCGGCGGCGAGCAGCGCGTCGAGCGTCGGGTACGGGCGGTGCGCGGCCACCCGTTCGGCCCAACGGCGGCTGTGGCAGCAGGTGAGCAGCAGCTCCTGTGCGGCGGCGGCCGGGGCCGCGTTGAAACGCCCCAGGCCGTCGGGCGTGGCGAGGTGCCGGGGCTCGGCCTGCTGGGCAGGTATCGCGGGGTTGACGGCGGAGCCCAGGTTCCGGTTCCGGGAAGGGGCGCGGGTGTCGCTGGTCAGCGTGGACTCCGGGAAAGGTGGGGTGGGTGTGACGCAACGTTATCGACGGGGAGGGAGAACTGTCCGACGGATGCGCGAATTTCACCCGGAAGGGAGAGTTTCGGAACGTGTGCGTGACGTTCCGGCACCGAATCTGCGCCTCCGGAGCGCCTGCTCCGCGCCTTGGGAGCGTCGGCTCCGCGCCTTCGGGGCGCCGGCTCCGCGTCTCGAAGCGTCTCGAAGGTGCCCCGAATGGCCGCACCCCGCCCCCTGAGGGAGGATTCCGAGTGATGCGCTACGCCATACGAAGGCCCCATGCGGGCCCCACCTTCGTCGCGGCCGTGGTGGCACTGGCCACCGTGACCGCCTGCTCCAACGGCACGTCCGACGGCCCGGCGGGACCCACGTCAGGTGCCGGTACGCCGTCCCCGGTCACCAGCGCGCCGACGAGCCCGTCCCCGCCGCCGAGCCCCACGCCCACCCGGACGTACCCGCTCTCCGCCGCGCCGCTCACCGTCCCCGCCGTCCGCTCCCACGAGGCGGCGCGCGGACCGGGCTGGCGCCCCACGCCCCAGGCCGGTGTCGTCGTCGCGGCGGGCAGCGAGGGCCTCGCCGACGAGGGCAGGCTCCTCGCGGGGGAGCTCAAGATCGCGTACCGGGGCGCCGTGGCGGCCCGCGCGGGCGACGTCGAGCTGGCGCTCGGCGGCAAGGGCGCCCCCGAGTCGTACACGCTCACCACCCGCGACGACAGGGTCAGGATCACCGGCCCCGACCAGGCGGGCGTCTTCTACGGGACCCGTACGCTCAAGCAGTCGGTGAAGGGCTCCGGCGCGATGCCCGAGGGCACGGTGACCGACGCGCCCGCGAAGCCGCAGCGCGGCCTCAACCTCGACATCGCCCGGAAGTTCTTCACCGCGGAGTGGATCGAGGCCCGGCTGCGCGAGATGGCCGACCTCAAGCTCAACCAGTTCGGACTGCACTTCTCCGACGACCAGGGCTTCCGGATCGCCTCCGACACCCACCCCGAGATCGTCTCTGCCCAGCACCTCACCAAGGCCGAGGTGCGCCGGATCCTCGCCCTCGCGCAGACCCTGCACATCACCGTCGTGCCCGAGATCGACTCGCCCGGACACCTCGGCGCGGTCCTGCGCGCCTACCCGGACCTGCGGCTGCTCAACGTCCAGGGCGTTCCGCGGCAGGGCGCCATCGACATCTCCAAGCCCGCGTCGGCGCGGCTCATCGACGAGCTGCTGCGCGAGTACGCGGGCCTTTTCCCCGGCGGCTGGTTCCACGTCGGCGCCGACGAGTACCAGGCGCTGACCGTCCGGAACCCTGCCGCGTCCTACCCGCAGCTGGCCGCGGCGGCGCGCGAGAAGTACGGCCCGCAGGCGGGTGTCCAGGACCTGGCGGAGGGCTGGCTGAACGACCGCGCGGCGGTGGTGCGCGACACGGGCAAGGTGGCGAAGGCCTGGAACGACGGGTTCTTCCGGGGCGGGGTCGTCACCGCCGACAAGCGCATCGAGGTCGAGTACTGGACCGGCAAGGAGATCGGGGCCCGGCCGCCGATCGAGTACCTCCAGGAGGGCCGGAAGGTCGTCAACCTCAACGACGAGTTCCTCTACTACGTCCTCGGCGAGCCGAACCAGTTCACGTACCCCACCGGGCGCCGGATCTACGAGCAGTGGACCCCGCTGGTCCTGCGCGGCACGACGCCCGTGCCCGCGCGGTACGGACCCCAGATCCTGGGCGGCCGGTTCGCGGTCTGGTGCGACCTGTCCCAGGCGCAGACGCCGGCGCAGGTGGCGGACGGGATCCGGATGCCGCTGACGGCGACGGCGCAGAAGCTGTGGGACGCGCGGACGCCGACGGCGAGTTGGGAGCAGTTCCGGGCGCTCGCGGTGAAGGTGCGCGGCTGACGGCGGTTGACCAGCCCTTTCCCCATGGACGGGGCGGTTCCGTTGGCGTACGGTCCCGTTCGCGACGGCCGCGCGGCCGCGCCGACGCCTCGGGGAGGGGCGTCGCTCACCCGTGGGGGGTTCGCTCGACCATGCTCCGCAATCCCGTCGGCCTGTCGTACGCCGTGGTGACGCTGCTCGCGGCGCTCGCCGTGGCCGACGCCGCTCTCTTCTTCTCGGCCCTCCACGTGCGGCTCCTGATGACCGGCAGCCTGGAGGACCACCCGGATCCCGCGGGGTTCGGGCACATGGGCGTCGATGTCGTGTCGGTGCTCCAAGGGCTGATCCAGCTGGCGCTCGTCGTCGTCTTCCTCGTGTGGTTCTTCCGGGTCCGCAAGAACGCCGGGATCTTCGCGCCCGATGTGCACCGGGGCGGGCCCGGCTGGGCCATCGGCGCCTGGTTCGTCCCGATCGCCAACCTCTGGTGGCCGCGGAGTGTCGCGGTAGGCACCTGGCGGGCCAGCCGCCGGGACCCATACGGCGAAGGGGAGTCGTTCGCGGTGCTCAACTGGTGGTGGGCCTGCTGGATCCTGACGGATCTCATGAGCCTCTTCGCGACCTCGGTGTACGACGACGCGGACACGGTCGAGGAGTTCACGGCGGGGGCCGGCTTCCTCATGGGAGCGGCCGTCCTCGACATCGCCGCCGCCGTCCTCGCGATCCTCTTCGTCCGCCGTCTGACCTCTATGCAGCACCGCAAGGCCACTGGCATGATTCCGGCCGCGTAGTGACGAAATCACGCCAGGTGGCGCAGTAAGAGGCAGTGCCGCGACCGCGACGGGAGGCCTCGATGAGCCTGCTGGATCTGATCGACCGGGCCGACGAGCGGAGTCTGGCGGCTGCCGGGCTCGCCTGTCTGGACCGCTGTCTGCCGCTGCTCGCCCCCGAGGGCGGGGATGTGCTGCGACCCGTGTGGGCCGCGGTGGCCCGCGGGGACGGCGAGGCGTGGGGCGAGGCGGTGGCCAAGGCCCGGGTCGAGCTTGACGGTGCCGGCACGGAGGGCGTGGCGGCCGGGCTCGTCCGCGAGATGCTGGGGACCGCGCCCGCCGAGTGGGCCGAGGCGCCGCTCAAGGTCTGGGCCGCCGGGTGTTCCATGAGTGCGCTCGCCCTGCACGGCCGGTACGAGGCCGCCGAGGTCACCGACGAGCTGATCGAGCGGTGCCGCGCCGGGAACACGACCGGGGCCGGGCCGCTCCTCGCCGGTGAGCTGCGCCGGCAGCAGGCGGTCCTGGAGTCGGTCGCCCACGGGCCGACCGGTCTGCGCCGGGCCCGCGAACTCTCCACGGAGGGCGGCCGGGTGCTCCGCGCGGTCGTCTCCCGCCGGGCCCGTACGGCCTGAAACGTTCCGGCACGGAGGGGGCCGGGCGCCCGGCCCCCACTGCGTACCGCTACTCCGCCGGCTTCACCGCGATCTGCTCGACGGCCGCCGCGATGTCCGCCTCCGCCCGCGCCTTGTCGAGGCCGAGGCCGGTCAGGACCCCTTCGCCGTCCTCGAACTCGAGCAGCGCGAGCAGGATGTGCTCCGTGCCGACGTAGTTGTGGCCGAGCCGGAGCGCCTCGCGGAAGGTCAGCTCCAGGACCTTCTTCGCCGCCGCGTCGTACGGGATGAGTGCGGGCACCTCGTCCGCGGCCGGCGGCAGCGTCGGGGTGAGCGCCTCGCGCAGCGCGTCGAGCGTCACGCCCTGCGAGGTGATCCAGAGCGCCGCGAGCCCCTCGGGCTCGACGATCAGGCCGAGGGCCACGTGCCCGGGCGTGATCTCGGCGTTGCGGGCGGCCGATGCCTCGTTGTGCGAGGCCGCGACGGCGTTCCTGGCCCGGGGGGTGAAGCGGCTGAACCCGGCGTTCGGGTCCATCGTCTCCGCGTCGGGTTCCTTGGGGACGAAGCGCTTCTGGGCCGCCTGGCGGGTGACGCCCATGCTCTTGCCGATGTCGGTCCAGGAGGCGCCGGAGCGCCGGGCCTGGTCGACGAAGTGCCCGATCAGATGGTCGGCCACGTCGCCGAGGTGGTCTGCGGCGATCACCGCGTTCGACAGCTGGTCGAGCGCGTCCTTGTTGGTCTTCTTGATTGCTTCGATGAGGTCGTCGAGCCGGACGGGGATGGTCATGCCGACTGGGTTCGTCATGAGTGCAACCCTAGGTTGACAGTCCAGGAGTGTCAACCGTCAGTTGACAGTTCGGTCGTCGATGTCGAGGCATGCCGGAGGTGGGCGCGGCGAAGTGGCGCGCGTCGGCGGTGGAGAGGGCCCTGAGCTGGGCGGAAAAGGAGGACGACCGGGGCCGCCACCCCCCACAGGAGAGGCCCCGGTCGTCGTCCGCGGAGCCGCAGCACGGCCCCGTACTCCGTTCAGCGCCATACAAGCGTTTTCTGTCACACCACCGCCGATGTCCCAAGTTGGTTGCAGGTTGCACAAAGAGCGGACGAACGTGGACGCTGTGGCGGAGAAGCACGTAGCGTCTGCTGCGTGCCGACCGGTGCGGCGGTGGTGACCAGCCGTGATGACGAACAGGGTGGGGAGTGCTGGGGGAGGACGCGGAGCTGACAGCCGCGGTGCTCGCTGCGCAGGACGGGAACGAAGACGCCTTCCGTACTGTGTACCGCGCCGTGCATCCCCGGCTGCTGGGCTATCTGCGCTCGCTCGTCGGTGACGCCGACGCCGAGGACGTCGCTTCCGAGTCCTGGCTCCAGATAGCCCGCGACCTCGACCGCTTCAGCGGCGACGCCGACCGCTTCCGTGGCTGGGCGGCCAGGATCGCCCGCAACCGGGCACTCGACCACATCCGGATGCGCGGCAGACGCCCCGCCGCCAGTGGCGACGAGACCGAACTCACCGACAAACCCGCCGACTCCGACACCGCGGACGAGGCACTGGAAGCACTCGCCACCGGCGACACCATGCATCTGATCGCCCAACTTCCGCAGGACCAGGCCGAGGCCGTGGTCCTGCGCGTCGTGGTCGGCCTGGACGCCAAGAGCGCCGCCGACACCCTCGGGAAGCGCCCCGGAGCGGTACGCACCGCGGCCCACCGAGGCCTGAAGCGGCTCGCCGAGCTCCTCGGCGTCGAGGGCGACGGCGCCGCCGCCCCCCTCGGGGGCGTACCGCCGCAGCGCGGTCGCAGACCGGGGGCCCAGGCCCCCGGGGGTGTGACGCAATCGCGCGCGCGGACGCAGAAGGACATGTGATGGCCGACGAGCGGTACCCATGGCTCGACCAGGAGGCCGCGGAGCGGTTGCTGCGCGGCGAGCCGGTCGACGCCGTCGACGATCACACCCGTGCCGAGGCCGAGTGGCTGGCCAGGGCCCTCGCCGAGGCCCGCCCCGCCCCCCTGGCCCATGCGACGGAGACCGAACTCCCGGGGGAGGCGGCCGCCCTGGCCGCCTTCCGCAAGGCCGCCGCCGAGCGCGGCCGGGCCGTGCGTTCCGCTGCCCACGCCTCGCACGCCCCGCCCGCCCCACAGGCCTCCGTGTCCGCCGTCGCCGAACTCGACGCGGTACGGATCACCCAGGCGCAGGCCGCCCGGCGCTGGGGCCGCTCGCTGCGGTACGGCCTCGCGGCCGCGGTCGCCGCCGTGGCGGTCGGCGGGGTCGCCGTCGCCTCGGGCACGGGCATGCTGCCGTTCACCGCGGACGGTCCGGCTCCCGCCGGTTCCGTCTCGGCGGCGGACACCGCCGGCCCGATCTCCTCCCACTCCCCGGCCCCCTCGGGGTCGGCGGGCCCGCACGTCGACGCGGTCCCGCCGGGGTCGCCGCCCGCCGGCGACCCCAGCGCGCCCGGGGCGTCCCCGTCGCCCTCCGTCACCTCCGCGCCCCCGGCCACGGCCGGCTCCGGCGGCGGTACGGGAGAGTCGGGCGGTACGGGTGGCAAGGGCGGTACGGGCGACGCGACCCCGGAGCCGGGGAAGAGCACCGAACCGGCGGGCCGGGGCGGCGAGTTCTCCGGCGCCAAGCTCACCAAGGCCTGCCAGGACTTCCGTGCCGGACGCCTCGACGCCACCGTCAAGAGCCGGCTCGCGAAGTCGGCCCGTACCGGAGAGACCGTGCGTCGCTTCTGCGACCGCGTCCTGGCCGACCCCGCCCGCTCGGGCGGAGACGGCGACGGCAGGGGCGACGACTCCTCGGGCGACGGCGGGGGCGAAGGCGAACGAACGGGTTCCTGGGGCCGGGGCGACCGGTGGGACGACGGCCGCGCCAAGACCCGCACCCTCGCCCGCTCCACCGGTCCCGCCGTCCTCGGGGACCGCGTCGGAGTCCCCTCGATGAACACGGTGTGACACTTTTCGGCCCGGCGACGCAGTACCTAGTGAGCCGACTGGTCATCGGCCGCGCGTGAGCCGGGGTTCCCCCCGTACCTTCGGCTCCGCGCACCCGGCGCGGGTGGGACACGTTCCCCCGGTCCCACCCGCGCCCCTTACCTCCCGTACCTGGTGACTACCAGTGCACGACGACCTTGTCGCCGACCTTCACCTGGTCGAAGAGCGCGGAGAGCTTCCCCCGGTCCCGGACGTTGACGCAGCCGTGCGAGCCGCCGTTGTAGCCCCGGGCCGCGAAGTCCGACGAGTAGTGCACCGCCTGGCCCCGGCTGAAGTACATCGAGTACGGCATCGGTGTGTGGTAGAGCTTCGACCAGTCGTTCCGCACCTTGCGGTCGACCTGGAAGATGCCCTCGCGGGTCGGGGTGTTCTCCGAGCCGAAGCGGACGTCCATCGACGAGACGACCTTGCCGTCGATCATCCACGCCAGCGTGCGGGTCTCCTTGCTGATGCACAGCACCCGGCCCGTCATGCAGCGCGGGTCCGGAGTGTCCAGCGTGTTGGTGGTGGCCGGCTTCAGCTCACCGGCCGTCGGCTTGCGGGTCATCGCCGTCAGCTTCTGCCAGGTGACCTCGTCCACCGAGCCGGACTGCGGCAGCTCCCGCTTCTTCTGGAACGCCTTGACGGCGCTGCCCGTGATCGAGCCGTAGAAGCCGGTGGGCGCCCGGTCGAAGTAGCCGATCTGGCGCAGCCGCGCCTGCAGCTCGCGCACCTTCTCGTTCTCGTCGCCGTCCTTCATCAGGACCTTGCCGACCGGCTGCGCGGAGGTGGGGGAGGCGCTGGGCGTGGCGGACGGCTTGTCGTCCGTCGTCGGCGTGCCGCTGGGGGACGTCGTCGGCTCTTCCGTGGCCGGGGCGGAGGCGGAGGTCGACGGCTTCCCGCCGGTCGAAGGCGAGGCGCTGGAGCCCCCCGAGCCTCCGGCCGCCTGGGCCGTACAGCCCGTGGCGATCGCCACGGCGACCGTGGCCATGAGTGCCCTGCGTATGACTGCTCTGCGTATGACGGAAGAACGGCGCATCTGTAGCCCCCCGGGAATCAGCTTGTGTACCTCTTGGATGCTTCCCGCGCGCCCTTGGTTGCGCACCGGGCGGCAGCCCGGACCATGCTGTGACATAAGCGAGATCTCAACGAGAGGCGCGACGCATGGTGCGCGAGTCGGAGTCGGGACTGCCCATCGAGCCGGTCTACGGCCCGGAGGCATTGGCCGGGTGGGACCCCGCCGAGAAACTGGGCGAACCGGGCGCCTACCCCTTCACGCGCGGGGTGTACCCGACCATGTACACCGGCCGGCCCTGGACGATGCGGCAGTACGCGGGTTTCGGCACCGCCGTCGAGTCCAACGCCCGCTACCGGCAGCTGATCGCGAACGGCACGACGGGCCTCTCCGTCGCCTTCGACCTGCCGACGCAGATGGGGCACGACTCGGACGCGCCGATCGCGCACGGCGAGGTCGGCAAGGTCGGTGTCGCCATCGACTCGATCGACGACATGCGGGTGCTGTTCGACGGGATCCCGCTGGGCGAGGTCTCCACGTCGATGACCATCAACGCGCCCGCCGCCCTCCTCCTGCTCCTCTACCAGCTCGTGGGCGAGGAACAGGGCGTCCCGGCCGACCGTCTTACGGGCACGATCCAGAACGACGTGCTCAAGGAGTACATCGCGCGCGGCACGTACATCTTCCCGCCCAAGCCCTCGCTGCGGCTGATCGCCGACATCTTCAAGTACTGCGGCGCCGAGATCCCCAAGTGGAACATGATCTCGATCTCCGGCTACCACATGGCCGAGGCCGGTGCCTCGCCCGCGCAGGAGATCGCGTTCACCCTCGCCGACGGCATCGAGTACGTCCGTACCGCCGTCGCCGCCGGCATGGACGTGGACGACTTCGCGCCCCGGCTCTCCTTCTTCTTCGTGGCCCGGACGACGATCCTGGAGGAGGTCGCCAAGTTCCGGGCGGCCCGCCGGATCTGGGCGCGGGTGATGCGGGAGGAGTTCGGCGCGCGGAACCCCAAGTCGCTGATGCTCCGCTTCCACACCCAGACCGCGGGCGTGCAGCTCACCGCGCAGCAGCCCGAGGTCAATCTCGTACGGGTGGCCGTCCAGGGCCTCGCGGCCGTCCTCGGCGGTACGCAGTCCCTGCACACCAACTCCTTCGACGAGGCCATCGCCCTGCCGACGGACAAGTCCGCCCGCCTCGCCCTGCGGACGCAGCAGGTGCTCGCCTACGAGACGGACGTCACCGCCACCGTCGACCCGTTCGCCGGCTCGTACGTCGTGGAGCGGATGACGGACGACGTCGAGGCCGCCGCCCTTGAGCTGATGCGGAAGGTCGAGGAGCTGGGCGGGGCGGTCGAAGCGATCGAACACGGCTTCCAGAAGGGCGAGATCGAACACTCCGCGTACCGGATCGCGCAGCAGACCGACAGCGGGGAGCGGGTCGTCGTCGGCGTCAACCGCTACGCGATCGACGTCGAGGAGCCGTACGAGCCGCTGCGCGTCGACCCGGCGATCGAGGCCCAGCAGGCGGAGCGCCTCGCGAGGCTCCGCGCCGAGCGCGACGGGGCGGCCGTGGACGCGGCGCTCGCCGAACTGAAGCGGGCGGCGGCGGGCACGGAGAACGTCCTCCACCCGATGAAGGACGCGCTCAGGGCGCGGGCGACGGTCGGCGAGGTCTGCGACGCGCTGCGGGAGGTCTGGGGCACGTACGTCCCGACGGACGCGTTCTGAGGGGGGTGCGGCGCCGCGTACCCACCGGGCTCGCGTTCTGATCTTCCGCGATGCGAAACGTGGGAGCGGGTTGTCGTACCCCCGTGCGACACTCCGTTTCATGCTGGGTGTCACCGATCTTCCGACCTATCTCGTGGGCCTCGTCCTCATCATCCTGCTGCCGGGGCCGAACTCGCTGTACGTGCTGTCCGTCGCCGCCCGCAAGGGCACGCGGACCGGGTACAAGGCCGCCGCCGGCGTCTTCACCGGCGACGCGATCCTGATGACGCTGGCCGCGCTCGGCGCCGCCTCGCTGCTCCGGACCACGCCCCTGCTCTTCATGATCGTGAAGTACGCGGGCGCGGGCTATCTGGCGTGGATGGCGTACGGGATGATGCGCTCGGCCTGGTCGATGTGGCGGGGCCGGAACGAGGTGCTCGACGAGGAGAGCGGACAGGCCCCGGCCGCCGCGGGGGAGAACCCGTACCGCAGGGCGCTGATCATCAGCCTCTTCAACCCGAAGGCGATCCTCTTCCTGATCTCCTTCTTCGTGCAGTTCGTGGACCCCGGGTACGCCTACCCGGCGCTCTCCTTCCTGGTGCTCGGCACCCTGATGGAGGTCGGCAGCTTCCTCTACCTCACGATGCTGATATTCGGCGGCACCCGGCTCGCCGCCGCCTTCCGCCGCCGCAAGCGCCTCTCGGCGGGCGCGACCACCGCCGCGGGCGCCCTCTTCCTCGGCTTCGCCGCGAAGCTCTCCCTCAGCAGCGCCGCTTGACCCTGACACCGTGTGAGGCGGTGGCGTAGGAGTCGTCATGTTCACCATCGGAGACTTCGCCCGGCACGGGCGGGTGTCGGTCCGCATGCTGCGCCACTACGACGCCATCGGACTGCTGCGCCCGGCCCATGTCGACCCGCACAGCGGCTACCGCTTCTACGAGGCGGACCAGCTCGCCCGGCTCAACCGTGTCATCGCGCTCAAGGAGCTCGGCTTCACCCTCGAACAGGTGGGGTCGATCCTCGACGAACAGATCGGCGCGGAGGAGCTGCGCGGCATGCTGCGGCTGCGCCAGGCCGAGCTGGAGACGGCCCTGGCGGAGGCGGCGGGACGGCTGGCCCAGGTCGGCGCGCGGCTCCGAGCCATCGAGAGCGAGGGGCACATGCCCACGCAGGACGTCGTGATCAAGAGGATTCCACCGGTGCGGCTCGCCGAGCTGAGCGGGGTGGCCGCCGGGTTCGGCCCCGGCGAGATCGGCCCCGTCATCCAGCCGCTGTACGAGGAGCTGTGCGCGCGCCTGGAGGCGGCGGGCGTCACCGGGTTCGGCCCGGGGATCGCGTACTACGAGGACGCGGGGCGGGGCGACGGCTCGATCGTCGTCCACGCGGGGATGACCGTCCCTGCCGGTACGGAGGAGGTGGCCGGCGTCGACGTCGTCGTGCTGCCCGGCCTGGACGAGGCGGCGACCGTCGTCCACCGGGGGCCGATGGAGGAGCTCCTCCCCACGGTCCAGACCCTGGCGACCTGGATCGACGCCAACGGCTACCGCTCGACGGGGTACTCCCGCGAGCTGTACCTGGAGGTCCCGGAGGACCGCGCCAAGTGGGTGACCGAGCTCCAGGAGCCCGTCGCCCGCGCGTAGCGCGGACACCCGCGCCCGGCGCTCGCCCGCGCCCGGCGGACACCCGCGCCCGGCGGACACCCGCGCCCGGCGGACACCCGCGCCCGGCGGACACCCGCGCCCGGCGCTCGCCCGCGCCCCGCGCCCGGCGCTCGCCCGCGCCCGGCGCGAACGACCAGGAGGGGCCCGCTCGGACGCTCGTCCGGGCGGGCCGCTTCCGCTTCACCTACGCCCTCACCTCGCCAGCGCCTTCTTCAGCTTCAGGGCGCGGCGGGCGAGTCGGCGGACCTTCGGGTGGCGGGGGACCGGGATGCCGCCCGGGAGGCCCAGGACGGTGAGGCGGCGGCGCTTGAAGTAGTGCCGCGTCCGCTCCGCGAGCGGGCCCGAGAGATGACGGACCGCCGCACCCCGCAGATCCGGCCGGATCTTCGGCTGCATCGCGAAGCCGACCGCCGCTACCAGGCCCGCGAGAGCCTCCGCGTCCGGCGCCTGCGCCGTCGCGCCCTCGGCCTCCAGGTCCGGGACGAGCGCGTCGACGAGGGTCGCTGGGACGCGGTTGCTGTTCTGGAACGGGGTCAGCCGCTCGAGGAGCATCCGGGTGCCGACCCGCGCCACCGGGATCCCGTAGAAGGCGTGCGCCGTCATCAGCGCCGTCGAGAAGCAGCCCACCACAAGGGCGGGACGCTGCTCCCGGTACACCACCTCGGCTAGCACCGGCCGGTCGAGGACGGTCAGTTCGGCGCCGAGCGCCTCCGCCTCCCGGGCGAGCCGCCGCGTCCAGGCGTCCGGCGCCGTGGGGTGCGGCTTGAAGACGAGCCGCCGGTGCCCGCGCGCGATCGCGCCCCGGACCATCCGTACGTGCAGCTCCTCCTCCTCGGCCGGGGTGAGCAGCGAGAGCGCCGCCAGGTACTGGCCGAGCAGCAGCGCCGGGCCTTCCTCGTCGGCGGCCGGGCTCGCCGGGCCCGCCAGCTCCGCGACCACCTTGGTGAACGCCTCCGTCGGCACCACCTCCACCGTCGGCCCGAACTCGCCGAGCAGCAGCGGCGCGAGCCCCGGCACCAGGTCGAGGTGGAGCAGCCGCCGTACCCGGTCGCCGACCAGCGGGTCGATCTTGTTACGGGTGGGGCCGTAGCTCATCAGGCCGTCGGCGTACACATCGAGCGCCGCCTCGGGGAACAGCCGCGCGATCGTCAGCGCCGGCGCCACCTGCACGGACTCCAGGGCGATCTCGATCCGGTCGTCACCGAGGTCCCACAGCAGCCGCAGATGGCGTTCGAGCAGCGGTACGTCGTCCCCGCGCGGCGACCAGCCCGCCGGGTGGAGCGGCTCGATCGCCTCGTTCCACGAGAGCACCTCGTCGAAGCGCCCCCGCAGCCGGTCGAAGCCGGGCATCTCGTCGAGGGCGGGCGTGGTCTCCGGTACCGCCGCGTTGTTGCCGACGAGCAGCAGCCGGCGGTCGGCCGGGCCGAAGCAGCCACTGTCCAGGGCGGCGGCCAGCGTCGTCGCACCGTACAGGGTGGAGGCGTAGAAGATCTGAGTGGTCCTCACGCGGCGCCCCCCGAGCCCGCGGTCCGGTCGAGGGAACCCGCGCGGCGCCTGCGCAGCTTGCGCAGGGCGCCCGCCCGTTCCTCGTCCATCGAGGACAACGCCTCGTCCAGCACGTCCTGAGGCATGCGCCGCAGCGCCGCCGCACTCATCGAGCGCAATTTCTTCGCCACCGCCGGTTCGAATCGTTCAATGGAGGAGACGTGGTGCGAAATGAGCGCGCAATACGTACGGACGGCTTTGGGGAGAAGTCGGTCCGCGTCCACGTCGTTCGCTGTTTCCTCGATCACCTGGTCGAAGGCCCGGATGAAATCGAGCCGGCGAATATCGCCGATCTGTGTGAGAGAAGTGGAGACACCGCGGCGGTAGAAGATTCCGAGCGTGCTCACCGCCGCGAAGGACTCCGCCTCACGGTGCAGCTTCCAGATCCACGGCCGGTCCTCCGCCGTCCGCAGACCGTGGGTGAAGTGGAGCAGTCCGCGGTCGAGCAGCCGCCGGTGGTACATGCCCGCCCAGGCGTACGGGTAGTCGACGGAGGTCGTCCGGTGGGCCGGCAGGATCGCGTCCCGGGGACGCAGCACCTCGTTCCTGCGTGCGACGGGGACGCGCTTCACCGACCGGACCCGGCCCGTGTTCACCACGTGGTCGGTGCGCAGGAAGTCGCAGCCGAGCCCGTCCATGGCCGCCACGAGCCGCGTCAGATGGCCGGGGGCGAGCCAGTCGTCGCCGTCGAGGAAGGCGAGGTACTCGCCCCTGGCGGCGTCGAGACCGGTGTTGCGCGCCGTGGCAAGACCCTCGTTCTTCTCGTGTCGGAGCAGGACGGCCCCCGGGATCTCGCGCCCGGCCCGCTCGAGGATCTCCGGCGTTCCGTCCGTCGAGCAGTCGTCGACCAGAAGGAATTCGAAGTCCTCGCGGGCATTCGCACGCAGGCTTGTCAGGGTGTCGGGGGCATATGTCTGCACGTTGAAGAACGGCACGACGACGGAGAGCTTGACCACCCGGCCGACGCTAGGCGCCGGTCCGGCCTTCGTTCTGGCCGGAAGAGGGATGTTCGGTGAACACGAAGAGGCGGGAGCCTTAACCGCCCCCGATCCCGACCGTTTTCAGCGTGCGGAGATGCTCTGTTCACCGTTTGTTGTGTCTCAGTTGGGCCAGCGAACGGAATGCCTATCTAGCGTCCTCGACGTGCCAGCAAGTACCCATGAACGAGTACGCATTGCCGTACTCGCCGACTCCGACACCCGGTGGAAATGGGGCGCGCTCACCGCGCGTCGTATAGCGGCTTCCGAGCCCACCGGATTCGTTCTGCGAGGTCGGGCCACTCCCACCGCGCGCCAGCTCGCCGAGACCGGGGTGTCCGACACGCCCCCGCGCGAGGTGACGGGCACGGAGTTCCTTCGTGAGGTACGCGACGGAGGGTACGACCTCGTCGTGCTCGCCCTCGTCGGCGGCACGGTCCGCGCGGTCCTCCAGGGGATCGCCGACCTGGGCCTCGAACGCCGCCCGGTCGTCGTCACCGGCTACGTCGGAGTCGTCTACGAGAAGCTCGCCGACGGTCTCCTGCTGCGCCACGGCGCCGACGTCGTCCTCGCCAACTCCCGCCACGACGCGGAGCGTTTCCGCGCCGTGTACGAAGGAGTGGGCGCCGGCGCCTCCTCGGTGGTGGAGGCCGCGCTGCCGTTCCTCGGCGGTGCGCCCTACGCCCCCGAGGCCGGCCGGGACACCCTCGTCTTCGCCGCACAGCCGTCCGTGCCGGTCACCCGCGCCGACCGGGCGTACCTGCTCCGCAGGCTCGTCGACCACGCCAGGCTCCACCCGGGGCGGGAGGTGCTGCTCAAGCTCCGCTCCAAGCCGGGCGAGCACACCACCCACCTGGAGGAGCTGCCGTACCAGAAGCTGGTGCGCGACCTGGACACCCCGCCCAACTTCCGCCTGGTCTACGGGCACATGGGCGAGGTCCTGGACCGCACCGACCTGCTGGTCACGGTCTCCTCCACGGCCGCCCTCGAAGCGCTCCACCGGCGGATCCCCACGGCGATCCTCAGCGACATGGGCGTCCGTGAGGTCCTCGGCAACCACCACTTCATCGGCTCGGGGCTGCTGACCTCCTTCGACCGGCTCGACGCGGACGTCCGCCCGACGCCGGACGAGGAGTGGCTCGCCCGCCAGGGCGTCGCGTCCGACGGCGGGTACGAGAAGTCCTTCGACGCGGCCCGTGGTCGGGTCGCCGAACTGCTCGCGGGCCCCCCGCTGCCCCCGATCGACCCCTACTACACAGCGGAGACCGCCCCCGGGTACCTGCCCGGGATCCTCGCCCGCCACCGCCTGGACGTGACCGCGCCGGAGACCCGCGACAGCGGGCTGCGCCGGATCGTCCGGGAGGCGGCGCGGGGCGCGTACCGCCACGGCGTCCAGCGCGTGGCACCCGTCATCCGCCGTCTTGGAGAACTCTGATGACCACGACCGTGCTTGCCGTCATCCCGGCGCGGGGCGGTTCCAAGGGCGTCCCCGCCAAGAACCTCGTCCCGGTCGCCGGCGTCCCGCTGGTCTCCCGCGCGGTCCGCGCCTGCCTCGGCGCCCGTGTGGTCACCGACGTCGTCGTCTCCACGGACGACGCGGCGATCGCCTCGGCGGCCCGCGCCGCCGGCGCGGAGGCGATCCACCGCCCGGCGGCCATCGCGGGCGACACCGCGACCAGCGAGTCGGCGGTGCTGCACGCGATGGACGCCTTCGAGGCGACGAGCGGCCGCCGCGTGGACGTGGTCCTCCTCGTCCAGTGCACGAGCCCCTTCATCACGGCGGACGAGGTCAACGAGGCCGCCGAGCGGGTCGCCTCGGGCGTGGCCGACACCGCCCTGACGGTGTCCCCGAGCCACGGCTTCCTGTGGCGGGAGACCCGCGACGGCGGCACAGGCGTCAACCACGACAAGGCCTTCCGCCCCCGCCGTCAGGACCGCGAGCCCGAGTACCTGGAGACCGGCGCCGTCTACGCGATGGCCGCCGAGGGCTTCCGTACCCACACGCACCGCTTCTTCGGCCGCACCGAGCTCGTCGTCACCGACCCCCTGCGGGTCCTGGAGATCGACGACCCGCACGACCTGGCCCGCGCCAAGGCGCTCGCGCCGCTGCTCGACACCCCGGTCACGCCCGGCTTCGACGAGATCGACGCCGTGGTCCTCGACTTCGACGGCACGCAGACCGACGACCGCGTCCACCTCGACTCGGAGGGCCACGAGTTCGTCTCCGCGCACCGCGGCGACGGCCTGGGCATCGCCGCCCTGCGCCGCGCCGGCATGCCGGTCCTGATCCTCTCGACCGAGCAGAACGCCGTCGTCGCCGCCCGCGCCCGCAAGCTCCAGATCCCCGTCCTGCACGGCATCGACCGCAAGGACCTGGCCCTCAAGCAGTGGTGCGAGGACCAGGGCATCGACCCGCAGCGCGTGCTCTACGCCGGCAACGACGTCAACGACCTGCCGTGCTTCCACCTCGTCGGCTGGCCCGTCGCGGTGGCGAGCGCGCACGACTCCGTACGGGCCGCCGCCCGTGCGGTGACCCTCACCCCCGGTGGCTCCGGAGCCGTCCGCGAGATCGCGGCCTGGCTTCTCGGACCCGAGCTCCTCTCCCCCAACTCCTAAGGAACACCACGCACATGAACACGCGCACTCGCTCTTTCGGCAGCAAGACCGCGGGCCCCGGCCACCCCGTCTACGTCACCGGTGAGATCGGCATCAACCACAACGGTGACCTGGAGAACGCCCTGGCGCTCGTCGACGTGGCCGCCGAGGCCGGCTGCGACGCCGTGAAGTTCCAGAAGCGCACGCCCGAGATCTGCACCCCGCGCGACCAGTGGGACATCGAGCGCGACACCCCCTGGGGCCGGATGACCTACATCGACTACCGCCACCGCGTGGAGTTCGGCGAGGACGAGTACCGCGCCATCGACGAGCACTGCAAGAAGCGCGGCATCGACTGGTTCGCCTCCCCGTGGGACACCGAGGCCGTCGCGTTCCTGGAGAAGTTCGACGTCCCGGCCCACAAGGTCGCCTCCGCCTCCCTCACCGACGACGAGCTGCTGCGCGCCCTGCGCGACACCGGCCGTACGGTCATCCTCTCCACCGGCATGTCGACGCCGAAGCAGATCCGTCACGCGGTCGAGGTCCTCGGCTCGGACAACATCCTGCTCTGCCACGCGACGTCCACGTACCCGGCGAAGGCCGAGGAGCTCAACCTCCGCGTGATCAACACGCTGAAGGAGGAGTACCCGAACGTCCCGATCGGCTACTCCGGCCACGAGACGGGCCTGCAGACCACGCTGGCCGCCGTCGCCCTCGGCGCCACGTTCGTCGAGCGTCACATCACCCTTGACCGCGCCATGTGGGGCTCCGACCAGGCCGCGTCCGTCGAGCCGCAGGGCCTGCAGCGCCTGGTCCGCGACATCCGCACGATCGAGGCCGCGCTCGGTGACGGCGTCAAGAAGGTCTACGAGTCGGAGCTCGGCCCGATGAAGAAGCTCCGCCGGGTCCAGGGGTCTGTCGCCGCATGACCGGCCGGCTGGCGTTCGTCGAGAGCCCTGTCCAGCTCCTGAACGTCCTGGAGTGGGCTCACGCCCAGTCCCTCACCGTCGGGGGCACGACCGCCCCCGACGGCCGGGGGGCCGCGATACACGCGGCCACGCCGCCCCTCACCGGGCCGGCGGTGTCCGACGCGCGGAGCATCGGCACGGCCGTGACCGACGCCGGCGGCGCGCGCACCGCCCGTGCCGCCGACGGCCGGGCGGCCACCGGCTCCTCCTCCGCCGGTCCGGTCGCCGACGCGGCCACCGAACGCGCGCAGGGCTCCACTCCCGCCGGCTCCCCCGGCCCTCAGG
Organism: Streptomyces sp. NPDC048370; assembly: GCF_043200825.1. Taxonomy (NCBI): domain Bacteria; kingdom Bacillati; phylum Actinomycetota; class Actinomycetes; order Kitasatosporales; family Streptomycetaceae; genus Streptomyces; species Streptomyces sp. NPDC048370. The sequence goes on along the minus strand of NZ_JBICYI010000008.1, from coordinate 202,232 downwards.
GCTCCCACGGCCCTGACGGCCACGAAGCCCCGGCCACCGGCGACAGCCGGGTGACCGCCGGGCCCGTCGGCGGCGGCGAGCCCGCCTTCGTCGACGGCACGGACGCCCACGACGACGGCGGCGCGGTCCCCGTGTCCGTCGTGCCCGTCGTCCCCGCTCGGACCGAGCTCACGCTTGTCGTGCTCTCGCCGACCGACCCGATGTCGCGCGGCCAGCTGCGCCGGATGGCGCAGCTGGCCCGCGACGACGGGTTCACCGTCCGCTGGCAGGACGCCCGCGGCGGACGCGGCTCGCTCGCGCGGACCCTGCGGGAGCTCGCCCCGCTCCTGCGCTCCGCGGAGCGGGTGATCGTCGGGGACCCGTTCTCCCGCTACGTCCAGCTGCTGCTGACCCTCTTCGCGCCCAAGCACCTCACCGTCGTCGACGACGGCACCGCCACCATGGAGTACGCCGCCCAACTGGCCCGTGGCGAACGCCTCGTGCGCTGGCACCGGCGCGGCAGCCGGGGGGCGCGCGAGCTCGTGCTCGCCCCGGTCACCGCCGCCGCCCGCCGCAAGCTCGCCCCCAACCGGCGCCGTACGGTCGAGATCTTCACCTCGCTCCCGGTCGAGCCGCCGCCCGGCACCACCGTGACCGCCAACACCTTCGCCTGGACCCGGTCCCGCTTCGGCCCGCCCCGGATCACCAAGGGCGCCGACCTGGTCGGGACCTCGCTGGTCGAGACGGGTGTGGTCGACGCCGACCGGTACGCCCTCGCCGTCGCCGAGCTGGCCCGCACCCACGGCGCGACCCGCTACTTCGCGCACCGCAGGGAGTCCACCGAGAAGCTGCACCGGATCGCGGTGGAGACCGGTCTGGAGATCGTCCGGCCCGACCTGCCGCTGGAGCTGATCGCCCGGCGCGGCCCCATCGGCCGTACGGTGGTCAGTTTTCCCTCGACGGTCGTGCACACCCTGCCGCTCGCCCTGGTCGGCACCGGGGTCAAGGTCGCCGTCTGCGAGATCGCGCCCGAGTGGCTCAAGGAGAACACCTCCCCGCGGGCCCAGGGCTTCCTCGCCGGGGTCACGGGCACGGCGGCGCACGAGGTCGACCGCCTCACCGCCCAGTCCACACAACGGCTCGAATTCGGGTGAGCTTACCCACAAGGGATGGTCATCAAGCCTGGCGAACCGAGATTCTTTCCCCTATCGGGCTGAACTTTTCGTGATCAACGGGCAGTTGATCTCTGAAGGGGCCTACCCTTCAAAAGGTGAACCAGTTGAAGTCCCGTGAGCCCGGCTCCGTCGCTCTGCCCGGAACGCTGTCCGCCTCGCTGCGCGCCGAACTGATCGCCTTCCGCCGCGACTTGCACATGCACCCCGAGCTCGGCAACCAGGAGTTCCGTACGACCGCGGCCCTGAAGGCGCGCCTGGAGGCCGCCGGACTCGCGCCGAAGGTCCTCGCGACGGGCACGGGACTCGTCTGTGACATCGGCACCTGGGACCGGGGGCGGCCGATGCTGGCGATTCGCGCCGACATCGACGCGCTGCCCATCCCGGACGTCAAGACCGTCGCGTACCGCTCCACCGTGCCCAACCGGGCGCACGCATGTGGACACGACGTCCACACCACCACCGTCCTCGGCGCCGGGCTCGTCCTCGCCGAGCTCGACCGGCAGGGGCTGCTCCCCAACGCCGTCCGGCTGATCTTCCAGCCCGCCGAGGAGGTGCTGCCCGGCGGCGCCGCCGACGCCATCGAGTCCGGCGTCCTGGACGGCGTCGGCCGGATCATCGCCGTGCACTGCGACCCGAAGGTGGACGCCGGCCGGATCGGGCTGCGCCCAGGCCCCATCACCTCCGCCTGCGACCGGCTCGAAGTCACCCTCGACGGCCCCGGCGGCCACACGGCCCGCCCGCACCTCACCACCGACCTGGTCACCGCCGCCGCCCGGATCGCCACCGACGTACCCGCGCTGCTCGCCCGTCGCGTCGACGCCCGCTCCGGCCTCGCGGTCACCTGGGGCCGGATCGAGGCCGGTCACGCCTGCAACGTCATCCCGCAGCACGCCGAGCTCTCCGGCACCGTCCGCTGCCTCGACCTGCCGGGCTGGCGCGACGCCCCGGACCTGGTGCACGCGGCGATCGACGAGATCGCCACCCTGCACCGCGCCAAGTCGACCATCAACTACGTGCGCGGCGTCCCGCCGGTCGTCAACGACCCGGTCATCACCGAGCTGCTCCGCGACGCCATGACCGCCCGGCGCGGCTTGTATGCGATCGAGGACACCGAGCAGAGCCTCGGCGGCGAGGACTTCTCCTGGTATCTGGAGCACGTCCCGGGCGCCATGGCCCGGCTCGGCGTCCGCGCCCCCGGCGACACGACACGCCGGGACCTGCACGCGGGTGACTTCGACGTGGACGAGGAGGCGATCGAGGTCGGTGTCGAGCTCTTCACCGCCGCCGCCCTGATCGACGCCGCGCCGAAGCGCTGACCGCCGGGCCCCGCGGGTCGGGCCCGGACGGCCGAAACGCCGTTCATCCATTCGGCCCAACGGCCCGCGCGTCGCCGCGCGGGCCGCACCCGAACCCCCGTACCGCCGCGTATAACCGGCGGTGCCGGGTCGATCGCCCCAGGTGGTCCCGCCTCGCGGCCCCTCTGGCCGGTTCGCGACGATCCGATAACGACTCATGAACGGGTCTTTAACTGACATCTACGCGCGTTACGATCCACGCGAAACCAGCGCCGGAAGAGGCGCTTTCGGTCAGTCTCGAAGGGACCCTCCTCTTGCGCCGGGTATCCAAGATCGTTTCCGCGTCCATCGCGACTGCGGCCCTCGCTCTCACCGCGACCGCTTGCGGTGAGTCGTCCACCGAGTCCAGCTCCGACTCGGGCACCATCAAGGTCGGCATGGCCTACGACGTCGGCGGCCGTGGCGACAACTCCTTCAACGACTCCGCCGCGCGCGGTCTCGACAAGGCCAAGGCCGACCTCGGCGTCGAGACCAAGGAGCTCACCGCCAAGACCGGTGAGACCCCGGCCGACCGTGAGCAGCGCCTCGCCTCCCTGGCCGAGGGCGGCTTCAACCCCGTCATCGGTGTCGGCTTCGCCTACAAGGACGCGATCGACAAGGTCGCGGCCAAGTACCCGAAGGTCACCTTCGGCCTGGTCGACTCGGTCTCCGAGGCGAAGAACGTCGACTCCATCGTCTTCACCGAGGAGCAGGGCTCGTACCTCGCCGGTGTCGCGGCGGCGCTCAAGTCCAAGGACGGCAAGATCGGCTTCATCGGCGGCGTCGACATCCCGCTGATCAAGAAGTTCGCCGCCGGCTTCCAGCAGGGCGTCAAGGACACGAAGCCGAACGCCTCGGTCCAGATCCAGTACCTGTCCACCGGCACGGACATGTCCGGCTTCGGCGCCCCCGACAAGGGCAAGGCCGCCGCCAAGGGCATGCTCGACAAGGGCATCGACGTCATCTACGCCGCCGCGGGCGGCTCGGGCGCCGGCGCCATCGAGGCCGTCGCCGCGAAGCCGGGCACCTGGGCGATCGGCGTCGACTCGGACCAGGCCAAGGACCCGGCCCTGTCCAAGTACGCCGGCTCGATCCTGACCTCGGTCGTCAAGAACGTCGACACCGGTGTCTTCGAGCTCATCAAGTCCGTCCAGGACGGCAAGCCGATGACCGGCACGCACGTCTACTCCCTGGCCGAGAACGGCGTCTCGCTGACCACCACGGGTGACCACCTCAAGGACATCCAGGCCCAGATCGACGAGGCCAAGAAGAAGATCGTCGACGGCCAGATCAAGGTCAACACGACCCTCTGACGTCCGTCGGAGGGGGCCCGGAGAGCGGCTTCGGCCGACACTCCGGGCCCCCTTCACACGTCTGCCTGCGGGCAGTTGAACGATTTTCCAAAAGCTACGCGCGTAGCGCCCGCTGTACAGGGTATTTTTCGCCACCGACAGCGCCTGCGCACCGGCCTCATCCCCTCCTCACGCTCCCTGCCTAGGAGAGTGCGTCATCAAAGCCTCCAGCCCCAGCAGTCCGAACGCCGTAGAACTCCGCGGCATCACCAAGCGTTTCCCCGGCGTCGTGGCCAACCACGACATCGACATCACCGTGCGCCGCGGCACCGTGCACGCCCTCGTGGGCGAGAACGGCGCGGGCAAGTCGACCCTGATGAAGATCCTCTACGGCATGCAGAAGCCGGACGAGGGCACCATCACGGTCGACGGCGAGCAGGTGACGTTCCACAGCCCCGGCGATGCCATCGCCCGCGGCGTCGGCATGGTGCACCAGCACTTCATGCTCGCGGACAACCTCACCGTCCTCGAGAACGTCGTCCTCGGCTCCGAGAAGCTGTACGGCATCGGTGACAAGGCCCGCGCCAAGATCAAGGAGATCTCGGACGCCTACGGTCTCGGCATCCGCCCGAACGTCCTCGTCGAGGACCTCGGTGTGGCCGACCGCCAGCGCGTCGAGATCCTCAAGGTCCTCTACCGCGGCGCCCGCACCCTGATCCTCGACGAGCCGACCGCCGTGCTCGTCCCGCAGGAGGTCGACGCGCTCTTCGACAACCTGCGCGAGCTCAAGGCCGAGGGCCTGACGGTCATCTTCATCTCGCACAAGCTGGGCGAGGTCCTGTCGGTCGCCGACGAGATCACCGTCATCCGGCGCGGCACCACGGTCGGCACCGCCGACCCGAAGCACACCACCACCAAGCAGCTCGCCGAGCTGATGGTCGGCGCCGAGCTGCCCTCCCCGGAGACCCGCGAGTCGACCGTCACCGACGTGCCGATGCTGACGGTCCAGGACCTGTCGCTGAGCGCCGTCGACCCCGACGGCGTGGTCCGCGCGGTCCTCGGCGGCATCACCTTCACCATCCACAAGGGTGAGGTGCTCGGCATCGCCGGCGTCGAGGGCAACGGCCAGTCCGAGCTCGTCGACACGATCATGGGCATGCGCACCGCCGACCGCGGTGTGCTGACCCTGGACGGCGCCGACATCTCCGCCGCTCCGACGCGCAAGCGCCGCGAGGACGGCATCGGCTGCATCCCCGAGGACCGCCACCGGCACGGTCTGCTCCTGGAGGCCCCCCTCTGGGAGAACCGCATCCTCGGCCACGTCACCGAGAAGCCCAACTCCAAGGGCGCCATCCTCGACCTGAAGGCCGCCCGCAAGGACACCGAGCGGATCGTCCGCGAGTACGACGTCCGCACCCCCGGTATCGACGTCACCGCGGCCTCCCTCTCCGGCGGCAACCAGCAGAAGCTGATCGTCGGCCGCGAGATGAGCCACGACCCCAAGCTGCTGATCGCCGCGCACCCCACCCGGGGCGTGGACGTCGGCGCTCAGGCGCAGATCTGGGACCAGATCCGCGCGGCGCGCCGCGAGGGCCTCGCGGTGCTGCTGATCTCCGCCGACCTCGACGAGCTGATCGGCCTCTCCGACACCCTGCGCGTCATGTACCGCGGGCGTCTGGTCGCCGACGCCGATCCGGCGACCATCACCCCGGAGGAGCTCGGCTCGGCCATGACCGGCGCCGCCGCCGGTCACCTTGCGCACGATGAGAGCCCTGAGGGCACCGACGGCCCGGAGGACGAGGCCCGATGAAGAAGTTCGACAAGGAGCGGTTGCTCCTCGGCATCGCGGCACCGCTGCTCGCGATCGTCGCCGCCTTCCTGATCACCGCCCTGGTGCTCGCGGCCACCGGCAAGGAGCCGTTCAGCGCCTTCGGGATCATGTTCGACTACGGCATCAAGTCGGACAGCCAGGTCTACATCATCAACAAGGCGACGACGTACTACCTGGCGGGCATCGCGGTGGCCATCGGCTTCCGCATGAACCTGTTCAACATCGGTGTCGACGGCCAGTACCGTCTCGCCGCCTTCTTCGCCGCCGCCGTCGGTGGCGCGCTGACCCTGCCGGGGATCGTCCAGATCCCGCTGATCATCATCACCGCGATGATCGTCGGCGCCATGTGGGCGGGCATCGCCGGTCTCCTGAAGACCACCCGGGGTGTCAGCGAGGTCGTCTCCACGATCATGCTGAACTTCATCGCGACCTCGATCATCGCCTACCTCCTCCAGCCCGGCCGCCTCGGCCACCTGGACGCGGCCGGCACCAAGGTCGCCACCACCCCGCTCCCGGAGTCCTCGCACTTCTTCGAGTTCCCGACCACGCCGACCCCGATCTACGGCTTCGTCGTGATCGCGGTCATCGCGGGCCTCGGGTACTGGTTCACGCTCTCCCGCACCCGCTTCGGCTTCGACCTGCGCACGGTCGGCCAGTCCGACACGGCCGCCGCGGCCAGCGGTGTCAACGTGAAGAAGATGGTCGTCACCTCCATGCTGATCTCCGGCGCGATGGCCGGTCTGATCGGTATGCCGACGCTGCTCAACGACTCGTACGAGTTCGGCGGCGACTTCCCCGTCGGCATCGGCTTCACCGGTATCGCCATCGCCCTGCTCGGCCGCAACCACCCGATCGGCATCGCGCTCGCCGCGATCCTCTGGGCCTTCCTGGAGCGTGGCGGCCAGCAGCTGGAGTTCGAGGACTACGACCGGGAGATCGTCGGCGTCATGCAGGGCGTCATCGTCCTCTGCGTCGTCATCGCCTACGAAGTCGTCCGCCGCTACGGCCTCAAGCGCCAGCAGCGTCAGGTCGGCGAGAAGCTCGCGGCCCAGGCCCGTTCCAACGACTCGACGGAGGTGTCGGCGTGAGCGCCACGGCGACTTCCACCCCGCCGCCCGCCGCGCCCAAGGCGGCCGGTGGCAAGGGCGGCCGCACCCGCCTCTCCCTGCCCTGGATCCTGCTGATCGTGGCGGGCGGGCTCATCGCCCTCTCCGCCGTCCGGGTCATCACCGGGGCGCAGGACCTCACCTCGGCCGGCCAGATCAGCGCCGCGCTCTCCCTCGCCGTGCCGATCGGCCTCGCCGGTCTCGGCGGTCTGTGGGCCGAGCGCGCGGGCGTGGTCAACATCGGCCTCGAAGGCATGATGATCCTCGGCACCTTCTTCGGTGCCTGGGCCGGCTGGCAGACCAGCCCCTGGATCGGCATCCTCGCCGGCATCCTGGGCGGCATGTTCGGCGGTCTGCTGCACGCGGTCGCCACCGTCACCTTCGGCGTCGACCACATCATCTCCGGCATCGCGATCAACATCCTCGCGGTCGGCATCACCACGTACTTCGCCAAGCTGTGGTTCAACACCGGCGAGGCCGCGGCCAAGGGCGGCAGCCCCAAGCAGTCCCCGCCGGCCGAGGACATCACCTCGATCACCGTGCCAGGTCTCTCCGACTGGCTGGCCGACATCGAGAAGCACCACTGGTTCCTGATCTCGGACATCGCCGGCATCCTCGGCGGCCTGGTCACCAACCTGTCGCTGGTCACGATCCTCGCCGTGGTCCTGGTGATCGCCACGTTCTTCGTGCTGTGGAAGACCGCGTTCGGTCTGCGGCTGCGCTCCTGCGGCGAGAACCCGATCGCGGCCGAGTCCCTCGGCGTCAACGTCTACAAGTACAAGTACATCGCGGTGGTCGTCTCCGGCGGTCTCGCCGGCCTCGGCGGCGCGTTCCTGTCGCTGGTCACCTCGCACATCTACAACGAGGGCCAGACCGGTGGCCGCGGCTACATCGGCCTCGCGGCGATGATCTTCGGCAACTGGCGTCCGGGCGGTCTCGCCATGGGCGCGGGCCTGTTCGGCTTCGCCGACGCCCTCCAGCTGCGCAGCGGCGGCGAGTCCGTGCACGCGCTGCTCCTGCTGCTGGTCGCGGCCCTCGTGGCCATGGCCGCGTGGAAGGCGTACAAGAAGCGCTGGATCACCTCGTCCATCGCCATCGTCATCGGCGTCGGCGTCTTCATCTGGTACCTCGGTACGGACACGGTCCCGGTCGAGTTCGTCAGCGCCACGCCGTACGTGGTGACCCTGCTGGTGCTCTCGCTCTCCGCGCAGCGCCTGCGGATGCCCAAGGCGGACGGCATGCGCTACCGCAAGGGCGAGGGCAAGTGACCACGCCCGTCTCCGACGTCGACTGGGAGGCCCTGCGGGAGGAGGCCAGGGACGCGATGTCCCGTGCCTACGCCCCGTACTCGGGCTACCCGGTCGGCGCGGCCGCCCTGGTCGACGACGGGCGGACGGTCTCCGGCTGCAACGTGGAGAACGCCTCGTACGGCCTCGGGCTGTGCGCGGAGTGCGGGCTCGTCTCGCGGCTCCAGGCCACCGGCGGCGGCCGGCTGACCCACTTCGTCTGCGTGGACGGCGAGGGCGCGCCCCTGGTGCCGTGCGGACGGTGCAGGCAGCTGCTGTACGAGTTCGGCGGCCCCGAGCTCGTCCTGGAGACCCCGGCGGGCTTCGTCACGCTGGCCGACATGCTCCCGCAGGCCTTCGGCCCCGACCACCTCGCCAAGTAAGACCGCGGAGCGGCCCTTCCGGCACCATGGGAGGGCCGCTCTCTCCTCTTCCCCCTCTATGCGCGTAGAAAGAGGCACCACCATGGACGTCATCTCCGTCATCCGCACCAAGCGGGACAAGGGCGAGCTGAGCCCGGAGCAGATCGACTGGGTCATCGACGCCTACACCCGCGGCGTGGTCGCCGACGAGCAGATGTCCGCCCTGGCCATGGCCATCCTGCTCAACGGCATGAACCGCGCGGAGATCGCCCGCTGGACCGCCGCGATGATCGCGAGCGGCGAGCGCATGGACTTCTCCTCGCTCTCCCGCCCCACCTCGGACAAGCACTCCACCGGCGGCGTCGGCGACAAGATCACCCTCCCGCTCGCCCCGCTCGTCGCCGCCTGCGGCGCGGCCGTGCCGCAGCTCTCGGGCCGGGGCCTCGGCCACACCGGCGGCACGCTCGACAAGCTGGAGTCCATCCCCGGCTGGCGCGCCCTGCTCTCCAACGAGGAGATGCTGAACGTCCTGGACACGACCGGCGCGGTGATCTGCGCGGCGGGCGACGGCCTGGCGCCGGCCGACAAGAAGCTCTACGCGCTGCGCGACGTCACGGGCACCGTCGAGGCGATCCCGCTGATCGCGAGCTCGATCATGTCGAAGAAGATCGCCGAGGGCACGGGCTCCCTGGTCCTGGACGTGAAGGTCGGCTCCGGCGCGTTCATGAAGAACATCGAGGACGCCCGTGAACTGGCCTCGACGATGGTCGGCCTGGGCACGGACAGCGGTGTGAAGACGGTGGCCCTGCTCACCGACATGTCGACCCCGCTCGGCCTGACCGCGGGCAACGCCCTCGAGGTCCGCGAGTCCGTCGAGGTCCTCGCGGGCGGTGGCCCGGCGGACGTCGTCGAGCTGACGATCGCGCTCGCCCGCGAGATGCTCGACGCGGCCGGCATCAAGGACGCGGACCCGGCGAAGGCGCTGGCGGACGGCTCGGCGATGGACGTCTGGCGCCGCATGATCGCGGCCCAGGGCGGCGACCCGGACGCGACCCTCCCGGTCGCCCGCGAGCAGCACGTCGTGACGGCCCCGTCCTCGGGCGTCCTGACCCGCCTCGACGCGTACGACATCGGCATCGCGGCCTGGCGCCTCGGCGCGGGCCGCGCCCGCAAGGAGGACCCGGTCCAGGCGGGCGCGGGCGTCGAGCTCCACGCCAAGCCGGGCGACACGGTCACGGCGGGCCAGCCCCTGCTGACCCTCCACACGGACACCCCGGAGAAGTTCGACTACGCCCTCAAGTCCCTGGACGCCTCCTGGGACATCGCCCCGGCGGGCACGCAGTTCGTCCCGAACCCGATCGTCCTGGACCGCATCGCCTGAGCCACCGGCTGCACGCTCCGATGAGTTCCGGGCGTCGGACGGGTCTGACTGGTGTGGACACCAGTCAACCGCTCGAACTGACCCTGGCGGCCCGCGCCACCCCCGAGGAGGTGGCGCGGGTGTGCGCCCTGCTCGAAGGGGTCGCGCCCACCGACGTCATCTGTGACGTCGGTGGGCTCGTGCACGCCGACCTCGCCGCCGTCGACGCGCTCGCCCGGCTCCGGCTCACCGCGCGACGGCTCGGACACCGGCTGCGGTTCCGGGGCACCGGGCGCGAGCTGCGCCTCCTCCTCGACCTCGTCGGACTGACCGACACCGTCCTTTGAGGGTCAGCCCTCCAAGCGCTCCGGAAGGTCGAAGAGCGGGAACCACCGCTTGGTGTCCAGGAAGAAGTCCATCCCGCCGACCTTGCCGTCCCGCACCTCCAGGACGATCAGCGCCCACGGGCTGTACCCGCCCTCCGGGTCCGGGTGGTAGTGCGCGAACGCCGGCGAACCGTTCGCCACGGTCGGCACCAGCTTCGAGCCCCGGCAGACGTCGCCGACCCCGAGCATCCAGCCCACGATGTCGTCGTGGCCGCGCAGCCACAGGTCGTACGGCGGCATGGACATCGTCGCGTCCTCGTGCAGGAGCGCGGTCAGCGCCTTCATGTCGTACCCCTCGAAGGCCGCGACATAGCGCTCCAGGAGCTCCTTCTGCTCCTCGTCCAGCGGGTCCGCCGCGTCCGAGACCGCCGGTTCGTTCTCCGCGATCGTCGCGCGCGCCCGCTGGAGCGCGCTGTTGATCGAGGCGACCGAGGTGTCGAGGAGCTCGGCGACCTCGCTCGCCTTCCAGGCCAGGACCTCGCGGAGGATCAGTACGGCCCGCTGCTTCGGCGGCAGGTGCTGCAGGGCCGCGACGAACGCGAGCCGCACGGTCTCGCGGGACACCGCCGTCTCGGCCGGGTCGGCGACCGACGGCAGCACCCGCCCGTCCGGGACCGGCTCCAGCCAGGTGATCTCCGGCCGGGCGTTCAACTGCGCCTGGGCGACCGGCGTCGCGGCCGTCAGATCCATCGGCCGGGCCCGCTTGTTTCCCGCGTTCAGCGAGTCCAGGCAGACGTTCGTCGCGATGCGGTACAGCCAGGAGCGCAGGCTGGAGCGACCCTCGAAGGAGTCGATGGACCGCCAGGCGCGGACCATCGTGTCCTGCACGGCGTCCTCGGCCTCGAAGGACGAGCCGAGCATCCGGTAGCAGTAACCCGTCAGCTCCGTGCGGTACTTCTCCAGTTCGGAATGCCGGTCCTCGGTCGCCAGGTCACTCATGCGGTCCACCCCACTCGCCCCTCACCGGCACCGGTGCTGTGCCGATGAGGGGAAGCTACCGCAGCCCACTGACAGCCGGGGTCAGGTTCCCGGCTTCCGCCCGTAGACGTAGACGTCGTCGCCGTTCCTCAGCAGGTTCCAGTACGCCTTGGCGTCGGCCGGACGCATGTTGACGCAGCCGCCCGAGCCCGGCGGGTTCCACATGGACTTGGTGGTGGAGTGGAAGGCCTGGCCGCCGTCGAAGAACTGCGAGTACGGCATGGAGACGTGGTAGATCGTCGACCAGTGGTTGATGTTGCGCCAGTAGATCTTCTTGGCACCGGTACGGGTCTCGGTCCCGTCCTTGCCCGTACGGACCGGCACCGGGCCGTACTTCAGCTTCTTGCCGTCCTGGATCCAGGACAGCTGCCGCGTCAGGTCGACGCAGGCGATCCGGCCCTTGTTGGTCGGACACTTCCCGGCCTTGTTCGGGTTCTTCCCGGCCGCCTTCTGCTGCAGCATCGTGTTCATCGTCCGCCAGGTCAGCGGACCGGCGTACCCCATCGCCGGCGTGATGCCGTGCGTGCGCTGGAAGGACTGGATCGCCTTGCAGTCGGCGAGCGACTGCTTCCCGTCGGCCGTCCGGCCCAGGAACTTCTCGACCTGCTTCTGGTGCGGGCCCGTCGTCACGTTGCACGACGCGGCCTGAGCCGTACCCGAGCCGAGGGCGACCGTCAGCGGCACCACCATCGAGGTGATGCCGAGGACGATCCCGGCCCGCTTCCGTATTCCGTTCATGATCACCAACTCCCCCTAGGGTCCTAAGACTTAGGACGATCGGGGGAGTGGTCCGGTTGTACGGAATCGGCAGGGATTCAGTGCGCCGTACGCAGGCGGGGCCGCCGAGCCTCCGCCCTGGCCTCGACCCGGGCGCTGTGGGTGCCGTAGAGCGTGATCGACACGACGCCGAGGACCGCGACCAGGCCGAGGAGGACCGTGCCCGCCCAGCCGCCGGAGTGGAAGGCGATCGCGCCGAGCGTGCCGCCGACGCTGCTGCCGATGTAGTACGCGGACTGGTAGAGCGCCGAGGCCTGCGCCCGGCCGGTCTTCGCGGTCCGGCTCACCGAGGAGGAGGCGACCGCGTGCCCGGCGAAGAAGCCGGCCGTGATCAGGACCAGGCCCGCCAGGACGGCGGCGAGGTTGTCGGCGAGCGAGAGGAGCAGCCCGGCGGCGGTCGTGCCGACCGCGAGGTAGAGCGCCCCGCGCCGCCCGAGCCGGCCCACGAGGCGGCCGGCCGCGGCCGAGGAGACCGTACCGACGAGGTACACCAGGAAGATCGAGCCGATCACGCCCTGCGGGAGCGAGAACGGGGCCTCGACGAGCCGGTAGCCGATCACGGTGTAGACCGCGCCGAACACCGTCATGAACAGTGCGCCGATCGCGTACAGCCGCACGAGCAGCGGGTCGGAGAGGTGGGTGCGGACGGTGGCCGCGAGCGCCTTCGGGTTGAGCGAACCGGGCGTGAAGTGCCGCGCCTTCGGAATGAGGAGACGGAAGGCGACGGCGCAGGCCACGGCCATCAGGCCGACCGCGAGGAGCCCCGCGCGCCAGCCCCACATCTGGGCCACCCAGCCGGTGACGATGCGTCCGCTCATGCCGCCGATGGAGTTGCCCGCGACGAAGAGCCCGATCGCGGCGATCAGTGCCTTCGGCCGCACCTCCTCGGCCAGGAACGCCATCGCCGAGGCCGGCAGGCCCGCGAGCGCCGCGCCCTGGACGGCGCGCAGGGCGACCAGCCACTCCAGGCTCGGGGCGAAGGGGACGAGCAGTCCGACGGCGACGGCGACGGCGAGGGAGACGGTCATCATCCGGCGCCGGCCGAAGCGCTCGGACAGCGCGCTCATCGGGAGGACGAGGAGGGCGAGGGCGCCGGTCGCGGCGGAGACCGTCCAGGAGGCGGCGGAGGCGCCGGCCCCGAACTCGGCGGAGATCGCGGGGAGGAGGGCCTGGGTGGAGTAGAGGAGCGCGAAGGCGGCGAGACCTGCGGCGAAGAGCGCGAAGCTCATCCGGCGGTGGCCGGGGGCTCCGGGGGCGAGGCGGGTGTCGGCGGCCGTGCTGGTGGCGGCCGCCTTGGTACTGGCGGAAGGCATACATCGAACGTAGGACGATTCGTTTCATGCGTCCAATGCATGGAACTGCTGTAATCGTTCCCATGGTGCATGAGTACAGGTCACGGGGTCGGCTGTCACCGAGTAGTTACGAAGAAGACATGGGGCTGCTGCTCGCCCCACGGCTCGCGTACTTCGCGGCGGTGGCTCGGCACGAGCATGTGACGCGTGCGGCGGCGGAGATGGGCGTCCCCCAATCGACCCTGTCCCGGGCGATGGTCAGACTGGAACAGGACCTAGGGGTCTCTCTCTTCGCCCGCAAAGGCCGAACGGTCTCACTGACCCCGGCGGGCCGGACGTTCCTCGGCTCGGCCGAGCGGGCGCTCGCGGAGGTGGAGCGGGCGGCCGACTCCGTACGGGCCGACGCGGACCCGGCGGCGGGGCGGGTGGCGTTCGGTTTCCTGCACACGATGGGCTCGGAGACCGTACCGGCGCTGATCCGGGCCTTCCGGGTGGACCATCCCCGGATCCGTTTCACGCTCGTCCAGAACTACGGCGAGGCGATGATCGAGCGGCTGCGGGCCGGGGACCTCGACCTGTGCCTGACCTCCCCGGTCCCGGACGCCCCGGACCTGGTGGCCCGCCGCCTGGACGAGCAGCGCCTGCGCCTGGTCGTCCCCGACGACCACCGCCTGGCCTCCCGCAAGCGGGTCCGCCTGGCGGAGGCGGCCGACGAGACCTTCGTGACCCTGGAGCCCGGCTACGGGCTGCGGCGCATCACGGACGACCTGTGCGCCGAGGCCGGATTCACGCCGCGCGTCGCCTTCGAGGGCGAGGAGGCCGAGACCCTGCGCGGCCTGGTCGCGGCGGGCCTGGGCGTAGCCCTCCTCCCACCCCCGGCCGTCCCACGCCCCGGAGTCGTCGAACTCACGGTCACGGCCCCCCGCGCGGTCCGCGAAATCGGCGTCGCCTGGCTCGACGGCCACCCGGACACCGCCCCGGTAGCCGCCTTCAAAAAGTTCCTCCTCAGCAAACGAGGCAACCTCCTCCCGGAGTGACCCACCGGGGCGCCGGGGCCCTAGGTCGCGTCCGGAAAGTCTGGCCTGGCTCGCGACGCCCGGCACGCACGCTCGCCGCGTTGCCGAAATGCCCACGTAGCTCCGCTACGAGAGCATCCCGGCGCCTTGCGATCGCACGCACCGGACGCCGCGAGCCCCGCCCTTCGGGCGGACGACCATACTTTCCGGACACTCCCTGGGCCCCCGCCCCTACCGCCGCCGCGTCTGTCCGAAGCCCGCCGCCAGAGGCATCCGCAGGCCCAGGGGCGGTGGGGCCGCGAGGGCGTCGGCGAGGGGGCGGGCGTAGGGGTGGGCGAAGAGGGAGCCGAGGACGAAGTCGGCCGCCAGGGCGCGGATCTCGTCGCCGTACGCCCGCAGCGCGTGCCCGTCCGAGTGGACCTCGAAGCGGCACGTGTCGCGGTTCGCCTTCTTCGCCCGCTCCGCCATCCGGTACGACAGCTCCGGATCCGTCCGCGCGTCGGTCGTGCCGTGCACGATCAGGATCCGGCGCCCCACCAACTGCCGTACCGGCTCCGGCTCCGCCGCCACGTCGTCCTCCGGGAGCCACGGCGCGAGGGCGAGGACCGCGTCGACCGCCGGGTGCCCCGCCGCCCGCAACGCCGCCCGCGCGCCCATCCCGTGGCCGGCCAGACAGATCGGGACGTCGCCGTACCGGCGTACCGCCTCCGCCACCGCCCACGACGCGTCCGAGGCCAACGCCGCGTCCGTACCGTTCCAACCGCGCCCCCGGTACCGCACGACGTGCGCCACCAGACCTTCCCCGCGCCCCGCCCTGACGAGCCGTCGGCCCAGCGGCAGCAGCGCCGCGTGCGCCCTGACCGAAGCGCCCCGCGCGGACGCGACCTCCCCGTCAGGGAGGAGCAGGACCACACCGCCCACCGCCGTACCGGGGTGCGATGCGCCGACGGGCCGTCCGAGCCGGGGTGTCCGGCCTCCTGCGGCCCCTACGAGTGCGGAGTGCGCCATGGCAGAACAGTCTCAGAAGCCGAGGTGTACGCCATCCGTACGCGCGGTCACTGTTACGTATCGACAAGCGAGTTGAGGAGAGGCGCTCTACGCGCGTAGGGGCTAGAGTGCGGCAATGACGAGCCAGACCCACAGCGTCCCCACCGCGGACCAGATCCGGCGCGCCCCGAAGGTGCTCCTCCACGACCACCTCGACGGCGGACTGCGCCCCGGCACGATCATCGAACTCGCCCTCGCCCAGGGCTACGACGACCTCCCCGAGACCGAGCCCGACAAGCTCGGCATCTGGTTCCGCGAGGCCGCCGACTCGGGCTCCCTCGAACGGTATCTGGAGACCTTCGCGCACACCTGCGCCGTCATGCAGACCCGCGAGGCCCTCGTCCGGGTCGCCGCCGAGTGCGCGGTGGACCTCGCCGAGGACGGCGTCGTCTACGCGGAGGTGCGCTACGCCCCCGAGCAGCACCTGGAGGCCGGGCTCACCCTGGAAGAGGTCGTCGAGGCCGTCAACGAGGGCTTCCGCGAGGGCGAGCGGCAGGCCAGGGCGAGCGGCCACCGCATCCGGGTGGGCGCCCTGCTGACCGCCATGCGGCACGCCGCCCGCGCCCTGGAGATCGCCGAACTGGCCAACCGCTACCGCGACTCCGGCGTCGTCGGCTTCGACATCGCGGGCGCCGAGGCCGGTTACCCGCCCACCCGCCACCTCGACGCCTTCGAGTACCTCAAGCGGGAGAACAACCACTTCACCATCCACGCGGGCGAGGCCTTCGGGCTGCCGTCGATCTGGCAGGCCCTCCAGTGGTGCGGAGCCGACCGCCTCGGCCACGGCGTCCGCATCATCGACGACATCGAGGTCGCCGACGACGGCTCGGTGCGGCTCGGCCGGCTCGCCGCGTACGTACGGGACAAGCGCATCCCGCTGGAGATGTGCCCGACCTCCAACCTCCAGACCGGCGCGGCGGACTCCATCGCCGAGCACCCGATCGGTCTGCTCCGTCGGCTGCACTTCCGTGCGACCGTCAATACCGACAACCGGTTGATGAGCGGTACGAGCATGAGCCGGGAATTCGAGCTGCTGATCGATGCATTCGACTACACGCTCGACGACATGGCGTGGTTCACCGTCAATGCGATGAAATCAGCGTTCATTCCTTTCGATGAACGTCTCGCCATGATCAATGACGTCATCAAGCCCGGATATGCCGAGCTGAAGTCCGAATGGCTGTTCCAGCAGACCGCGACGACCAGCGAGTCTTCCGGACAGGCGGGCTGAGCGGGGGCTTCGGGAGGGGGCCGGGGCGGCCGGGGAACGTCTGACCGGCCGCCTTTCGGTGTTTGCGGGAGCGTCATCCGGTGGCTAAGTTGCAAAGCCGCTCTGCATTCCCCGAATTACCTGCTTTCCCTGCTTTCCCCGAAGCAAGATCCCCGAAATCCTCAAGGATGATTCTCTGATGAAGCAGTCTGCCGCCAAGACGCTCGGTGTCGCCGCTCTCGGTGCCGCTTTCGCCGCTGCCGCCGCCGGCACGGCCACCGCCGCCCCGGCGCTGCCCGCCGCCCCCGACGCGCTCGGCACGGTCACCTCGATCGTGCCGCTGGGTGACGGCCTCACCGAGCTCCCCGACGGCGCCGCCGAGTCCCTCCTGGGTGGCCAGGCCGCCGTGGACCAGGGCGCCAAGGCCCTCCCGGCCGCCGCGGGCCAGGCGCTGGAGCACGCGCCGCTCGACGGTGCCACCGGCGCGCTCGCCAACACCCCGGTCGGCGGCCTGCTCGGCGGCCTCCCGGTCGGCGGCCTGCCGATCGGCTGACCACCGCGCACGCACGCCGATGGGGCGCTCACCCGGACCGGGTGAGCGCCCCATCGGCGTACGTACGTCCGCGAGCCCTGCTACCAGGCGGCGCTCGCCGACTTCTCCGACGGGAGCAGCAGCCACAGCGCCAGGTACAGCAGGAACTGCGGACCCGGCAGCAGGCACGAGACGAGGAAGATGACCCGCATGGTGGTGGCCGAGGTGCCGAAGCGCCGTGCCAGCGCTGCGCACACTCCGCCGATCATGCGTCCGTCACGGGGGCGGGCAAGTGCGGCCATGGTGGGCTCCTTCGGGAGGGTCTTCCGGAAGCCGCTCCGTCGGGCTTCCGATGACTCCATACTCGCCCCGGCCGGGGGGACAAAGCGTCGGTCTACGGGGCGATCCCGACCCTGGGAATCGTCGGGGTAGGCCCCTGAGAACCCTCGTCCCGCAGCAGGGTCGAACCCCGACCCGGCCTGGTCCGCGAGGAGGACCCGCTCGTCCTCCCGTCCCGTGCCCGCCTCCGGCGCAGCCGCGCCCGCCCGGCGGGGACCACAAGGACGTGCGCGAGCGCCACCCCCGCGGTGTTCAGGAGCAGCGAGTCGATGTCCACGACCTGCCCGGGTACGGCGGTCTGCAGCAGCTCGACGGCGAGCGACACCAGCGCCCCGGCCGCGACCGTACGGGCCAGGGAGGCCCAGGGCGAGACATGGAGCCGTCCGTCGGCCATCGGGAGCAGGATCCCGAGCGGGGCCAGGAGCAGCATGCCCTCGCCGATCCGCCGGGCCGCCTCAACGGGGCCGAGCGCGAGATCCGCGCGGATCCCCGCGAGCGGGGTCAGGTTCGGCGCGGTCACCCAGGCCACGTCGCGTGGTCGGAGCGTCACCCAGGCGACGAGCAGCAGATGCGCGAGGAGGAGAGAGAACCCCACCACGCGTACGACCACGGCGGCACTGCCGCCCGAACCTTGACGCTGCACGCCCCCCAAGACGCGCCCCGTCCCGGAATCGGTTCCGCCGCAGAACGCCGAGGTGCAGAACGCCTCCGCCTCCGTACGGAACGGCTCCGTGCAGAACGCCTCCGTACAGAACCGCTCCGTACGGAACGGCTCAGGACGTCGACGGGCTCGGGAGGCCGAGCGTCGGGGCCGCCGACTCCGGGCGCTCGCGGAGCTCGGTCGTGCAGGCGTACCGGCGCGGGGGGTAGCGGCCAGGGCCGCCGAGGACCACGCTGTCCCCGCCCGCGCCCGCCGAGCTGTGCGCGAGGGTGCAGACGATCTGCGACAGCGCCGTCGGCGTCAGGTCCTCCGGCTGCCGGCTCAGCCGCAGCGTGTCCGCCGGGTCGCCCTGCTGCCCGCCGGTGACGACCAGCGGCCCCTTGACGGCCGTGGAGAACCCGGCCTCCCGCTCGCTCTCGGAGGGCTCGCCGAGCAGCTGCGCGAGCAGCGCCGACGCGGTGGTCACCGGGTTCCCGCTCGCCTTCTCCTGCGGCAGCGGCGACTGCCGGTCCACCGCCTCCAGCTGCGACCCGCACACCAGGTAGACCCGGACCGGCACGGCCGACGACCGGGCGGCGATCTCGTCGCCCGTGACGCTGCACGGCACCCGCGAGGGGCCGGGACCCGCGTCCACGGGCACCGACGTCGTCCTGATCCCGCACCCGGAGGTGAGCGCGGCCACGACCACGGCCGCGGCCACCACGCCCGTACGGACTGCTCTGCGGCGGCTCACAGCTCCTCCACCCCGTCCTGCTCGTCCTGCTCGTCGTCCTGCGGAAGCCGCAGGACGAACACCGCGCCGTCGCCGTCCGGCGAGTTCGCGGCGGTGATCGAACCGCCGTGGATCGCCGCGTTCTCCATGGCGATCGACAGGCCGAGACCACTGCCCTCCGACCGCGGCCGGGACGCGCTCGCCTTGTAGAAGCGGTCGAAGACGTGCGGCAGGACGTCCTCGGGGATGCCAGGGCCGTGGTCCCGTACGGCGATGACCAGCTCGCCGTCCTCCGTCCGCACCGACACCCGCACCGGCGAACCGCCGTGCTTGAGCGCGTTGCCGATGAGGTTGGCCAGGATCACGTCGAGCCGGCGCGGGTCGAGCCGCGCCATGATCCCGCGCTCGGCGTCCAGATCCACGGCGTCCAGCCAGGCACGGGCGTCGATGCACGCGGTGACCTGGTCGGCGACGTCGACGTCGTCGAGGACGAGACGGGCGGTGCCCGCGTCGAAGCGGGTCACCTCCATCAGGTTCTCCACCAGGTCGTTCAGCCGGCGCGTCTCGCTTACCACGAGCGCGACGGCCGGCGCGATCATCGGGTCGAGGTCGTCCTGCTCGTCCTCCAGGACCTCCGTCACGGCCGTCAGCGCCGTCAACGGCGTACGCAGCTCGTGGGACATGTCCGCGACGAAACGCCGACTGGACTCCTCCCGCGCGCTCATGTCGTCGACCTTCTTCTGCAAGGACTCGGCCGCGCTGTTGAACGTCCGTGACAGATCGGCCAGTTCGTCCGTGCCCGAGACCCGCAGCCGGGTGTCGAGCTTGCCCTCGCCGAGCTGCCTGGCCGCCTCGCCGAGCCGGTGCACGGGCCGCAGCACGGTCGTGGCCGCGGCCTGCGCGAGCAGCGCGGAGCCGACGAGCGCGAGCGCCGTCGCGATCCCCAACGACCAGGCGAGCGAGTTCAGATCCGCCCGCTCGGCCTCCAGGGACTTGAACATGTAGCCGGTCGGCCCGCCGCCGGTGATCCGCGTCCCGCCCACCAGGTACGGCGTCTGCCCGCGCTGCGTCCGCTGCCAGAACAGGTGGTACGGGCTGGTGTCGCCGTCCGTCGCGGGCCGCGCGGTGTCCACCGCCACCCGCAGCGAGTCCGGTACGTCGGCCAGCGTGAACGTGTCCGGGTTCGAGGCCCCGATGATCGGCTTGCCCTCGTCCCGTTCCCCGAGCAGCAGCACGCTGTACCCGGCGCTGCCGCTCGACATCTGCTCGGCGGTGCGCCGCAGATCCTCCTCGGTGGGACGCAGCGGGAGCGTCGCCGCCCGGTTCTGCATCTCCTGCCGGAAGTCGTTCAGCGCGCCGTCCTGCGTCCGCGTCAGCACCGCCTCGCGGTTCAGCCAGTACGCGATCCCGGACGCGGACACCGCGGCCGTGAGCGCGACGAGCGCGAAGACGACGACAAGCCGAAGCCGGAGGCTCGTGAAGCGCAGCCCGGCGAACATCGCTCTTCTCACGCAGGGACGTCCAGCCGGTAGCCCACGCCGCGCACGGTACGGATCAGGGTCGGCGAGGACGGCACGTCCTCCACCTTGGCGCGCAGCCGCTGGACACAGGCGTCCACGAGCCGCGAGTCGCCCAGGTAGTCGTGCTCCCAGACCAGGCGCAGCAACTGCTGGCGCGACAGGGCCTGTCCGGGCCTTCGGCTCAGTTCGAGGAGCAGCCGCAGCTCGGTCGGCGTGAGCTGCAGGTCCTCCCCGTTCTTCGTCACGGTCATCGCCGAACGGTCGATGACCAGCGAACCGAAGGTCGCCGAGTCGGTCGACTCCCGTTCGCCGCGCCGCAGTACGGCCCGGATCCGGGCGTCGAGCACCCGTCCCTGGACCGGCTTGACCACGTAGTCGTCGGCGCCGGACTCGAGTCCGACGACGACGTCGATGTCGTCACTGCGTGCGGTGAGCAGGATGATCGGCAGCTGGTCGGTGCGCCGGATGCGCCGGCACACCTCGAAGCCGTCGATGCCGGGCAGCATGACGTCCAGTACGACCAGGTCCGGACGCTGCTCCTTGAGCAGTTTCAGGCCGTCCTCTCCCGTCGCCGCGGTGGCCACTCGGTGGCCCTGGCGTGACAGGGAGAGTTCGAGGGCCGTGCGGATGGCGTCGTCGTCCTCGATCAGCAACAGGAAAGGCACGGACGTCATTCTGTCCCATGCGGCCACCGGAGTTCGACTGTGTGGCGGGACCCGCCCCTGTGACACGGCTGTGACAGTCGGCGGACACCTCGATGAAGTGGCCCGGGCAAGCTTCTTGGCACACGGACCGAAACGGACTCCAACCGACGGGGGGCGCGAAATGAACGCACTGCACAGCACCACCTCAAGCGCAGTTGTCACGCGTCTCCACGATGTCGTCGTGCGGAGTCCGGAGAAGTCCGGCGCGGTGAACGGACGGGGGTGCGTTCGAAGCGCCGGGCGTCAGCACAAGGCGGCCTACATGGTCGCCGTGGCTGACGGGGGAGCGGCGTACGGGGAGGTCAAGGGGGAGCGGCAGTCGGCGTCCGAGGCGGAATTCACCGCCTACGTCGCCGAGCGCCGCGCCTCCCTGTACGCCACCGCCTACCACCTGACCGGTGACCGGTTCGAGGCCGAGGACCTGCTGCAGAGCGCGCTGTTCTCGACGTACCGGGCCTGGGACCGGATCAGCGACAAGGCGGCGGTCGGCGGCTATCTGCGCCGCACCATGACGAACCTGCACATCAGCGCGTGGCGCCGGCGGAAGCTCAACGAGTACCCGACGGAGGAGCTGCCGGAGACGGCGGGTGACACGGACGCGATGCGCGGCACGGAGCTGCGCGCGGTCCTGTGGCAGGCCCTGGCCCGGCTGCCCGAGCTCCAGCGCACGATGCTGGTGCTGCGCTACTACGAGGGCCGTACGGATCCGGAGATCGCGGAGATCCTGGACATCAGTGTCGGCACGGTGAAGTCGAGCATCTGGCGCTCGCTGCGAAGGCTGCGCGAGGACGAGGTGCTGAGCTTCGGCCGTGACGAGGAGGAGTCCTTCGGCGAGCTGGTGGCCTGAAGGTACGGGGGAACACGGGGGAAAACGGGGGGAACGTACGGGGGTACGGGGGAAAAGGCGCGGGTCGTACAAGCCGGGGGAGCTTGTACGACCCGCGTCGCTTTTTCGCGTCACAGCTTGCGCGTCACCGCTTGCGCGTCAGCGCGCCACCGGAGTGCGGTGGCGGCCCGCCGCGGCCGCCGCGAGTCGGCCCAGGGCCTCCTGCTTGGCGCAGGGGTGGGCGCCCAGTTCCGTCTGGCGGGCCACGATGGCGCGCTCCGACCGCATCAGGCGCCAGCCCCGGCGGAGCAGGAACGGGACCGACTTGCGGCCCTCCTTGAGGTCGCGCAGGAGGCGGCGGCGGAACGTCGTCGAGGGGCGGCCGCGCAGACAGAGCGCGTCGGCGAGGACGCCGAGCTCCTGGCAGCGCTCCACGATCTCGGCCGCGAAGATCCCCTCCGCCACGAAGAGCGGGGTCCGGCCGATGTCGAGGGCGTCACGGTCCACGCGCGCGCTCGTGGAGAGGTCGTAGACCGGTACGGCGGTGCGTCCCGTGCGGCAGAGCTCCATGATCGCGGCGACGGCCACGTCGGCGTCCCAGGAGTCGGGGGAGTCCCAGTCGATGTCCGCGCTGCCCGCGACCAGCGGGAGCGTCGGGTCGTCGCCCTCCTTGTAGAAGTCGTCGAGGCGCAGGACCGGGAGGCCGGTGGTGGCGGCGAGGGACGACTTGCCGGAGCCTGAGGGGCCCGCGAGCAGGACGACACGAGTCGGGATCGGTTGGGAACTCACGGGACACCAGTGTGAACCATTCCCCCGGGCAGGGGACCCCCGAGGGAGGGGGTTGGTATCGAGCATCACACCTCAACTACGCTCGGTGTCTCAGTGATTACCCAACGTCGAAGGACTCTCATGGCGCGTCACAAGCAATCCAGGACCGCCCGTCGCGGCGCTCTGCTGAAGGCCGGGCTGACCGCGACGGCGGCCGGCGCGGCCGTGCTCGGTCTGGGCGCCTCCGCCCAGGCGGCCCCGCTGCCGCTGCCGGTCGACTCGCTCGTCGGCAGCGACGCCACGGCGGCCCTCGGGGCCACCGGCCACGCCGTGGGCCCGCTGACCAGCCTCCAGCTCGACCCGCTGGCGAACACCGGGGTCGACCCGCTCGACAACGGGATCGGCACCCAGGTCGCCGACTTCAAGCCCGTGGGCACCAACGTGGTGACGGACCACGTCACGAAGGGCGGCGGGCTCGACGACCTGCCGGTGGTCGGCGAGGTGACGGGGCTGCTCCCGACGACGTGAGCGGGCATGGGAAACGGCCCCCGGGCTCGCTGCCCGGGGGCCGTTCCCCATCGTCCTGAGTACCGGTCCTAGTACGAGGAGCCGCTCGCGCCGAGCGAACCCGTCGGGTGCCAGACCGTCTTCGTCTCCAGGAACGCCGTCAGGCGGTCCGTGCCCGGGGCGGCCGTGAAGTCCACCGGGCGGGGGCGCAGGACGCGCTTGAGGTTGTCCGCGGCCGCGATCTCCAGCTCGCGCGCCAGGTCCGTGTCCGCGCCCGTCAGGTCGATCGCGTTGACGTCCTGGTGGGCCGCCAGGTGCGGGCCCATCTCCGCGGCCTTGCCGGAGAGGATGTTGACCACGCCGCCCGGCAGGTCGGAGGTGGCGAGCACCTCGCCCAGGGAGAGGGCGGGGAGCGGGGACTTCTCGCTCGCGATCACCACGGCCGTGTTGCCCGTCGCGATCACCGGGGCGATCACGGAGACCAGGCCGAGGAAGGACGACTCCTGCGGCGCGACGACGGTGACCACACCCGTCGGCTCCGGGGTCGACAGGTTGAAGTACGGGCCCGCCACCGGGTTCGCACCGCCCACGACCTGGGCGATCTTGTCCGTCCAGCCCGCGTACCAGACCCAGCGGTCGATCGCCGCGTCGACGACGGCCGCCGCCTTGGACTTCGACAGGCCCTCCGCGTCCGCCACCTCGCGCACGAACTGCTCCCGGCGGCCCTCCAGCATCTCCGCGACGCGGTAGAGGACCTGGCCCCGGTTGTACGCCGTGGCGCCCGACCAGCCGCCGAACGCCTTGCGCGCCGCGACGACCGCGTCACGGGCGTCCTTGCGGGAGGAGAGCGGCACGTTCGCCAGCCACTTGCCCTTGGAGTCCGTCACCTCGTACACCCGGCCGCTCTCGGAGCGGGGGAACTTGCCCCCGACGTACAGCTTGTAGGTCTTGAAGACGTTCAGGCGCGTCTGCTGCTCAGACATCGAGGTAGGCCTCCAGACCGTGACGGCCACCCTCGCGGCCGAAGCCCGACTCCTTGTAGCCGCCGAAGGGCGAGGTCGGGTCGAACTTGTTGAACGTGTTGGCCCAGACGACGCCCGCACGGAGCTTGTTGGCCACGGCCAGGATGCGCGAGCCCTTCTCCGTCCAGATCCCCGCCGACAGGCCGTACTGGCTGTTGTTGGCCTTGGCGACCGCCTCGTCCGGCGTACGGAACGAAAGCACGGACAGGACCGGGCCGAAGATCTCGTCGCGGGCGATGGTGTGCGCCTGCGTGACGCCCGTGAAGAGCGTCGGGGCGAACCAGTAGCCGGCGGACGGGATCTCGCAGGCCGCCGTCCAGCGCTCGGCGCCCTCGGCCTCGCCCCGCTCGACCAGCGAGGTGATGCGGGCCAGCTGCTCGGAGGAGTTGATGGCGCCGATGTCGGTGTTCTTGTCGAGCGGGTCGCCGAGACGGAGGGTGTTCAGGCGGCGCTTCAGGGAGTCGAGGAGCTCGTCCTGGATCGACTCCTGGACCAGGAGGCGCGAGCCCGCGCAGCAGACCTGGCCCTGGTTGAAGAAGATGCCGTTGACGATGCCCTCGACGGCCTGGTCGATGGGTGCGTCGTCGAAGACGATGTTCGCGCCCTTGCCGCCCAGCTCCAGGGTGACCTTCTTGTGCGTGCCGGCGACGGAGCGGGCGATCGACTTGCCGACCGCGGTCGAGCCGGTGAAGGCGACCTTGTTCACGTCCGGGTGCTCGACGAGCGCGGCGCCCGCGTCCCCGTAACCGGGAAGGATGTTGACGACACCCTTCGGCAGCCCGGCCTGGCGGCAGATGTCCGCGAAGAACAGGGCGGAGAGCGGGGTCGTCTCGGCGGGCTTCAGGACGACCGTGTTGCCCGTCGCGAGCGCCGGGGCGATCTTCCACGCCAGCATCAGGAGGGGGAAGTTCCACGGGATGACCTGGCCGGCCACGCCCAGCGGGCGCGGGTTCGCGCCGTACCCCGCGTGGTCGAGCTTGTCGGCCCAGCCCGCGTAGTAGAAGAAGTGCGCGGCGACCAGCGGGAGGTCCGCGTCGCGGGTCTCCTTGATCGGCTTGCCGTTGTCCAGGGTCTCCAGGACGGCCAGCTCGCGGCTGCGCTCCTGGATGATCCGGGCGATACGGAAGAGGTACTTGGCGCGCTCGGAGCCGGGCAGCGCCGACCACTTCTCGAAGGCCTTGCGGGCCGCCTTCACCGCGCGGTCGACGTCCTCGGTGCCCGCCTGGGCGACCTCGGCGAGGACCTCCTCGGTGGCGGGGGAGACGGTCTTGAAGACCTTGCCGTCGGCCGCCTCGACGAACTCGCCGTCGATGAACAGGCCGTAGGAGGGAGCGATGTCGACGACGGACCGGGACTCGGGCGCCGGTGCGTACTCGAATGCAGATGCCATGATGATCAGTCCACCGTCACGTAATCGGGGCCGGAGTAGCGGCCGGTCGCCAGCTTCTGACGCTGCATGAGCAGGTCGTTCAGCAGGCTGGAGGCACCGAAGCGGAACCAGTGGTTGTCCAGCCAGTCCTCGCCGACGGTCTCGTTGACCAGGACCAGGAACTTGATGGCTTCCTTGGTGTTGCGGATGCCGCCGGCCGGCTTCACGCCGATCTGGACGCCGGTCTGCGCGCGGAAGTCGCGCACCGCCTCCAGCATCAGGAGCGTGTTGGCCGGGGTGGCGTTGACCGCGACCTTGCCGGTCGAGGTCTTGATGAAGTCGGCGCCCGCCATCATGCCGAGCCAGGAGGCGCGGCGGATGTTGTCGTACGTGGAGAGCTCGCCGGTCTCGAAGATGACCTTCAGGCGCGCGGCGCCCGAGGCCTCCTTCACGGCCTGGATCTCCTCGTAGACCTTGAGGTACTTCCCCGCGAGGAAGGCGCCCCGGTCGATCACCATGTCGATCTCGTCGGCCCCGGCGGCGACGGCGTCGCGGGTGTCCGCGAGCTTCACGTCGAGCGCGGCACGGCCGGCCGGGAAGGCGGTGGCGACGGAGGCGACCTTGACGTCGGAGCCCTTCAGGGCGGCCTTGGCGGTGGCCACCATGTCGGGGTAGACGCAGACCGCGGCGGTCGACGGGGTCGTACGGTCGGTCGGATCGGGATTGACGGCCTTGGCGGCGAGCGCCCGGACCTTGCCCGGGGTGTCCGCGCCTTCGAGCGTCGTCAGGTCGATCATGGAAATGGCCAGGTCAATGGCGTAGGCCTTGGCCGTGGTCTTGATCGAGCGGGTGCCGAGGGACGCGGCGCGCGCCTCCAGGCCGACGGCGTCGACGCCGGGCAGCCCGTGGAGGAAGCGGCGCAGCGCACTGTCGGACGCGGTCGCGTCGGCGAAAGCGGAAGCTGCGGATGCAGTGGTGGGCATGGTCACCAGTCGAGCATATCTACGCGCGTAGCGGCCTGTACAGCCCCGCACTTCAGGCAGGGGATTCGTGACCTCTGTCACGGCGCTGTGACATGGAACGGACAGCTCCCGCATACAAGATCACTAAATTCTTTCTCAGCAGCCAGCCAGAACTCACCGGCCCCGACCGAACGAGATGTCAGCGGCATGCGGCTCTTCCTCACCCGACCTGTTTCTGATTCACAGGAGTCGTTATGCGCACCGCCCTTCGCACCGCCGTCGCCACCGCACTCGTCGCGGGTGTCGCCCTCACCACCCCGGCCCTCACCGCCGGAACCGCCTTCGCCGCCGACGCGAAGCCGGCGACCGGCGCGCGGACCGCCGACGCCCCGGGCACTCTCGTTCGTACGGAGACCCTCCCCGGCGGCACCATCGCCAAGATCTACAAGCTGGGCGCGGTCCACCACCGGGCCGAGCTCTTCTTCGAGGGCAACCCCGTCGGTGTGCTCGACGCCAACAGCCGCCCCGTCGCCGGGAACGACAACGGCACCTTCTTCGTCCTCTTCGAGGACGGCCGCACGCTGTCCTGGGTGGGCAACTACCTCCCGGGCGCCAAGCCCGGCGTCTACAAGCTCGCCGACGGCACCGTCCTCGAACTCGCCAAGAAGGACGGCCGCTACGGCCTCCAGGTGATCGAGAACGGCAAGGGGCGCGGTTTCACCTACCTGAACGGTTCCCGGCAGGTCTGGACGTACGGCAAGGCCGTGGTCGTCCTGGAGGAGGACGGCGGATTCGCCGCGTACATCCCCGGCTCCAAGGCCCAGGCGGCCCCGGCGCCCGTGGGCACGGGCACCCCCGGCGGAGAGCACATCGGCACCCGCAAGCTGGCCGACGGCACGGTGGGCGAGCTGTGGCGCAAGGCCAAGGGCCACTACACGCTGGTGCTGAAGACCGCGGCCGGCAAGCCGCGCGGCAGCATCAGCGCCGGTGGCCCCGGGGGCAAGGCGGAGAAGGGTGCGCAGTTCGGCGAGATGTGGGTGACCCTCGACAACAAGGGTCAGGTGGGCTCCTGGCTCAACCGGAACCTGGGCACCGACTACAACGACCGCACCAAGGGCTGCACCGTCACCCGGTACAGCGGTTCCGCCTTCGACGAGCTCAGCCTGGAGCTCGTCAACAGCCCCTCGGGCCCGCTCGCCCGGATCTTCCACGACGACGAGGGCAAGGTCCTGGCGACCCTCACCAACACGAAGTCGACCGCCCTCGCCGACGGTGTGTGGCTGTCGCAGATGCCCGGCGCGAAGAAGCCGTTCGTGCAGATGCGCACCAGCGAGCCCGACGCGCTCTTCACCCTGGACTTCCCCGACCTGCCGAAGGGCTGCGAGGACGGCACCCCCGGCACCGAGCCGACCACGCCCGCCACGACCGCGCCGGCCCCCGGCAACACCTCGGGCCAGACCACCGTCGTCCCGCAGGGCGGGGTCGCCGCCGGTGCGGAGATCGGGAGCGTGGAGAGCGGCAACGACACGGCGCTGATGGCCTCCGGCCTGGGAGCGGCCTCGGTCGTCGCGGCCGGTCTCGGCTTCACCGTCCTGCGCCGCCGCGCGGCGGCCCGCGGCTGACCACCGACGCACCCCCCTGCCCCTTCGATCCGGGCAGGAGCACCACCCCTGCCCCTTGACCCGAGCAGGAGCATCACCCCACCCCGGGCCGGCCGCCGCACACCCCGTGCGGCGGCCGGCCGCATCCCCGCCCGGAGCCGCCCCGTGAACCGCCGCCGTACCGCACCGGCCCTGCTCGTCCTCGCCGCCCTGACCGCCCTGACCGCGCTCACCGGGTGCGCCGGCGGCGGCGCCGGCGCACCCGCCACCGCCGTGCCGCCCGCGAAGGTCGTGGAGACCGCCTCGCCCGCGCCGGCCGCGTCCGCCGCCCCGCTGCCGCGCTCCAAGCCGGTCCGCGTGCGGGTGCCGGCCGCCGGGGTCGACACCGGGCCCGTGCTCGAGCTCGGGCTCGCCGGTGACGGGACCGTCGAGGTGCCCTCCGAGGCCGACGCCGAGCGCATCGGCTGGTACGACAAGGGCGTCACCCCGGGTCAGACCGGCCCCGCGATCCTGATCGGGCACTTCGACACGGCCCGCGGGCCCGCCGTGCTCAAGAACGTCGCGAAGGTCCGCGTCGGCGACGAGATCACCGTCACCCGCGCCGACGGCACCGACGCCGTCTTCCGCGTGCGCGAGCTGGAGCAGGTCGACAAGAAGGCCTTCCCGACGCGGAAGGTCTACGGGGACACCACCAGGCCCGAGCTGCGGCTCATCACCTGCGGGGGAGAGCTGGTCGACGGCCACCGCCCCGACAACATCATTCTCTACGCCGATCTGGTCACCCGAGCCGCCTGAGCCGACCGGCGGGGGCTGAGGCAGAATCGGCACCATGACGAGCCCCCAGCCGCCCGCCGAGCCGGCCTACGCCGACCGTGTCTTCCGTTCGCCCCTCGGGATCGCCGGCGGTGTCCTGCTGATCGGTCTGACCGCGTGGTTCTGCGTCGACGCGATGGTCCGGGGCACCGGGCGCACGCCGTGGCTGGCCCTCGCGAGTCTGCTGCTCGTCGTGCCGCTCGTGGTGGCGTTCACGATCCGCCCGGCCGTGTACGCCAACGAGGACCGGCTGCGGGTCCGTAACCCCTTCCGGTACATCACGCTGCCCTGGGCCTCGGTGGCCGACGTCAGGGCCGGGTACTCCAGCGAGGTCCTCGTCAAGGGCGGGGGCAAGTTCCAGCTCTGGGCCGTGCCCGTCTCGCTGCGGCAGCGCAAGCGCGTGGCCCGGGCGCAGGCGCGTGCCTCCCAGGACGATCCGCACGGCCGGACGTCCGTCAACGCGCGCGTGGACGACCGGGACCGGCTCGCCCCGGCCGACCGGACCATCGCGGACCTGCGCGAACTGGCGGAGCGCTGCGCGAACCGTCCGGAGGCACAGGGGGAGCCGCAGGTGCGCTGGGCGTACGAGATCATCGCGCCGGCGGCGGCGGGGCTCGTCCTGCTGGTGATCCTGCTCGCGACCGGCTGAGGCCGGCCCGAACACGGCCCGACGGAGGCGATGTTCGGCTCCCCACAGGACTCCCGTACCGCCGACTACGTCAACGGCCGCTTCGGGTAGGGGTGGAACGGCGCGTCACGGCGCGCCCCGCCACACCAGCAGCATGTACGCGCCGAGCCACGCCGAGGACAGCGCCGCCCCGCCGAGCACCAGGGCGGCGACGTGGCGGCGCGCCCGGGCGACCGCGAGCGCGAGCGGGAGCAGCAGCGGGAAGCCGGGCAGCAGGAAGCGGGCGCGCGGGAAGTACACGCCGCCGCTGCCCAGGACCACGAGCAGCAGCACGCCCGCGAAGACGAGCAGCGGCAGCGGTTGCCGGTCGGCCACGCAGAGCGCGAACAGCGCGGTGGAGCCGATCAGGACGAGCGAGACCATGACCAGGAACAGCTGCGGGTCCTGGGTGTACACGAGCTGTCTGCGCAGCTGACGGAGTGTCACCGTGCCGCCGTCCCACGCGTTGCCCCAGGACTCCTGCACCGCGAAGTACCCGTCCCAGCGGCCCAGGCGCAGCCCCACCCAGCCCACGTACCCCACCCAGCCCAGGGGAGCGGCCAGGGCGGCGGCGAGCGCCGGGCGGCTGCCGCGCCGCGCGGCCAGCAGCCCGGCCACCGTCACCGCCGCGGCGACCGCGATCCCGGTCGGCCGGGTGAGACCCGCCGCCACCGCGAGCCCCGCGGCCCAGGCCCAACGCCCGTCCAGGACCGCGTACAGCGCCCAGGCGGCCAGCGCCGTGAACAGCGACTCCGTGTACCCCATCCACTGGACGACGGCGACCGGCAGCGCGCCCCACAGCACCGCGAGGACCGTGCCCACCCGGCGCCCGTACAGCCGGTCGCCGACCGCGAAGATCCCCCAGGCGGCGGCCACCGAGCAGAGCACGGCGAGGACCAGGGCGACGGAGGCGCGCGAGCCGGGCGTGACCGCCGCGACCGCCTTGACCAGGGCGGGGAAGAGCGGGAAGAACGCCATCGGCCGGTGGCTGCCGGGCGGTTCGCCGGGCGGCCCGGGCTCGTACCCGTGGTCGGCGATCGCGAGGTACCAGCGGGAGTCCCAGTCCGTCGCGAGCTGCGGCCAGATCCCGTGGCCCCGCAGATGCGCCCAGCGGCCGAGCACGAACAGCCCGAGGAGCCGTACGGCCAGATGTCCGACGAGCGCGGGTGCCGCGTGGCGCACCGTGCCGCGCACCCGCTTCGGAAGCCGGACGCCGGGCGGGGACGGCGGCCGCCGGGAGGCGGGAACGGTCGGTCGGACGGTCAGGACCGGGGGCACTGCGGCGGCTCCAGGGAGGCTCGGCGGGACACCGGGTCACCCTGGCCGGAACCACCTGATCGCGGGACGCGAGTGGGGCTGTTCGGCGTACCGAATTCACCCGTGAGGGAACGGCCGTACGCATGCGACGAGGCCCGTGCGGAATCGATTCCGTACGGGCCTCGTCGCGTCTCGGGGCGGCGGCTACAGGCCGGCCGCCTCCGACAGGTCGCGCTTGATCGCGGCGAGGATCTCGGCGCCCTTCGCGCGGGCCGTCGCCAGCTCGCTCGCGTCGGCGACCGGGACCACGACCTCCAGGTAGCACTTGAGCTTGGGCTCCGTGCCGGACGGGCGGACGATCACCCGGGCCTTGTGCTCGCCCTCCAGGTAGTAGCGCAGACCGTCCGTCGGCGGCAGTGACTCCGTGCCCTTCGTGAGGTCCTCGGCCGTCGTCACCGTCAGACCCGCGAGGCGGACCGGCGGCCGCTCGCGCAGCGTGCTCATCGCGTTCGCGATGATGCTCAGGTCCTCCACGCGCACCGACAGCTGGTCCGTGGCGTGCAGCCCGTGGGCGACCGCGAGGTCGTCGAGCAGGTCGGTCAGCGTACGGTCCTGCTCCTTGAGCACCGAGGCCAGCTCGGCGACAAGCAGCGCCGCCGTGATGCCGTCCTTGTCGCGGACGCCCTCGGGGTCGACGCAGTAGCCGAGCGCCTCCTCGTAGCCGTACCGCAGGCCGTCCACGCGGGCGATCCACTTGAAGCCGGTCAGCGTCTCCTCGTGGCCGACGCCCGCCGCCTCCGCGATCCGGCCGAGCAGCGAGGACGACACGATCGACTCGGCGAACACGCCCCGCGCACCCTTGTGCACCAGGTGCGCGGCGAGCAGCGCGCCCACCTCGTCGCCGCGGAGCATCCGCCAGCCGCCCTCGACCGTCCGGTCCGGCACGGCCACGGCGCAGCGGTCGGCGTCCGGGTCGTTGGCGATCACGATGTCGGGGTCCACGGCGCGGGCCGCCTCGAAGGCGAGGTCCATCGCGCCCGGCTCCTCCGGGTTCGGGAAGGCGACCGTCGGGAACGCCGGGTCCGGCTCGGCCTGCTCGGCGACGAGCGCGGGCGGCGGGAAACCGGCGCGGGCGAAGGCGGCCGTGACGACGTCCTTGCCGACGCCGTGCATGGCCGTGTAGACGGTCCGGACGGTACGGGGGGAGCCGGGGGTCAGGACGGCGTCCGTACGGGCCAGGTAGGCCTCCAGGACCTCGTCGCCGAGGGTCTCCCAGCCGGTCTCCGGGCGCGGGACGTCGTTCAGGGAGCGGACCGCGTCGATCTCGGCGGCGATCTCGGCGTCGGCGGGCGGCACGATCTGCGAGCCGTCGCCGAGGTAGACCTTGTAGCCGTTGTCGCGCGGCGGGTTGTGGCTCGCGGTCACCTCGACACCGGCGACGGCGCCCAGATGCCTTATGGCGTACGCGAGGACGGGCGTCGGCAGCGGGCGCGGGAGCACGGCCGCGCGGAGCCCGGCGCCGATCATCACGGCGGCGGTGTCGCGGGCGAAGTCGGCGGACTTGTAGCGGGCGTCGTAGCCGACGACGACGAGGCCGCCCTCCTGACCCTTGGCCTTGAGGTACGCGGCGAGGCCGGCGGCCGCGCGGATCACGACCGAGCGGTTCATCCGCATGGGCCCGGCGCCGATCTCGCCGCGGAGGCCGGCGGTGCCGAACTGCAGGGTGCCGGCGAAGCGGGCGGCGAGCTCGTCGCGGTCACCGGCCTCGATGAGCTTCGCGAGCTCGTCACGGGTCTCCGGGTCGGGGTCCTCGGCGAGCCAGGCCTGGGCCCGGGCGAGGAGGTCGTCCTGCGTCACGGTGTGCCTTTCGGGGTGTGCGGGTGAGGAGGGCGCGGGGTGGGTGGGGGTGCGGTGGTGGGCCGCTGCGCGGAGCCTTTCCCCACCCCGCCCCTTCCCGTAACCGGGGCTCCGCCCCGGACCCCGCGCCTCGAACGCCGGCGGGGCCGGATGGTGCCGTACCTCAGATGCGGTCGAGGACCCGCGTCAGGAGCTCGCCCATCCGGGCGGCCGAGTCGCGGCCGGCCTGGAGGACCTCCTCGTGGTTCAGCGGCTCGCCCGAGAGGCCCGCCGCCAGGTTGGTGACGAGGGAGATGCCCAGGACCTCGGCGCCCGCCTCACGGGCCGCGATGGCCTCGAGGACGGTGGACATGCCGACCAGGTCGCCGCCCATGACGCGGACCATGTTGATCTCGGCCGGGGTCTCGTAGTGCGGCCCGGGGAACTGCACGTAGACGCCCTCTTCGAGGGTCTCGTCGACCTCCTTGCACAGCGCGCGCAGGCGCGGCGAGTAGAGGTCGGTGAGGTCCACGAAGTTCGCGCCGACGATCGGGGAGGCGGCCGTCAGGTTGATGTGGTCGCTGATCAGGACCGGCTGGCCGGGGCGCATGCCCTCGCGCAGACCACCGCAGCCGTTGGTCAGGACGACGGTCTTGCAGCCGGCGGCGACGGCGGTGCGCACTCCGTGGGCGACGGAGGCGACGCCCCGGCCCTCGTAGAAGTGGGTACGGCCCAGGAAGACCAGCACGTGCTTCGCGCCGATCTTGTACGAGCGGACCTTGCCGCCGTGGCCCTCGACCGCCGGCGGCGGGAAGCCGGGCAGCTCGGTCACGGGGAACTCGGCCTCCGGCGCGCCGAGCGCGTCGACGGCGGGCGCCCAGCCGGAGCCCATGACGAGGGCCACGTCGTGGTTCTCGATTCCGGTCAGCTCGCGAAGGCGCGTGGCTGCGGCCTCGGCGGCCTCGTACGGGGTGGCAGTTGCGTTCACTGACTCTCTCGCCTCGGGGAGGGGGGGTCCGAGGGGAGCCCCGGACGGATTTCGTACGCGCAGAAGCGTAGCCCGAGAATGCCTACGCGCGTAGATGACGATGCTGACGGACATGCGATCGTTGTCTTGTCGTTTCCGACGAATGGCCTAGTGGCCACCCCGGTGCGCTCTGCACGAAGACCCTCGCCCGCCCCGTCAGCACGGCCGCTTGCGGAGCTCCATCACGTAGTCGTGCGGCGCTCCCGCCGACTCCGCCGCGTCCGCGACCTCGCCCAGATAGCGGGCGGACGGCAGGCCGCCCTCGTACGCGTTCAGGACGTACACCCAGGTCGGCTCGTCGCCGTCCAGAGTGTGCACGCGTACCCGCATCCGCCGGTAGATGTCGAGGTTGACGCCCTCCCAGCGGTCCATCGAGTCCTCGTCCATCGGCGCGATGTCGTACAGCGCGACGAAGACCTGGGACCGCGGTGCCTCGACGATCGTGGCCAGCGCGCCCTCCCAGCCCATCTGCTCCCCGCCGAAGGTCAGCCGCCAGCCGTTGAGCCAGCCGGTGCCGCGCAGCGGGGAGTGCGGGGCGCGGCGGGTCATGAGCCGCGCGTCGAGGTTGCCGGCGTACGCGGCGTAGAGCGACATGGGGTCGAGGGTACGGGAGGGGGGAGGGTGCCTGCGGAAGTCCGTGGTGGGGCCGGTACGGGGCTGGTGGGGTCGGTACGGGGGCCGTTCGGAGGCCCCGGCGAGAGTCCACCCCCGGCGTACGGGACAATGGGGTACGCACTTGAAGCGTGCGGGACAATGGCGTACGCACTGCAGCCCAGCGGGGGACCCCCCGGCAGAACGAGAGCGCGAGGCGTAGATCCCAGTGACCCGGATCGTGATCATCGGCGGCGGACCCGGCGGATACGAGGCTGCCCTGGTGGGGGCCCAACTCGGCGCGGAGGTGACCGTCGTCGACTGCGACGGTCTCGGCGGCGCGTCCGTCCTGACCGACTGCGTCCCCTCGAAGACCCTCATCGCGACGGCCGAGGTGATGACGACCTTCGACTCCTCGTACGAGGAGCTGGGCATCATCGTCGCCGACGACACCCCGCACGTGGAGCAGGCGGCCCGCGTCGTGGGCGTCGACCTCGGCAAGGTCAACCGCCGTGTGAAGCGGCTCGCGCTCGCCCAGTCCCACGACATCACCGCCTCCGTGACCCGGGCCGGCGCCCGGGTGCTGCGCGGTCGCGGCCGGCTCTCCGGCCGTCAGGCCATGGACGGTTCCCGTCAGGTGATCGTGACGGCCGCCGACGGTTCCGAGGAGTCGCTGACCGCCGACGCCGTGCTGATCGCGACCGGCGGCCACCCGCGCGAGCTGCCCGACGCCCAGCCGGACGGCGAGCGGATCCTGAACTGGACCCAGGTCTACGACCTCAAGGAGCTCCCCGAGGAGCTCATCGTGGTCGGCTCCGGCGTCACCGGCGCCGAGTTCGCCGGCGCCTACCAGGCGCTCGGCTCCCGGGTCACCCTCGTCTCCTCCCGCGACCGCGTGCTCCCGGGCGAGGACCCGGACGCCGCCGCCGTCCTGGAGGACGTCTTCCGCCGCCGCGGCATGAACGTCATGGCCCGCTCGCGCGCCGAGTCCGCCAAGCGGGTCGGCGACCGGGTCGAGGTCACCCTCTCCGACGGCCGGGTCATCTCCGGCACCCACTGCCTGATGGCCGTCGGCGCCATCCCGAACTCGGCCGGAATGGGACTGGAGGAGGCCGGGGTCCGGCTCAAGGAGTCCGGGCACATCTGGACCGACAAGGTCTCCCGCACCTCCGCCCCCGGCGTCTACGCGGCCGGTGACGTCACCGGCGTCTTCGCGCTCGCCTCGGTGGCGGCCATGCAGGGCCGGATCGCGATGTACCACTTCCTCGGCGACGCGGTGGCCCCGCTGAACCTGAAGACGGTCTCCTCGAACGTCTTCACCGACCCGGAGATCGCGACCGTCGGCTACACGCAGGCCGACGTGGACGCGGGCAAGATCGACGCCCGGGTCGTCAAGCTGCCGCTGCTGCGCAACCCGCGCGCCAAGATGCAGGGCATCCGGGACGGCTTCGTCAAGATCTTCTGCCGCCCGGGCACCGGGATCGTGGTCGGCGGCTGTGTCGTCGCCCCCAAGGCGAGCGAGCTGATCCACCCGATCTCGATCGCGGTCGACAACAATCTGACGGTGGAACAGATCGCAAAAGCTTTCACCGTGTACCCCTCCCTGTCGGGCTCGATCGCGGAAGTGGCACGGCAGTTGCACACCCGAAAGGCGACGGGCGAGGCCTGATCGCCTCCTGACACACCCTCCCGCCTGGGGCGATCTGGACAACCCCCGGCAAGGCGGGGCATAGAACGATCAACGACGGGGCCTCCCATACCACTTGGAGGCCCCGTCTGTGCGCATCTTCTGCAATTCGGCGCATAGTGCTGAAAAGTTCCGGCCGCTCAGGTTACTGTCAGTTTCGTGTTCGCTGCAGAACGTCGTCAGTTGATCCTCGAAATGGTGCGCGCCAACGGAGCCGTGTCGCTCCGGGAGCTCGCCCGCGTCGTCCAGACCTCAGAAGTGACCGTACGGCGAGACGTGCGGGCACTGGAGGCAGAAGGACTCCTCGACCGCCGGCACGGCGGTGCGGTACTGCCGGGCGGCTTCACGCGAGAATCCGGCTTCCCGCAGAAATCCCATCTCGCGACCGCGGAGAAGACGGCCATCGCCGACGTCGCCGCGAGCCTCGTCGAGGAGGGCGAGGCCATCGTCGTCGGCGCCGGGACGACCACGCAGGAGCTGGCCCGCCGGCTCGCCCGCGTGCCCGGTCTGACCGTGGTCACCAACTCCCTGCTCGTCGCCCAGGCCCTGGCCCACGCCAATCGGGTCGAGGTCGTCATGACCGGCGGCACGCTGCGCGGCTCCAACTACGCGCTGGTGGGCAGCGGGGCCGAGCAGTCCCTCCAGGGGCTGCGGGTCTCCCGGGCCTTCCTCTCCGGCAGCGGCCTGACCGCCGAGCGCGGCCTCTCCACGTCCAACATGCTCTCCGCGAGCGTGGACCGGGCGCTGGTGCAGGCGGCGGCGGAGGTCGTGGTCCTCGCCGACCACACCAAGCTCGGCACCGACACCATGTTCCAGACGGTGCCGACGGACGTGATCACCCGCCTGGTCACCGACGAGCCCCCGGCGCACGACGACCGGGCCGCGACGGAGCTCCAGGCGCTGGCCGACCAGGGCGTGCAGATCGCCGTGGCCGGCACCGGTGCGGGCGGTGACGCGGTCCCCCCGCCCGGACGCCCCCGCCGCGACGTCCCCCTCCCGGGACAGCGGGGCCGCCACCCGGGCGGTCAACTCCGCAGCGCGGGCGGGGCGCTGACCGGTGAGGTGCTCGCCCCCGAGCGCGCGGCGCGGGTGGCGGACATGCGCAGGCGCTGAGGCTTCGAGGGGCCCCTCCCCCAGGGGGCCCGGGCCGGGTCTCCCACCCGGTCAGCGCTTCAGACCCCGCAGGGTCAGTTCGAGCAGACGGTCGGCCAACTCCGTGTCCTCCGGAGACTGTTCGGCCGCCAGCGCGATCGCGTTGGTGAGCCGCATCAGATCGCCGATCGACACGTCGTCGCGTACCGTCCCCGCCTCCTGGGCCCGGGACAGCAAGGTCTCGCCCGTCGCACGCAGCGGGACACCGCACTGCGCGAGCACCGAACTCGCGTCCCGCGAACCCGACATGGCGGGCATCAGCGCACGGGAAAGCCCCCGGTACTCACTCGCGTGAGTGATCAGGGAACGCAGCCACTCCACGAGCGCCGGGCACGGCTCCTCGGCCTCCGCCAGCTCCCGGCCCCGCTGGAGCAGCGCGGCAAGGGCCTCCTGGAAGACCGCGTTGATCAGCGCCTCGCGGGTGGGGAAGTGCCGGTACAGCGTGCCGATGCCGACCCCCGCACGACGGGCGACGTCCTCCAGCGAGGCATCGGTGCCGTGTGCGGCGAAGGCGGCTCGGGCCTCGGTCAGCAGCCGCTCGTGGTTGCGACGCGCATCGGCGCGCATGGGGCCTCCCCTCCGGATACGGGCGAAGGGCCCACCGGCGGTGCGCCTGCGGGCCCTTCGTACGGTACGTGGTGCGCGATCAGTCCTTGATCTCGCAGATGGCGGCGCCGGAGGTGACGGAGGCGCCGACCTCGGCGGAGAGGCCCTTGATGGTGCCGGAGCGGTGCGCGTTGAGCGGCTGCTCCATCTTCATGGCTTCGAGGACGACGATGAGGTCGCCTTCCTTGACCTCCTGGCCCTCCTCGACCGCCACCTTCACGATCGTGCCCTGCATGGGGGAGGCGAGGGTGTCGCCGGAGGCGGTCGGGCCGGACTTCTTCGCGGCACGCCGCTTGGGCTTGGCGCCGGCGGCGAGTCCGGTGCGGGCGAGGGTCATGCCGAGGGAGGAGGGGAGGGAGACTTCGAGGCGCTTGCCGCCGACCTCGACGACGATGGTCTCGCGGCCGGTCTCGTCCTCGTCCGCCTCTGCGCCGGCCGGGGCGAAGGGCTTGATCTGGTTGTCGAACTCGGTCTCGATCCAGCGGGTGTGGACGGTGAACGGGTCGGCGGTGAAGGCGGGGTCGGTGACGACGGCCTGGTGGAAGGGGATGGCGGTGGCCATGCCCTCCACCTTGAACTCCGCGAGCGCGCGGGCGGCGCGCTGGAGGGCCTGTTCGCGGGTGGCGCCGGTGACGATCAGCTTGGCGAGCAGGCTGTCCCAGGCCGGGCCGATCACGGAGCCGGACTCGACGCCCGCGTCGAGACGGACACCGGGGCCGGTCGGCGGCGCGAACGTGGTGACCGTGCCGGGGGCGGGGAGGAAGTTACGGCCCGGGTCTTCGCCGTTGATGCGGAACTCGAAGGAGTGCCCGCGCACGGCGGGGTCGTCGTAACCCAGCTCCTCGCCGTCGGCGATGCGGAACATCTCCCGTACGAGGTCGATGCCGGTGACTTCTTCGGTGACGGGGTGTTCGACCTGGAGGCGGGTGTTGACCTCGAGGAAGGAGATCGTGCCGTCGGTGCCGACGAGGAACTCGACCGTTCCGGCGCCGACGTAGCCGGCCTCCTTCAGGATCGCCTTGGAGGCGGCGTACAGCTGGTCGTTCTGCGCCTGCGACAGGAACGGCGCGGGGGCCTCCTCCACGAGCTTCTGGTGGCGGCGCTGGAGGGAGCAGTCGCGGGTGGAGACGACGACGACGTTG
Organism: Streptomyces sp. NPDC048370; assembly: GCF_043200825.1. Classification (NCBI taxonomy): domain Bacteria; kingdom Bacillati; phylum Actinomycetota; class Actinomycetes; order Kitasatosporales; family Streptomycetaceae; genus Streptomyces; species Streptomyces sp. NPDC048370. The sequence goes on along the minus strand of NZ_JBICYI010000008.1, from coordinate 163,500 downwards.
CCGTGGGTGTCGGCCAGGCACTGGGTCTCGACGTGGCGGGGCTTGTCGAGGTAGCGCTCGACGAAGCACTCGCCCCGGCCGAACGCGGCGACGGCCTCGCGGACGGCGGAGTCGTAGAGCTCGGGTACTTCCTCAAGGGTGCGGGCGACCTTCAGGCCGCGTCCGCCGCCGCCGAAGGCGGCCTTGATCGCGATCGGGAGACCGTGCTCCTCGGCGAAGGCGACGACCTCGTCCGCCCCGGAGACCGGGTCGGGGGTGCCGGCGACCAGGGGGGCGCCGGCGCGTTGGGCGATGTGGCGGGCGGCGACCTTGTCGCCGAGGTCGCGGATCGCCTGGGGCGGCGGGCCGATCCAGGTCAGACCGGCGTCCAGGACGGCCTGGGCGAAGTCGGCGTTCTCGGAGAGGAAGCCGTACCCGGGGTGGATCGCGTCCGCACCCGAATCCTTCGCGGCCTGCAGCACCTTGGCCATGTCCAGATAGCTGGCGGCCGGGGTGTCACCGCCCAGGGCGAACGCCTCGTCGGCCGCACGGACGTGCAAAGCGTCCCGGTCCGGCTCGGCGTAGACGGCTACGCTCGCGATCCCCGCATCCCGGCACGCCCGGGCGACGCGGACAGCGATTTCGCCACGGTTGGCGATGAGCACCTTGCGCACGATGGCTCCCTCCTTGAAAACAAGCTGAGTTTAGGGACTGCCGACACGGCCTTTCGACCCGTCCCCAGTGGTGAGCTTGCCCACACGGAGCGTGATACGAGGCGTTCGGGGTCATGAAATCCCTTGTCGTACCACGGTACGCAGGACTCCTCTACGGCACAGTAGCTCCGAGGTGTGGCACAGGTCTCTGTTCGGGCGACCAGTCGCCGATCAGGTTTCTTTGTGGAGTCCCTACGAATGGCGCAATGATTCTTTGCCCTGGGAACGTCCGTCGCCGACCCTTGTCCGCCGGTTTACCCGGCAGTAGCCTTCGCGCTGTCGTACGTACTGTCGGTAACAGCCGTATACAGGGGGTGGCCCAGGTGGCCCGCAGACCGATAGCGCTCGTGACGGCGGGGGTGCTGTTCCTGGAGGCGCCGGCCATCGTCGGGCTCAACGCCGTCATGGCCCGTTTCGTCGAGGCCCAGTCGATGTCCCTGGACGGACTCGATCCGGACCACATGGTTACCGGAACATGGGTGCTCGGCATCGTCTCCGGCCTGCTGCTCGCCCTCTGCGCCACCGTCGCGCTGATCGCCGGCATCCGTGACAAGCGACCGGGGCGCGCAGGGCGGGCCCTGCTCATCGGCTGCGCCGTCGTGCACGGGCTGCTCGGCGCGGTGACGGTCGGTCTGATCGGCTGGGGCGCCTTCGCGTTCATGACCGTGGTGCTCGGCCTGATCGTGCTGACGCTGGTGGCGTACGGCAAGGGCGCCGGCACCCCGGAAGCCGACGCGCCCGACGCCGACGCCCCCGAAGGGGCACCGGCGCCCGCGTAGGTGCCCCGTCAGTGCCACAGGTCGGTGATGGAGATCCCCAGCTTGCCGAGCAGCCTGCGCAGCAGGGGCAGCGACAGGCCGATCACGTTGCCCGGGTCGCCGTCGATGCCGTCGATGAACGGGGCCGAGCGGCCGTCCAGGGTGAACGCGCCCGCCACGTGCAGCGGTTCGCCGCTCGCCACGTACGCGGCGACCTCGGCGTCGGTCGGATCGCCGAAGCGGACCACGGTCGAGGCAGTCGCCGACTCGTAGCGCTTGGCAGCCGTGTCGTAGACGCAGTGGCCCGTCTGGAGGATGCCGACCCTGCCCCGCATGTCCTTCCAGCGGGCGGTGGCCTCCTCGGCGTCGGCGGGCTTGCCGAGGGCCTTCCCGTCGAGCTCGAGGACCGAGTCGCAGCCGATGACCAGGGCGCCGAAGACCTCGGGGCGGGCGGCCACATGGGCGGCCTTGGCCTCGGCGAGCGCGAGGGCGAGTTCGGCGGGCGTCGGGGCGTGGACCTTGTCCTCGTCGACGCCGCTCACGATGACCTCGGGAGCGAGTCCGGCCTGCCGCAGCAGTCCGAGACGGGCGGGCGAGGCGGAGGCGAGCACGACACGGCGGCGATCAGGAGTCATGGGGGAAGCGTAGCCAGTACGGGCGCTCCCGGCGGCGCTCGGCTCGAAGGGGCGCTCGGCTCCCGCACGCCGTGGCCCTGAGCTCCCGCACCCCGTGGCCCTGAGCTCCCGCCCGGCGCGGGCCCTCGGCTCCCGGCGGCCTCGGTTCCCGGCGGCGCTCAGTGGACGCCGACCACGAACATCGCCACCACCATCGCCAGTGCCAGCAGGATCGACGCGCGACGCAGCATCGCCTGCATGTCGCGCATCTCCTTGGGCGGCTCGTTCTCCGGGTCGGACCACAGCATGCGTCCGATCCTGCTCGTGCGACGGCCGGGGCGCCTGAGTACTCGTACTCAAGCGACCCGGTGCCGAAGAACTAGTCACATCGAGGTGAACACCCCCGCGTCCGCCGCCGTCAGCGCCGCCCGGACCGCCCGCTCGCCGTCCTCGGGGCCGAGCGGCTCGCGCGTGATCATGAACCGGTAGTAGAGCGGGGCCGAGACCGCGCGCAGCAGCTCCAGTTCGTCCGTCTCCGGCGGGATCTCGCCGCGGGCCGCGCCCCGCTTCACCACCGGGGCCCACTCCTCCAGGCGGGCGCGGTAGAAGCCGTTCAGCGCCTCGGCGCACTCCTCGTCGCAGGCCGCCGCCGCGATGACCGCGCGGAAGACGCCGCCCATCCGGGGGTCGGTGAGCGTCCTGACGACGAGCGCGGCGTTGGCCCGGAGGTCGCCCGCGAGGCTGCCGGTGTCGGAGGCCGGCAGGGACTGCTCGGCCATGTCGCGCAGCAGGTCGGCGACGAGGCCGACGGGGGAGCCCCAGCGCCGGTAGACGGTCGTCTTGCCCACCCCCGCGCTCGCGGCGACGTGGTCCATGTTCAGCCCGTGGAAGCCCGTCGCGGCCAGGGCGTCCTCGGTCGCTTCGAGGACGGCCCGGCGCACCTTCGCGGTACGGCCCCCGGGACGCACGGTGCCGGGCACGGCCGGCTGGCTCTCACTCAAACGGGTCTCCTGTTCCATTAACGCCTTCGAGTCTGCTACGGTACGGGACATCTTAACGGATTCAGATTCCCATTAAGGGGTCCACCGATGGTTGCCACAGATGTCCGGTCACAGGCCGGCACCCAGCCCGCCGCCCGTATGGACGGACGGATGCGGCTCGTCCTCCTCGTCCTCCTCGTCGCCCAGTTCATGCTGGCCGTCGACTTCTCGATCCTGAACGTCGCGCTGCCCGTCATCGGCGAAGGACTCGGCTTCTCCCTGGCGAACCTCCAGTGGATCGCCACCGCCTTCGCCCTCGCGGCCGCCGGATTCACGCTCCTCTTCGGGCGCGTCGCCGACCTCGTCGGACGCCGCCGCCTCTTCCTCGGCGGCATGGCGCTCCTCGGGGTCTCCTCCCTCGTCGGCGGTCTCGCCACCGACCCGGCCCTGCTGATGGTCGCCCGCGTCGCCCAGGGCCTCGCCACCGCCGCCGTCACCCCCGCCGGGCTCTCCCTGCTCACGTCCTCGTTCCCCGAGGGCCCGCTGCGGGCCAAGGCGCTCGGGCTCAACGGCGCGCTGATGTCGGCCGGGTTCACCACGGGCGCGATCCTCGGCGGCGTCCTGACCGAGCTGCTCTCCTGGCGCTGGGCGTTCTTCATCAACGTGCCCGTCGCCCTGGCCGTCCTCCTCGTCGCGCCCGCCGTGCTCAAGGAGAGCCGCCCCGACGTCCGCCCGCGCCTCGACGTCCCCGGCGCGATCACCGTCACCGGCGGCCTCCTCGCGCTCGTCTACGGCCTCACCACCGAGCCCCTGGCGTTGCCCGTCGGCGTCGCCCTGCTCGTCGCCTTCTGGTTCGTGGAGCGCCGCGCCGCCTCGCCCCTCGTCCCCGTACGGATCCTCGCCCGCCCCACCGTGATCTGGGGGAACCTCGCCGGGCTCGTCGCCTTCGTCACCGAGACCTCGCTGGTCTTCCTGATGACGCTCTACCTCCAGGACGTCCTCGGCTTCTCGCCGCTCGCCGCAGGACTGTCGTTCGGTGTGCTCGGCGCGGGCACGGTCGTCGGCGGGGTCTTCGCGCCGCGCTTCATCGGCCGGTACGGCTCCCGCGCCGCCCTCGTGGTCGGCGGACTGATCCAGGCCGTCGCCACGGTCTCCCTCTACGCCCTCGGCGACGACCGCGGCTGGCTGTGGCTGCTGCTCGCCGCCACGTTCGTCGGCGGCGTCGGCAACATGCTCGCCATCGTCGGCTTCATGGTCACCGCCACCTCCGGACTGCCCGACTCCGAGCAGGGCATGGCGACGGGCCTCGCCACCATGACCCAGCAGATCGGCATCACCATGGGTACGCCGATCATGAGCGCCGTCGTCGTCACCTCCACCACGGTCTTCGACGGCATCGGCCTCGCCGTCCTCGTCAACGCCGCCATCGTCGTCGTCGGCGCGGTCCTCGCCGGGTTCTTCCTGCGCCGCACGTGACGGCTTCCGGGTACGCGAAAGGCCGGACCCCGCACACGGGGTCCGGCCTTCGGCATGACGGTTGAGCTACGCCGGCCAGTAGGAGCGCGCCCACGAGCGCGGCCCCGGCCGGGGCCGTACCGAACGGGCGATCCTGGCCGGGTCCGACCAGCCCTCGGGGGCCACCGGGCCGCCACCGTCCGCGGACGCCGCCGCCGTCGCGGCGGCCCGGGCCTGGACCACCGCCAGTGCGGCGGCCAGCTCCTCCGGGGTCGGGTTACCTCGTACGACCTTGATCATGTCGACTCCCTGAGGCCTAGAGGGGGATGTTGCCGTGCTTCTTCGGAGGCAGGGATTCCCGCTTCGTACGCAGCTGACGCAGGCCCTTCACGATCTGCGGGCGGGTGTCCGACGGAAGGATCACCCCGTCGATGTAGCCGCGCTCGGCCGCCGTGTAGGGGTTGAGCAGGGTGTCCTCGTACTCCTGGATCAGCCGCGCCCGCTCCGCCTCCTGGTCCTCGGCCGCCGCGATCGTCCTGCGGTGCAGGATGTTCACCGCGCCCTGCGCGCCCATGACCGCGATCTGCGCGGTCGGCCACGCCAGGTTGAGGTCGGCGCCCAGGTGCTTGGAGCCCATGACGTCGTACGCGCCGCCGAAGGCCTTGCGGGTGATGACGGTGATCAGCGGGACCGTCGCCTCGGCGTACGCGTAGATCAGCTTGGCGCCCCGGCGGATGATGCCGCCGTACTCCTGGTCCACGCCCGGCAGGAAGCCCGGCACGTCGACGAAGGTGATGACCGGGATGTTGAACGCGTCGCAGGTGCGCACGAAGCGCGCGGCCTTCTCGCTCGCGTTGATGTCCAGGCAACCGGCGAACTGCATCGGCTGGTTGGCGACGATGCCGACCGGGAAGCCCTCCACCCGGCCGAAGCCGGTGAGGATGTTCGGCGCGAACAGCGACTGCGTCTCCAGGAACTCGCCGTCGTCGACGACGTGTTCGATGACGGTGTGCATGTCGTACGGCTGGTTGGCGGAGTCCGGGATCAGGACGTCCAGCTCGCGGTCCTCGTCCGAGGGCTCGGTGTCGGCGCTCTCGGGGAAGGCCGGCGGCTCGGAGAGGTTGTTCGACGGCAGGTACGACAGCAGCGACTTGACGTACTCGATCGCGTCCTTCTCGTCCCCGGCCATGTGGTGCGCCACACCGGACGTGGTGTTGTGCGTGCGCGCGCCGCCCAGCTCCTCGAAGCCGACGTCCTCACCGGTGACGGTCTTGATGACGTCAGGTCCTGTGATGAACATGTGCGAGGTCTGGTCGACCATGACGGTGAAGTCGGTGATCGCGGGGGAGTAGACCGCGCCGCCCGCACAGGGGCCGACGACCAGGGAGATCTGCGGAATCACGCCGGAGGCATGGGTGTTGCGGCGGAAGATCTCGCCGTACATGCCGAGGGCCATGACGCCCTCCTGGATCCGCGCGCCGCCCGAGTCGTTGATCCCGACCACGGGGCAGCCGGTCTTCAGCGCGAAGTCCATGACCTTCATGATCTTCTGGCCGAAGACCTCGCCGAGCGCGCCGCCGAAGACCGTGAAGTCCTGCGAGAAGACCGCCACCGGCCGGCCGTCGACCGTGCCGTAGCCGGTCACCACACCGTCGCCGTACGGGCGGGTCTTCTCCAGGCCGAAGTTGGTCGACCGGTGCCGGGCCAGCTCGTCGAGCTCCACGAACGAGCCCTCGTCGAGCAGGAGTGCGATCCGCTCCCGCGCGGTCAGCTTGCCCTTCGCGTGCTGCTTCTCCACCGCCCGCTCGGAACCGGCGTGGGTGGCCTCGTCAATACGGCGCTGAAGATCCGCGATCTTGCCCGCGGTCGTGTGAATGTCGATCTCTTGCGGCTCTACCGACTCGGACATCGGGATGCGGCTCCCTGCCTGGTCACGGGGGTTCGTTTGCTACGAATGGGCTACTGCTGGGCTACTGACCCGTAGCGTATCGACGGCGATACGGTTCGGCACTGCGGTCTTTGCCACACCTAGTCTGGCTTGCATGACGTCCTCCGATGCCTCAGGAGCGCGGTGGTCCGACCTGGACCGTCCCCCGCTCAACGCCTCCGCGCTGCGCCGCGCGCTCGTCCTTCCCGACGGGCTCTGGACCTCGCTCGACCTGGTCACCACGACCGGTTCCACCAACTCCGACCTGGCCGCGCGCGCCGACGAGCTGCCCGAGGGCGCGGTGCTCGTCGCCGAGGAGCAGACCTCGGGGCGCGGCCGCCTCGACCGCGACTGGGTCTCGCCGCCGCGCGCGGGGCTCTTCTTCTCCGTCCTGCTCAAGCCCGACGTGCCCGTGCACCGCTGGGGCTGGCTCCCGCTCCTCGCCGGCGTCGCCGCGGCGACCGGGCTCACGAAGTCCGCCGGGGTGGACCTTTCCCTCAAGTGGCCGAACGACCTGCTGGTTTCGGTCGGGGGCGAGGAGCGGAAGACCGGCGGGATCCTCGCCGAGCGGGCCGGCGAGGACGGGGTCGTCGTCGGGATCGGGGTCAACGTGACCCTGAAGGCGGAGGAGCTGCCGGTGCCGGGCGCCGGTTCGCTGCTCCTCGCCGACGCGATCTCGACCGACCGCGACACGCTGCTCCGGTCGGTCCTGCGGTCCCTCGAGCACTGGTACGGGGAGTGGACGCGGGCCGGCGGCGACCCGGCGGCCTCCGGCCTCCAGGCGGCGTACGAGACGGGCTGCTCGACCCTGGGCCGCCACGTCCGGGCCGACCTCCCGGGCGAGCGGATGCTGGAGGGCGAGGCCGTCGCCCTGGACGGCGACGGGCGCCTGGTCGTGGCGACGGAGGGCGGCGGCACCGAGGCGGTCGCGGCGGGCGACATCGTCCACGTCCGCGCGTCCGGCTGAACCCGGGCACCACCCGGGGGCGGACGGGCGCCGCCCCCGGGATGCCGGTCGGACCGGTCGAACCGTCGGAACGGCGTGAGCTGGCACACACCTGTCGTATCGTGGAGCGCGATCCAGGGCGACAGATCGGCAGGGCAGTGGGCAGGGAAACGGCAGGAGGCGGCCGGTGACCGTCGACGACGCGCACAACGGCGGTGAGGCGGAGCCACCCGCTGAGGCGGAGCCGCCGGCGTACCCCACGCCGCACCACCACGTCGACCACACGGCCGAGCCGACCGACGATCCCCTCGCGATCCGCCTCGAACAGCTCATCCTGGGCGCGGACCGCCGCTACACCCCCTTCCAGGCCGCCCGCACGGCCGGCGTCTCCATGGAGCTCGCCTCCCGCTTCTGGCGCGCCATGGGCTTCGCCGACATCGGCCAGGCCAAGGCGCTCACCGAGGCCGACGTCCTCGCCCTGCGCCGCCTCGCCGGTCTCGTCGAGGCGGGCCTGCTCAGCGAGCCGATGGCCGTCCAGGTCGCCCGTTCCACCGGCCAGACCACCGCCCGGCTCGCCGAGTGGCAGATCGACTCGTTCCTGGAGGGCCTCACCGAGCCCCCCGAGCCCGGGATGACCCGTACCGAAGTCACGTACCCGCTGGTCGAGCTGCTCCTGCCCGAGCTGGAGGAGTTCCTGATCTACGTCTGGCGCCGCCAGCTCGCCGCCGCCACCGGGCGCGTCGTGCAGGCCGCCGACGACGAGGAGATGGTCGACCGTCGGCTCGCCGTCGGCTTCGCCGACCTCGTCGGGTTCACCCGGCTGACCCGCCGTCTGGAGGAGGAGGAGCTCGGCGAGCTCGTCGAGGCCTTCGAGACCACCTGCGCCGACCTCGTCGCCGCCCACGGCGGCCGGCTCATCAAGACCCTCGGTGACGAGGTGCTGTACGCCGCCGACGACGCGGGCACCGCCGCCGAGATCGCGCTGCGCCTGATCGAGACGCTCAGCCACGACGAGACGATGCCCGCCCTGCGGGTCGGCATCGCCTTCGGCACGGTGACGACCCGGATGGGAGACGTCTTCGGGACGACGGTGAACCTGGCGAGCCGGCTCACGTCGATAGCGCCCAAGGACACCGTCCTCGTCGACGGGGCGCTCGCGGAGGAGCTGACCCGCACCGGCGACGCGCCCGTCTCCGAGACGCAGGCCGCCGAGGAGGTCGCCCGCGCCGAGAAGGAGGGCGAGCAGCCGCCGACGTACCGCTTCGCGCTCCAGCCGATGTGGCAGCGCCCGGTGCGCGGTCTCGGCGTCGTCGAGCCCTGGCACCTGACCCGCCGCCCGACCTAGGATCCCCGGTGAACAGTCGTTAACAGGCGTTAACCGGGAGGGTGCGGTCATGTCCGAGCAGTCCGAGCAGCGTTTTGGTGAGTTCGTCGCCGTCCGTAGGCACGAGCACGTCGCCGAGCTGGTCCTCGACCGGCCCAAGGCGATGAACGCGGTCTCCCTGGAGATGGCCCGCTCGATCAGCGCGGCCTGCGCGGCGCTCGCCGCGGACGACACGGTACGGGTCACGGTGCTGACGTCCTCCAACGACAAGGCCTTCTGCGTCGGCGCCGACCTCAAGGAGCGGAACTCCTTCACGGACGCCGACATGGTCCGCCAGCGGCCCGTCTCGCGCGGCGCCTACGGCGGCGTCCTCGACCTGCCGATGCCGACCGTCGCCGCCGTGCACGGCTTCGCGCTCGGCGGCGGCTACGAACTGGCGCTCGCCTGCGACGTGATCGTGGCCGACGCGACGTCCGTGGTCGGCCTGCCCGAGGTGTCGGTGGGCGTCATCCCCGGCGGCGGCGGTACGCAGCTGCTGCCGCGCCGGGTCGGCGCGGCGCGCGCGGCCGAACTGGTCTTCACCGCGCGCCGGGTGGAGGCGCCGGAGGCGCGCGAGCTCGGGCTCGTCGACGTGCTCGCGGAGGACGCCCGTACGGCCGCCCTCGAGCTGGCCGGGCGGATGGCGGCCAACTCGCCGGTCGGCCTGCGCGCCTCCAAGCGCGCGCTGCGGCTCGGTCAGGGCCTGGACCTGAAGGCGGGTCTCGAGGTCGAGGACGCGGCGTGGCGCGCGGTGGCGTTCTCGGGGGACCGGGCGGAGGGCGTGGCGGCCTTCAACGAGAAGCGGAAGCCGGAGTGGCCGGGCGTCTGAGCCCCGTCGGTGGAGCGCGTGCACGGGCTCAGCCTCTGAAATTTCCGTGAGAATTCTCCCGATTGACCCGTTATGTCACTTTCCGTGACGCCTCGCACGGGAAAACGGGCGAAACCTCCCTAAGCTGGAGGAATGGGAGAGGACGTGCGGTTGCGGGCCGTAGTGGCGCTGGCGCAGGCGATGGCGGCGGCGCACACTCCGCGCGAGTTCTGGCGGGCCGCGGCGCTGGGCGCCCGCGACGGGCTCGACGGCACCTTCGCCGCACTCTCGGTCTGGCAACGCGACCACGGCCGGCTCAAGGTGCTCGTGAACGCCGGTGAGCGGGCCGTGGGCGAGGAGGAGTTCCCCGACGCCGAGACGTACCCGGTGCACCAGTTCCCCGAGATCACCGAGTTCCTGCACGCGCAGTGGGCGGGTGGTGGCGAGCCGGACGCCTGGGTGGAGACCGCGGACGACCGCGTCCCGACCGGCCGCGTCACCGGGCTGCGCAGGCGCGGCCGCGGCTGCTGCGTGGTCGCGCCGGTGGTGCTGCACGGCCGTGCCTGGGGCGAGCTGTACGTGGCCAGGCCGGCCGGGGCGCCGGTCTTCGACCGCGACGACGCCGACTTCGCGGCGGTTCTCGCGGCCGTCGTCGCGGCGGGCATCGCGCAGGCGGAGCGCCTGGAGGAGGTACGGAAGCTGGCCTTCACCGACCCGCTGACCGGGCTCGCGAACCGGCGCGCGGTCGACACCCGGCTCGACGAGGCGATCGAGCGCTACCGCCTCGACGGTTCCGTGGTGAGCCTGGTGGTCTGCGACCTGAACGGCCTGAAGCGGGTCAACGACACCCACGGCCACGCGGTCGGCGACCGCCTGCTCGAACGCTTCGGCTCGGTGCTCTCGCGATGCGGGGCGATGCTCCCGGGCGCCCTGTCGGCGCGGCTCGGCGGCGACGAGTTCTGCCTTCTGTCGGTGGGCCCGACGTCGGACGAGGTGGTGGCGGTCGCCGACGAACTCTGCGTCCGCGCGGGCGAACTGGAGTTGGGCGAGGGCGTGGCCTGCGGCGTCGCGTCCACGGGCGACCCCATCGGCCCGGTCAAATCCGCCCGCCGCCTCTTCCGCCTCGCGGACGCGGCCCAGTACCAGGCGAAGGCCGCCCGCTCGGCGAAGCCGGTGGTGGCGGGCCGCGACGGCACGGTCATCCCCCTGGCCGACGCCCCACCCGGAGCCCGAGACCGCCGCCGCTTCCGCGACGCACCACCGGTCTAGACGCACCGCAGGTCTGGACACGCCGCCGGTCCAGGCGCACCGCCGGTCCGGCGGAGGAACTCCCCGACGGGGGGGGCGTCAGACCGCGGGCTCTGCGTCCTCGGGCTCGACCGGCTCCGTCGTCTCGGGCGCCTCGGGCGCCTCGGAGGGTCCGGCAGCCTCCGGGGCCGACGGTGCGCCGGGAACGTGTGGGGGTGGCCCGCCGTCATCTAGTGACAGGTTGGTCTTCAGTCCGTAGGGTGCTGAATATGGATATGCACTCAGTCGTCCTCGGCACGTCCGGCACCACATTCCAGGACGTCATCGACGTCGCCCGCCGCGGCGCGCGCGTCGAACTGTCCCCCGAGGCCGTGCGGGCGCTCGCCGAGTCCCGTGGAGTCGTCGACGCGCTCGCCGCCAAGCCGGAGCCCGTGTACGGCGTCTCGACCGGGTTCGGGGCCCTCGCCACCCGGCACATCAGCCCCGAGCTGCGGGCGCAGCTCCAGCGCAACATCGTCCGCTCGCACGCCGCCGGCATGGGGCCGCGCGTCGAGCGGGAGGTCGTGCGGGCCCTGATGTTCCTGCGGCTGAAGACCGTCGCCTCCGGGCACACCGGCGTCCGGCCCGAGGTCGCGCAGACCATGGCGGACGTGCTGAACGCGGGCATCACGCCGGTCGTGCACGAGTACGGCTCCCTCGGCTGCTCCGGCGACCTCGCGCCGCTCTCGCACTGCGCCCTGACCCTGATGGGCGAGGGAGACGCCGAAGGCCCGGACGGTGTCGTGAAGCCCGCCGGTGAGCTGCTCGCCGCCGCCGGGATCCAGGCCGTCGAGCTGCGCGAGAAGGAGGGCCTCGCCCTCCTCAACGGTACCGACGGCATGCTCGGCATGCTGATCATGGCCCTCGCCGACCTCGACACCCTCTACAAGTCGGCCGACATCACCGCGGCCCTCTCCCTCGAAGCCCTCCTCGGCACCGAGAAGGTCCTCGAACCCGAGCTGCACGCCATCCGCCCCCACCCGGGCCAGGGCGCCTCCGCCGCCAACATGCTCGCCGTGCTCAAGGGCTCCGGGCTCACCGGCCACTTCCAGGAGGAGGAGGCCCCGCGCGTCCAGGACGCGTACTCCGTGCGCTGCGCCCCGCAGGTCGCCGGCGCCGGCCGCGACACCATGGCCCACGCCCGTACCGTCGCCGAGCGCGAGCTCGCCTCCGCCGTCGACAACCCGGTGATCCTCGCGGACGGCCAGATCCGCTCCAACGGCAACTTCCATGGCGCCCCGGTCGCGTACGTCCTGGACTTCCTCGCGATCGCCGCCGCCGACCTCGGCTCCATCGCCGAGCGCCGCACCGACCGGCTCCTCGACAAGAACCGGTCCCACGGCCTGCCGCCCTTCCTCGCCGACGACGCCGGCGTCGACTCGGGCCTGATGATCGCCCAGTACACCCAGGCCGCCCTGGTCAGCGAGATGAAGCGGTTGGCCGTCCCGGCCTCCGCCGACTCCATCCCGTCCTCCGCGATGCAGGAGGACCACGTCTCCATGGGCTGGTCCGCCGCCCGCAAGCTGCGCACCGCGATCGGCAACCTCAACCGGATCATCGCCGTCGAGCTCTACGCCGCCACCCGCGGCATCGAGCTCCGCCGCGGCCTGACCCCGGCCCCCGCCTCGCAGGCCGCCATCGACGCCCTGCGCGCCGCCGGGGTCGAGGGCCCGGGCCCGGACCGCTTCCTCGCCCCCGACCTGGAGGCCGCCGACGCCTTCGTCCGCGCGGGGAGCCTGGTCGCGGCCGTGGAGCCGGTCACCGGCCCGCTGGCGTAGCGAAAGCGAAAGCGGAAAGGGCCGCCATCCCCCCGAGCGAGGGGTGGCGGCCCTTTCCGTGCGTCTCGGATCAGCGCGCGTTCCGTACGGACCGGGTCAGTGCGCGTTCCGTACGTCCCCGTTCAGTGCGCGCGGCCGCCGCGTCTCATCGCCAGCGCCACGAACCCGGCCCCGACGGCCAGGAAGCCCGTCCCGCCGATCACGTACGGCGTGGTGTTCGGGCCGCCCGTCTCCGCGAGGCGCGCGCCCTCGGTCGCGCGCTCCTGCTCGGTCGCGGTGGCGCGACCCTCGTCGGTCGCGTTCGCGGACGGGACGAACCAGAGGGCGAAGAGCAGCGCCCCGGCCGCCGTGGCGGTCAGCAGCGGGCGTCGAGCGACGGACACAGAGATTCGATCCCCCTTGCGGAAACCCCGAATTGGCAGCTTGCGCAGATGCTAATGAACACAGCGGGTCGGAAGAAAGTCGAGCACCCCGGCGGCCTACGCTCCGTCGTATGAGCACTTCCGAGACATCACGTTATGTACGGCTTCGGGTGGAAGTCGTCCTGGAGATCACCGGCTCCGACGAGCTGACCGGCGCGGCCGTCGGCCGGATCGACACCGACGAGTTCATGCCGGAGGAGGAGCGGGTGCACGCCCGATCCGCCGTGCGCGAGGACGACGCCGAGGCGCTGGCCTATCTGATCGAGCCGTTCGACCTGGTCAGGGAGGTCCCCGGGATCGAGCTGGTGCAGGCCTCCTGGAGCAGCGAGGAGGTCGACCACGACCCCGATGCCCAGGAGTGGGACCTCGACGAGGAAGATGAGGTGGACGAAGACGACACGGAACGGGTCTGACGGGGGCGTCGCACCTCCTCGAAGCCCCGGTACGGCGTTCCGTACCGGGGCTTCGCCCTGTACGGGAACCGAACGCTCGTTGCGTACGTGTCGATCAGTGGCGTTCCCCACAAACCCACCGCTGATGGAACCGCGGAGGGTCTCATGGATGTTCAGACGAGTGTTGGCAGGGATTCGGCGACGATGGAGAAGCGTGTGATGACGGACGGCAAGCGCCGCAAGAGCCTGGCGGCCGCGGCCGCGGTGCTCGGCGGCGTATTGGTGCTCTCGGCGTGCAGCGACGGGGACAAGAACGGCGCGGCCGATCCCTCCAAGTCGGCGCAGTCACAGGCTCAGGTCGACGAGGCCGCGGCGCAGAAGACGTCGAAGGCCCAGATATCCATCTCGCCGAAGAACGGTGCCACCAACGCGTCGATCAACAACGACGCCAAGGTCTCGGTCACCGACGGCACGCTCACCGAGGTGACGCTCGCCACCGCCGAGGGCGCGGCCGTCAAGGGCGAGATATCCGCCGACGGCAAGAGCTGGAAGCCCACCGGGGCGCTCAAGCGCGCCACCGTCTACAAGCTCTCCGCCACGGCGAAGGACGCGGCCGGCCTGGAGGCGCACGAGAACTCCTCCTTCACCACCGTCTCGCAGGCCAACAGCTTCATCGGCAGCTTCACGCCCGAGGACGGTTCCACCGTCGGCGTCGGCATGCCGGTCTCGATCAACTTCAACAAGGCCATCACCGACAAGGCCGCCGTCCAGGGCGGCATCAAGGTGACCTCCAGCACCGGCCAGGAGGTCGTCGGGCACTGGTTCAACTCCCAGCGCCTCGACTTCCGCCCGGACGACTACTGGACCGAGGGCTCGACCGTCACGCTGAAGCTGGAGCTCGACGGCGTCGAGGGCGCCAAGGGTGTCTTCGGCGTCCAGCAGAAGACCGTCACCTTCAAGATCGGCCGCAACCAGGTCTCCACCGTCGACGTCGCCACGAAGACGATGACGATCAAGCAGGACGGCAAGACGGTCAAGACCATCCCGATCTCCGCCGGCTCCCCGGAGAACCCGACCTACAACGGTCAGATGGTGATCTCCGAGAAGTTCAAGGAGACCCGGATGAACGGCGCCACGGTCGGCTTCACCGACGACGACGGCAAGGGCGAGTACGACATCAAGGACGTCCCGCACGCCATGCGGCTGTCCACCTCGGGCACGTTCATCCACGGCAACTACTGGGGCCCGGACTCGATCTTCGGCTCCGCCAACACCAGCCACGGCTGCGTGGGCCTGAACGACGTCAAGGGCGCCGGCGACCCGAACCAGATGGCCGCCTGGCTGTACGACCACTCCATCGTGGGTGACGTCGTCATCGTCAAGAACTCCAAGGACAAGACGATCGCCCCGGACAACGGCCTCAACGGCTGGAACATGAGCTGGTCGGCCTGGAAGGCCGGCTCGGCGGTCTGATCCGCCCGGTACGCGTACGAGAACGGCGGCCCCCTCCGTGTGGAGGGGGCCGCCGCCGTTCTTCGTACCGCCGTTCTTCGTCCTAGCGGACCGCGGGCTCGTCCACGCCCCACTGCGCGAGCAGCCGCAGGGCGTCCGCCGAGGCCGTCCCCGGCTCCGCGTGGTACGTCACCAGCATGAGGTCCGGGTCGGGACCCGCGACCCTCAGCGACTCGTACCGAAGCGTCATCTCGCCCACCAGCGGATGCCGCATCCGCTTGGAGCCGTGTCCCTTGTCGGCGACCGTGTGCGCCGCCCACAGCGAGCGGAACTCCTCGCTGCGCACCGACAGTTCGCCCACCAGCTCCAGCAGCGCCGGATCCTCCGGATAGCAGCCCGCGTACAGCCGCAGCACGCTCACCGTCTCGGTCGCCTTGCAGTCCCAGTCGAGGTACAGATCGCGCGTGTTCGGGTCGAGGAACATCATCCGCGCCATGTTCCGCTCGCGCGGCTCCCAGGTCGCGAAGTCGCCGAGCAGCGCCCGGGCCATCCGGTTCCAGGCGAGGATGTCGAGGCGGCGGCCGACGACGAAGGCCGGGACGGTCTCCATCGAGTCCAGCAGCTGCACCAGGCCGGACCGTACCTGCTGGGGCCGGGCGATCGCCGCCCTGTGCTGCTTCTTCTTCGCCGTCGGCTTCGCCAGGTGCGTCAGATGCGCCCGCTCGCTGTCGTTCAGCCGCAGAGCCCGGGCGATCGAGTCCAGGACCTCCATGGACACATTGCGTCCGTTGCCCTGCTCAAGGCGCGTGTAGTACGCGACGGAGACCCCGGCCAGCTGCGCCAGCTCCTCCCGGCGCAGGCCGGGTACGCGACGGTGGCGGCCGAAGTCCGGCAGGCCCACGTCCTCCGGCTTCAGCCGGGCCCGGCGCGAGCGCAGGAATTCGCTGAGTTCCGCACTGAGATCCATGCGTCCCGATTATCCCAGGCCGGACGGCCCGGCGGACGGGTGTTCCTGTCCCTGCCAGTGGTACGTACGCCGGTCGTAGGCAGAACAGGTGTCTGGGTGATCTGCGCCGGGCCCGGCAGGGTGAATGCCATGACCACCAACGCCACGACCACGATCACCCCCGACGCGGCGACGGCCGGCACGGTCGCCGCCTACGCGGCCCCCGCCGCGAACGCGCCCCTGGAGCGCACCACCGTGCCCCGCCGCCCCGTCGGCGAGCACGACGTCCTCATCGAGATCAAGTACGCCGGCATCTGCCACTCCGACATCCACCAGGCCCGTGACGGCTGGGGCGAGGGCATCTTCCCGATGGTGCCCGGCCACGAGATCGCCGGCATCGTCACCGAGGTCGGCTCCGGCGTCACCCGGCACCAGGTCGGCGACCGCGTCGGCGTCGGCTGCTTCGTCGACTCCTGCCGCGAGTGCGAGTACTGCCTGAAGGGCCTGGAGCAGTACTGCTCGGGCGGCGGCATGATCGGCACGTACAACGCCCTCGACAAGAACGGCGAGCCGACCTACGGCGGCTACTCCAGCCACATCGTCGTCGACGAGAACTACACCCTGCGCATCCCGGACGGCATCGCGCTCGACGAGGCCGCCCCGCTGCTCTGCGCCGGCATCACCCTCTACTCGCCGCTCGCCCACTGGCAGGCAGGACCCGGCAAGAAGGTCGCGATCGTCGGCCTCGGCGGCCTCGGTCACATGGGCGTCAAGATCGCCCACGCGCTCGGCGCCGAGGTGACCGTGCTCAGTCAGTCGCTGAAGAAGCGCGAGGACGGCCTCAAGCTGGGCGCCGACCACTACTACGCCACCAGCGACCCGGCGACCTTCACCGAGCTCGCGGGCACCTTCGACCTGATCGTCTCCACCGTCTCCGCCCCGCTCGACTTCGGCGCCTACCTCGGCCTGCTGAAGACCGACGGCGCGCTGGTGAACGTCGGCGCCCCGGAGGAGCCGATCTCGTTCAACCTGTTCGCGCTGCTCGGCGGCCGCAAGTCGCTCGCCGGATCGGCGATCGGCGGGATCCCGGAGACCCAGGAGATGCTGGACTTCTGCGCCGAGCACGGCCTGGGCGCGGAGATCGAGCTGATCCGCGCCGACCAGATCAACGAGGCGTACGAGCGGGTGCTCGCCAGCGACGTGCGGTACCGCTTCGTGATCGACGCCTCGACGATCTGAGGCCGATCTGAGGCCGCCGGACGACGACGGTCCGCGGGAGGCGTCGGCCCGTCGTCCCGGCCGCTTCGCTCCGTGAGGCCTGGGGGCCTGTGGGCGTGTGAGGGCCGTGAGGCCTGTGAGTCCTGTGGGCCTGTGAGGTCCGTCAGGGCCGTCCGGTCCGTGACCGTGCCGGGGCATGACGTACGAGGTAATCGACCCCGTACGGCATGCCCCGGCACGCTTGCGTCATGACCGCATACGCCCTCGCGAACCTCAGCCCGCAGCCCGGCCTCCACGAGGAGGTCCTCACCTACATGGAGCGCGTCCAGTCCACGCTCGACCCCTTCGGCGGCCGTTTCCTCGTCCACGGCGCTCCCGAGCGGGAGGTCCGGGAGGGCACGTGGCCCCAGGACCTCGTCCTCGTCTCCTTCCCTTCGATGGACCACGCCCGCCGCTGGTACGACTCCGCCGCCTACCAGGAGCTGATCCCGCTGCGCGCCCGGCACATCCCCGGCGACCTGCTGCTGATCGACGGGGTCGCCCCCGGGTACGACCCGGCGACGACCGCCGCGCTCCTGCGGACGGGACCGGGGTCAGGCGGCGCGGCCTGAGCGGAGCTCGAGGCGGGCGCCGCCGAAGCCCGTGCGGAAGCGGTCGTCGTGCGAGACCGCGACCACCGCGCCCTCGAAGGCCGCCAGGGCCGTCTCGAGCTCCTCCACCAGGGAGAGCGCCACGTGGTTCGTCGGCTCGTCCAGGACCAGCAGGTCCGCCGGGCGGCTCACCAGCCGGGCCAGTTCGAGGCGGCGCTGCTGGCCCACCGAGAGCCGCGCCACGGGAACGGTCAGGTCCTCCTCCCGGAAGAGCCCGAGGGCGAGCAGCTCGTCCGCGTGCTCCTCGGGCAGGCCGGGGCGGCCCGCCGCGTACGCCGTGAGCAGCGGCTTCGGGGACGGTACGGGCGGCAGCTCCTGGGCCAGGTACCCGACCCGGGCGGACCGGACGACCGTGCCGCCCTCGGGCCGCAGGTCGCCGGCGAGGACCCGGAGCAGGGTCGTCTTCCCGGCCCCGTTGGGCCCGGAGACGAGCAGCCGGTCACCGGCGGAGATCCGCAGCTTGTCGACGCGTAGCCGCTCGCCGACGACGATGTCGGCGAGCTCGGCGAGGACGCGCGGTTCGGTCCCGACGCGCGCGGCCGTCGTGAACGCCGCCCGGAAGCGCAGGGGCTCGGGCGGGGGCGGCACCGGAGACGCACGGAGCTGTTCGAGCCGGGTCCGAGCGGCGCGCACCCGCCCCGACAGCTTGTTCTCGGAGGAGCGCCGGTGCTTGCCGAAGCCCTGCCGGGGGTCCTTGCCCGAGCCCGCGAGCCGCTGCCCGGCCGCCTCCACCAGCTCCTCCGTACGGGCCAGCTCCTCCCGCCACTCCTCGTGCTCCTGCGCCCAGCGGCGGCGGGCCGCCGCCTTCGCCGCCCGGTAGCCGGACCAGCCGTCCCCGTACCGGGTCACGGCGCGGGTGTCCCGGTCGACCTCCAGGACGGTCGTCGCCATGCCCTCAAGGAACGCCCGGTCGTGGGTGACCGCGACCACGGTGCCCCGGTGGGTGCGCAGCCGTTCCTCCAGCCAGCCGGCGGCGGCCCGGTCGAGATGGTTCGTCGGCTCGTCGAGCAGCAGCAGCTCGGCGCCGGAGGCGAGGACGCAGGCGAGGGCGAGCCGGGACTGCTCGCCGCCGGAGAGCGTGCCGACGGGACGTTCGTACGGGACGTGGCCGAGACCGAGGCCGTGCAGGGCGGCGTCGACCAGGGCGTCGGCCTGGTACCCGCCCCGCTCCTCGTACCGGGCGACCAGCTCGCCGTACGCGGTGAGTTCCTCGGGTGTCGCGGAGCCGAGCGTCTCCTCGGCCACCCGCATCTCCCGTTCCATCGCGCGGAGTTCGGCGAGCGCCGCGTCGACGGTGTCGCGCACGGTGTGTTCGGGGCCGACGCCGAAGGTCTCGGGGAGCGTCTGGGCGAGCCGGGCGATGCCCCCGGGGAAGCGGACGGTCACCTCCCCGCCGTCGGGGGCTTCGGTCCCCGCGAGCAGCCGCAGCAGGGTGGACTTGCCTGAGCCGTTCTCGCCGATGACGGCGGCCTTCTCGCCGGGGCGCACGGTGAACGAGATCTGTTCGAGGACGGAGCGGGTCCCGTAGGACCTGGAGACGTCTTTGACGGTCAACTGGGCGCGTTCGCGCATGGGTTCTTTCCCTGGGTGACGGGTTCGTTCGGGCCGGGTGAAGGGACACCGGGACCACCGCTGCCGCGCCCGAGGGGCGCCGGATCAGCGGGTCCGACCGTGTCCGCGGCCGGAATCAGAGAAAGAAGTAGTACGAACCCATGCGATCGAGTGTAACGAGGGAGCCCTCGACCGGCGCGCCCTTTTCCGCGCCCAGGACGCCCACGCGCACGTGTGCCCGGATGGGCCGTGCGGGCACCTTCCGGGCACGTGCGCTGCTTCAGGGGGCCTGCTCGGCCTCCTGCTCGGCCTTCTACTCGGCCTTCGCGACGCCGATCGGGCAGGAGACTCCCGTCCCGCCGATGCCGCAGTAGCCGGCCGGGTTCTTGTCCAGGTACTGCTGGTGGTACCCCTCGGCCGGGTAGAAGGTGCGGCCCTCGACCGGGAGGAGCTCCGTGGTGATCGTGCCGTAGCCCGAGCCCGCCAGGACCTTCTGGTACGCGGCGCGGGAGGCCTCGGCGGCCTCGGCCTGGGCGGGGGAGTGGGTGTAGAGCGCCGAGCGGTACTGGGTGCCGACGTCGTTCCCCTGGCGGAAGCCCTGGGTCGGGTCGTGGGACTCCCAGAAGAGCTTGAGCAGCCGCTCGTACGAGACCTTCGCGGGGTCGAAGACGACCCGGACGACCTCGGTGTGGCCGGTGAGGCCCGAGCAGACCTCCTCGTACGCGGGGTTCTCCGTGAGGCCGCCCTGGTAGCCGACCAGGGTCGTCCAGACGCCCTCGGTCTGCCAGAACTTGCGCTCGGCGCCCCAGAAGCAGCCGAGGGCGAAGTCCGCGACCTCGAGCCCCTCGGGGTAGGGGCCGAGCAGAGGGTTGCCCAGGACCGTGTGGCGCTCGGGCACCTGGAACTCGGGCTCCGGGCGGCCCTTCAGTGCCTGCTCGGGCGTGGGGAGGACGGGGGTGCGTGACAGGAACATGCGGCATCTCCTCGACGGTGGGCGTTACGCACAACGCCCGGGGGCCGGGAGGGATTCCCCCCGGCCCACGGCCCCGGCCCACGGCCCCGGCCCACGGCCCCGGGCGTGGCTCACGCACGAGGGCGCGCACAGCGGCACGCGCGCGTGCGGCCGACCGCTACCTCGGCAGCGTCGCCGGGCTTCCGCCGTTCGCCTCGTACCCCGCCACCGCCAGGTTCCGGTACACGGTGTACTCCGCCGCCGGGTCCCCGTTCAGCGTCCACGGCAGCGCGCCCACGTGACCGTCCACGTGGACCAGTTGGTTCATCGCCTCCGACCAGCGCTCCGCGCGGACCAGGAAGAGGACGAGCAGGTGCCGGACGTGCGCCAGCATCGGGTCGTCGGCGCGCGCCGAGTGGACCGCGTACAGCGCGCCCTCCATCGCCTTGCGCACCACCTCGGTACGGAAGAAGTCCTGCACGAGCACGATCTCGGGCAGGTGCTCGTAGACCGCGAACAGCGGCAGCGCGGCGAGCAGCGAGCCCTGCGGGGCGCGCGCGGCGGCCGCCGTCGCGAAGCGGTCGGCGTCCTCGCGCGAGCCGTGCCACTTCTCGCACCAGTAGTGCAGCGCCGCCAGGTGCGCGCCCATGTGCTGCGGCGCCCGGTCGATGATCTTCGCCCAGACCTGGTCGAACTCCTCGTGGCTGTAGCCGAGTCCCCGCGCCACGGCGAGCTGCGTGATGTACGGGACGGGGTCGCCGGGGGCGAGCAGCGCCGCCTCCTCGGTGACCTTCTTCGCCTCTTCGAGGATGATCCGGAAGTCGTCGGTGCCGGCCGAGGACGAGCGCCAGGCCTGCTGCACCAGGAACTCCGCGTGCACGGCCGCCCCGCCCGGGTCCTTGGGCGAGTCCGCCCGCCAGGCGCGCAGCCACGCGCCGCCGACGCCGGGCTTCTGCTGGAGCTCCAGGGAGGCCGCGCCCGCGAACGCCTGCACGCGCTGCCAGCGGATCTCGCCCCCCTTCTCCGTACCGGCGAGCAGCTGCGCGGCCGCCCGCCACTCCTGGGTCGCCTGGACCACGTCGAGCACGTCGAGCAGGTCCCTGTCGGGCCCCGGCATCCGTACGTCCTGCTCCTCCTGGCGCAGGAAGCCGTACGCCTCGGGGTCGGCGGCGTCGGGGGAGCCGGGGGCGACCTGACGGATGCCGACGCCGGACCGGCGGCGCCTCACGTACGGGGTCACGACCGCGACCAGCAGCGCGACCGCCATCAGGAACCAGAGAATCTCCATGTGTCCATTGTCCAGGACACTCCCTGAGACGATGGGCGGCGGTCCCCGGTCCTCGGGACTACGCTCCTGACACATGAGCGACGAGCACATCCACCAGAGCTTCGAGACCCGCGCGATCCACGCGGGCAACACCGCCGACCCGCTGACCGGCGCGGTCGTCCCGCCCATCTACCAGGTCTCCACGTACAAGCAGGACGGCGTGGGCGGTCTGCGCGGCGGTTACGAGTACAGCCGGAGCGCCAACCCCACGCGCACCGCGCTCGAGGAGAACCTCGCGGCCCTGGAGGGCGGCCGGCGCGGCCTGGCCTTCGCCTCCGGTCTGGCGGCCGAGGACTGCCTGCTGCGGACGCTGCTGGCCCCCGGCGACCACGTGGTGATCCCGAACGACGCCTACGGCGGGACCTTCCGGCTCTTCGCCAAGGTCGTCCAGCGCTGGGGCGTCGACTTCTCCGTCGCGGACACCTCGGACGTCGAGTCGGTGCGCGGCGCGGTCAACGACCGTACGAAGGTGATCTGGGTGGAGACGCCGTCGAACCCGCTGCTCGGCATCACCGACATCCCCGCGGTCGCGGCGGTGGCCCGTTCGGCCGGCGCGAAGCTGGTCGTCGACAACACCTTCGCCTCGCCCTACCTCCAGCAGCCGCTGGCACTCGGCGCGGACGTCGTCGTGCACTCGCTGACGAAGTACATGGGCGGGCACTCGGACGTCGTGGGCGGCGCGCTGGTGACGGCGGACGCGGCGCTCGGCGAGGAACTGGCGTACCACCAGAACGCGATGGGCGCGGTCGCCGGGCCGTTCGACTCGTGGATCGTGCTGCGCGGCATCAAGACGCTGGCGGTCCGCATGGACCGGCACAGCGAGAACGCGGGGAAGATCGCGGAGATGCTGACCCAGCACCCGAAGGTCACCCAGGTCCTGTACCCGGGTCTGCCGGAGCACCCGGGCCACGAGATCGCCGCCAAGCAGATGAAGGCCTTCGGCGGAATGATCTCCTTCCGGGTCGCCGGTGGCGAGGAGGCGGCGGTCGAGGTCTGCAACCGCGCGAAGCTCTTCACCCTGGGCGAGTCCCTGGGCGGTGTCGAGTCGCTGATCGAGCACCCGGGCCGGATGACCCACGCGAGCGTGGCCGGCTCCGCCCTCGAAGTACCGGCGGACCTCGTCCGCCTCTCGGTGGGCATCGAGAACGTCGACGACCTCCTGGCGGACCTGCGCCAGGCGCTGGGCTAGGCCTCAGAGAGACGTTCCGGGTCGGGGCGCCCCGTGGGGGGGGCGCCCGACCACGAGAAGGTCACCGCCGTCAGGCGGCGACCTTCTCGTCCTCCAGCGATTCGCGCACCATCGCGCGCAGCTCGGGGCTGTCCTCGTGTCCGTGCACGGAGATCGCGTGTTCGGTCGCGGCCCGTACGACTTCCTCTTCCTCACCGATGATGGTGAGGGTGCAGTTCATGACACTGGGTTCCTTGCGGCAGTCGGCGACTTTCCTGGTCATGACGACCTCCTGACTCGCCTGCTCCTTCCAGGCTAGGTCCGTTGTCACCAGCCTTCGAGCGGTGGCGTCGTCTCCGCGGGTCCCTGCCAGGGCTCGACGACCGAGGCCCAGACCGCGAGGACGAGCACGGCGGCGACGACCAGCGCCCACAGGGCACGGCGCACCGCGCGGTCGCGGTGGAGCAGCCGGGTGCCGCGCGCGACCGCCCGGGCGGCCAGGTCGGCGGGGACCTGCGGGTGCGGGGACTCCAGCATCCGCCGGACCTCGTCCTCCCTGTCTCCGTACCGGCTCATGAGGCGAGCCTCCCAGGGCCGCCGGGGCCTCCCGGGCCCCCGGGGCCGCCGGATCCTCCGCGTCGCCGCTCCCGCAAGGCGTACACGGAGCGGGCGCAGATGGCCCGTACCCGGTCCTCGGGCAGTCCGAGCAGGGCCGCGGTCTGTTCCTCCGCCACGCCCTCGTAGAGCCGCAGCACCACGACGAGACGTTCCTGCGGAGTGAGCGAGGAGAGGATGCCGCCCCGGCCGCGGTGGTGCCGCCAGGCGGTGCGCGCGAATCGGGCGGCGAGGGCGGCGCGGGTGCGGTCGTACGGGTCCTCGCCGCGCAGCCGGTCCCAGTGGGCGTAGGTCTGCGCGAGGGAGGCGGTCAACAGGGCCTGGGCGTGCGGGTTGCGGGCCCGGGTCTCGGCGGTGAGCAGCGTCGCGGCATGCAGCAGCCGCCCCGCCGCCCCCGCCACGAACGCCTCGAACTGCCGGGTGCGGAAGCGAGGTTCGCCCGCTCCGTCGTCCTGCCGATCTCGCACGTCCTCATATGAGGACAGGGCGCGGCCGTGGTCAAGAGGTAGCGGCGGACTCCGTGTCCGTGGCGGGCGGCAGACCCGACTGGCGGGCGGAGAGCGCGGAGTTGAAGCGGGTGAGCAGGGTGCAGAACGACTCGCGCTCCGCCGCCGTCCAACCGTCGGTCACCTGCGCCATCAGCTCGCGGCGCGAGGCGCGGACCTCCTCCAGGCGGGCCAGGCCGCGCGGGGAGAGCTGGAGCACGACCGCGCGCCCGTCCTCCGGGTGCGAGGTGCGCTTGACCAGGCCCGTGTCGACGAGCGGGGCGACCTGGCGGGTGACGGTGGACGAGTCGATGCCCATGCCGGCCGCGAGCGCCTTGACGCCCATCGGGCCTTCCTGGTCGAGCCGGTTCAGGAGCAGGTAGGCGGCGCGGTCCATCGAGTTGCGGAGCTGCCCGGTGCCGCCGAGGCGGGTCTGTTCGGCCCGGCGGGCGAAGACGGCCACCTGGTGCTGGAGGGCATCGAGGAGACCGGGGTCAAGCTCAGTCGTCATGTCCTGAGATGTGGGCATGGCTGTGGGGGCTCTCTCGTGCGGTGGTCGGTTGGTGGGGGACAGAGTACGCGGACCCACGGGGGTGCGTACCTGCGCTGCGCAAACCGGTCCCGACGACCTCTTCCCGGGCGGCCACGAGCCCCGTGAGCTGCGAGACTTGCTGTCATGAGCTTCCGTAGGCCAGACCCCTTGCACCCGCTGATCCTCGACGATGTCCGCGGAGCGCAGAAGATGTTGTCCGGGGTGGCCAGGATGACGGCGATGGAGGGCAGCCGGTACCTGTCCTCGCTGGTGGGGGCGCCGGTCCACCTCAAGTGCGAGAACCTTCAACGAACCGGCTCCTTCAAGCTGCGCGGCGCGTACGTACGGATCGCCGGGCTGCGGCCGGAGCAGCGGGCGGCCGGGGTGGTCGCCGCGTCGGCGGGGAACCACGCGCAGGGTGTCGCGCTCGCCTCGGCGCTCCTCGGGGTGCACTCCACGGTCTTCATGCCGGTCGGCGCCCCGCTGCCGAAGGTCGCGGCGACCCGGGAGTACGGCGCCGAGGTGCGGCTGCACGGCCATGTCGTGGACGAGACGCTGGCGGCGGCGGAGGAGTACGCGGCGGAGACCGGCGCGGTCCTCATCCACCCCTTCGACCACCCGGACATCATCGCGGGGCAGGGCACGGTGGGCCTGGAGATCCTCGAACAGTGCCCGGAGGTGCGCACGATCCTGGTCGGGGTCGGCGGGGGCGGGCTCGTCGCCGGGATCGGGCTCGCGGTGAAGTCCGTACGGCCCGACGTGAAGGTGATCGGCGTGCAGGCGGAGGGTGCGGCCGCCTATCCGCCGTCGCTGGCGGCCGGGCACCCGGTGGCGATCGAGTCGCCGGTGACGATGGCGGACGGGATCAAGGTGGGGCGCCCGGGCGACGTGCCGTTCGCGATCGTGCGGGAGTACGTGGACGAGGTCCGTACGGTCTCCGAGGACGCGCTCTCCTCGGCGCTGCTGCTCTGCCTGGAGCGGGCGAAGTTGGTGGTCGAGCCGGCCGGGGCGAGCCCGGTGGCGGCGCTGTTGAGCGACCCGAAGGCGTTCCAGGGGCCGGTGGTCGCGGTCCTGTCGGGCGGCAACGTGGACCCGCTGCTCATGCAGCGGATCCTGCGCCACGGCATGGCGGCCGGGGGCCGCTATCTGAGCCTGCGGCTGCGGGTGACGGACCGGCCGGGGGCGCTGGCGACGCTGCTCGCGGTGCTCACGGTGGTGGACGCGAACGTGCTCGACGTGAGCCATGTGCGCACCGATCCGCAGCTCGGTCTGACGGAGGCGGAGGTGGAGCTGCAGTTGGAGACGAAGGGGCCGGAGCACTGCCGGGAGGTGGAGGCGGCGCTGCGGGACGCGGGGTACGTGGTGCTGACGTAGGCCTGTCGTGCGTCCGGGCCGATTTCGTTTTCCCCAGGTCTTGTGATATCGCGATGTATCGCGATAGCGTGTGGGCTCCGTCACAAACCCGTTGGGCGGCTCCAGCCCTTCAAACCTAAACTTGGGTGGAAAACGCCCAAATCCCCTGGGAGAACCCACATGCCAGGCGCGATCTACGCCGAAGGTCTGGTGAAGACCTTCGGTGATGTACGAGCTCTGGACGGCGTGGACCTCGACGTACCCGAGGGCACGGTCCTGGGCCTGCTCGGCCCGAACGGCGCGGGGAAGACGACCGCCGTGCGCGTGCTGACGACGCTACTCCAGCCCGACAGCGGACGGGCGGAGGTCGCCGGAATCGACGTGCTCAAGCACCCCAACGAAGTCCGGCGCTCGATCGGTCTCTCCGGCCAGTTCGCGGCCGTCGACGAGTATCTGACCGGCCGTGAGAACCTCCAGATGGTCGGCCAGCTCTACCAGTTGAACGCCAAGCAGGCGAAGGTCAGGGCGGGCGAACTGCTCGAACGCTTCAACCTCGTCGACGCGGCCGACCGCACCGCGAAGACGTACTCCGGCGGTATGCGCCGCCGCCTGGACCTCGCGGCCGCGCTCGTCGTCTCCCCGCCCGTGATGTTCATGGACGAGCCGACGACGGGCCTCGACCCCCGCAACCGGCAGGCGCTCTGGGAGGTCATCCAGGAGCTCGTCGCGGGCGGTACGACCCTCCTCCTCACCACCCAGTATCTGGAGGAGGCCGACCACCTGGCCCACGACATCTGCGTCATCGACCGCGGCAAGGTCATCGCGCGCGGCACGTCCGACCAGCTCAAGGCCCAGACGGGCGGCGAGCGCGTCGAGGTCGTCGTCCACGAGCCGGGGATGATCCCGGGCGCCAAGGACGTCCTCGCGCGCTACGGCCTGGCGGGGATCGGCCACGGCGAGGTCTCCGTGGAGGACCACATCCGCAAGCTGACCGTCCCGGTCACCGGCGGCGCCAAGCTGCTCGCCGAGGTCATCCGCGACCTGGACGCGGTCGGCGTCGAGATCGACGACATCGGTCTGCGCCGGCCCACCCTCGACGACGTCTTCATCTCGCTGACCGGCCACGCGGCCGAGCTGACCGAGGGCAACGGCGAGAACGGCGAGAGCGGGGCGAAGGGCGGGCCGCAGGACGCGGCCCAGGACCGCATGCAGACCCGGAAGGAGGGGGCGCGTTGAGCACGATGAACGACTCGCTGGTCATCGCCAAACGGAACCTGATCCGCATGACCAGGATCCCCGAGATGATCCTCTTCGGGCTGATCCAGCCGGTGATGTTCGTGATCCTCTTCACGTACGTCTTCGGCGGCTCCATGCAGATCGGCAACAGCACCGACCCGGAGGTCTACAAGAACTTCCTGATGGCGGGCATCTTCGCGCAGACCGTCACCTTCGCGACGGCCGGCGCGGGCGCGGGCATCGCGGACGACATGCACAAGGGCCTCATCGACCGCTTCCGCTCGCTGCCGATGGCCCGGGGCGCGGTCCTCACCGGCCGCACCCTCGCCGACCTCGTCCAGACCGCGCTGACGCTGCTGGTCCTCGCGATCGTCGCCCTGATCATCGGCTGGCGCCCCGGCTACGCGGAGCCGACCAACTTCGCCAAGGTGATGGCCGGCTTCGGCCTGCTGCTCCTCCTCGGCTACGCCTTCACCTGGATCGGCGCGCTCATCGGCCTCTCCGTCCGCACCCCGGAGGCGGCCACGTCCGGCGGCCTGATCTGGCTCTTCCCGGTCACGTTCATCTCGAACGCGTTCGTGGACTCCAGCAAGCTCCCCGGCTGGCTCCAGCCCATCGCGGAGTGGAACCCGTTCAGCGCCACCGTCCAGGCCTGCCGCAAACTCTTCGGCGACCCGGGCGTCTCACCCTCGGACGCCTGGCCGATGCAGTACCCGGTGTGGGCGTCGCTGATCTACTCGATCCTGATCGTCGTCGTCTTCCGCACCCTCTCGGTCCGCAAGTACCGCCGCGCGGACGGCTGAGGACACCGGTCGACGGCGAGGGCCGGAGGGGAGTCGCCCCTCCGGCCCTCGCCGTCGCCTCAGAGGCTCGGGGGCCTCAGGGCGCGTACCCCGAGACGAGGACACCACTGGCGAGGGAGATGAAGACGGCTCCGCCGGCGACCATCACGCCCGAGGCGAACTCCTCGCCCTCGACCGCTCCCGACCCTTCGGGCGCCTGGAAGCTCCTCGTGTCCTCGCCGCGGAGGGCGGCCGGGGGATCGGTCACGGGCACCGAGGTGACCGATTGCTGCGACACGGACAGCACCCGGTCGCCGGCGAACGCGATCGACGATCCTTCGTGGCCGAGCTGCCGACTCCACCGCTCCGCCCCGGTCTTCAGGTCGAACGTGGCGAGCCGCTCGCCGTCGATCAGCGCCACCACCCCCGCGGAGTTCACCGCGGGCGGGACCGTCACCTGCATCCCCTGCCCGATGGTCCGCTCCCGACGCAGGGTCCGGGCGTCGAGCACGTCGACGCCTTCGCTCCCCGACGGCGGACACAGGACGCGGCCCGCGCGGACCACGACGTGGAAGCAGCTGTCGAGCCCCTGGGCCCGGGCCGTCTCCTTCCCCGTGCCCGCGTCAAGGGCTCGCACGGTGCCGTCGCCGGTGACGTACACCTGCCCGCCCGCCGCCACCGGCGACTCGGGGAAGACGGCGACCGGCGTACGCCACCGTTCCTTCGGCTTGCCGCCCGTAAGTCCGACCGCCGTCACCAACCCGCCCGGCTTCTCCATGTCCGTGCTGTCGACATACGTCGTGTACAGGACGTCGCCGCGCAGATCCGTCCCCTTGACCGCGTACACGCCCCCGGGCCCGGGCTGTCGCGCCACCTCCTTGCCGTCGCTCAGCCGGTATCCGACAAGACCGTCGTGCGCGGTCATCCAGGCCACGTCCCCGACGACCGCCGGGTACTGCGCGCCCGTCTGCAACTCCGCGCCCCTCGACGGCTTCGTCCAGAGCTTCGTCCCGTCCGCCGCGCGCAGGGCGACCGCCGAGCCGCCGTCGCCCGAGCAGACCAGCACCTCGGGGCCGAGTGAGCAGGGGCCGACGCCCGCCGGAACCTGGACCGCCCACGGGGACCAGCCGGCCGGGCGGGCCTTGTGGTCGGAGCCGTCCCTGCCGAAGTCGCTCGCGTGCCCCTCGCCCCCGTACGGCTGGACCACATGGTCGAGCGCCACGGGCCCGGCGCTCGGCGTCGGCGTGCGACGTCCCGAACTCGCGCCGCCGCTCGGCGTGGCCCCCGCGGAGCCGCCCTGCCCGCCCTGCCCGCCGGTTCCGTCCTCCCGGTTGAGCATCACGACCCCCATGGTCGCCAGGACCGCCACGGCCACCGCTCCCGCCGCGATCCGCCCCCACGGACGGCGACGCGGCGCCGACGGCTCTGCGGCCGCGGGCCGTCGACCCGCCACCGTGGGGGAGTACGGCACCTCAGGGCTGATCGTCGGCAGGTCCGCCACGCCCGCGCCCGAGGCCGCCGCCTCACCGATCCGCCGCGCCGAATCCCCGTACTCCGCGAGCAGCGACAGCACCCCGCCGGGCCACGGGAACGCCGTCGGCACCTCGGCGCCGAGCAGCTCCACCAGCTCCGCCGCCGTCGGCCGCTCCGCCGGGTCGAGCCGCAGGCACCGCTCCACGACCGGCCGCAACTCCTGTGGCACGCCGGACAGTTCGGCATCGGCACGGCTGATCCGGAAGATGATCGACGCCATCTCCTCGTCGTGGAACGGCCCGCGCCCGCTCGCCGCGAACGCGAGCACCGCGCCCAGACAGAAGACGTCGGAGGCGGGCACGACCGCCCGGCTCCCGACCAGGTGCTCAGGCGCCATGAACCCCGGCGAGCCCACCACGAGCCCCGTCGAGGTGAGCGCCGTCGCCTCGAAGGCCTGCGCGATGCCGAAGTCGATGAGCTTGGGCCCGGAAGCCCCGAGGAGTACGTTCGCGGGCTTCAGGTCCCGGTGCAGCACCTGCGCCCGGTGCACCGAGTCCAGTGCCCGCGCGAGCGCCGCGCCCAGCGCCCGTACCGCCGCGACGGGCAGCGCCCCGGCCCGGGTGACGGCCTCCGCGAGCGAGGGACCGGGGACGTACTCGGTCGCCAGCCACGGCACGGCCGCGTCGGCGTCCGCGTCGACGAGCAGCGCCGCGTACGGGCTGTTCACCGCCCGCGCCGCCGTGATCTCGCGCCGGAACCGGGTCCGGAAGTCCCCGTCGACCTCCAGGTCCTCCCGGACGGTCTTCACCGCGACCATCCGGTACGGATCGGCCGTCGGCGCGTCCGCCCGGCACGCCAGATGGACCTCGCCCATGCCGCCCGCGCCCAGCCGGGCGAGCAGCCGATAGGGACCGACGAGGCGCGGCGGCTGCCCTGCGGGCAGTGCTTCCAGCACCGAACACGTCCTTTCCGTACGTCATGTGGAAGTTCAGTACGTCACTTGGGAAGCTCGACGGAGACGACGACGCCCTGGTCGTAGGCGATGTGGGCGATCCCGCCGATGACCAGCACCTCGGGGGACCGGATCATGTTGGCGAAGCTGTCGACCTCGCCCCGTTCCTCCGCGCGCGGACCCGGTGCCCCCGGGACCTGCCGCACGTCGAGGTCGGAGGGCTTGCCGTCCTTGCCGATCCGCACGGTGTAGAGCGAGGTGTAGTCGGCGTACACGACCTGGTCACCGGCGAGCAGAGGTGACGACAGTGCCTGCTTCAGCCCCGCCGGAGCGGCCTTGGTCGGGTACTGACCCAGCTGCTGACCCGTCTTCGCGTCATGGACCGACACGCCCTTGGCGTTCGCGGCCACGACCGTCCGGGAGTCCATGGCCTCGGCGTTCAGCGCGGCGACCGGCGCGGGCAGCGCGGCCCTCGGGGCGAGGGTGGCGGCGTCCATGACACGCAGCACCGTCCGCTCCGACCCGTCGGGGTCGACCATGTGATCGGAGCAGTACGCCACGGGGCCGAGGACCTTCACGGTCATACAGCCCTCGGCCTCCTTGGGGACCTGCCCCAGCAGGGCGCCGCTCTTCGCGTCGTACGCCACGATTCCGGCGTCGCTCACCGCGTACACCCGCCCCTGGGCGAACGCCACGGCGTCGAAGGGGCGGTACTCCGCGCGGGAGAGACCCGCGTTGGTCAGCGACTTGGTCCACAGCGGACGGCCGTCGGCCAGGGAGAACGCGCTCAGGAAGACCATGGTCCTGCCCGTGAGCTCGTCCGTGGTGGAACGGGTCGTGGCGAAGACCACCCCGTCGCCCACGAGGGGCCGGCTGTTGTGGTCCTGAGAGCCCCAGGCCTTCTTCTCCCAGCGGACCTTCCCGCTCCGCGCGTCCCGCACCTGGAGCTTGTCGCCGGAGGTGAGGACCACCGCGGAACCGTGGACCATCGGCCGAGCGGTCGACCCGGCGATGAAGATCCCGCCGGTGGGTCCGATGTAGCTCTCGTTGTTGCGGGGGTCCGGCACGAGGTCCGCCTCCCACAGCCGCTTCCCGCTCGCCGGGTCCAGCGCCTCGTACCGCCCGTCCACCGTCCGGCAGACCACCACGGACTCCCCGGCCGAGCAGCCGAACGCCGGGGCCGTCAGCTTCGCCTGCCACGGCTTCCAGCCGGCCGGCCGCTGCGCCGGGTTCTGCGGGACGACCCCGGAGGCGTCGGCGAGGCCCCGGTCGTCGACGCCTGCGACCTTCGCGACGGCCGGCGCGGTCGCGGGCGGAGGCGCCGCCTTCGCCGGCGGGGCCTTCTTCTCGGCCTCCGGCCACAGCAGGTACGTGCCCACACCGGCTCCGAGCACCGCGAGCGCGACCACCCCCGCGAGCAGCCCCCGGCGCCGCTTCCGGGGCGGCTCGGGAGCCGACGGCGCCACCGCCCCCATCGTCGGCAGCTGGTCCATCCCCGGCGCGACGGCCGCGGCCGGGCCCGCCGCCGGTACCTCCACCAGGGGCCCGCCCGACGCCACCAGCTGCGCGAGCTCCCGTCCGTACTCGCCGATGTGCTCCCGTACGCTCTCGGGCCACGCGGGCCGCCGTTCCCCGCCGAGGAGCTCCACCAGCTCCGCCGGCGTCGGCCGCTCGGCGGGGGCGAGGCGCAGGCACCGTTCCACCACCGGCCGCAGCTCCTCCGGCACACGGCTCAGGTCCGCCTCCGCCTGGGAGACGCGGTACAGGACGGCCGCCAGCGGCCCGTCCCCGAAGGGGTCCTCGCCGGTCGCCGCGTAGCAGAGCAGCGAGCCCAGACAGAAGACGTCCGATGCTCCCGTGACGTGCCGCGCGCCCAGGACGTGCTCGGGCGACATGAACGCGGGGGTGCCGACCATCATCCCGGTCGCGGTCATGGTCGTGGCGCCCGTGTTGCGGGCGATGCCGAAGTCGATCAGGCGCGGGCCGTCCACGGACAGCATGACGTTGCCCGGCTTGAGGTCGCGGTGCAGGACGCCGGCCGCGTGCAGGTCCGCGAGCGCGCGGGCGATCCCGGCGCCCATCTCCCGTACCGTCGCCACCGGCAGCGCCCCGCCCCGCCGCACGGCCTGCGACAGGCTCGGCCCGGGGACGTACGCGGTCGCCAGCCACGGCACCTCGGCGTCCGCGTCCCCGCCCTCGGGCGCGGCGGCGTACGTGCTCCGCACCAGGGCCGCGACCTTGATCTCGCGGCGGAAGCGGTCGCGGAAGGCCGGCTCGTTCGCCACATCGCGCCGTACGGTCTTCACGGCGGCGAAGGTGCCCCCGCGGTCCGCCCGGCCCAGGAAGACCTCTCCCATTCCGCCGGCCCCGAGCCGCGCCAGCAGCTCGTACGGTCCGATCCGGCGTGGCGTACCCTCGCGCAGCGGTCCCAGCACGTCTCATCTCCCCCTTGTGACGTGACGTCAGCCGCCATAATTACATGTGCATGCACAGCGAAGGGCCGAACCCCCAAGAGGGGTCCGGCCCTTGAACGATGCTGCGGCTCAGCCGTTGTACGGCTTGGCGCTGAGGATCTTCACCGCGGCCTTCTTGCCGTTCGGCAGTTCGTACTCGGCGTCCTCGCCGACCTTCTTGCCGTTCACGCCCACGCCGAGCGGGGACTGCGGCGAGTACGTCTCGATGTCGCTGCTCGCGTACTCGCGCGAGGCCAGCAGGAAGGTCACCGTGTCGTCCTCGTCGCCGTCGAAGGCGATGGTGACGACCATGCCGGGGGCGACGACGCCCTCGTCGGCCGGAGCCTCGCCGACCTTGGCGTGCTCCAGGAGCTGGGTCAGCTGGCGGACCCGGAGCTCCTGCTTGCCCTGCTCCTCCTTGGCCGCGTGGTACCCGCCGTTCTCGCGCAGGTCGCCCTCCTCGCGCGCCGCGGCGATCTTGCCGGCGATCTCGGTTCGCGCGGGACCAGACAGGTACTCCAGCTCGGCCTTGAGCTGGTTGTACGCCTCCTGGGTGAGCCAGGTGACGTTGTCGCTGGTCTGGGTCACAGGTGCTCCTCGTAGGTACTGGGAATACAAAGCATCGCCCTACCCAGAAGGATTGTCCTTCCTGAGTGGGCGAAACCACGAGCCTAACAATTAGTGGCGAAAAGGGGGAGGACATACACCATCAAGATGACGTCATCCCTGGTCAGCGACCGATCGTGGCTCGGCGCGCCACCGGGTCCCTACCCACCGCTACCTCGCGGTACACCCGATGAGCTCGGCGCTGGTCGCGCGCGCGGTCGTACGGATGGAGACGACGGTGTCGATCCGGTCCTTCGCCTCGTCGAAGCGGACGTCCTTGCGGCCGACCTCGGCCCCGTCCTCGGAGCGCGAGCGCAGCGTGCAGACGCCCTGGGCGTCGACGTCCTTGCGCACCTCCAGGTGCAGCTGCACCTCGGTGTCGCTCACCACGTCGAACTTGATCGTCTCCGCGCTGATCCTGCTGTCCACGACGTAGTGCCAGCCGAACCAGCCCATCAGCCCGAGGAGCAGCACACCGAGCACGGCACCGGCGATCTTGAGCTTGCGGTCGGCGCGCTCGTCCGCGGAGCGTCCGTAACGCCCCTCGGGCAGCTGCTCTCGCACCGCGCTCATGATCGTTCCTCTCGCCGCGGGGGGTGGGAATTTTCGGCCCCCCGGTTCCGTCACTATAGAGACCCCCTCAGCGACGAATCACAGAGGATCGAGTCTTGACTGAGCAGCTGCGACTGATGGCCGTTCACGCCCACCCCGACGACGAGTCGAGCAAGGGCGCGGCGACCATGGCCAAGTACGTGTCCGAGGGGGTGGACGTGCTCGTGGTCACGTGCACGGGTGGCGAGCGCGGCTCCGTCCTCAACCCCAAGCTCCAGGGTGACGCCTACATCGAGGCGAACATCCACGAGGTCCGCCGCAAGGAGATGGACGAGGCCAGGGAGATCCTGGGCGTCAAGCAGGAGTGGCTCGGCTTCGTCGACTCCGGCCTGCCCGAGGGCGACCCGCTGCCCCCGCTCCCCGAGGGCTGTTTCGCCCTGGAGGACGTCGACACGGCGGCCGGCGCCCTGGTCCGCAAGATCCGCGCCTTCCGTCCGCAGGTCATCACGACCTACGACGAGAACGGCGGGTACCCGCACCCCGACCACATCATGACCCACAAGATCACGATGGTGGCCTTCGACGGCGCGGCCGACACCGAGAAGTACCCGGAGGCCGAGTTCGGCCCGGCGTTCCAGCCGCAGAAGGTCTACTACAACCAGGGCTTCAACCGCCCCCGCACCGAGGCCCTGCACCGGGCGCTCCTCGACCGGGGCCTGGAGTCGCCGTACGGCGACTGGCTGAAGCGCTGGGACGAGTTCGAGCGCACGGAGCGGATCCTGACCACGCACGTCCCGTGCGCGGAGTTCTTCGAGATCCGGGACAAGGCCCTGATCGCGCACCGTACGCAGATCGACCCGGACGGTGGCTGGTTCCGGGTGCCGATGGAGATCCAGAAGGAGGTCTGGCCGACGGAGGAGTACGAGCTCAGCAAGTCGCTGGTGCCGACCTCCCTCCCCGAGGACGACCTCTTCGCGGGCATCCGCGACAATGCCTGACATGAGCGCACACCTGGCACTGACCCAGCTTGTCCCCTTCGCCGCCGAAGAGCTGGACAAGAACAAGGTGACCCCCGGCGTCCTCGGCTTCGTCGTCTTCGCCGTGATGGCCGTCGCCGTCTGGATGCTGATGAAGTCGATGAACCGCCACATGGGCAAGGTCTCCTTCGAGGAGGCCCCGGACCCGAAGGCGGCGCCCGCCGCCTCCAAGGCCGCCGCCCGGGAGTAGTACGCCGGCTTTTCAGGTGCGGGCCCCCGAGAGGGAGCCCGCACCTCGGCGATCCCGTCTCAGGCCACCTCCACCGGCACCCCCATGACCTCCCGGGCGTGCCGGGACGGGACCATGCCCAGCTGCCAGGCCTGCCAGCCCGCCTCCAGCTGGACGCCCCGCTCCAGGACCAGCGCGTACGCCTCCGCGCAGTCCTCCACCTTGCCGTCCCGTGCCGGATGCCGGTCCCGGACCAGAAGCGCCAGCTCCTCCTGGGCCACCGCCGTACCCACCTCCACCCCGCCAGGCGAGGCGTACGGCAGCAGCGTGCAGCGCAGGAAGCGGGCCCAGTCGGCGCCCCGCCGGTCGTCGTACGACAGGAACAGCCGCTCCGCCTCCGCGCACAGCTCCAGGGCCTGCGCGGCCTTGCCGTTCCCCGCGTCCACGATCGCCAGCTCCAGGCACGTCCACGCCTCGCCGTGGGCCACCCCGATGCGGTGGAAGTCCGCCCGCGCGTCCACCAGGAGCTGCCGGGCGAAGCCGGAGTTCCGCAGGTTGCCGGTCTGGGCCGCCCGCTGGTCGCGGGTGACGCGCCCCGAGTGGTGCCGGGCGCACGCGAGCCCGTAGACGTCCCGCATCCGGGAGAACATCGTGCGCGCCCGCTCCAGCTCCCGTACCGCCTGGTCCAGGTCCCCGCGCTCCTCCAGGGCGTGGCCCAGGTAGTACAGCGTCCAGGCCTCGCCCCGCGCGTCCTCCTGCTCGCGGTGGCGGGCCAGCGCCCGGCGCAGTCCGTCGACCGCGGGCGCCACCTCGCCCTCGACGAGCCGGGCGCGGGCCAGCTGGGTCAGCGCCCACGCCTCGCCGCGCCCGTCGCGGGTCCGCCCGTACTGGTCCAGGGCCGTACGCAGCTCGCTGTCGGCCCGCTCCACGTCGCCCATGCGCAGACAGACCTGGCCCAGCTGGAAGTGCGCCCAGGCCTCGCCGTGCACGGACTCGTTCTCCCGGTGCAGCTCCAGGGCCCCGTGCAGCAGCGAAAGGGCCTCCGCCAGGTTCGCCCGGTCCCGCTCGACCGCCGCGAGGGCGTGCATCGTCCAGCCCCGGTCGGCCGCGAGCGACGCCGGCTCCTGGAGCTCGAGCGCCTCCCGCAGCTTCACCGACGCCTCCGCGAGGTTGCCCTGGTGGTGCAGGGTGATCCCGAGCGAGCAGAGCGCCAGCGCCGCCCCCGCGTCCTGGTGCGCCTCCTGGTAGAGCGAGACCACCGAGGTCAGCGTGGTGCGCGCCTTGTCGAGCTCGCCGAGCTGCCGGGCGGCGATACCGGTCCGCCACTGCACCGACCGGGACAGCAGCCCCTGCCCGACCGCGTCGGTCAGCTCGTTGATCTCCCCGAGCCGGTAGAGGTCGCCGCGCAGCAGGCAGTAGTCGCAGAGCGCGCCGAGCAGGTTCAGTACGGCCTGCTGGTCGACGCCCTCCGCGTGCCGCAGCGCCGAGGTGATGAAGCTCGACTCGTCGTCCAGCCAGCGCAGAGCCGCGTCCAGCGAACCGAAGCCGTGCCCGTCGAACCGGTCCGCACGCGTCGACATCTTGCCGTCGACCATCCGGATCACCGCGTCCGCGAGCTCCGCGTAGTTCTGGATCAGCCGCTCCTGCGCCGCCGCGATCGCCGCCGCGTCCTCCTCGTCCTGGAGCCGCGCCGCCGCGAAGGCGCGTACCGCGTCGTGCAGGCGGTACCGCTCTCCCCGCACATGGTCCAGGAGCCCGGCCCGGGCGAGCCCCGCGAGCAGCCGCGCTCCCTCCTGTCCGCTCGCGCCGAGCAGCGCCCCGGCCGCCGCCGCCCCCAGCGAGGCCCGCCCGGCGAGCGCGAGCCGCCGCAACAGCCGTCGGCCGTCCTCGTCCAGATCGGTGAAGTACCGTACGGAAAGAGCCCGTTCGACCGGGTCCTCACTCCAGGGGCGGGCCAGCAGATGCGCCAGATCGGCCATCGACCGCCCGCCGAGCGAGGAACCGGCGACCCGCAGCGCCAGCGGCAGCCCGCCGCACAGCTCCCGGATCTCCGCGCAGGCCTCGGAGTCGTACGGCCCCGGGTCCGGCGCCTGCGCCGCCTCCCGCAGCAGATCCTCCGCGCCCGCCGCGTCCAGCGCCGCGACCGGCAGCACGTGCACGGACGCCGGTACGTCCCCGCCCAGGTCGAGCGGCTCCCGGCAGGTGACCAGGACCAGACTGTCCGAGCGCTCGGGCAGCAGCGTACGGACCTGCTCCGCCCCCACCGCGTCGTCCAGGATCACCGTCACCGGCAGCCCGGTCAGATGCTGGTGGTACAACTCGGCCAGCCTGCGCACCTGTTGCTCCGCCGACGAGCGCTCGCGGAAGAGCAGCTGCTCACGCGGCGCGCCGAGCCGGTTCAGCAGGTGCAGCAGCGCCTCCCGGGTCGACAGCGGCTTCTCGCCGCGCGTCCCGCCCCGCAGGTCCACCACGCACGCCCCGCGGAACTGGTCCCGCAGCGCGTGCGCCGCCCGTACGGCGAGCGTCGTGCGGCCCGCACCCTGCTCCCCGTGGAGCATCACGACCGTCGGCCGGGTCTGCGTCGACGCCCGGCCGGCCTGCACCCACTGGGTGATCTGCGCCAGCTCGGCCCGCCGTCCCGTGAACGGCCCGCCCGGGTCCGGCAGATGGCCGAAGGACTGCTCCAGGACGTTCCGCCGCCGGGCCGCCGCGCTGCGGTCGACGCCCCGCAGCTGCGACACCACCTTCTGCGCGGGCTGCTGGGCCGTCGCCAGCAGCACCCGCTGCTGGTCGAGGAAGGGCCGTACACCCCGTACGTCGAGCGCCGTCAGCCACTGCAGCCGCAGCTGCTCGGGGCCGCCCGGCTGGCCGAGCGCGCCCGCCCTGCGGTGGGCGGCCGGCCAGTGCCCCGCGGTCACCTTCAGGACGGTCACCGCCGCGCCCGCGACCGCGACCACGGCTCCGGCGCCGAGCGCCGTCCCGGCCGCCGTGCCGAGCGCCAGGTCCGCCCCGAAGGCCGCGACCGCCGCAACGGCCGTGACCAGAGCGGGTGTTCCCACCGTCGCTCTGCTGAATCGATCCCCCAGAGACCGCTGCCCGGCCTCCGACTCCTCCAGGGCCCGTAGATAGGCCGCGTACTCCTCGCCCGCACTCGCCGCCATGGTGTCCAGCGCGGCCCGGCCGCGTGCCAGCAGGGCCGTGGCGTCGGAGCGGCCCCCGGAGCGCCGCACCTCCTCCTCCACGGCGCGTGCCAACAGCCGTTCGGCCTCGGCCCGGTGGCTGTCCCGCATGTGCGTCCCCCTCCGAGAGCTTCCGCTTCCGGCCCCAAGTGTCCTGCGTGACGCGCGTCGGCGCGAGGGAGCGGGGAGCCCGGCGTACCGAACGCGTGGCCCTCGACACGGCGTCCGATGGCGTTCATCAGTGGAATAGCGCGTCCGAGTGACCCCCCGGAACCAATCCCATCCGAGGCAGTTGATCAGCGTGCTTCGGCTAACGGAGCGTTCCAGGGCCCTCGAGCTCAAGAAGGAAGACTCGTGATCAAGAAGGTTCTCGCTACGGCGGCAGTTGCGGCTTCGGTCGTCGGTGTGACGGCGACCGCTGCGTCGGCGGCCGGCAACGATGGCGGCAGCGCCAACATCATCGGCAACACGTCGAAGCAGTCGATCGGCAGCAACTCCACCGGCGGTTACATGAGCCCGAACTTCGGCCTCATCAACGGTGGCGTCCTGCACTGCTTCGACATCCAGAAGCTCCAGGCGCAGGTGCCGGTCGGCGTCATCGCCGTCCCGGTCGCCGTCCAGGACGTCCTGGGCAACCCGACGACGAACCAGACCTGCAACCAGAACGCGGTGCAGCAGAACGGCGACAACGCCCTCTCGCACATCCTGGGCGAGGTCCTCTCGCAGAACGGGAACGTCGGCGGCTGAGTCCGACCGCACCGCTGAGGCGGCCCCGTTCCTCGCATTCGACCTGCGAGGAACGGGGCCGCTTCGCGTCCTCCCCCAGAGCCTTCGGCCTGGGGGTGTCCCCATCCGTCTCCGACGGCACTGCCCCGTTCGCGCGCCGCCACCCGTGGCGTACGACCGGGGCCTTGTCACGTGCGCGAGGATGGGGCCATGCCGAACAGACTGGCCCATGAGACGTCCCCCTATCTCCTCCAGCACGCCGACAACCCGGTCGACTGGTGGCCCTGGTCGGCGGAGGCCTTCGAGGAGGCGCGCCGCCGCGACGTCCCCGTGCTGCTCAGCGTCGGCTACAGCAGCTGTCACTGGTGCCATGTGATGGCCCACGAGTCCTTCGAGGACGAGACGACCGCCGCCTACGTCAACGAGCACTTCGTCGCCGTCAAGGTCGACCGCGAGGAGCGCCCCGACGTCGACGCCGTCTACATGGAGGCCGTGCAGGCGGCGACCGGCCAGGGCGGCTGGCCGATGACCGTCTTCCTCACCCCGGACGCGGAGCCCTTCTACTTCGGTACGTACTTCCCGCCCGAGTCCCGGCACGGCATGCCCTCCTTCGGTGACGTCCTCGACGGGGTGGCCCGGGCCTGGACCGACCGCCGTGACGAGGTCGGCGAGGTCGCCGGGAAGATCGTCAAGGACCTCT
The DNA here is from genome assembly GCF_043200825.1 of Streptomyces sp. NPDC048370. NCBI lineage: Bacteria > Bacillati > Actinomycetota > Actinomycetes > Kitasatosporales > Streptomycetaceae > Streptomyces > Streptomyces sp. NPDC048370. Next base: position 123,964 of record NZ_JBICYI010000008.1, on the reverse strand, counting down.
CCGCCCGCTCCCTCGCCTTCGGCGGCGACGGCGTGCCCGGGGAGCCGGAGCTGGCCCAGGCGCTCCTCGGCCTGGTCCGCGAGTACGACAGCACCTCGGGCGGCTTCGGCGGGGCGCCCAAGTTCCCGCCGTCGATGGCACTGGAGTTCCTGCTGCGTCACCACGCCCGTACGGGAGCGGAGGGCGCGCTGCAGATGGCGTCCGACACCTGCGAGGCGATGGCCAGGGGCGGGATCTACGACCAGCTCGGCGGCGGCTTCGCCCGCTACGCGGTGGACCGCGAGTGGGTCGTCCCGCACTTCGAGAAGATGCTCTACGACAACGCCCTGCTCTGCCGGCTGTACGCGCACCTGTGGCGGGCGACCGGCAGCGACCTGGCCCGGCGGGTCGCGCTGGAGACGGCCGACTTCATGGTCCGCGAACTGCGCACCCCCGAGGGCGGTTTCGCCTCCGCGCTCGACGCGGACTCCGACGACGGCACGGGCAAGCACGTCGAGGGCGCCTTCTACGTCTGGACCCCGGACCAGCTGACCGCCGTTCTCGGCGAGGAGGACGGGGAGTACGCGGCGCGGTACTTCGGGGTGACGCCCGAGGGCACCTTCGAGGAGGGCGCCTCCGTCCTCCAGCTCCCGCAGGACGCAGGGGTCGCCGACGCCGACCGGATCGCCTCGATCAAGGAGCGGCTGCTCGCCGCCCGCGAAGGGCGCGAGCGCCCCGGCCGCGACGACAAGATCGTCGCCGCCTGGAACGGCCTGGCGATCGCCGCCCTCGCCGAGACCGGCGCCTTCTTCGACCGGCCCGATCTCGTCGAACGCGCCACGGAGGCGGCCGACCTGCTCGTACGGCTCCACATGGGCGAAGGCGCACGGCTCTTCCGTACCTCCAAGGACGGCAAGGCCGGTGCGAACGCGGGGGTCCTGGAGGACTACGCCGATGTCGCCGAGGGCTTCCTCGCGCTTGCCGGGGTCACCGGCGAGGGCGTCTGGCTGGAGTTCGCGGGCTTCCTCCTCGACATCGTCCTCGACCAGTTCGTCGCCGAGGGCGGCGCGCTGTACGACACCGCCCACGATGCCGAGGCCCTGATCCGCCGCCCCCAGGACCCCACCGACAACGCGACCCCCTCCGGTTGGACGGCCGCCGCCGGCGCCCTCCTCTCGTACGCCGCGCACACCGGCTCCGAGGCGCACCGCACCGCCGCCGAGGGCGCGCTCGGCGTGGTCAAGGCGCTCGGTCCGCGCGCGCCCCGGTTCATCGGCTGGGGCCTGGCCACTGCGGAGGCCCTGCTCGACGGGCCGCGCGAGATCGCGGTGGTCGGCCCCGGGGACGACGACCTGGCCCGGGCGCTGCACCGCACGGCGCTGCTCGGCCCGGCGCCCGGCGCCGTCGTCGCCTTCGGCGCCCCGGACGGCGAGGAGTTCCCGCTGCTCAAGGACCGGCCGCTGGTGGGCGGGGGCGCGGCCGCGTACGTCTGCCGCCACTTCACCTGCGACGCCCCGACGACGGACCCGGCGGACCTGGCCCGCACGCTCTCCCGGCCCTAGGGGCAGACCAGGGCGGCGCCCCCTGCCGGTCGGTAGTCGCCCAGGCCCTTCGGGATGCTGCTCGTGGATGTGGGGCGGGCCGCCGGCAGGGGCCGGTCGGAGCGGAGCGCCTCGAACACCTCCGCCGCCTGCTCCTGGTCCCAGCCGATCGAGGACCCCACGCCCTCGATCAGCGGGTTGAAGCGGGTGATCGGCAGGGTCGCGAACTCCGTGTCGGCCGGGGTGAGGTGGCGCAGCCGTGCGGCCAGCGTCACCATCTCGGTCACGGAGAGGGAGCGCTCGACCGGCGCCGTACCGCGCAGGGTGGACGCGAGCAGCCAGAGCTTGACCGGGTCGTCGAACAGGCCGGCCCGGATCGTGTTCCAGGTGTTGACGACGAACGCCCGCTGCTTGTGGATCCGTCCGAAGTCCATCTTCCCGTCCGCGCGCCGCGACCGTACGTACTGCAGCGCCTCGCCGCCCTCGACCCTCTTGGTGCCGGGGGCCAGGTCGAGCCCCGTGACCGGGTCCTTGAGAGGCTCCGTCGTACAGATCGGCACCCCGCCATGGACGCGGTCGACGGCGTCGACGAAGCGCCGGAAGTCGATCGACAGATAGCGGTGGACGGGTGTGCCCGTCATCCGCTCGACGGTCTCGATCGTGAACGCGGGTCCGCCTTCCGAGTGAGCCGCATTGACCTTCACCGGGTGCGGCGCGTGCGTGGTGCCGTACCGCTGGTCGACGTGCGGGTAGGGGAGCGAGGTGAGCGAGTCGCGGGGCAGACTGACCACGCTGACCCGGTCGTTGGCGGCGGAGACGTGCACCAGCATGATCACGTCGGTGCAGTCGCAGCCCTTGCCGCCGGCCCTGTACCGACGCAACTCGTCGGCGGTGAGGCCTGCCCGGCTGTCCACCCCGACCAGCAGGATGTTGAGCCCGTGGCGGGGGGACGGCAGCGCGGGGGCGGCGTCGGCGAGCGCACCGGATCCGAGGGCGAGAAGCACGGCCGAGGCGAGCACGAGCCGCCGGGGGCGGGAGAATTCACGGACGGAGTTCCTGACGGGCATGTGCACACCTCCGTGGTTCGGGAACGGGTGGAGGGGCACCGTAAGCCGTTGTCCCTCGCACACAGGTTCGCGACGCGACATGGTCCGCTCGAATCACTCGCCTGCGGGCACTGTGTAATGATGCGGGAACCGCCGTGGATGGGAGGGAAGATGGCACCCGATCCCGGGAAATGGGAGCGGATGGCCTTCATTCCGAAGAGCCGTTATGTGGCGGACCCGCCACCCGTCGACAGGGGACCCTTCCCCGTCTATTCGTCGCTGGTGCAGCAGTGGGCGCTGGCCGGGCGCACCGTCCCCGGCCTGCCGGACCGCGAGTGGGAGCGGCTGGTCGCGATGCCCGTCTGGCCGCGATGACACCTCCGGAGCGGTGGGCTCAATGGAGTGAATACCGATCGGTCGGGGATAAGCCGGTTTCCTTTTCGGGGCATGGTCGTTGTGATGTGTGCGGCGGAGGCCGGGGGCTGCATTGCACCGGCGATTCGCGAAATCCGTGAAATTCCGTCCGCCGCGGAAAGGACCTAAGAAAATGAAGTGCAAGAAGGCCGCGGTCGTCGTCGCCGGACTGTTCATGGCCCTGGGTGCGGCCGCCCCCGCGATGGCGGACGCCGACGCGCACGGTGCGGCCATCGGTTCGCCGGGTGTCCTCTCGGGCAACGTCGTCCAGGTGCCGATCCACGTTCCGATCAACGTCTGCGGCAACTCCGTGAACGTCATCGGTCTGCTGAACCCGGCCGCCTTCAACACCTGCGTCAACGCCTGACGCACGCTCAGGGCCGGCCTCCGGAGCGTCCTTCGACGCCCCGGAGGCCGGCCCTTCGTCATGCCCGCGCCGCCGGCGTCCGCTCGTCGCCCGTCCGCGGACGGCCCACCGCGCCACGGGACGTCGCCCGCAGCCGCTGCCGTACCCCGCGCACAAGGCGTCCGGCCGTGTAGCCCGCGCCGAACACGAACCGCATCGACGGCCCGTACGAAGGTGCCGTGAGCAGCCCGGCGAGGAACAGGCCCGGCCAGGAGGACTCGAAGAGCGCCCCCACCTCCGGCGCCCCGCCCGCACCCACCGTGCGCAACGAGCCCCGGAGCGCGGGGGAGAGCACCCCGGCCCGGTCCAGGTCCGGCGTGAACCCGGTCGCCGCGATGACGTGGTCGGTCTCCAGGACGGCCGGCCCCTCCGGCCCCGACACGTCGAGCCGGAGCCGCTCGTCGGCGGTCGCCGCCGCCCGGACGATCTGCGCGCCGAGGCGTACGTCACCGACGGCCGCGAACCGTTCGCGCAGCCACCACGCGCCCGCCGGGCCGAGCGCCGAGTCGAAGATCCGCTCACGGGTGGGCGCGGGCAGCCGCCGGAAGATCCCGGGGGTGTCCGCGTACAGCCGGTTGTGCCAGCCGCAGCCGAGGCCCGTGTGCGGGGCGCGGATCGACTGCCAGAGGCCCCGGTCGAGGGCGGGCGGGAGGGTGTTCCAGTTCAGCCGGTCCGAGCGGGCCAGGATCCGGGCGTGCGCGCCCTGTTCGGTGAGGATCGCCGCCGTCTCCAGGGCCGCCTGACCCGCGCCGACGACGGTGACGTCCTGCCCGGCGAAGCCGTCGAGTTCGCCGTGGTGGCTGCTGTGGGTGACGTACCGGCGCGGGAGTCCGCGCAGCGGGCCGGGGATCTCCATGAACGGCAGGACGCCGACGGCCAGCGCCACCGTGCGGGTACGGAGGGTCTCGCCGTCCTCGGTGACGACCTCGAAGCCGTCGGCGCGCGGGGCGACCGAGGTGATGAGGCGCTCGTCGAGCGCCGGGACGGTCTGGCGGGCGAACCAGTCGCCGTACTCGGCGAAGAAGCCGACCGGGAGCGGGACGCCGTGCTCGGCGCGGACCCCTCGGGACGCCGCGTAGGCGTCGAGCCCGTACGCGCCGCGTGGGTCGGAGAGATGGGAGGCCCAGGGCTCGGACTTGAGGAACATGCCCGAGGGCATGGCGTGCCAGGACTCCATCGGGCGGCCGAAGGTCCGCAGGTTCAGCCCGTGGGCCGCCGCGTGGGCGGCCACCGAGAGCCCGTAGGGTCCGGCTCCCACAATCACCAGGTCGTACATGGTGCCTTCCGTTGTCATCGTCGGGTCATGCGGTCGGAGACGGCACGGGCCGCGGGCGGCGGCGACACCGCCGTCACCTTCTGTGGACGGCCCGGGAGGAGAAGCCGACGGAGCGTCACCACGCCCTTGCGCAGGACGTGGAGGAGCCAGGCGCCGGCCATCGCGAGCGCGGGCGCGAGGTCGTCGGCGGCGAACCAGGCCGTCTCCGTGCCACCGCCGCCCCGCCCGCGCGGTCCTTCCGTACGCCGCCGGCCGGGCGAGGTGAGCACCGACAGGGCCGCGTAGTTCTCGACCACGAACCTGCGTCCGTACGCGGGGGAGTGCGCCGGGACCGGACGGCCGGTCAGGTCCAGGTGCATCGCGCGGACGACGTCGAGCCCGTCGGGATCGGCGAAGAGCCGGAACTGCGCGCCGGGCCTCGGGTTGAAGTCGAGCAGGTGGTACGCGCCGGTGCCCCGGTCGAGCCGGAAGTCCAGGTCGAACACGCCCCGGTGGCCGAGCGCGGCGAGCAGCTCGCCCGCCGTCCGCTCGACCTCGGGGTTCGCCGCCCAGCGGCCGACCGCCGTGAGCCCCGCCCCGTCCGGCCACGACCGCTCCTTGCGCCCGGTGGCCCTGGCGACACAGCGGCCGGTGGAGTCGACGTACCCGTGGACGAACCAGTCCAGATCGCGGCCCTGCGGCAGAAGCCGCTGGAGCAGCAGCCGGCTGCCGGCCTCGGACGTACGGGCGTACAGCGCGCGGACCTCGGGGAGTGAGCGCACGATCGAGGTGCTGCGCAGCCCGCTGCCGGGCGGGAGCAGCCAGGGGCGGCTCCACTTGGCGACGACCGGGAGTCCCAGCGCCCAGGCCATGGCCGAGGCCTCGTCGGCGCTCTCCGGGAGCTCGGTCGGGGGGTGCGGGAGCGACAGGGCGCGGCAGGTCTCGGCGAGCTCGGCCTTGTCGGCCACGCGGGCGAGCCGGTCCGCCGACTGGTCGGGCAGGAGGTAGCGGTCCGTCAGTTCCGCGCGGTGTTCGGCCAGGGCGAGGGCGCCGAGGTCGTCGAGCGGGACGAGGAGCGCGGGGGTCTCCAGGTCGGCCGAGAGCCGGAGCAGGAGGTCGGCCAGGGCGGCGGGGAGGGCGGACGGCGACAGGGGCTCGGGGCGGGTGCGGACGGTCCGGACGTAGCGGGAGCGGGCGGCGGGGCTGGTGGGCGATTCCAGGACCGCGTGGACGGGGACACCGGCTCTGCCCAGGGAGCGGGCGGCGCCCAGCGTGCCGTGATGGAAGGGGTTCCGGTCGAGTCGCACGAGGACTGCGGGGACGCGGGTGTCAAAACTCGGCACGGCATTCCTTCATCTCGGTGCCCCAACTGGGCGATGAAATACACCAATGGACTACTGATCAGATCGCAGCGGCGTTCACGGTCGGCTTATTAGGAATACTTTCTGAGTATCGGACTGACGAGCCATCAAACAGTTCAGCGCGTGAAGGAGTGGCCATGGGAAACCGGAAGCGGAAGACATCGAGTGTGTGGCTGGGGGTGTTCACCGCAGGTCTCCTTGCCTCAGGTTCCGTCGTGCTGTCCTCCCCGGTTCACGCCGCCGAATCCGTAACGACACGGAACCCCGAACCGACTCTCTCCACCGCATTGGGCGCGTTCCTCGAATCGGGACCGCCCGGCGTCAGCCGGATCGGCCAGCTCCAGCGATGGCTCGGCGGACGGGAACTCCGGGTCGGGCACACCTACCTCCCCGGAGACCTCTGGTCGAACATCGAGAGCCCCCCTGGCTTCCTGGACGCCTGGGCGAAGTGGCGCAACGAGCGCGCCGACCGGCTGTTCGTGCTGAACGTACCGATGCTGGAGCGGAACGAGGCCGGGGTCTCCGACTACGAGGTCCGCCGTCAGCTCCAGCTCGGTTCGGCCGGGTACTACGACCACCACTTCAAGACGCTGGCCGAGCGGCTCGTCGCCCTGAAGGCCACCGACACCGTCATCGTCCTCGGCTGGGAGATGAACGGGACGACGTACACCCACCGGTGTGCGCCGGATCCGACGGCGTGGAAGAAGTACTGGACGCGGATCGTCACGGCGATGCGGTCCGTTCCCGGTCAGAAGTTCCGCTTCGACTTCAATCCGAGTCGGGGTACGGACGCCATTCCGTGGACGCAATGCTATCCGGGTGACGATGTCGTCGACATCATCGGCATGGATTCGTACGACCAGCCGCCGGGGTCGAGTTTCGACCGGCATGTGAGCGAGCCGTACGGGCTGCAGCACCAGGTGGATTTCGCGGCCGCGCACGGCAAGGAGATCTCGTACCCGGAATGGGGACTCTTCCGGAACGGGGACAATCCCGAGTACATGCGTCGGATGCTCGAATGGATGGGTGAGCACAAGCCGCTGTACCACACGATCACGGACTACTGCCCGCACGGCGTCTGGCAGTGCGACGACAACCCGCGGTCCTCGCAGGTGTTCCGCCAGATGCTGTCGGGCGCGGAGCCGGAGGTACCGGAAGTACCCGAGGTGCCGGAAGTTCCCGAGGTCCCGGAGGTCCCTGAAGTACCTGAGGTTCCGACGGAGCCCGAGGTCCCGGAGGTTCCCGAGGTTCCCGAGGTGCCTGAAGTCCCCGAGGTACCCGAGGTCCCGACGATCCCCGTACCGAAGCCGGAGCCGAAGCCGGAACCCAAGCCCGAGCCCAAGCCGGAACCGAAGCCGGAACCGAAGCCCGAGCCGAAGCCGGAACCGAAGCCCGAGCCGAAGCCCGAGCCGAAGCCCGAGCCGAAGCCGGAGCCCAAGCCCGAGCCGAAGCCGGAGCCCAAGCCCGAGCCGAAGCCGGAACCGAAGCCGGAGCCCAAGCCCGAGCCGAAGCCGGAGCCGAAGCCGGAACCCAAGCCGGAGCCGAAGCCGGAACCCAAGCCGGAGCCCAAGCCCGAGCCGAAGCCCGAGCCCAAGCCGGAGCCGAAGCCCGAGCCCAAGCCGGAGCCCAAGCCCGAGCCCAAGCCGACCTGTTGGACCGTGAACCTCGGTTCGTGGGTCGAGAGCTGGATCGGTGGGCCGGTCTGCGTCCCCAAGGTCGAGATGAACTGGAAGGACGAGGTCGAGGCCGAGGTCAACGACGCCTGGGAGGACGTCCTGGACAGCGACAACTGGCCCTTCTGACGGCCACCCCCACGGCGGCGGAGGAGATCATCCTCCGCCGCCGTTCGTCCGCCCCGGCAGCCGTTCGAGGGCACGCCCGACCCAGGCCCGCTCCCGCGCCTGCCGGGCCGCCCAGCGCCTGCCGTCCGCGGCGCCCGCGCGCAGCCACAGCAGGGGAGCCGTACCGCGCCCCGCCAGCATCAGCCGCTGGTTGGGCACGGTCTCCGGCCGCCAGTGCTGCTTGTACGGTTCGTTGCCCCGCAGCATGCTCAGCGTCGCCCGCCCGCTCGCGCTGGTCTCCCGGGCGCCGTGCCGCAGCAGCATCGTCGCCACGTCGACCTTCCGCTCCCGCAGGACGGGATCCGCGCCGTACAGGTACCCGCCCGCCAGACGGGGCGACATCAGGGTCAGGTCCGCCGCGACGACGTCCCCGCCGAGCCGGAACTCCGTCACCCGCGCGGCCCCGTGCTCGACCATCGGCCGGACGGCCCGCGCGAGATGCTGGGCGAAGCGGTCGCTGGTGTGCTCGACGGTCACGCCCCGCCCCTGCCACTGCAGCTGATGCAGCTTCAGGAGCCGTTCAAGGGCGGCCGGCACCTCGTCCCCCGGCACGATCCGCTCGTCGATCCCGAGCGCGTCCAGCTTCCGCAGCTTCGCCCGCACCCGCTGGGCCTTGCCGGACGGGATCCGTTCGAGCAGGGCGTCCATCGGCACGGCGGGCAGCTCCAGGCAGAGCGAGTCGGGCAGCCGCCTGCGCGGCCCCCGCCAGTGCGCGAAGAGCTGCTCCGCCGCCGCACCCGGCCGGACCTCGCGCAGATCGACCACCGCTCCGCGCGCCGCCACGGCCAGCGCCCGGGCAAGGGCGGGCGCCGCCTCCGGGCACGCGTCGTCGAGCAGGACGTCCGTGAAGTCCGTGATCGCACCGCCGAGCTGAGTGAGGACCGGGAGCGGGCCCCGGGCGCGTGCCAGGGGCGCCGCCGCGACCAGTTCGCCGTCCTCCCGCCGTACGAGCACCACCCGCAGCGCGCCAGGAGTGCCGTACGACACCCACCAGGAGTGCAGCCAGGAGTGCGACTGGAACGGGGTCGCCGTGGAGCAGCGGGCGTACAGCGACGCCCACCGCTCGGCGAGCCGGCCGAACTCCGCGCCGTCCCTGCAGACCTCGGCTCTCACACCGCCCCCCGTCACACCGCCTCCGGTTCCGGCTGGGGCTGCGGCTGGGCCGCCGCCGGGCCGGGCACGGCGGCGGAGGTCTGCCGTGAGTGCCGGGCATCGGCGCGCACCGCGCGCGCGGGCCGCCCCGGCCGTACGAGCAGCGCCAGGCCGCCGAGCAGACCGCCCGCGCAGCCGCCGACGAGCGCGGAGAGCGGGGCGGAGGGCGAGGCGGGCTCCACGGGCTTGGTCGCCCGCGAGAACTGCACCACCTTCACGCCCGTGCTCCCCGAGACGTGCGTGCTGTTGAGGACCAGGGCGCGGGCGACGCCGTCCGCCATGGAGACGGCCTTGGCGGGGGTGGCGGAGCGCGCGGTGATGGAGATCATCGGCGCGTCGGGGGAGGTCGCCGCCTGCACGCTCGCGCGCAGGGTCGCGGCGGAGACGCCCGCCCACACCTGCGCGTCTCCGGTCACCGCGATGTCGGTGGCGACCCGCCCGTACGCCTGGGCGAAGCCGAGCGCGGCGGCCGGGTCGGACTTCTCGCCGGGGACCACGATGACGTAACTCGTGGCCGCGTACTGCGGGGTCTTCACGACCCCGTAGCCCGCGCCGAGGGCCGTGCCGACCAGCACGGACGCCGGCAGCACGAGCCATCGGCGGGGGGTGCGCAGGGCCGCGGTGAGCCGGGCGCGTCGGGGACTCATGGAGCTCATCGGTGACATCGGGTGACTCACTTCGGGAGGGGAGGGGTGCCGTGGACGGCCTGTTCGTAGAGGGACAGCAACTGCTGGGCGCTGTGCGCGATGTCGTAGCGGCGCGCGGCGGCGGGCTGCGGCAGCCGGGCGAGTCGGGCGTCACGGATGCCGCGCAGCGCGGAGACCAGTTCGGGTACGGACCGGCCGACCCGCCGGGCCCCCGGGGCCTCGTCCGGCGCCAGGTCGTCGATCGCCGGGCAGGCCACGTACAGCGCCGGGAGCCCGGCGGCCAGCGCCTCGACGACCGCGAGGCCGAAGGTCTCGTCGGGGGAGGTGGAGACGAAGACGTCCATCGCCGCGAGCAGCGACGGCAGGTCGGGTCCCGTGGAGTCCGCCGGCGGCGGGTCCTCGCACGCGCCCGGCAGCAGCACCCGGTCGGCGGCCCCGCACTCACGGGCCACGGCGAGCAGCCGCTCGCGCTCGCCGCCATCCCCGACGAGCAGCAGCCGCGCCTCCGGCACCGACGCCACCGCCCGTACGAGACGGTCGAAGCGCTTGCCCGGCGCGAGGCGGCCGACCCCGCCGACGACGAACGCGTCCTCCGGCAGGTCGAGCAGCTTCCGCGTCATGCGGCGCGCGTCCTCGTCGAAGCCGAACCGCGCCCGGTCGATGCCGTTGGGGACCACCTCGATGCGCGGGGCGGGCACGCCCCAGGCCGTCAGGCGGCGGGCGACGCTGGGCGAGACGGCGACCGTCGCCGTGCCGAGACGCTCGGTCGCGAGGTAGAGCGCGCGGGTGGAGGCGGAGAGCGGGCGGCCCTCGATCTGGGTGTCGCCGAGGGAGTGTTCGGTCGCGAGGACCGTACGGACCCCGCCGAGGCGGGCGGCCATCCTGCCGTACACGCACGCCCGGTACAGGTGCGTGTGGACGAGGTCGTACCCGCCCCTGCGGACGATTCCCGCAAGCCGGGGCAGCGCGCCGAGGTCCCGGTTCCCGGCCATGCCGAGATGGGTGACCGGGAACCCGTCGGACTCGATGCCACGGGCGACCGGGCCGGGGTTGGTGAGCGTGACGACCTCGCTGCGCACCGGAAGGTGACGCAGCATCAGCCGCAGCTGCTGCTCGGCGCCGCCGATCCCGAGGCCGGTGATGATGTGCAGGACCTTCATGACGTCTCCTGGAGGACGACGCGTTCGACGTCGTCCGGGTGGCGGCGGCGCAGCGGGTGCAGGAGCCGCTTGACGGTGAGCCGCAAGGAGGTGTCCTGCTCCCCGATGTGGACGCGGGGCAGCGCGTGCGCGCAGGTCAGCGGGCCGGGGTCGATGGCGCAGCCGTAGCGGTAGCCGGCCTCCCGTACGGCCCTGACCGCGCGGTCGTCGACGTCCCCGTACGGGTAGCAGAAGCCGTCCACCGTCGAGCCCGTGATCTCCTCCAGGAGCTCCCGGCTGCGCCTGGTCTCGTGGGCGAGCGTCTCCGCGTCCAGCGTGGGCAGCGAGACGTGCCGCAGGCCGTGCGAACCGATCTCCATCCCGGCCTCGGCGACGCGCAGGATGCCGTCCTCCGACAGCAGCGGTTTGCGCGGGCCGTTGCCGTCCCAGGCGTTCTCGCCGCCGATCCGCCCGGGAAGGACGTACACGGTGGCGGTGAAGTCGTGGCGGCGCAGCAGCGGCAGCGCCGATTCGACGAAGTCGGCGTATCCGTCGTCGAAGGTGAGGCCGACGAGCCCTTTCGCGCGGCCCTCGGCGCGCGCGGCGAGCAGCTCGCGGACGGAGACCCCGCGCAGCCCCCGGTCGCGCAGCCAGTGCAGCTGCCGGGCGAACCGTACGGGGGAGACCGTCACCCGGTACGGATCATCCGTGGGGTCGGCGATCGAGTGGTACATCACCACCCACGGGGGTGGCTTCGGCAGCAGTCGACGGATCGCGGCGGTGGGGGGCGCCGTGGCAGCGGGCATGGGCGAGCCTTCGGGATGCGGTGCGGGTGAGGGGTGGGATGTCCGGCGCACGGGCGGCGCAGGCGATGAAGAGCAGGAAGACGCCGACGCAGACCACGGCCGCGACGGCGAGGGAGAGGAGCGCGGGGGTGATCAGGACCGAGCAGAGCCAGCCGGCGGCGGTGGCCCAGGCGGCGGCGGTCGCGAGCCGCAGCAGCCCCTCGCCGAGGTAGCGGATCCGGACCGGGATGGCCTGGCGGTGGGCGCCGAGCAGCATGAGTACGGCGGTCAGGGTGATCCCGAGGGCGTTGGCGGCGGCGATGCCGACGGCGCCCCACAGCCCGGCGCCGAGGACTCCGGCGACGGCGGTCGCGGCGAGACCGACGGCCATGGCGGCGGCCGGGAACCAGAGGGGGCGGGCGGCGGAGAAGTAACAGCGGACCAGGGTGCCGACCATGGTCTGGCCGAGCAGCCCGAGCGCGTAGACGCGCATCACGGCGGCGGTCGCGGCCGTGTCGCTGTCGTCGAAGGCGCCGCGCTGGAAGAGGACTTCGACGATCTGCGGGGCCGCGGCGATGACCACAGAGGCGCCCACGAGGACGACGACGGCGGCGAGCAGCAGGTCGCGCTCGACGCGGCGCCGGGCGCCGTCGTCGTCGCCGGCCGCCATGGCGCGGGCGACGACGGGGAAGCTGACCGTGCACAGCATCAGCGACAGGATCATCGGCATCTGCGCGACCTTCTGCGCGTAGTTCAGATGCGAGATGGCGCCGGAGGGGAGCGGGGCGGCGAGGAAGCGTTCGATGAGGATCTGCGACTGGCGCGAGACGGTGAAGGCGATGACGGGGGCGATCAGGCCGAGGACGAGGAGCCGTCCGTCGCCGCCGCGCTCGCCCTGCGGTACGGCCGGCCGGCGGCGCAACTCCCGGATCAGGTACGGCGCCTGGACCGCCACCATCAGCGCGCCGCCGACGGCGACCCCGGCGGCCGCGGCCCGTACGCCGAAGGGCTCGCGGAGCGCCACGATCGTGCCGATGATGCCGATGTTGTACGCGACGTAGATGGCGGCCGGTGGCAGGAACGAGCCGTGGGCGCGCAGGGCGGCGGAGCAGTAGCCGGCGAGCGCGAAGGTCAGCACACAGGTCGCGGTGAGCCGCGTGCAGTCGACGGCGAGTCGGGGGTCGGGGAGCCCGGGCGCGAGCGCGGCGACGAGGAGGGGCGCGCCGAGGATCAGGACCCCGGCCAGCGCGGACATGGCGAGCACGAGCCGGGGCAGCGTGGAGCGTACGAGGGCGCGGACGGCGCCGCCCCTGCGGGTCAGGGCGCGGCTGAACGCGGGCACGAGGATGAGCGCCATCGCGTCCTCGATGAGGAGCGTGGAGGCGAACTCGGGCACGGTCCAGGCGACGAGGAACGCGTCGGTCTCGGCCCCGGCACCGAAGTAGTGCGCCAGGCTCTGGTCCCGTACGAGCCCCAGTACGGCCCCGGCGGCCGTGAGCCCCGCCGTCACGGCGGCCGCCCGCCGCAGGAACCCCCCGCCCCCGGCCGCCTTCGGCGCACCGTGCCGCGTCCGCGCGGCGGCGGGGGCGGCGGCGGGCGCGGGGGCCTTGGGGGCCTTCGGGGCCGTGGCCCCGCGCCCCGGGCCGTCGCCCCGCCGGCCGCGCGGCCGCCAGTCGTCGGGGTACTCCACGGGGGGCGGCAGCCCGCCGCCCGGGGGCGCGGCGCCCCCGGCCGCGACGGACGCGGGCGGACCGGCGGGCGCCGGGCCCACGGGGACCCGCACCGATCCGGAGTCGCCGAGGGGGACCTGGGCCGTCGTGCCCGCCCAGCGCCGCACGCCCGGGGCCCACGGGTCCGCCCACACGGACGCGCCGAGCTCCCCCGGGGGCTCCGGAGGCGGCAGCCGGTCCGTGGACTCGGACTCCCCGCCCCACGGGTCACGCACGCTTCACCTCCGCCAACGACCACCAGGCCGCGAGGCCGAGCACGACCGACATCAGGACCGTCGAAGGGCCGCCGATGTCCGCGTAGAAGAAGTCGATGAGCTGCCACGACAACAGCCCGATCGCGACGAGGCCCATCCGCCGCACCGCGCCCACGAGCAGCGCCACCCAGCTCCCCGCGAGCGCGAGAAGCCCCACGAGGCCCTGCTCGCTCAGCACGAGCAGGTACATGTTGTGCGGGGAGAGCAGCGGCTGCTTCTGGAAGGCCGCGCCCGCCCCGGCGGTGTCGCTGCCCGAGGACAGCGCGAGCGAGGCGTGCGAGTCGCGGTACGCGGGAAAGCCCTTCAGGCCCACCCCGGTCAGCGGATCGGACCGCCACATCTGCCCGGCCGCCGCCCACATCGTGTACCGGTCCGTCACCGACTGGTCCGGGGCGCCCGCCACCTGCGTGATGCTGGCGACCCGCTCCTTCACCATCGCGGAGCCCACCCCGAACCCGCCGACCAGGACCACCGCGAGCGCGCCGACGACGAGCGCCACCCGCCCCGCCCGCCGCAGCCCCGAGAGCACCAGCTGGATCGCGATCGCGAGGACCGTCGCGATCCACGCGCCCCGGCTGAAGGAGAGCACCAGCGGCAGGAAGAGCAGCCCCGCGCAGACCAGGGCGGCGGTCCGAGCCCGCCCCCGCCCGCTCCCCAGCGCGATCCCGACGACGATGACGAGACCGTACGAGACGACCGTCGCCATCCCCATCACGTCCGTCGGCCCGAACGTCCCGACCGCCCGGATGTCCTCGCCCTGGTACGACGCGCCCGTCCCCGTCAGGTACTGCGTGACCCCGACCGCGCCCTGCAGCAGCGCCAGACCGACCAGCGCCCACGCGACCACGGCGAAGTCCCGCCGGTCGCGGATCATCAGCAGCACGGCCGCGGGGACGAGCACGAAGATCTGCACGTACCGGGCCACGCCCGGCAGGCTCGCCGCCGGGTCGCCCGAGGTGATCGCCGCCAGGCAGATCCCGAGCACCGGCAGCCCGAGCACCACCGCCGCCGCGCGGCTGAGCGGCCGCGCCCCGCTGCGCATCACGCGCACGAGGCAGACCAGCACCAGCAGCCCGGACGCCGCGTCCGCGATCGTCCCCGTACCGCCCGTGCCGCCCTCCGCGCCGCCCCCGCCGGGGACGAGCAGCAGCGCGATCACCGCCAGGACCGGGGACAGCGCCCCGGCCCGGCGCGCCAAGTCCCGTACGTCGATCCCGGCCGCTCCCGGCAGAACCCCGGTCGTCGCCGCTGCCGTCGTCATCATCAGCTCCCCGCCGGCCGGACCAGGCCCGCCGCGGTCCGCAGCAGGATCCGGACGTCCTGCCAGAGCGACCAGTGGTCGATGTAGTGGTTGTCGAAGCGGCAGCGGTCCTCGATGGACGTGTCACCGCGCAGCCCGTGCACCTGCGCCAGACCGGTCAGCCCGACCGGCATCCGGTGCCGGTCCGCGTAGCCGGCGTGGATCCGGCTGAACTGCGCGACGAAGTACGGCCGTTCGGGCCGTGGCCCGACCAGGCTCATGTCCCCGCGCAGGACGTTCCACAGCTGCGGCAGCTCGTCGAGCGAGGACTTCCGCAGGAAGCCGCCGACCGCGCTCATCCGCCGGTCGTTGGCGACGCTCCACCGGGTCGCCGACTCGGTCTCGTCGGCCGGGCGCAGCGTACGGAACTTCAGCAGCGTGAACAGCCGCCCGTTCTGCCCCACCCGCTCCTGCCGGAAGAGCACCCCGGGCCCGTCGGAGAGCCGGACCGCCAGCGCGCACAGCAGCAGCACCGGCAGGGCGAGCGCGAGCGCGGGTGCGGCCAGGACCACGTCGAGCGCGCGCTTCGCGGTCAGCCCGGGCCGCTCGCCCAGCGGGACCACCCGCCGGCAGGCGTACCCCCACAGGTGGGCGCTCATCGCCCCGTCGCGGCCCTCGCCGCCCACCCGCCAGGTGGTGCAGCCGTAGTGCTGGAAGAGCGTCACCATGCTGGTGTCGTCGGTCAGGAAGACCGCGTCGCGCACCGTGTTCTGGATGACCGCGCGGTGGATCTCCTCGGCCGAGGAGAGGACCGGGAGCCCGGGCTCCCCGTCCGGCCGCGAACCGACGATCCCGACCGGCCGGATGCCGTACTCCGGGTGCTGCGCGAGCGCCGCCGCGAACGTGCGGGCGGCGGCCGGCGCGCCGACGACGAGCGCGGAGCGCGGATGCGCCCGGGCCGTACGCCGTCGGTGGGCGTGCACCACCGAGCGGGCCAGGCAGACGGCGACGAGCTGCGTCGCGTACGCCGTGCAGAGTGCGCCCGGGCCGATGGCGAACTCGGGGGCGACCGCGGCGACCGCGGCGGCCGTCACGCACCAGGCGACCCCGGCCCGCGCGGCGAGCGCGGGCAGTTCGTCCAGTACGGCGGCACGGGCCCCGCCCGGCCGGTGCAGCCCCGCCTGCGCGTCCAGGGCCAGGACGCACGCGGCGACCAGCAGGAACAGGCTGAGCCCGCGCTGCGGTTCGGGCAGCAGCCCGACCGCGAGCAGCACGGCAAGGCCGTCGGCCGCGATCAGCGGTACGGCGGCGAACCGCAGCGGCGCCGGGCGGCGCGGCGGCAGCGCGAGCCGGTCCGAACCGCCGCGCTGCGGCGCGAGGGAGGCGAGTCCGGGGAGCTTGCCCCGACCCGCCGAGGGCCAGGGGCCCGGTGAAGGAGGAACACTGGTGCTTTCCGTAGTCACGGCGAAATCGGCTCTCTGTGCTCGGTGCACCGCACTCCGGCCAGCTCGCGGTAGACATCCGCGACGGCCGCGCCGGTGCGCCGCACATCGAATCTGCTGAGTACGTGTTGACGGGCCTCGCGGCCCAGGGTTCGCCGCTGCTCCGGCCTGCCGAGCAGGCGGCCGACGGCAGTGGCGAGGGCGGCCGGGTCCTCGGGCGGGACCAGACACAGGGGTTCGTGGCCGGGCGGGAGGCTCTCCCGGGCCCCGTCCACATCGCTGACCACGACGGGCCGTCCGCTCGCCATGGCCTCCAGGGGCGCGAGCGCCATGCCCTCCCAACGGGACGGCAGTACGACGAGATCGGCCGCCCGGTACCAGGGCGCGGTGTCGTCGACGTTGCCGGTGAAGCGCACGGACGGCGGAGCGGCGGCCCGCAGCCGCTCCCCGTCGGGCCCGTCGCCGACCAGTACGAGCCGGGCGGTGGGCACCTGTCGCAGGACGGCGGGCCAGGCGGAGAGCAGGACGTCCTGCCCCTTCTGCCGGCAGAGCCGCCCGACACAGACGACGGTGGGCCCGGCCTCGTCCACGGATTCGTCGGTGCCGGACGGGGCGAACCGCGCCACGTCGACACCGTTGTGGATGACCGACCACGGAGCCCGCACGCCCGCCGCCTCGCCGGTACGACGCTCCGCCTCGCTGACGCAGAGGATCCGGTGCGTCCAGCGAGCCGCCCACACCTCCCAGCGGCGGGCGAGCGCGCCGACCGTGCCGTCGACCGCCTCGAAGGACCAGGCGTGCGGCTGGTACACCGTCGCGATCCGCCCGCGCACGGCGAGTCGGGCGCACAGCCCGGCCTTGGCACTGTGCGCGTGGACCAGGGCGGGGCGGACCGTACGGATCACGGCCGCGAGGTCACGGGTCTCCCGTACCAGCCGGGGCCCGGGATCGCGCCCGGCCCGCCAGTCGAAGAGACCGGCGCCCTCGGCCCGTACGGCCTCGGCGAGCGGAGTGCCCGGCGGGCAGGCGACGGCGACCCGCAGCCCCGCGCCGAGCTGGGCGCGGACCAGGTCGACGACGACCCGCGCGACCCCGCCGTCACCGGGCTGGACCGCGTGCAGAACGGAGAAGGGCAGCACGTCAGCGCCGGACGTCCGCCTGGAGGAAGAGCGCTCCGAGCCAGACGGTGTCCTTGCGGGCGCCGAAGCGGACGTGGATTCGGTCGGCTCCATGGCGCAGCGCACCCCCCAGATCGAAGACGTCGGAGTCGTACCCCAGGGTGTTCTGATGAGCCGGAAGTCGTTCGATCCGACCGGCGCCGAAATCGGTGATGCTGGAGTTCATCACGTCGTTCGCGGAATTGGCGGAATCCGAGAGCAGGACACTCTTCGACGGGCTCGTTTCCACCGCGAGGTAATCCCCGGAAGTGCCCCTGTCACCGTCATAGGCGACCACTCCGAGTTGTCCCGAAGAACCCTTCGGAACAGCTGATTCCGCAAGTCCGACGCGCAGCGCGCCGGTGCGCGGACCGACCGTTTCGAAACCGTCCCAGAGGGCCAGTCGGCGCAGCGGTTCCGCCGCGTTCTCGTACGCGACGACCAGGGTCCAGCCACCCCATCCGCCGACCGTCGAACGGCCCATGGCCACATTCACCTGGGCCACCGTCCACATCCCGTTCCGGGCGGAGCGGACGAGTTCGGTGACGTCCGCCGAGGCCTGGAAGGCATCGGCGCCGTCCGCCGTGCGGTGGCCGATCGTGGAGTCGGCCAGGACCGCCTTGTACTGGCCCCCGGGCTCGGCGATCAGGACCCGGCCGTTGTCCTTGTGCGGCTTCTGCTCGCCGACCCGCAGGTTCCCGCCCCAGTAGAGCCGGGCGTAGCTGACGCGGGAGCCCTCGGGGACCCGGACCGCGGCGCTGCTGGAGTTGTACGTGTTGGGGTCGTCGTCGATGTCGACGTACCCGATGGTGAATCCGTCGTTGCGCGTTCCCGCGCTCTTGGCGTCCTTGGCGGCCGTGGCCGAGGTGTTGGCGGCGCGGACGATCCCGCCGTGCTGGACGGCCTGGAACCGCTGGGCGAAGGGAACGCGGGGGGCTTCCTTGGGCTGGGGCGCGGCGGCGGCCGGCAGCGCGGCGGACAGGGCCGCACACGACAGGGCGCACAACAGGCCGCGGCGCACAGCACGAACCGCTGAATTCCGCATACAGGTTCTCCGCTTTGATGAGAGAAGCAAGGGAACACCCGTGAAGACCGGGGGAGAGGGAGATGTCGACCGTGCGAATAGGCTGTCCGCGCGGCTGGACCGGAAGCAACGTTCGGGAACGTTATAACCCCGACGCCGGGCGATAGTAAGCATTAGATGCTCACAAACGCTAACTCCCGTATCTGTTCGGCAGTTTCCTCGTTGTGCGTGTTGCGCCAAGCCTCGGCCATACGCTCGAACGGCCCTCTTATGGCCCAAAGATCGGTTGAACGTCACCCGTTCGGGAGAGCAACCGATGAATTGCTGCCGCGTTGTTGAAGGAGCCGGGCGAAACCGTCCGTGCCGACTCAGATGCAGACGTCTGTCAACAATCGAGGAGCGCTTCTCCATGTCCCGTATCGCGAAGGCTGTAGTCCTGTCCGTGGGTGTCGCCGCGTCCGTCGCGGGTGCCGCCGGTGTCGCCGCTGCCGACGCCGGCGCCGAGGGCGCGGCCGTGAAGTCCCCGGGTGTCCTGTCGGGCAACCTCGTCCAGGTCCCGGTCCACGTGCCGATCAACCTGTGCGGCAACACCGTCAGCGTCATCGGCGCCCTGAACCCGGCCTTCGGCAACACCTGCGTCAACGCCTGATCTCGCACGCCGGATCGTGGTCCTTCCGAGGCCGGCGCGCCCTCCCTTCAAGGGGCGGCGCGCCGGCCTTCTGCTCGTTCGGACGCACCCTTGTGCGCCGTCCGGTGCAACGGCGTGCGCCCCTCGGAGGACCAGGTCAGGGCAGCGGATTCACCCGAACGGAGGGGGTGGCGCTCCGTAGTCCTCCCATTGCGGAGCGCTATGTGTGCTGCGCACGGTGGTGACGTTGTTGTCCGACGCATACAGAAAAGGAACACATATGCGTCCCCTGGCTCTGAGCCGCGTCACCGCCCTGGCGATATCCGCCGCCATCACCCTCGGCATGGCGGGACCCGCCATCGCCGACGAACACCACCCGTCCCGTACATCCGCCGTGACCTCGCAGGCGCCCCTGCCGGACGCCGCGGCGCTGCTCACCCAGGCCGAGGCCCTGGATGACATGGGCGTGGTGACCACGCCCGTCACCGAGCTCGTCACGGCGGCCCTCAAGGCCGACGACGGTCAGCTCCCCGCCGCCGACGCCGAGGCGCTCAAGACCAAGATCACGACGGCCCTCGACGCCGTCAAGGACACCGCCCCGGCGCCCTTGCCCGAGACCCCGGCCGCCGCCGGTGGTGGGCGGGCCGCGAAGGCCGCGCCGGCCGACATCGTCACCGACGCCCTCGCCACCGTCGAGAAGGCCGTCGCCGGCCTGCTCGCCGCGGTCACCTCCGGCAACGCCACCGGTGTCGTCCCGCAGGTCACCGCGACCCTGACCTCGCTGGTCAACCTGGTCGTCGCCACGGTGCTCGGCAGCGGGCTGCCCGCACCGGACCTCGCGGGCCTGCCGACACTGCCGACGCTCCCGGTCGAGGTGCCCGAGCTGCCCGTCGACCCGCCCGTCGAGCTGCCCGTCGACCCGCCCGTCGAGCTTCCCGTGGCGCCCCCGGTCGCAGCCCCCGAGCTGCCGGTCAAGCCGCCGCTGCCCGTCAGGTAGCCACGCTCGCACCATGCACGCCGTGCCGCCCGGCATCCCGCCGGACGGCACGGCGTTCGGCTGTCCGGTCCGCAAATAGGACCGCGTCCAGTCATTCGGGTGCAGTGAGCAGAAATCCCTTCTCCCGGAGTTTCCGGGGCGCGCACCTCTCGTTACAGAAGGCAGAACGACGTACAGGAATCGGCCAAGAGGCCTGTACGGCAAGCGACTTGCTTGCACACTGACGCGATAGAGGAAGGACTCCATTCATGAAGCCCACCAAGGTTGCCGCGGTCGTCGCCGGTTCTGTGATGGCCCTGGGTGCCGCCGCGCCCGCCATGGCCGCCGAGGCGATGACCCCCACCAGCCTGAACGGTGGTCTCTCGACGCTCGCCAGTGAGGGTCTGAAGACGGACGCGCTGAGCAGCACCACGGACGGCTCCGTCGTCAAGACCGTGGGGGACACCGCGAACCAGCTGAACAAGACGACCCAGAGCGCCCCGCTGCTCGGCGGCCTTCCCGTCGGTGGCTGACGCAGCCTCAGCAGCACGACCCCACCGCGCACTTCCCCGGCGCGGCGGACCGCGCACGCGGTCCTGACCCTCCTGGATGAAACCCTCGCTCCGCCTGGCCCGGGCGGATGTTCGCGCCGGGCGCCTGCCGCTGCCCACAGTGATCGGCTGATCGAATGATTTTCTGATCGGCTGCCGTGTGGTCCCGGCTTCCGAAGTGTCCGCTCCCTAGGCTCTCGCCCGACCCCCCACGGAAGGTCGGCTCGGAGAGATCGAGGACGGCGGCGCTCGCTCTCGCGTCGCGGTCCGCGGCGCAGCTGCCCGGTGTCCCTGAGCCTGACGTTCCGTAACCAGTCCGTCAGTGACTGACGCACTGAGCGCGCGGACAGGCCGGTCGGAGCGAGGGGGGATCCCCTCCGGTCTCTCCTTTTATCCAGAGGAAGAGCGGTATGCGATCCATCATCAGCCGGAAGCTTTTCACCGCCGCGGCCACGACGGGCATCCTGTCGCTGACCGGGGGCGTCGCCATGGCGGCCAACTCCCCCGGTGGTAGCGGCATTTCGCCGGAGCCCGGCACGGGCCAGCACCTTCAGGTCCCCCTGCCCCAGAGCCTGTGCGGCGATTCCGGGCAGCTCGCCGGGATCGCCGCACAGGCGGCCGGCGACGTCTGCGCGACGACGGACGACGACGAGCCCGGTGGCTACGGCGACGGCGAAGGCCCCGACGACGAGACCCCCAAGCCGCCGGAGTACCCGGACCAGCCGAATCACCCGGACCAGCCGGAGTATCCGGACCACCCGGAGAACCCCGACCATCCGGAGCAGCCGGAGAACCCGGACCAGCCTGGGAACCCCGATCACCCGGAGAATCCCGGGCAGCCGGAGAACCCCGGGAACCCGGACCACCCCGAGAACCCCGATCACCCGGACCACCCCGAGAACCCCGATCACCCGGAGAACCCCGGTAACCCGGACCAGCCCGGGAACCCGGACAACCCCGATGTCCCGGAGCACCCGGGAAACCCCGGTGAGCCCACGACTCCGACCACTCCGCCGACGTATCCGGAGGAGCCGGAGGAGCCCACGACTCCGACCACTCCGCCGACGTATCCGGAGGAGCCGGACGAGCCCGAGGAGCCCGAGGAGCCCACCACTCCCACGACTCCGCCGACTTCTCCCGACGAGCCGGACGAGCCGACGTACCCGGAGGAGCCGGAGCAGCCGGAGGAGCCCACGACTCCGACGACTCCGACGACTCCGCCCACGTCCCCGGACGAGCCCGACAAGCCGCAGCTGCCCGAGACCGGTAGCGACGCCTCGACGATGGGTGCGGCGGCCGTCAGTGCCGCGCTGCTCGTCGGCGGCACCGTCCTCTACCTCCGCGCGGGGCGCGTCGTCCGCGCCGGGCGCGGACGGACGGGCGAGCGCCAGGACTGACGCTCCGTACTGACGATGCGTCAACGAAGGCCCCCACTCTCACCTGTGGGGGTCTTCGGCGTTGCTGCACACAGGCGAATTTAGCGACGTTCCCTCCGTCGGGCTCGTTCTCAGGGCGCAGTACCCCAGTACCGTCGACACCTGCTCTGAAGGGCCTACGCAGTCATGAATCTGCGCTCTCACGCCGGCATGGGAATCCTCATGACCGCTCTCGCCTCCGCGGCCATGGCCTCCCCCGCCGTCGCCGCCGACGCGCCGGTCGTCGTCCCGCTCCAGGGACTTGAGCCGGTGATCCCGATGGACGCCCCCACGGTGGCCACGGGCGTTCCCCTGCCCGTGCCGGGAGGCCCGACCGGCTTCCAGCAGGGGCAGTCCGGGCTTCTGCCGGACGTCAGCCTGCCCACGGTGCCGTTCACCAGCACGCTCCCGAAGACCGTCCTCGCGGCGCAGCTGCCCGAGGTCGTCGAAGGAAGCGAGCCGGGCAAGGCGCTGTTCGCCACCCCGCGTTCGGAGATGGCGGCCTCCACCCCCGGTGCCACGGTCGGCAACCCGGTCGTCGCACCGCGCGGTGACCGGCTCGGCCTGCCGGACCTCGCCGTGCCGCAGGTCGGCGTCGTCGCTCCGGCACTGCGCGGAGCGCTGGACTCGCAGTTGGGTCTGGCGCAGCCGACGGCCTGACCGCGTTCGTTTGTACGACCAATGACCCGGCGGGTGAAGACACGATTCTTCCCCGCCACCCGAGGGGTCGTTGCTCGTTACAACTGAAGGCTGGTCGCATGGCCGTGGCCCGCAGTTCCCGGGTTCGCCCCGTCGTATCCGACGGCGGGCGGCCCACCGGTTCTGCGGGCCTTCCCTCACTCATTCGTCCCGTCCGGCCTAAAGGCCGTGACCCGTACGCCATTTCGGCGTTGAACGGGAATGTCGGCCGTGATTCTCGCGGTCGCCTTTCCACGTCCAAGGAGTTCTTGATGTCTCGCATCGCGAAGGCTGCCGCTGTTCTCGCCGGCACGGGTGCCGTTGCCCTCAGCGGAGCCGGCCTGGCCGTCGCCGACTCGGGCGCCCATGGCGTCGCCGCCCACTCGCCCGGTGTCGCCTCGGGCAACGCCGTCCAGGTCCCGGTCCACATCCCGATCAACCTGTGCGGCAACACCGTCACGGTCATCGGCCTGATCAACCCGGCGTTCGGCAACACCTGCGCGAACGTCGACGGTCACGGTGACGGCGGTTACGGCGGCTGACCCCCGGTCACGTCCTGACGTCCCCCCGGCCCGTCGGCCGGGGGGACGTCTGCGTCATGCGTACCGGTAGAGCGCGCTGTGGTCGAGCATCGAGGCGGGCGTGACGCCCCAGGGCCCCATCTTCTCGTCGCGGGCCGCGATCCGGCGGTACTGCGACTCGCCCAGCTGCGGAGGCTCGGTCGGGAGATAGCCGGCCTTGGGGTTGCGGGCCTGCCAGCGGGACCAGAGCAGGTCGACGAAGGAGTGGTGGAGCCAGAAGACCGGATCGTTGACGGAGGCGCCGCCGAGCATCAGGCCGCCGACCCAGCGGTGCACGCGGTTGTGGATCCGGAAGCGCTCGTTGCCCCGGCCTGGGGCCCAGCCCTCCAGCGCGTTGCGGAACCCCGACCGGCTCGTGGAGTTCCACGGCTCCACGTCGTACACCGTCTCCCGCATCACCACGTCCAGCTGCGCCTTCGTCGGCAGCGTGATCGGGTCCTGGGGGCGGCCGAAGTCCCTGGTCAGGAACTTGCCCTCGGTCATGCCGTGCTTGACCGTCCAGCGTCCGCCCGCGTAGGCGAAGGGGCCGGTCATCACCTGGAGGTCGTCGCGGCGGCCGTTGCCGCCCATGAAGTCCTCGCTCCACAGGGAGGCGGCCGGGGTGTTGTCCCGGGTCCAGTCCCAGTACGGGACGGTGACGGTCGGGTCGATCCCACGCAGCGCGCGCTCGAACTCCAGCAGGAACTTGCGGTGCCAGGGCAGGAAGCTGGGGGTCATGTGGGCGACGCGGAGGCGGTCGTCCCCGTCGGCGACGTAGTAGTCGATGTGCGTACGGACGAACTCGTCGTACCCGCCGCGGCGCTTGAGCTCCAGGACGGCGGAGACGAACTTCCTCCGCTCGCCGCTCGTAAGGTCGCGCTGGTTCTTACGTGTGTAGGCCACGCGGGCTCCCTCCCGGATGGTCGCCGTGGGCGGCGGCGTAGCGGGTCAGCGGGGCGGACCCCGACTCGTCCACGGCCGCGCGGGTGGCCGCCAGCGGCGTCGCATGGGATTCGTAGTGGTCGATGGGGGTGAGAAAGCCGCCGTCGGCGCGGCGCATCACATGGAGCGGCCGGCCGTCGACGAGGACGAGGGGCTCGCCGGAGGGGCCCACCAGACCTCTGATGTGCCGCCCTCGGTACATCTCGTCGAAGGGCTCGAAGGAGTCGAAGGATTCGACGGACGCGTCCGAGGCGGCGCGGGCGGACCCCTCGCGCGGAGTGGTGGCGATGCGGGCCAGCGTGCCGCCGGTGAAGGCGGCGACGGCCACGGTGAAAAGTGACCGCAGTGCGACGCGGCGCGGGACGATCATGAGTGGTCTCCAAGCGGTCGGAGAATGCCCTCAGGGCACAACGATGGAATCCCGACTTGGTTGCGAGCGAAATGCCAGCGGGGGGATTGTCGGCCGATCGAGTGAATTCGGCGCGGGTCGGCGGTCATTGGACCACTAGCATCCGGATGCATGACCACTCCAAACGTCGTTTCCGCGGCGCGCAGCGACAATCCGCTGGGAACGCTCACCGTCGTTCCGTGGACCATCGGTCCCACCGCCGACACTCCCGTCACCCCCTTTCTGATGGTGTATTCGCTCGGGGACGGCCGTGACGGCCCCGAGGCCGGAGAGGAAGCGATGCGGGCCGCCCTCGAGGGCATGGGCCTGCCGGTCGGGGACCGGGTCGTCGACGCCTCGCAGGAGCGCGGGACCGGCGCCCATCTGCTCGTCGAGGCGCAGCGGGCGGTGCTCACGCTGCCGTTCATGAAGGCGCAGTGCCCGGTGCCCGCGGAGTGGGAGGCGGCCGTCAAGGAGAACGGGCACGCCTACCTGATCGTCTCGGTCCGCCCCTGGCCGGACGCCGTGCCCGGTGAGGCGGTCACCGAGGAGAAGCTGAAGTCCTTCGTCACCGACGACCAGGTCGTGGCGGCCGCCGCGCACGTCCTGCTGCCGGTGCGCAGCCTGCTGGGCTGAGCGGAGAGCGAAGGAGAGGAGGGGGTGGCGGCATGGCGACGGTGAACGTACGGGGCGGAGTGCCGGGGCAGCGTCAGGACGCGTCGCCGGAGGCGGTCGGGACGGACGGGACGGTCGGTGCGAGCCGGGCGCTCGGCCTGCTCCTGGTGATCACCGGCGCGGCCGGTGTGCTGGCCGGCTGGGTGATCACGCTCGACAAGTTCAAGCTCCTGGAGGACCCGAAGTTCCAGCCGGGCTGCAGCCTCAACCCGGTCGTGTCCTGCGGCAACATCATGAAGAGCGAGCAGGCGGCGGTGTTCGGCTTCCCGAACCCGATGCTCGGTCTCGTGACGTACGCGATGGTCGTCGCGATCGGGGCGGGGGTGCTCGCCGGGGCCCGCCACCGGGGCTGGTTCTGGCTCGGGCTCAACGCCGGGATGCTGTTCGGTGTCGGGTTCTGCACCTGGCTGATGTACCAGTCGCTGTACGAGATCAACGCGCTCTGCCTCTGGTGCTGCCTCGCCTGGGTCGCCACCCTCGTCATGTTCTGGTACGTGACCTCGCACAACGTCCGTACGGGTGTGCTGCCGGCGCCCGCCGCCGTGAAGGGGTTCTTCGAGGAGTTCACCTTCGCCCTGCCGGTGCTGCACATCGGGATCATCGGCATGCTGATCCTGACGCGCTGGTGGGACTTCTGGACCAGTTGACGTGACCCTCCTCTCCTGGCCGCGGGCCGCACTGACCGTGCTGCTCGCGGCCGTTCTCGCGCTCGTCGTCCTGCCTCCCGGCCGCCTCTCGACCGGGGGGCCAGGACCCGCGCCGGCGCCCGTCCCGGAGGCCGTTCCGGAGCGGTTGAACGTTCCCTCCGGGTTCTTCACCGGCTCCGACGCGGCCGGGGTGGCGCGGATCGCGGATGTGCAGCGCTGGCTCGGCGGCGGGTCGCTGGATGTCGGGCACACCTACCTCCCCGGCGACCGGTGGTCGAACATCGAGGGCCATCCGGAGCTCTTCGAGCCGTGGGCGCGGTGGAAGGAGGAGAGGCCCGGGCGGCTCTTCGTCCTGAACGTGCCGCTGCTCGACCGCAGCGAGGAGGGGCTGCCGGACGCGGAGGTACGGGCGGGGCTGCGGCGCGGGGCGGCGGGGGCGTACGACGGTCACTTCCGCGCGCTGGGGGAGCGGCTCGTCGCGCATCGGCTCCCCGACGCGGTCCTGGTCCTGGGCTGGGAGATGAACGGCACCACCTACAGCCATCGCTGCGGTCCTGACCCCGAGGCCTGGAAGGCGTACTGGAAGCGGGTCGTGGGCGTGCTGCGGGACGTGCCGGGGCAGCGGTTCCGCTTCGACTTCACGGCGAGCCGGGGGCGGGACGCCGTGGAGTGGCCGCGCTGCTACCCGGGCGACGCGTACGTCGACATCATCGGGCTCGACGCCTACGACCAGCCGGAGGGGCTCGGATTCGAGGAGCAGGTGACGGAGGAGTTCGGGCTCGCGCACCACGTGGCGTTCGCGGCGGCGCACGGCAAGCCCGTCTCGTATCCGGAGTGGGGGCTCTTCCGCAACGGGGACAACCCGGTGTATGTCCGCGGGATGCTCGACTGGTTCGCGCGGCACCGGCCGGTCTACCAGACGTTCACGGACTACTGCCCCCACGGGGTGTGGGGGTGCGCGGACAATCCGGAGTCCGGCGAGGTGGTCAGGGGCGCGCTGGGGGGCGGGGACACCCCCTAGGGCGTGTCCAGGGCCTGTCCTAGGCGTTGTAGGCGACCAGCGAGATGCCCACGTAGTGGACGATGAAGGCCGCGAGGGTGAGGGAGTGGAAGACCTCGTGGAAGCCGAACCAGCGGGGGGACGGGTTCGGGCGCTTGATGCCGTAGATGACCCCGCCCGCGCTGTAGAGCAGTCCGCCGACGATCACGAGGACGAGGACGGCGATGCCGCCGGCCCGCATGAAGTCGGGCAGGAAGAAGACGGCCGCCCAGCCCATCGCGATGTAGCAGGGCGTGTACAGCCAGCGAGGGGCGCCGACCCAGAAGACCCGGAAGGCGATGCCGGCCGCCGCGGCGATCCAGACGGCCCACATGAGCGGACGCCCGGTCGAGTCGGGCAGGAGCAGCAGGGTCAGCGGGGTGTAGGTGCCCGCGATGATCAGGAAGATGTTGGCGTGATCCAGGCGCCGCAGGATCGCCTCGCCGCGCGGTCCCCAGGTGCCCCGGTGGTAGAGCGCGCTGATGCCGAAGAGCAGGCAGGCGGTGATGACGTACACGCCGCAGGCGATCCGGGCGCGGGGCGAGTCGGCGAGGGCGACGAGGACGAGGCCCGCGATGATCACCGCGGGGAACATCCCGGCGTGCAGCCAGCCTCTGAGCCGCGGTTTCACGAACTGCTCGATCTCGTTCACCGACGGCATGGCGGAAGTCATGAGACGAATGCTACCTACGCACCCGTAGGTCCCGGACGGGAGTGGCGATGCTCACGTGTGCGGCCCTCTGGACATATGGGCGCATGCGTCGGATGATCAAATGAGTGTGGTCGGCACCGGATGAGCAGCTACGACGCATCCGGGTCGCAGCCCCCACGGGGCAGACATCTAAAAACCCCTCATCAAGGAGCAATCGTGGCGCGCGACAACGCGGCTCCCACCACCGCCGTCCCCACCCAGCACCAGGAACTGGTCGCCTGGGTGAACGAGATCGCCGAGATCACGCAGCCGGACCGCATCGTCTGGTGCGACGGATCCGAGGCCGAGTACGAGCGCCTGTGTGAGGAGCTCGTCGCCAAGGGCACGTTCAAGAAGCTCGACCCCACGCTGCGCCCGAACTCGTACTACGCCGCCTCCGACCCGTCCGACGTCGCGCGCGTCGAGGACCGGACCTTCATCTGCTCCGAGAAGGAGGAGGACGCGGGCCCGACCAACCACTGGAAGGCCCCGGCGGAGATGAAGGACATCTTCGCGGGCGAGCAGGGCATCTTCCGCGGCTCCATGCGCGGCCGGACCATGTACGTCGTGCCCTTCTGCATGGGCCCGGTCGGCTCCCCGCTCTCCGCCATCGGCGTCGAGATCACCGACTCCGCGTACGTCGCCGCCTCCATGCGCACCATGACCCGCATGGGACAGGCCGTGCTCGACGAGCTCGGCACCGACGGCTTCTTCGTCAAGGCCGTCCACACGCTCGGCGCGCCCCTGGCGGAGGGCCAGGAGGACGTGCCGTGGCCCTGCAACTCCACCAAGTACATCTCGCACTTCCCCGAGAGCCGCGAGATCTGGTCGTACGGCTCCGGCTACGGCGGCAACGCCCTGCTCGGCAAGAAGTGCTACGCGCTGCGCATCGCCTCCGTCATGGCGCGTGACGAGGGCTGGCTCGCCGAGCACATGCTCGTCCTGAAGCTGACCCCGCCGCAGGGCGAGTCGAAGTACGTCGCCGCCGCGTTCCCGTCCGCCTGTGGCAAGACCAACCTGGCCATGCTGGAGCCCACGATCTCCGGCTGGACGGTCGAGACCATCGGCGACGACATCGCCTGGATGCGCTTCGGCGAGGACGGTCGCCTCTACGCGATCAACCCCGAGGCCGGCTTCTTCGGCGTCGCGCCCGGCACCGGCGAGCACACCAACGCCAACGCCATGAAGACCCTGTGGGGCAACTCCGTCTTCACCAACGTCGCGCTCACCGACGACGGCGACGTCTGGTGGGAGGGCATGACCGAGGAGCTGCCCAAGCACCTCACCGACTGGAAGGGCAACGACTGGACGCCGGAGTCCGAGACCCCGGCCGCCCACCCCAACGCCCGCTTCACCGTCCCGGCCGGCCAGTGCCCGACCATCGCCCCGGAGTGGGAGGACCCGAAGGGCGTGCCGATCTCGGCGATCCTCTTCGGCGGCCGCCGCGCCTCCGCCGTCCCGCTGGTCACCGAGTCCTTCAACTGGCAGCACGGTGTCTTCCTCGGCGCGAACGTCGCCTCCGAGAAGACCGCCGCCGCCGAGGGCAAGGTCGGCGAGCTGCGCCGCGACCCGTTCGCCATGCTGCCGTTCTGCGGCTACAACATGGGCGACTACATGGCCCACTGGATCAAGGTCGGCGCCAACGCGGACGCCGCGAAGCTCCCGAAGATCTACTACGTCAACTGGTTCCGCAAGAACGAGGCCGGCAAGTTCGTCTGGCCCGGCTTCGGCGAGAACAGCCGCGTCCTGAAGTGGATCGTGGAGCGCCTGGAGGGCAAGGCCGAGGGCGTCGAGACCCCGATCGGCATCCTGCCGACCGCGGAGGCGCTCGACACCGAGGGCCTTGACCTGCCGGCGGAGGACCTGGAGTTCCTGCTCAAGGTCGACCGTGACGTCTGGCGCGAGGAGGCCGCCCTGGTCCCCGAGCACCTGAACACCTTCGGCGACCACACGCCGAAGGAGCTGTGGGACGAGTACCGCGCGCTGGTCGAGCGCCTGGGCTGAGCCCCCGTACCCGCTGAGGTACGACCCGAGACTCGTGGCGGGTCGCCCCGAACACCGCCCTGACCAGTGGGGTCACGAACGGTCCGCCACGACGCACACCTGCCCCCGGAGCCCCCTCACGGCTCCGGGGGCCGGTGCGTTCTCCGCCTCAGAGCAGCGGCTGACCGGCCTCGACGGTGGCGATCGCCCGGCGGCAGGCGTCGCGGAACTTCACGAACTCGCCGTTCCTGTCCCAGGTGCCCGCCCGGCCGCCCCGGCTGTCGGGGTCGGTGAAGAGGCTCTTGCGCAGCTCGGTCGTGAGCTCCAGCTGCGCGCCCATGCCGAGCATCGTCCTGTTCGCGGGGTTCGCGGTGTGGTCGCCGTTGAAGTCCGCGAGGAGCGTGGCCCACGCGGGGGCGAGGGAGTCGATCGCAGGGAAGCCCGCCGCGTTCAGTTCCTGCACGAGGGCCGTACGGAAGGCCTTGTTGAGGCCGCCGACGACGGCGACCCGGCGGTCGCCGGTCGGGGGGTACGTACCCGTGGGCAGCTTCAGCTGGTCGAACTGACAGCCGTGCAGGCTGAGGACGTTGAGGTGGCTCGCCGCCGTCGACAGCGCGACGTGGTCGTCGCAGTTCTTCGAGGTGACGTGCAGGTCCCTGTTGTCCTGGGAGAGCAGGCCCTCGAACATCCAGTAGTCGTGCACGGTCGGCAGGATCGGGGCGCCTGCGGCGTCGCTCGGGCTGTATCCGGCGATGCCCAGGCAGAGTTCGCTGGTGCCGATCTCGATGCCACCGCCGTGCAGCGCGAGGATCGCGGTGCGCCGGACCGGGGCGACGGTGGTCATCGAGGTGTCGAACTGCTCGTGGCGGCGGAACCGGCGGCTGAAGGTGGTGCCCTCCTGACCGGCCAGCGCCTGGTACAGGGCGGTGTTCGAGGCGTGCTCGACCTCTCCCGCCGCGTACGCGGGCGCGGCGGAGGCCAGTTGGGCGAGGACCGGGGAGCCCACCGTGGCCGCGGCGGCGAGCGCGGTGAGCACCGTGCGGCGGGAGGCGGAGGGCGGGGTGGAAGAGTGGTTCGTGGTCATGGCCGGAACTTAACCGATCGTGATGGTGTGGGGTGGAACGGGACTGCACTGTCCGTCAGGACCTGCCGCGTTCCTCCGGATAGCGGGTGAGCTCGACCTCGGCGAGGTACGTGCGCAGGGTCGCGAAGTCCGCGCGGAGGGCGTCGAGTTGCTCCTCCGCGTTCGGGAACGGCGGGACCGGAGGCCGCTCGGGCGGGGCGATCAGCGCCCCCGCCGCGTACAGCGCCGCGCTGGTCGGCGGTGAGCGGCTTCGCGAGCTCCACGCCCGGGACGACCGGGCGGCGCAGCGTCCTCCGGGTGATCAGCCGCTGGGCGTCGGGGGTGCGGAGGTGGGCGGTGAGGCGGGCGGCCGCCTGCTTGGCGTCCGGGCCCGCCGCCGTGAACAGCGTGAAGGGGTAGTCGGCGGTCACGACACCGTCGGACGCCCGTGTACCGTGATCGCCCTCTGGGGAGGGGGTGGCGGTATGCCGCGCTGGGCGATCGTAGCGCTGGTGGCGGTGGGGGCGGCGGCGGTGCTGTTGCCGATGGGCATGCTGGGGCTCTTCATCCACGCGTACGGGGAGAACCACAAGGACCTGCGGTTCCCGTCGGACGACGTGACGGTCTCGCTCTGCCGGACGGACCCGCAGACGCGGAAGCCGGTGGCGGAGCTGCGGGTGACGAGCCGGGCGGCGACGAAGGGCAGCTATGTCGTGACCGTCGATTTCACGCGTGGGGACGGTGCCGTCCTGGCGAGCGGCACGGCGTTCGTCGACGCCGTGGAGCCCGGCGGTACGGCGACGGCGGTGTCGGTCGGCACGACGACGGTCGACGGTGATGGTGCCGTCGAGTGCGCCGTGGCGGACGCGGTGTTCACGGCCTCCCCTGCGCCCACTGCGTCAACGACGCCGTAGCGGGGCCGTGTCGAAGGGGTGGCGCCCGGGCCGCGCGCCTCTGCGGCACGCGGACCGGGGCCGTCAGGGGGTGTTGACCAGCTGCTCGGGCGCGGTCAGCGCCACGGTGTGGGCGTCCATGCGCTCGGCGGCGAGGATCGCGGCGGCCGTGTCGGCCCGGGAGGCGGCGACGACCAGGGCGCGGCCCGCGAGGGCGTGGGCGCGCTGGTGGAGCGCCGGGGTGTTCGAGCCGCTCAGTCCCGCGTGCCTGGCCGGCGGCGCGCCGCGAAGGCGTGCGACCTGGCGGGCGATGAGATCGCCCGCCTCCGTGTCGCCGAGCTCGTCCGTGACGGCGAGCAGGGCGGCGAGGTGTCCGGCGAGCTGGATGTCCAGCTCCTCCTCGCGGGAGCGGTGCGGGTACGCGTTCTGGTCGTCGTCGGCCATCCGGTGGACCGACTTCGTGCGGATCGGTTCGTACATGGGATGGCCTCCTGAGTGTCTGGAGCCATCCTAGCTTGGATTCAATCTAAAGTTGAGTGTGGTCGAGGCTGGAGTCGTTACGGCTGGCTGTAGCCGTCCAGGAAGGTGCCGATGCGGGTCACCGCGTCCGCCAGGTCCGTGGCGTTCGGCAGCGTGACGATCCGGAAGTGGTCCGGCTCGTGCCAGTTGAACCCGGTGCCGTGGACCACCATGATCTTCTCGGCCCGCAGCAGGTCGAGGACCATCTGACGGTCGTCCTTGACCTTGTAGACGCTCGGGTCGAGCCGGGGGAAGAGGTACAGCGCGCCCTTCGGCTTCACACAGGTCACGCCCGGGATCTGCGTCAGCAGGTCGTACGCCACGTCCCGCTGCTCCAGGAGCCGCCCGCCCGGCAGCACCAGGTCCTCGATCGACTGCCGGCCCTGCAGGGCGGCGGCCACCGCGTGCTGCGCGGGCATGTTGGCGCAGAGCCGCATGTTGGCCAGGATCGTCAGCCCCTCGATGTACGAGGAGGCGTGCGCCTTCGGGCCGCAGACCGCGAGCCAGCCGGAGCGGAAGCCGGCCACCCGGTAGTTCTTGCTCATCCCGTTGAAGGTGAGGACGAGGAGATCGGGCGCGATGGCGGCCGTGGGGGTGTGCGTGGCGCCGTCGTAGAGGATCTTGTCGTAGATCTCGTCCGAACAGACGACCAGGTTGTGACGGCGGGCGATCTCGGTGAGGGAGCGGAGCATCTCGTCGTCGTAGACGGCGCCCGTCGGGTTGTTCGGGTTGATGATCACGATCGCCTTGGTGCGGTCGGTGATCTTCCGCTCGATGTCGGCGAGGTCCGGCATCCAGTCCGACTGCTCGTCGCAGCGGTAGTGCACGGCCGTACCGCCGGCCAGCGAGACCGAGGCGGTCCACAGCGGGTAGTCGGGGGCAGGGACGAGCACCTCGTCGCCGTCGTCGAGCAGCGCCTGCATCGACATCTGGATCAGCTCGGAGACGCCGTTGCCGAGGTAGATGTCCTCGACGGAGAGCGGGATGCCCTTGGTCTCGTAGTGGCTCATGATCGCGCGGCGGGCGGAGAGCAGCCCCTTCGCGTCGCCGTAACCGTGCGCGTCGGCGAGGTTGCGCAGGACGTCCTCAAGGATCGCCGGCGGGCACTCGAAGCCGAAGGCGGCCGGGTTTCCGGTGTTCAGCTTGAGGATGCGATGACCCGCAGCCTCCAGCCGCATCGCCTCTTCGAGCACCGGGCCCCGGATTTCGTAACAGACGTTGGCGAGCTTCGTGG
Organism: Streptomyces sp. NPDC048370; assembly: GCF_043200825.1. Classification (NCBI taxonomy): domain Bacteria; kingdom Bacillati; phylum Actinomycetota; class Actinomycetes; order Kitasatosporales; family Streptomycetaceae; genus Streptomyces; species Streptomyces sp. NPDC048370. The sequence continues at coordinate 90,669 of NZ_JBICYI010000008.1, read as the reverse complement.
ACTGGATCACCTGCATGTCGAGAGCTTACGGCGGGGTGGCGCGGGGCGCCTCGTGTTTTGGGACACGTCGGGCGGAACGGAGCACGGCCCGGGGGCGGGGAGGTGTGCTCCAGGGCCGTGCTTCCCGGCGATGTCAGGGCGGTGCCCGGGAGGTGACCTGGCGCGACCCGGCTCGCCGTGCGCTCCGTAGAATGCGCGGCCATGAGCCACCAGCGCGACCGAGCCGCAGACGCCCCAGGCCGACGCCGTCATGCCACGAAGCGGCGGGCCCCGGGCCCGCGCCGACTGCTGGCGGGCGTCGGCGTGGTCGGCATCGGGCTGCTGGTCGCGGTCGTCTCCGGGGCGTTCCGGTCGGGCCAGACCAGCGGCGGTGCGCCCACGGGCGACGACGACGGCCGGCCGGGGCCGCCGTCGCTGATCCAGGCCGATCCCTCCGGCGACGGGGACGGCGACGGGGAGGCGGACGCGACCGGTACGCCGGCGCCGTCCTCGTCCGCCGCGCACCGGTCCGCGTCGGCCTCGGCGTCCGCTTCGGCATCGGCATCGGCCTCGGCGTCCGTGCGGGCGAGTGCCGCCGCCACGGATGTCGCCGCGCCCACCGCGACCGGGGTTTCCGGGAGCGACGGGCCCGGGAAGTCGGGCGCGGCGCCCGGGCAGACGAAGCGCCCGAGGTGAGGCCGACGGTCGTGGCGTGGTGGAACCGCGCGGGGAGCGGTCCGTGGAGCCGTCTGTGGAGCCGTCTGTGGAGCGGTCCGTGGAGCCGTCTGTGGAGCGCCGCCGGGTGCCGGTGGTCGGGGGCGCTCGGCGCGCTCGCCGTCACCGTGGGCGGCTACGCGGCCGGGACGCTGCCGGACCGGCCGGAGCCGTGGGGGCTGTGGGCCGCCCGGGGCACCGCGACGACGGTGACCGGCGCGGTCCTGGCGTACCTGGGTCTCACGGTGCTGGTCGCGGCCTGGCTGCGGTACGGGACGCTGCTCGTGCGCGGGGAGCGGGAGGCCCGCGACCGGGTGCTCGTGACCCTGGGGTGGTGGTGCGCGCCGCTGGTGCTCGCGCCTCCGCTGTACAGCGCGGACGTCTACAGCTACATCGCCCAGGGCGCCATGGTCCTGGAGGGGTACGACGTGTACGGGGCCGGGCCGTCGGTCCTGGGGCCCGGGGACCTCGGCGTGGAGGCGGCGGCGAGCGTCGGCGGGCACTGGACGGACACCCCTGCTCCCTACGGGCCTGTCTTCCTGGTGTTGGCCCAGGCCGTGGTGAAGGTGACGGGCGGGGCGATCGTCCCGGCGGTGTTCGGGATGCGGCTGCTCGCGCTGGGGGCGCTGGCGCTGATCGTCTGGGCCGTGCGGGGGCTTGCGGGCGGGAGGGGGAGCGGGGCGTTGTGGCTGGCTGCCCTCAACCCGCTCTTGCTGATCCACGTCGTGGGCGGCATGCACAACGACGGGCTCATGATCGGGCTCATGCTCGGCGGCGTGCTGCTGGCCACGCGGGGGCGGTGGGTGCTCGGCAGCGTCCTGGTGGGCCTGGCGATGATGGTCAAGTCGCCGGCGGCGGTCGCCTTGCTCTTCGTCGGGGTGATGGTGGCGCGTGCGTGTGGCGGGGGCGTACGGGGTGTGGCGAAGGGGCTCGTCGGACCGGGGGTCGTCGCGGGGGCGGTGGCCGTCGGCGCGACGGTGGCGGCGGGGACCGGGTTCGGGTGGCTGCGGACACAGAGTGTCGCCGGGGCGATCCATACGGCGCTGTCGGTGACGAGTGATGTGGGGTTGGGGCTGGGGTTGCTGCTCTCCGATGATCCGGATCCGGTGAAGGGGGTTGTGCAGAAGCTCGGGCTGCTCGCGGCGGTGGTGATCATCCTGGCGCTCGCGTGGCGGGCGTGGAAGGGGCGGATCGATCCGGTGCTGGGGTTGGGGCTGGCGTTGGTGGCGTTGGTGGCGCTGTCGCCGATGGTGCAGCCCTGGTACCTGCTGTGGGGGGTGTGCGCGGTGGCGGTGGCGGCCTGGGACACGCGGGTGGGGCAGGTGCCGGCCGTTCTGTCGGCCGCGCTGGTCTACGAGACCGCTCCGTCCGGGGCGACCCCTTGGTACGGGTTCGTGGCCGCCGGGGTCGTGCTGGCGGCGGGGCTCGTGTGGGTGCGGCGGTCGTCGTGGGCGCGCCCGGAGGTGGGCGCCGGACCTGTGGTGGGCGGGGACCTGGAGCGGACGCGCCCGTAAGGGCGCCGTTCCGTTGTGCCCACCCTCCCCCAAGCTCTCGGCTTCGCTCGAGCAGGGGGACCCCCATCGCCCCGCGGAACGAATGCCCACAACGGGGGGAGGGCGGGGAGCTGGGCGGCTGCCCCCACGGGAGGGGGGGGCGAGTGCCCGCGGCGGGTGGGCGGGGCTGCGCGGGGCGCGGCCCCGCGCAGACCCGGGTCAGGGCTCGCGCGGCCCTCGTCATGACGCGCAGCTCGGGCCGCGCAGCCCGGGCGCGGTCCGCGCCATCCCGGGTCAGGGTGTCGGGGTTCTTCTGATCGTTCGGCCCGCCAGGGTTTGGGTTCGCTTGCCGTCCTCCATCACGAACTTGCCGTCGATCAGGACGTGCGGGATGCCCACCGGCAGGGTGCGTGGGGAGTCGTACGTCGAGCCCGCCGCCACCGTGGTCGGGTCGAAGAGGACCAGGTCCGCCACGTACCCCTCGCGGACCAGGCCGCGGTCGGGGAGGCGGAGGCGGGCCGCCGGGCGGGAGGTGAGGTGGGCCACGCACTCCTCAAGGGAGAGGACGCCCTCCTCGCGTACGTACTTCCCCAGGTACTGCGGGAACGTCCCGTACGCCCTCGGGTGCGGCTTGAAGCCCTGGAGGATGCCGTCCGAGCCGCCCGTGTGCACCCGGTGGCGCATGATCGTGCGGACGTTCTCCTCGTGGCCGACGTGCTGGAGGATCGTCGAGCCCAGGCGGTCGTCGATCAGCAGGCGGCGGGCCGTCACCCAGGGGGCCTCGCCGCGCATCTCGGCCGACCGGGCGATCGTCCTGCCCACGCACGACGCCAGGCCCGGGTCGCCGACCCCCGAGATCTCGATCGTGTCCCACTCGATCGGCACCCCGTGGCAGCCGTCCGAGCCGATCTCCTCCAGGTGGTGGCGGATCCGTTCCGCCGTCTCGTCGTCCCGGAGGCGGGTCAGGATCGCCTCAGGGCCGCCCTCGCCCGCCCAGCTCGGGAGCATCGCCACCAGGGTCGTGCAGCCCGGCGTGTAGGGGTACGTGTCCAGGGTGATGTCGGAGCCGTCGGTCAGCGCCTCGTCCAGGAGGGACAACAGGTCCGGGGCCTTGCCCTTGTTCACGCCGAAGTTCATCGTCGCGTGCGCCAGGTGCAGCGCGCAGCCCGCGTCCCGGGTGAGGGCGACCATCTCCTCGTACGCCTGGAGCGCACCGGCGCCGTACGAGCGGTGGTGCGGGCAGTAGTAGCCGCCGTACCCCGCCACGACCTTGCAGAGTTCCGCCAGTTCCGTGTCCGGTGCGTACATGCCCGGCGTGTACGTCAGGCCCGAGGACATGCCCACCGCGCCCTGCTCCATGCCCTCCGCCACCAGCTGCCGCATCCGGTTCATCTCGGCGTCGGTGGCCGGGCGGTCGTCCCAGCCGAGCGCGTACATCCGTACCGTGCCCTGGGGGATCAGGTACGCCGCGTTCACGGCGATGCCCCGGCCGTCGTGCGAGCGGTCCAGGCGGTCCAGGTACTCGCCGACCGTGCGCCAGTCGAAGTCGATGTCGGAGCCGTCGCCGTTCCAGCCGGTGATCGCCCGGCGGACCTCCGCGAGCGTGCGGTCGTCGACCGGGGCGTACGACAGGCCGTCCTGGCCGAGCACTTCGAGGGTCACGCCCTGCGCGGCCTTCGCGGTGTGCTCCGGGTCGCGCAGCAGCGCGAGGTCGGAGTGCGCGTGCATGTCGATGAAGCCGGGGGACAGGGCGAGGCCCTCGGCGTCCAGGACGCGCCGGGCGGTGGGGCGCTGACAGCCCGCCGCCGCGCCCTCCTTCACTATCGCGGCGATGCGGCCGCCGTCGACGGCGACATCGGCGCGGTACGACTCCCCGCCGGAGCCGTCGATGACGTCCACGTCGCGGATGACGAGGTCCATGGTGACCGGCTCCTCTAGAAGAACGTACGGATGTAGTCGACGACCGTGCCGTCCGCCTCGACCAGCGGGATCAGCTGCCACTTGTCGAAGGACGTGCAGGGGTGGGAGAGGCCCACGCCGAGCCAGTCGCCGACCTCGATCTCGGCGCCCGGTTCGGTGCGGACCCAGCCGTGCTGGTCGGAGAGGCCGGTGACCGTGATGCCGTCGGCAGGGCGGACCGTTCCCGTGCGGGCGTCGCGGACGACCTGCGCCTCGGGGAGGTCGAGGTCGTACGCGGCGTCGCGCTTGCCGCCGTTGGTGAAGGCCTGCTCGGGGCTCGGGCGGGAGACGACCTGCGTCCAGAGCCGGAACGCGGGCTGCAGCGCGCCCTCTTCGGGGACCCGGTTGAAGGGGGTCAGGTGCCGGTAGTGGCCGTCGTCGTGCGAGACGTAGGCGCCGGAGCGGAGCAACTTCAGTACGGGGAGGGAGAGTTCGGGGATCTCCGCGAAGACGTCGGCGACAGCGTCGAACCAGGCGCTGCCGCCCGCGCTGATCACGATCTCCTCGATCCCGGGGGAGAAACGGCCCGCCTTGTCGAACTCCGAGGCCAGGGAGACGAGGCGGTTCAGCCAGGCGTGGACTCGGGCGGCGTCCGCCTGCGGGACCTCGCCCTCGTAGCCCGCCACGCCGACCAGGCGCAGGGTGCTCGTCGCGGCGACCGCGTCGGCGACGGCGGTGCAGTCGGCTTCGGTACGGGCGCCGGTACGGGCTCCCTCGCCGGCGCCGAGCTCGACGACGACGTCCACGGGGCGGGCCGCCCCGGCCTCGGTGAGGGCCGCGTCCATCAGCTCGACGCCGCGCACGGAGTCGACGTAGCAGATGAGGCGGAAGTCGGGGTCGGCGTCGAGTTCGGAGGCCAGCCAGCGCAGGGCGGGGGCGTCGACGAGCTCGTTGGCGAGGAAGATCCGGGCGATGCCGTGGGCGCGGTAGACGCGGGCCTGGTGCGGGACGGCGGCGGTGATGCCCCAGGCGCCGTGCTCCAGCTGGCGGTCGAAGAGCTGCGGGGCCATGGAGGTCTTGCCGTGCGGGGCGAAGGCGAGGCCGTGGCGCTCGGCGTAGGTCTCCAGGAGGCGCAGGTTGTGCTCGACGGACTCGGCGGAGAGGGCGAGGACGGGGGTGGTGAAGCCGCCGGTGAAGAGGTTGCGGCGCTGGGCGGCCAGCTCGCCGACGGTCAGCCCCTCGGCGTCGGGCGGCAGGGCCTTGAAGCGGTGGTCGACGCGTTCGTCCGCGAGCTGCTGGGTGGGGGTAGGGGCAGAGGCGGGCGTGGGTTGCGTCTGCGGCTGCTGCATGGGGTCCTCCGGGGCGTCGCGTTGTTACGTCGCATCATCGCGGTGCAGTACGTGCGTTGCAGTATGTGCAACGGTCATTGCGTATACCGCTTAGTGGTGTCTAACATCCGGGCCAACGCCGGGTCAATGGACCCACATGATCGACGAGGAGCCCGCAGGTGACCGTGACCGGAGACCACCCGACCGTGGACGCGCCACCCGTGGACGTCGTCTGCCTCGGCGAGTCCATGGTCACCTTTCTGCCCTCCCGGCCGGGGCGCCTCGCCGACGTACCGACCTTCGCCCGTGCCATCGGAGGCGCCGAGTCCAACGTGGCCTGCGCGCTGGCCTCGGCCGGACACCGCGCGAAGTGGGTGAGCCGGGTGGGCGCGGACGGCTTCGGTGACCACCTGGTGGAGGCGATCGGGGCGTACGGGGTCGACGTGTCGGCGGTGGGGCGGGACGCCGTGCGGCCGACCGGGATCTACTTCCGTACCGCCACGGACCGGGCGACGTCGGCGCACGAGGTCGCGTACTACCGGGCGGGGTCGGCGGCTTCGGCGATGTCGCCGGCGACCGTTCCGTACGACTCCGTCGCGGACGGGCGGATCCTGCACCTGTCGGGGATCACCGCCGCGCTGTCGGAGGACAGCCTGGCGCTGATGCGGACGCTGACCGCACCGCGGGAGGGGCGGCCGGTCGTCTCCTTCGACGTGAACTTCCGCGCCGGGTTGTGGCGCGACGGGTCTGGGCCGCAGGTGCTCCTGGAGCTTGCGCGGGGTGCGGACGTGGTGTTCGTGGGGGAGGACGAGGCGGAGGAGGCGTGGGGGCTTGTGGGGCCGGAGGCCGTACGGGGTGCGTTGCGTGAGCCGGGCGTGGTGGTCGTGAAGCGGGGTGCGGCGGGTGCGGTGGTCTTCGAGCGCTGCGCCGGGCCCTTCCCCACCCCGCCCCTTCCCGAACTGGGGGCTCTGCCCCCAGACCCCCGCGCCTCGGACTCCCCCGACGCCCAGGGGCGTGGGGGGACCCCCAGCGAGGCTGGATTCGAGCCCCGCGCCTCAGAAGCCGGCGAGGCTGGATCTGGGGCCGGCGTCTCCGACACCGTCACCACCGTCCCCGCCCCCCGTGTCGACGTCGTCGCGGCCGTCGGGGCCGGGGACGCGTTCGCTGCCGGGTTTCTGTCCGGGACCCTGCGGGGGCTCGGGGTGCGGGAGCGGATTCGGCACGGGCATCTGATGGCCGCCGCCGCGCTCACCGTGCCGGGGGACCTCGCCGCGCCGCCCGGCCGGGACCACGCCGACCGGCTCGTCGCCCTCGACGACCCCGCCTGGGAGACACTGCACCTCGGCCCCGGCTGGACGGGGGAGGACCAGGAGGTACGTACGCCATGAGTCAGACCGTCGACCGCGCGCTGAGCATCCTGCCGCTGCTCGCCCAGGGACCCGCCGACCTCGGCCAGGTCGCCGACCGGCTCGGGGTGCACAAGTCCACCGCCCTGAGGCTGCTCCGCACCCTGCACGAGCACGGCCTCGTCTACCGGCAGCAGGACCAGCGCTACCGCCTCGGCGCCCGCCTCTTCGCCCTCGCGCAGGAAGCCGTCGAGAACCTCGACATCCGTGAGATCGCGCACCCCCACCTCACCGCGCTCAACGAGCAGATCGGACACACCGTCCACCTCGCCGTCTACGAGGAGAGCGAGGTCCTCTACATCGACAAGGTCGAGAGCCGCTACCCGGTCCGGATGTACTCCCGTATCGGCAAGCCCGTCGCGATCACCGTCGCCGCCGTCGCCAAGCTGCTGCTCGGCGACCTCCCCGAGCCCGAGCGGCGCGCCATCGCCGCCAAGCTCGACTACCCCATGTACACGCCCCGTTCGACCCCGAACGCCGCCGCGTTCCTCAAGGAGCTGGCGACCGTACGCGAACAGGGCTGGGCCACCGACCTCGGTGGCCACGAGGAGTCCATCAACTGTGTCGGAGCGCCCATCCGCGGCGCCGACGGCCGTGTCGTCGCCGCCATGTCGGTCTCCGCGCCCAACGTGGTCGTGACCGCCGAGGAACTCCTCACCCTGCTCCCGCTGGTGCGCCGCACCGCCGACGCCATCAGCCGGGACTACTCAGGCAACACCCCTACCAAGGACCGGACATGACCGAGAAGATCGCGCTCACCCCCGCCACCCACACCGCCCCGCCCGCGAAGTTCTCGCACGGCGTCAAGAAGGGGAACATCCTGCAGGTCGCCGGGCAGGTCGGCTTCCTGCCCGCGGTCGAGGGCCAGGCGCCGACGCCCGCGGGGCCCACGCTGCGAGAGCAGACCCTGCAGACCTTCGCCAACGTCAAGGCGATCCTGGAGGAGGGCGGCGCGAGCTGGGACGACGTCATGATGATGCGCGTCTACCTCACCGACGTCGACCACTTCGCCGAGATGAACGAGATCTACAACGCGTACTTCGAGGAGCAGGGCCTCAAGGCGCCCGCCTCCGCGCGTACGACCGTCTACGTCGGCCTTCCGAAGGGGCTCCTCATCGAGATCGACGCCCTCGCCGTCCTCTCCTGAGTCCGCCGCCCGCGCCTGCGCCTGCGCCTGCGCCGAGTCGGTACCCCCACCACCTGAGCTGATTCCGCTGAAAACGCCGCTCCACGGCACGGCGTCCGTCCCCGGGACGCCGTGCCGCGCTCCCCCCTACCCAAAAACGAGGCCCCGCCATGCTGCTCGCCGCCGCATCCCCCGCCGCCGAGGCGCCACCCCACACCGGAGGACTGCTCCTCCTCGTCCCCGGCACCGCCGGGCTGCTCACCGTCGCCGCCCTCGGCATCGCCCTGCTCCTCGTCCTGATCATCAAGCTCCGGCTGCAGCCCTTCGTCGCGCTGCTCGCCGTCTCCATCAGCGTCGGCCTCGCCGCGGGTCTCTCCGTCACCGAACTCTTCGGCACGGTCCAGAAGTCCGCCGCCACCTCGGTCATCGAGACCGGCATGGGCGGCATCCTCGGCCATGTCGCGATCATCATCGGCCTGGGCACCATGCTCGGCGCGATACTCGAGGTCTCCGGCGGAGCCGAGGTGCTCTCCTCCCGCCTCCTCGGCCTGTTCGGAGAGAAGCGCGCGCCGCTCGCGATGGGCCTCACCGGCCTGATCTTCGGCATCCCCGTCTTCTTCGACGTCGGCATCTTCGTCCTCGCGCCGATCGTCTACGCCGCCGCCAAGCGGTCCGGCAAATCGATCCTGCTCTACTGCATGCCCCTGCTCGCGGGTCTGTCGATGACCCACGCCTTCCTGCCGCCGCACCCAGGCCCTGTCGCCGCCGCCGGACTGCTCCACGTCTCGCTCGGCTGGGTCATCCTCATGGGCATCGTCGTCGGCATCCCCGCCGTCCTCGCCGCCTGGGCCTACGCCGCCTGGATCGGCAAGCGCCTCTTCGTCGAGGTCCCGCAGGACATGGTCGAGGCCGCCGAGGAGGCCCGCGCGAAGGTGGCCGCCGAGCGCAAGGAGGGCTCCGGATCCGAGGCCCCGGTCTCCCTCGCCACCGTGCTCGTCATCATCGGTACGCCGCTGGTCCTCATCCTCGCCGCGACCTTCTCCTCCATCGCGCTCGACGAGTCGACCCCGCGCTCCGTGATCGAGTTCTTCGGCAACCCGTTCGTCGCCCTGACGATCGCGCTGGTCCTCGCGTACTACCTGCTCGGCATCCGGCGCGGCTGGTCCCGCACGTCCCTGGAGCAGGTCTCCACCTCGTCCCTGAAGCCGGTCGGCAACATCCTGCTCGTGGTCGGCGCCGGCGGTGTCTTCGGCGCGATCCTGAAGGCCAGCGGTGTCGCGCAGGCGCTCTCCGACACCTTCAACGACGTCGGCCTGCCCGTCATCGTCCTCGCCTACCTGATATCGCTCGTGCTGCGGGTCGCCCAGGGCTCGGCGACCGTCGCGATCGTCACCACGGCCGGAATCGTCCTCCCGCTGGTCGAGGGCGGCGGCCACTCGCAGGCCTTCCTCGCCCTGGTCATCATGGCGATCTCGGCCGGCTCGATCTTCGCCTCGCACGTCAACGACGGCGGCTTCTGGATCGTCTCCAAGTACTTCGGCATCTCGGAGCGGGACACCCTGAAGTCCTGGACCGTCCTGGAGTCGGTGCTCTCCGTGGCAGGGTTCGCCGTCGCCGCCGGGCTCAGTCTGGTGGTCTAGGGGCTGTCCGGCGGATCAGGTACGAAGCGGCAGGGCGCCCCCGGACTTTCCGGGGGCGCCCTCCTCGTACGTACGTACCGTGTTACGGGCCGTCAGCTCGTGCAGTACTGCGCCTGCTTGCCGATCGAGCGGTACATGCAGTCCGCGTTCTCCAGGAGCTGGAGGACGGCGTCCCTGTTACGGCTCGTCTCGCGCTCGATCACCTCGTCGGGCGGATAGAAGCCGCCGTTCCAGGACGAGGCCGGATACATCTCGAAGGTGTAGCCGAAGATCTTCTGCGCGCCCCACAGCCAGTCGTCGATCGACCCGTCCGTGATGTACAGGTCGCTGGACTGCTCCGCGGTGTAGCCGTTGCTCGCCGCCATCTTCCCGCCGACCGCCGCGAACGCGTCCCGGTCGTCCTGGGTCAGGCCGGGCGCGGTGTTCGCGGTGGTCCAGCCGTAGGGCCAGAGCACCAGTTCGCTGTACGTGTGGAAGTCGATCGCCGCCTTGATCTGCTGCTTGCCGCCCACCACGCGGGAGCGGACGAAGTCGGCGACGACCTTCACCTCGGGGGCCGACTCGGGGGCCGTGCCCCGGTAGGTCTCCGAGCTCTTGGAGCCCGAGGAGCCGCCGCAGCAGCCCCACTTGTAGTCCCAGTTCCGGTTCATGTCCGTGCCGACGTACGAGGATCCGGCGTTGGGCTGCCGGTTCTTGCGCCAGCTGCGGTACGAGCCGGAGGCGATGTCGTACTCGCCGCCGTCCGGGTTGAGGTCCGGCACGATCCAGATCTCGCGGTTGTTCACCATGTTCGTGACGCGGCTGTCGGAGCCGTAGCCCGCGCCGAGCTCGCGCAGCAGGTACAGCGCCATCTCGACGGTGAGGTGCTCGCGGGCGTGCTGGTGGTGGGTGAAGAGGACCTCGGGCTCGGCCTCGTCCGTGCCGACGTTGTCGCTGATCTTGATCGCGACGATGTCCCGGCCCTGGTAGGTCTTGCCGATGACCCGCTTGTTCATGAGGGTCGGGTACTGGGCGATGCGCTGGTCGATCTCCGCGGTCATCTCCGCGAAGTTGTGGTACTTCGAGTCGGCCGAGGGGAAGTCGAAGGGTTCGACGCCTTCGAGGCCCAGGCCCTTGGCCGACCGGTCCGGCGGTGCGGGGAGCGCCTCGGGGCGGTGGCCGAGGGCGCGGAGCTTGCGCAGCTGGGCGGAGTTGGCGCTGACGACGACGCTGTGGTCGTCGGCCTCGTCGATCGAGACTCCGGTGGCGGCGAGCGCGGTGCGCTCGGCGACGGTGGACGGGCCGTGGATCTCGTACTGGCGGATCACTTCCTCGGTGGCGGCGGAGGAGGTCGGTTCGGAGTCGGCTCCGGCCTGGTTCGCGCCGAGGGAGAGGGGCGCCGCGAGGGCGAGCGCCAGAAGGGCCGCGAGAGTCGCGGTCCTTCTTCCGCTGGTTCCGCGGGAGCCGCGGATTCGAAGTCGCATGCTGTCTCCTGGGTGGGGAGTGTGGGGGGTGCGACAAGCCGTGCGGGGGCTGTGCGGGCTGAGCAGTTGTTGTGCGGGGGTAGCGCGGGTGCGGGGCTGTGCAGTGACAGTGCGGTGGCTGTGCGGTGGCTGTGCGGTGGCTGTGCTGTGGCTTTGCTGTGGCTGTGCGGGGTGTCCCGCACATCGTGCGGCCATGACATGGACGGGTCAAGGGTGCGGTTCGGCCACGCCCTCTTGCGCCAACGCGCCATAGCCGCTTGGGTGACCGGGTTCCACAGGAGATCACACAGGTCGGCGAAAGGCGGGGCGGACATGGCGGAGATCGCTCAAGAGGAGGGCCCGGGAGACGTCGAGGGGACGAAAGCCCCGCGCAAGTCCTCCTGGCGCCACATCGGACCCGGCATCGTCGTCGCCGCCACCGGCGTCGGCGCCGGAGACCTCGTCGCGACCCTGATCGCGGGCTCGAAGTTCGGCTACACCCTGCTCTGGGCCGCCGTCATCGGCTGCCTCGTCAAGATCTCCCTCGCCGAGGCCGCCGGCCGCTGGCACCTGGCAACCGGCCGCACCCTCTTCGACGGCTGGCGCAGCCTCGGCGCCTGGACCACCGTCTACTTCGTCGGCTACGTCATCGTGTGGGGCTTCGTCTACGGCGCGGCCGCGATGTCCTCCAGCGCCCTGCCCCTCGGCGCCCTCTTCCCCGACGTCATGGACCTCAAGGCGTGGGCGGTGCTCTGCGGACTGGTCGGCCTCGTCTTCGTCTGGTTCAACCGGTACGCCGTCTTCGAGAAGGTCATGACCGTCCTCGTCGGCGTGATGTTCGTGGTCACCGTCTACCTCGCGATCCGGGTCACACCCCACCTCGGCGACGCCCTCGCCGGTCTCGTCCCGGTGCTCCCCGACGGCTCCCTCGTCTACACCCTCGGCCTCATCGGCGGCGTCGGCGGCACCATCACCCTGGCCGCGTACGGCTACTGGGTCAACGCCAAGGGCTGGCGCGACACCAGCTGGATGAAGGTCATGCGGATCGACAACCGCTTCGCCTACCTCACCACCGGCATCTTCGTCGTCGCGATGCTCTTCGTCGGCGCCGAGCTGCTGCACTCCTCCGGCCTCGCGCTCGCCAAGGGCGACAAGGGGCTCCTCGACCTCGGCGCCATCCTGTCCGAGCGGTACGGGAACGCCACCGCCAAGCTCTTCCTGATCGGCTTCTTCGCCACCTCCTTCACCTCCCTCATCGGGGTCTGGCACGGCGTCAGCCTGATGTTCGCCGACTTCGTCGCGCACTACCGGCCCACGCTCGTCCCCGCCGGAACGCCCCGCGACCGGTCCCTGCCGTTCCGCGCGTACCTGCTCTGGCTGACGTTCCCGCCGATCGCGCTGCTCTTCCTGGACCAGCCGTTCGGCCTGGTCATCGTGTACGGCGTGATCGGCGCGTTCTTCATGCCGTTCCTGGCGCTGACCCTGATCCAGCTCCTCAACTCCTCCCGTACGCCCGCCGAGTGGCGCAACGGGTACCTGAGCAACGGGATGCTGGGCGCGGCGGGGCTGCTCTTCGTGGTGCTGTGCGTCCAGCAGGTGCGCGAGCTGCCCTGGTAGCCGAGCCGCTCGGTAGCCGAGCCGCTCGGTGGCCGAGCTGCCCGGTAGTCGAGCTGCCCTCGGTGGCCGAGCCGGCCGGGCGGCGGGCTGCCCCGGTCGGCGATACTGTCCCGCGTGGGGATGCTGATCGGCACGTACGAGATCGAACGCAAGCTCGGCGAAGGCGGGATGGGTACCGTCTGGCTGGCGCGTTCGCGCGGCGGCCGTGCCGTCGCCGTCAAGGTGGCCCGGCCGGAACTCGCCGCCGACGCCGGGTTCCGCGAGCGCTTCCGTGCCGAGATCGTCGCCGCCCGCAGGGTCGGCGGCTTCCACACGGCGCAGGTCGTCGACGCGGACCCTGACGCCGAGGCGCCCTGGCTCGCCACCGCCTACGTCCCAGGACCCACCCTCGCCGGCCTCCTCGCGGCCGAGGGCCCGATGGACGAGCGGGGGCTCCGGTCGCTGGGCGCCGCCCTTGCCGAGGCGCTGGAGGCCATCCACGGCTGCGGGCTCGTCCACCGCGACCTCAAGCCCGGCAACATCGTCATGGCCGCGGACGGCCCCCGGGTCCTGGACTTCGGGATCGCCCGCGCCCTGGAGTCGACCCGTCTCACCGCCACGGGAACGGCCTTCGGCACCCCCGGCTACCTGGCGCCCGAACAGGCCCTCGGCGAGGAGGTTACGGGCGCCGCCGACGTGTTCGCGCTCGGCGGCGTCCTCGTCGCGGCCGCCGGGGGGCGGGCCTTCGGGGACGGGACGCCGATGGGGCTCATGTACCGCTCCGTCCACGAGGCCCCGGACCTGGGCTCCGTACCGGAGGCGCTGCGCGGCCTCGTGGGGCGCTGCCTCGCCAAGAAGCCGGCCGAGCGACCCGCACCGGCCCAGCTGCTCGACGCGCTCGCGGGGGACGGGGAGCTCGCGCCGCCGCCGGCGACACCTGTGACACCGGTGCCGACGCTGGTCGTCCCGGTGCCGGGTCCCGTTGTCGGCGTTCGTGACGAGGTCCCCGGGTCTCTTCCCGTACACGCGCAGCCGACCCTCGTCGTGCCGCCGCGGCCCGCCGGGCCGCCGGGGCCCTCGCCGACGTTCGAGGCCGCCGACAAGACCTCGGGGATCGTCGTCGACGCCGAGGGGGTGGTCTTCGTGGTCTCCGACGTCGAGGCGGAGTTCGTCTGGGCGGAGATCGCGTCCTTCGCGTGGGGCCGGACCCGGCGCGGCCGGGGCATCGGCGTCACCCTCACCCTGCACGACGGCTCCGCGTACACCTGCGAGGTCGACGGCCGCCGTACCGACCGCGCCGACGAGTGGGCCCGGCAGCTGGACCTGGCCCTGCGCGGGTACCGGCCGCTGCCCGCCTGAGACACGGCGCAGCGCCGTCGCGGGGAGCGACGGCGCTGCGGGGGCTGTCTCTTCGATCTGCCGGTTACGGCAGGTTGTGGACGTGCGGGCCGACCGCGTTGGACCAGGCGTTGCCGGCCGTCGCGTCCCAGTTGGTCGACCAGGTCATCGCACCACGCAGGTTCGGCCAGGTCTGCGAGGGCTTGAAGGAACCGCAGTTGGTGCCGCGGGCCAGGCAGTCGAGCGCGTTCTTCACGATCGACGGGTCGACGTAGCCGCTGCCCGCGCCCCGGGTCGAGGCCGGCACACCCAGGCCGACCTGGGAGGCGTCGAGGCCGCCCTGGAGCTGGATGCAGGCGAGCGCGGTGAGGAAGTCCACCGAGCCCTGGCTGTAGACCTTGCCGTCGCAGCCGAGCATCGAACCACTGTTGTAGTACTGCATGTTGACGACCGTGAGGATGTCCTTCACGGCGAGCGCGGTCTTGAAGTACTCGGTGCCCGTGTTCTGCATGTCGATGGTCTGCGGGGCCATCGTCAGGACCATCGAGGAGCCGGCCTTCGCGGAGAGCTGGCGCAGCGCCTTCGTCAGGTACGTGGAGTTGATGCCGTGCTCCAGGTCGATGTCGACCCCGTTGAAGCCGTACTCCTGCATCAGGGCGTACGCGCTGTCGGCGAAGGCGGTCGCGGAGGCGTCACTGTTGATCGTGACGTTCCCCTTCTCGCCGCCGACGGAGATGATGACCGACTTGCCGGCCGCCTTCTTCGCGGTGACGTCGGCCTTGAAGTCGGCGGTGGAGGCGTAGCCGACGGCCGGGTCGAGGTTGAAGACGATCTGGCCGGGCGTGGTCGTCGAGTCGGCGAACGAGACGGCGATGATGTCGTACTGCGCCTGGACGTCCCGCAGCTTCTGGACGGTCGCGCCGTTGTTGAAGTTCTGCCAGTAGCCGGTCAGGGCGTGCTTCGGGACGGACGGGCCGGGGCCCGGGTTGGTGGCGCTGGTGCGGGCGGAGACGGCGTTCGACTTCGCGGACTCGCCCGCCGCGTTGGTCGCGGCGACCTGGAACTGGTACGTGGTGTTGGCCGCGAGGCCCGTCACGGTCGCGGAGGTGCCGGAGACGGTCTGCGCGAGGGAGCCGTCGCGGTACACCTTGTAGCCGGTGGCGCCGGAGACGGCGTTCCAGCTCAGGGCGACCGAGGACGAGGTGACCGAGCCGGCGGCGAGGCCGGCCGGGGTCGACGGGACGACCGGGTCGGGGTCGACAGGGCCGCCGCCGTCGGGGCCGAAGACGGAGACGTCGTCGACGTGGTAGGCGGCCTGTCCGTACCAGCCGTGGGTGTAGACGGTCACCTGGGTGGTGCTCGCGCCGGTGGTGAAGGTGGTGGTCAGCTGCTTCCAGGAGGTGCTGTCGGGGGTCCAGGTGGAGACGTCGGAGGTCCCGGTGCCGGTCGCGCCGAGGTAGGCGTACCCGCCCTGCACCCAGGCGCTCAGCGTGTACGTCGAGTTGGGCTTGACGGTGACGACCTGGCTGCAGCGGGCGTTGTCCTGGCCCGCCGGGGTCGCCTTGAGGGCGCCCGCCCCGGTCCGTACGGGCGAGGAGACGGCGGCGCCGCTTCCGGCCGTACAGGTCCAGTTGGCGATGCCGGACTCGAAGCCCGCGTTCCTGGCCACGTTGACGTCCGCGGCCTGGGCGGTGCCGGCGCCGCCGACGAGAGCGAGCCCGGAGCCGACGGCGAGCGCGAGGGCGCCGCCGATCCATCTGCGCGAGCGTGTGGTGGTGCGGTCCACTTGCTGCCTCCGGTGGGGGAGTTGGGGAGGGGTACGGGAGGGGAAGGGAGGGAGAGGGAGGGAGGGTCGGGAACGGTGGCCACCGCTTGGGGGAACAAGCTGGTCCAGACCAATCGAGTTGTCAAGACCTC
Source organism: Streptomyces sp. NPDC048370 (assembly GCF_043200825.1). Lineage (NCBI taxonomy): Bacteria > Bacillati > Actinomycetota > Actinomycetes > Kitasatosporales > Streptomycetaceae > Streptomyces > Streptomyces sp. NPDC048370. Next base: position 74,791 of record NZ_JBICYI010000008.1, on the reverse strand, counting down.
TGGCGGGGAAGGGGAGTTGGGTGGGTGGGTCCGAGGGCCTAGGGGAGACCTAGGGGAAGGCCCAGGGAGGGCCTGGCGTCGGGCCCGGTCGGGGGCCCATCGCAAGGGCCGTGGCGAGGCCCAATCGGGCCCAGATTTCTCGTTGTGCTTGGCGGATTGTGTGTTCACCACCCCGCAGGTCGTGGATAAAGTGCCAGCATCGCGCTGTGCAGTAACGCAGTGAACGCAGTGAGTCATGGGGACATGGGGACGGGGAGCCCGACGTGCCGACAGCGATCGCGGTCACCAGTGCCGATCTGGTGCTGCCACCGACCGACCAGCAGACACCCACCGCCGCCGTCCTGCCCGCGCCCGAGAGCCGGCCCCTCGCCTCCGCCGTGGCCGATCTCCAACTCCTGGTCGACCGCTACGGCCATGTGATCGTCCTCTGCCCGAGCTCCCTGCCGAAACCCGCCGAACAGCGACTGCACGCCATCCGCTCCCTCCTGGAGAGCGACCGGATCGCCCTGGTCAAGACCGATCTGCCACCGCTGGGCACCGCCGTACTGGCCCGGCAGCTGCGGCAGCTCTCGGTCTGCGACTTCAGCCCCGGCGTCGTCGCCTCCGCGGCCCGGCTGCTCACCCACTACATCTACGCGGGCGCCGTCCTCGGCTCCGTCGCCAAGCTGGACCGCGTCCCCGTCGGCCTGAAGTCCCACGTCAAGGGCTGGCTCCCCGGCGCCCAGTTCGCCGTGCTCGCAGGACCCGTCCCGCAGCTCGTACGGATCGGCGCGGGCGTCGAACCGCCCGCGGGACCCGAGTTCGCCACCCAGCTCGTCCTCGCCAGGGGCCAGCTGCAGACCGACTGGCCTACCGGCACGCTGGCCCCGACCTGGCAGGTCCAGGCCGTCCACGAGGCGCCGCTGCCCGCCGAGTCGCCCCGGTGGTGGGGGACCGGACGGCTGGTGGAGTTCACCGCGTACCTCCCCGACATCGCCGTACTCCACCGACTGGTCGCCTCCGTACGGCGCGAGACCTGCCACTGGTGCCGGATGGAACTCATCGGCGACCGCTGCGGCTTCTGCGCGGCCCCGTGGGTCGCTCCGCCGGCACCGCCTGTCCACCAGGCCGCTTCCCAAGCTGCCTACCCAGGTGTCCGACAGGCTGCTCCGCAGGCCGGTCCGCAGACCGCCTTGCGGCGCGTTCCCGCAGCCGCCTCGACCGGCTCGCAGGGCGCCCTGCCGGTCGCCTCCGCGCGTCAACCTCGTGAGCTCGCCCCACCGGCCTCTGCGGCCCCACCGGCCCCACTAGCCTCCGGCGCTCCGCCCGCCTCCGCCGCCCCGGAGTCTTCGTCCCCGTCCGCCACGTTCCCCGTCCGCTGAGCCACACGTACCCCCGATCGAGGTTGTCCGGCAATGAACTCCCGCCAGCGTCGTGGCGTCATCCTGTTGCTGCTGTCCGTCCTGTGCGCCCTCGGCGCGTTCGCCGGCGTCCTCTCCGTGATCGACGACGTGAACGCCAAGGTCGGACCCGAGGTGACGGCGTACCGCGTCAAGGGTGACGTGGCGCCCTACACCCCGCTGGACGACGGGCAGTTCGAGGAGATCTCGATGCCGAAGCGCTGGCTCTCGAAGACCGCCGTCACCGACCTCGACCAGATCCGCGGAAAGATCGCCGTCACCACGCTCGAAGCGGGCTCCCTCCTCCAGTCCGACATGATCGTCCGGCGGCCCGCGCTCCAGCCCGGCCAGCAGGAGATCGCCATCATGATCGACGCCGCCACGGGAGTCGCCGGCAAGATCACCCCCGGTGCCACGGTCAACATCTACGCCACGTTCGCCGGCGAGAAGGGCGGCAAGGCCGCCCAGTCCAAGGTCATCGTCAGCAACGCCCGCGTCCTCGACGTCGGCAAGCTCACCCCGATCACCGACCGCACCGACCGCAGCAACGGCCCCACCGAAGCCGTCCCGATCACCTTCGCGCTCTCCACGATCGACACCCAGCGCGTCGCGTACGCCGAGTCCTTCGCCGAGCACGTACGGCTCGCCCTCGTCGCCCCCGGCACCGAGCCCACCCTCACCCCCGACGACCGCACCTACACGCTCGACAAGGACAAGTGAGGCCGGTATGACCACCAGGATCCTGCCGGCCGTCGCCGACCCCGACGCGGCCCGCGCCGTCATCAGCCTCCTCAGCCAGCTCCCCGGCGCCGAGCCCGCCCCGCCCGTCGCCGACTCCACCCAGCTCGTCGACACCCTCGCCCGGCTGGCCGCCCAGTCCCTCGACGAACTCCCCGAAGTCGTCCTCGTACACGAGCGGATCGGCCCGGTCCCCGCCCTCGAACTCGTCCGCGAGGTCGCCCTCCGCTTCCCCGCCGTCGGCGTCGTCCTCATCACCGCCGACGCGAGCCCCGTGCTCTTCTCCGCCGCCATGGACTCCGGCGCCCGCGGCCTGGTCACCCTCCCCCTCGGGTACGAGGAGCTGGCCAGCCGCGTCCAGGCCGCCGCCCAGTGGTCCGTCGGCGTCCGCCGCCACCTCGGCGGCGGCGCGGACGTGTTCTCAGGACCCGGCGGCACGGTCGTCACCGTCAGCGGCGCCAAGGGCGGCGTCGGGACCACCGTCACCGCCGTCCAGCTCGCCCTGGCCTCCCGGGCCTCCGGCCGCAACGTCGCCCTCGTCGACATGGACCTCCAGGGCGGCGACATCGCCTCGTACCTCGACGTCCAGTTCCGCCGCTCCGTCGCCGACCTCGCCGCCGTCGACGACATCTCGCCGCGCGTCCTCCAGGACGCCGTGTACGTCCACGAGACGGGCATCGCCCTCCTCCTCGCCCCCGGCGACGGCGAACGCGGCGAGGACGTCGCCGACCGCTCCGCCCGCCAGATCGTCGGCGCCCTCCGCTCCCGCTACGACGTCGTGGTCGTCGACTGCGGCACGTACCTCAACGGCGCCAACGCGGCGGCCGTCGAGACGGCCGACACCGCGCTCCTCGTCACCACCCCTGACGTGGTCGCCGTACGGGCGGCCAAGCGGACCGTACGGATGTGGGACCGCCTCCAGATCCGCAAGGCGGAGGAGACGACGGTCGTGGTGAACCGGCACACGCGCGGCACCGAGATCCAGCCCGCCCTGATCCAGAAGATCACCGGGACGCGGATGGCGGGCGTCGTGGTCCCCGCCAACTTCAAGGAGCTGCAGGGCGTCGTCGACGCCGGCCGCATGCACGAGCTCGACGCCCGATCGAGCGTGAAGCAGGCCCTCTGGTCGCTCGCCGGCGAACTCGGGCTCGTCGGCCCGCCGTCCGCCGCCGACCAGCGGCCCGCGCTCGGGCCGGGCAAGCAGCTCGGATCCGGCAAGCAGCTCGCCCGGCTGACCCGCGGCAAGGGCGGGCGCTGAACCATGCCGACTTCGGGGCGTACACGGCGGGACGACAGGGGGCAGGTGGCCGTCGAGTTCCTCGGCATGGTCCCGCTCATCCTGATCACGCTCGTCCTGCTCTGGCAGTGCGTCCTGGTCGGCTACACCTTCACGCTGGCCGCGAACGCGGCGGACGAGGCGGCACGGGTCTGTGCCGTGGACGGCGACTACGTGGCGGCGGGGAAGCGCCACCTGGGCGGCTCGTGGTCGAGGTCGGCGCGGGTGGACTGCCCCGGCTCGGGAGACATGGCCCGGGCGACGGTGGAGCTGAGGGTCCCGGTCCTCTTCCCGGGCGCCATCGCCTTCCCGTTCCGGGTGACGGGCGAGGCCGGAGCCGTACGGGAGGAGGTGGGCGGAGGATGAGCCGACGTGACTGGGGGGACGGCTGGGGTGGAAGCGACCAGGGAATCGACCGGGGCGGAAGCGAGGCCCGCGTCCGCGCCCTCACCTCGCGCGTCCGCCCCCTCACCTCGCGCGATCGGGGTCAAGTAGCCGTCGAGTACCTGGGCTTCCTGCCCATCCTCCTGCTCATCGCCCTCGCGGGCATCCAGCTCGGCCTCGCCGCGTACGCCGCCCAGCAGGCGGGCACCGGAGCGCGCGCCGCGGCGCGGGCCGCCGGCCACGACGACGCGACGATCGGCCCGGAGCCGGCCGGCCGGGCCGCGATGAGCGACTGGATCGCCGCACGCGCGCGGGTCGACGTCGTCGAGGGCGGCGGCGAGGCCGTCGCGACCGTCTCCGTGGACATCCCGTCCGTCGTCCCCTTCTGGGACTTCGGACGGATCGAGAAGACCGCCACCCTGCCCGTGCCCGAGGAGGGCGAGTAGCCATGAGCCTGCGAGCCCGTATCAGCGCCCCCGACGAGGGCGGCGCGGGAGGAGCCAGGGAGGACGGCCACCTCGTGGCCTCCTTCCGCGCCAAACTCCTGGAGGAGATCGACCTCACCGAGATGTCCGCGCTCGTCGCCACCGAGCGGCGCGCCCGCCTCGAACGCGTCCTCGGCCACATCATCAGCCGCGAGGGCCCCGTCCTCTCCACCGCCGAACGGGCCCAGCTGATCCGCCGCGTCGTCGACGAGGCGCTCGGCCTCGGCGTCCTGGAACCGCTCCTCGAAGACGCCTCGATCACCGAGATCATGGTCAACGGACCCGACCAGATCTACATCGAGCGGGCCGGCCGTGTCGAACTGCTGCCGCTCCGCTTCGCCTCCCACGAGCAGCTGATGCAGACCATCGAGCGGATCGTCTCCACCGTCAACCGCCGCGTCGACGAGTCGAACCCGATGGTCGACGCCCGGCTGCCGTCCGGCGAACGCGTCAACGTGATCATCCCGCCGCTCTCCCTGACCGGCGCGACCCTGACGATCCGCCGCTTCCCCCGCGCGTACACGCTCCGCGAGATGATCGGCCTCGGCTCGCTCGACGAACAGATGCTCCTGCTGCTCTCCGGGCTCGTCCAGGCCAAGTTCAACGTGATCGTCTCCGGCGCCACCGGCACCGGGAAGACCACCCTCCTCAACGCGCTCTCCGAACTGATCCCGGACGGCGAACGGGTCATCACCATCGAGGACTCCGCCGAACTCCAGCTCCAGCAGGCCCACGTCATCCGACTGGAGAGCCGCCCCCCGAACATCGAGGGCCGGGGCCAGGTCACCATCCGCGACCTCGTCCGCAACTCCCTGCGCATGCGCCCCGACCGCATCATCGTCGGCGAGGTCCGCGGCGGCGAGACCCTCGACATGCTCCAGGCCATGTCCACCGGCCACGACGGCTCCCTCGCCACCGTCCACGCCAACTCGGCCGAGGACGCGCTGATGCGACTGCAGACGCTCGCGTCGATGTCCGAGGTCAAGGTCCCCTTCGAGGCCCTCAGGGACCAGATCAACAGCGCCGTCGACGTCCTCGTCCAGCTCACCCGGCACCCCGACGGCACCCGCCGGGTCACCGAGATCGCCGTCCTCGCGTCGACCGCCCGCGAACGCTTCACCCTCGCCACCGTCTGCGCCTTCCGCGCCCAGCCCCTCGCCGCCGACGGCCGGGTCCACGGCGTGTACGAGTACCACCCGCTGCCCCGCCGGGTCGCCGACCGCCTCTACCTGGCCGGCCAGCCGATCCCGCAGGCCTTCGGCGTCGCCGCGACCGACGACCAGCTCACCACCCGAGAAGCGAAGTAGGAAGGGCCGTCATGACGAGGAGGGGCCGTAGATGAACACGTCGACGTGGCTGGTGACCGGCGTCGTGCTGCTCGCCTGCGTCCTCGGGGTGCTCGGCATCCACACGTACGCGCGCGGCACCGCGGACCGCGCCGCCCTGGTCGCCCGGCTCACCCAGAGCGGCGAACCCGCCGCCACCGGCCGCCGCAGACGCCGCTTCCGGGGCATCGACCGGCGCGTACGGCGCACCGCGTTCGGCCGCCGCCTGGAGCTACGGATCTCCGCCACCGGCCTCGACCTGACCCCCGGCGAGTTCGTCGTCGCCATGACGGTCCTCGTGATCGCCCTCTGGATCACCGGTCAGGCCGCGCTCTCCCCGTTCTTCGGTCCGATCTGCGGGCTGCTCGGCGTATGGCTGGCCCTGGGCTTCCTCAACTGGCAACGCCAGAAGCGGATCGAGAAGTTCATCAACCAGCTGCCCGAGCTGTCCCGGATCCTCGCCAACGCCACCCAGGCAGGACTCGCCCTGCGGATGGCCCTCAGCATGGCCGCCGACGAACTCGACGCACCCGCGGGCGACGAACTGGAGAAGGTCGCCCAGCAGCTCGCCGTCGGCACCTCCCTCGACGACGCCCTCGGCGAACTCGCCGAACGCCTGCCCTCCCGCGAGCTGGTCGTCCTCGTCACCACCCTCGTCCTCGCCAACAAGGCGGGCGGCACCGTCGTCTCCTCGCTGCGCAACCTCACCGAGACCTTGGAGGAGCGCAAGGAGACCCGTAGGGAGGTCCGTACGCAACTGTCCCAGGTCAGCCTGACGGCGTACGCGGTCCCGGTCATCGGAATCGGCTCCCTGCTCCTCATCGACAACATGCAGCCGGGAGCACTGGACCGGATGACCGGCTCCGGGCTCGGCCAGTTCGCCGTCGTCGCCGCGTTCACGCTGTACGCCGTCGGCTTCGTGATCATCCGCCGCTTCTCGAAGATCGACGTGTGAGGGGCGCACGCACCATGGACCTTCTTCTCGCACTGGCCGCCGCTGTGTCGGTCACCGGCATCCTCTACGGCATCCGCCTCTACCGGGCCGACGCCAAACTCCCCGACGACCTCCAACTCGCCCTGGAGGTCGGCTCCACCCGTACCGGCGCCGTCGACTCCGTCGTGGACCGGCTCGGCATGCGCTACTCGGCCGCCGTCCTGCGGGCCATGGGCCCCAAGCGGGTCGGCGCCGTCCGCCGCCGCATCGACCTCGCGGGGAACCCCGGCGGCCTCACCATCGACCGCTACGGAGCCCGGCGCGCCGTCTACGGCGGCCTCGGCGGCCTCGGCGGTCTGATCATGCTCTCCAACGGCGACATCCTCGTCGCGCTGCTGCTCTTCGCCTTCGGCGCGTTCTGGACCGAGGTCGGCATCTGGTCGGCGATCCGCATCCGCAAGGACCAGATCGAGCGGACGCTGCCGGACTTCCTCGACGTGCTGGCGGTGGTCGTGTCGGCCGGGCTCGGCTTCCGGCAGGCCCTGGACCGGGTGTCGGAGAAGTACGAAGGACCGTGGGCGGACGAACTGCGCATCACGCTGCGGCAGATGGACATGGGCGTCAGCCGGCGTCAGGCCTTCGACGAACTGCGCCGACGCAACGACAGCGAGCAGGTCGCCCAGTTCGTCACCGCCCTCCAACAGGGCGAGGAGCTCGGCGCACCGATCGTGGAGACCCTGATACAGATCGCCAACGACATGCGCAGGACCGACGCCCAGAACGCCCGCCGGAAGGCCGCCAAGGCGGTCCCCAAGGCCACGATGGTGATCACGACCCTGATGGTCCCGGCGACGATGATCCTGCTCGGCGCGGGCCTGTTCCTCGGCACGGGCACGAACCTCGGCTCGATCACGGGGGAGTGAACGATGGCGGTGGATGTCGAGATGAACGCCCTGCGGGCGATGTGCCGACAGGTCGTGGGCCTTCGGTTGGCGTTGATTGCGCTGGGGACCCCGTATGCCCTTCTGGGGGCGGGAGGGGCGGGCGGAGCGGGCCTGGCGGTGGGCTGGTTGGTCGCTACGGCCGTACTCGTCACGCTCGTCGTCTCGTACGCGATGTTCCGAAACTGGGAACGGCTCGGCCCCGTGCTGCTCCGACACCCCACCCTGCTCGCGGCGGACGCCCTCGTCGGCTCGCTGCTCCTCGTCACGGCGGGCCCGGACAGCGTGCTGGGGTACGTCGGCGTGTGCACCACCCCGCTGCTGGCGGGACTCGCGTACGGGCGGCGGGGGGCGGCCTCCTTCGCCGGCTTCCAGTCGCTGATCGTGTTGACGGCCTACGTGGCGGGGCTCGGGGAGTCCGGGTTGGGGGCTTCCGGGCTGGGGGAGTCCGAGCGGGGGGCTCCCGCGCTCGGGGCTTCCGGGCTGCTCGCGGGCATGAGCGTGATCGCGGGCGCGCTAGGGGTCACCCTCCGCAACCTCCTCCTCCGATACGGCGCGGCGGCCCGGGCCCTAGCGGTCGCCCAGGCGGCGCAGGAGGAACGCGCCCACCTGGCGCGCGACCTGCACGACTCGGTCGCGAAGACCCTGCACGGCCTGGCACTGCAGGCGGACGCCCTGGCGGAGTCGCCGGACCCGCGCGGGCAGGCGAGGGCGGTGGCGGGCGCTGCGCGCAGGGCGGTGGAGGAGTCGCGGGAGTTGCTGGCGGGCCTGCGGGGAGTGCCGTACGGCGGGGTGAAGGTGGACCTGACCTCGGAACTGACGGACCGGGTGCGGGACTTCGCCCGACGCTCGGGCATCAGGACGAGTTACGTGGATGAGGGGGCAGCACCCCCTGCGGTCCCGTCGGCCGTGGCCGGACAACTGCTCACGATCGCGTCGGAGGCCCTGGAGAACGCGGGCCGGCATGCCCGCCCGACGCGGGTGGACGTCTCGGCGGGAGTGGTGGAGGGCCTTCTCCGTATCAGCGTCCGCGACGACGGCCGCGGCCTGCCCCCGGGCACGACCCTCGACGGCCTGCGCAGCACCGGCCACTTCGGCCTGGTCGGAATGGTGGAGCGGGCGGCGGGCGTGGGTGCGCGGATCAGGATCGGGCGGGGCGGCGGAAGCCTCGCGCGGGGCACGGAAGTCCGCCTGGAACTCCCGGTCGAGGGGGTGGCGGCGCGATGACGCTCACGGTGCTCGTCGCCGACGACAACCCGGTGGTCCGCGCGGGCCTGCGCGCCCTGCTGCACGCGGCGACCCCGGACATCCGTGTCGTCGCCGAGGCCCCCGACGGCCGCACGGCGATGGACGAGACCCGCCGCCACCGCCCGAACGTGGTCCTCCTGGACGTCCGCATGCCGATCGTCGACGGCCTGACAGCCCTCCCGTACCTGGTCGGGGTGGCCCCGGTTCTGATGCTGACGTACAGCGCGGAGACCGAGGTCGTACAGGAGGCGCTGCGCCTCGGGGCCGGGGGCTACCTGGTGCACGGCGAGTTCACGGCGGAGGAACTGGTGACGGCGGTCCGCGACGTACGAGCGGGCCGGGCGCGCTTCACACCGACGGCGGCAAACGCGTTGGTGGGGGTAGTGCGCGGGAGAGGTGCGACTGCACATGGTTTGGTGCGACCAATCGTCTCGACTTCATTGAGATTTGGCGGAGTACCTTCGCATGTGCAACCGAATGTGGCACGCTTTGGACTGAGCGTGAGGGAGGGGGAGGTGATGGACTTGATCGCGTCCGGCCTGAACAACCGACAGATCGCCGACGCATGCTTCATCAGCGAGAAGACGGTCAAGAACCACATCAACCGCATCTTCGCCAAACTCCACGCCACCTCACGAAGCGAGGCCATAGCCGCCTGGCTGGGCACGAGGGCGGCATCATGACCGACAACCCGACATGGGCCCGGGTTTGGGCCTACGGGCCCTGTGGGGAGGAGGGGGTGGGGGCGTACCGTGCGCGTGCCGAACTCGGCAACGGCATCGGCACGGGGATGTACGAATCCGGAGGGGACGACGACCATGAGCGACCTCATGCTGAAGGCTGCGACGAAGGCAAAGGTGCACTTCGGCGGATGGCTCCGCACGAGGACGACGAACGACCGGGGCCAGACGGCGGTCGAGTACCTGGGGATCATCGTGGTGGTGGTGGCGATCGTGGTCGCGATCAGCGGTACGAGCATCGGCAACACGATCCGGACGGCGATCTCGAACAAGATCGCCGACCTGATCGATTAGTGCGGGCCGGCAGACACAACGACTCAGGGCAGGCTTTCCCCGTCTACATCACCGTGATGGCGGGCCTGCTCCTTCTCGCGTTCGCGTACTTTGCCGTGGGCCAGGCGGCCGCCACCCGGAACGGTGCTCAGACCGCGGCAGACGCCGCGGCACTTGCCGCTGCCCAGGACGCCCGCGATCAGCTGCGGGACGGCTGGTTGGGAGTCATCCTCGACCCCGCTCAATGGGGTGACTTCCTCTCGGGCGAGGAGTACGACGTGGACGCCGCTTGCGGGCGCGCGGCCTCCTTCGCGGCCAAGAACGACGCGCAACTCTCGGGTGATGCGTGTGTCCCCCTCCCCTTCGGGGAGCCGGGATTCCGGGTGGAGGTGCGCACCCTGGACTCTGTCGGTGACTCCATCATCCCGGGTACGGAGAACCAGCACGCCACGGCCACGGCGACCGCTGTGCTCGAACCACGGTGCACGTTCGAGGCTCCCGAACCGACTCAGGAGCCTGAGCCGCCCGACCCCGACCCCGACCCCGACCCCGACCCCGACCCGGACCCGGACCCGGACCCTGAGCCCACCCCGACGGAACCCGCCCCGATTCTCGGTCTCTCATGCGACGGTGTCCCCTGGACGATCGACCCTGACGAGCCGGAACTCCCCAGCGCTGCTGACCTCTTCACTGTTCGACTCGCCGACTGAGAAGCGAAGGAATCCCGTTCATGAGTGTTCGGTACGCAACGACGGCCCTCAGGAGGTGGGCCGTGGCAGTCACCGCGGCCGGCCTGGTCCTCGGCGTAGCCGGCTGCGGCAGTGACGACGAGCCTCCGAAGAGCCAGCCCACCAATAGTTCCTCGTCGACTCCCACGAGCAGCGAAGGTGACAAGGAGCCTCAGTCCGAGGCTCCGGAGGAGACTCTGGCCGTGCTCAAGGGGCAGGACGGCTTCGAGCTGACGATCACCTCGGCCCAGCGTGATGCCGGCGGCTTTCTCACCGTCAAGGGACGCCTGAAGAACACCTCTGACAGGGGCCGTGCGCTTCCGCAAGCAGTGAAGGGCAACGAGACCGAAGTGCTGAAGCACGGAGATTCCCTGGGCGGTGCGACGCTCGTGGACGGGATCGCGAAGAAGCGCTACTACGTGCTCCGTGACACGGACGGTAGGCCCCTGACCACCACAGGCCTCGACATCTTCCGCGCACAGGCCTCGTCCGAGGTCTTTCTGCAGTTCCCGGCGCCCCCCGCCGGCACCACCGAAGTGAGCTTCCAGCTCCCCACCTTCGAACCCGGCACCATCAAACTCTCCTGACGGACGCCGCCATGACTCCCCACCGCCTCGCCATCCTCGCCGCCGCATCCCTCCTCCTCACCCTCCTCCCCGCCACCCCCGTGCTCGCCGACGATCCCCCCAACTCCACCTCCAGCGCCTCCCCGCCCCCCGAGATCGACGCGAACTCGCCCGAGCTCATGCTTCCCGACGGAGCCACCCTCGCCGCGCCCAAGGTCCTCGACATCAAGCAGGTCGTCGAGGAGGAAGGGGGCGAACAGCGCCGCGAGGACACCAACGTCGACGTGACCTTCGCCCTTCAGGCCGAGGTCCTCTTCGCGAAGGACAGCGCCAAGCTCGGCCCCGCCGCCACCGCCCGTATCGCCGCCATCGCCGTCGAGATCAACCAGCAGAACTCCAGCCGCGTCCGCGTCTTCGGCTTCACCGACAACCTCGGGACCTACGAGCACGGCCTCAAGCTCTCCAAGCAGCGCGCCGACGCCGTACAGCTGGAGTTGGCGAAGACGCTCGAACCGGGGAAGACCTTCGACATCCGCGGGTACAGCGAGGACTACCCGATCGCCGACAACGCCACGGAGGAAGGCCGCACCAAGAACCGTCGCGTAGAGATCTCCTTCCCCCGGACGACCACCACGGCACCGGCCCCCGCGCCGGCGCCCTGATGCGGGTTCTCAGCAACCGCGCCGTATTCTCGGCGGCAACCGCACTCCCGGACCAAGCCTCGTCCCCGGCATAGCAGCCGCCAGGAACGAGGCCCTCGCAGGTGAGGCCGGTAGCCGGCGAACGTGATCGGTCAGGGCCTTTCGATCGGATCAGGCCGGGATGCGGGCCCCTGCGCCGCCGACCCTGATCCGCCGGTCGCCCGCACGCAGTTCCACCGTCAGGACGCCGGGACGCCCCATGTCCTCCCCCTGGTGGAGGGTGAGAACCGTCGCCTCGGGCACGAGTCCGAGCTCACGGGCGTACGCGCCGAAGGCGGCCGCCGCCGCCCCGGTCGCCGGGTCCTCCACCACACCGCCCACCGGGAACGGGGCACGGACGTGGAACACCTCCGCAGAGGCGCGCCAGACCAACTGCAACGTCGTCAGGTCGAGCCGGTGCATCAGGGCCTCCAGGCGGGCGAAGTCGTACGCCAGGTGGGCCAGGCGCTCTCGGGTCGCGGCGGCCAGGACCAGATGGCGGGCGCCCGCGAAGGCGATGCGGGGAGGCAGGGCGGGATCGAGGTCGCCGGCCGGCCAGTCGAGCGCGGCAAGTGCCTCCGCCAGGTCCTCGGCCGCTATGTCCTCGATGTGCGGCTCGACGCTTGTGAGCGTGGCCCGCAGCGCCCCGCCCTCCCGCGTCACGGTGACCGGCACGGTCCCGGCCCGCGTGGTGAACACCAGGTCGCCGGGGCCGATGCGCTCAGCGAGCGCCACGGCCGTCGCGACGGTGGCGTGACCGCAGAAGGGCACCTCCGCCTTGGGGCTGAAGTAGCGGATGTTGTACGTACGCCCGGCGTCCGACGCGCCGGAGCCCGCCCCCTCGAACGGCGCTGTGAGGAACGCGCTCTCGCTGTAGCCGACTTCGGCGGCGATCGCCAGCATCTCCTCGTCGCCGAGGCCCGTGGCGTCGAGAACGATTCCGGCGGGGTTGCCGCCCTCGGGATCGTCGGAGAAAGCGGTGTAGCGCAGGACGTCGGGGGTTTCACGTACGGAGTTCATGCCGGGAGAACGCCGCCGAGTCCCGAGGTAGTTCCCCAGGTAGGGGGACCGTCTCGGAGCTCCGTGCCCGGACCCCCAGGTAGGGGGACCGTCTCGGAGCTCCGTGCCCGGACACGGCCTATACGCGGGCGCTGTCCAGACGGCGGCGCACCATCGAAAGAGTCGTTGGTAGCTCCAACAGCTCCTCGTCCAGCTCCTCGTCCAGCTCCTCGTCGCTGAAGGGACGGTGAAGCCGAGGATCGTGGGCTGCGGGGTTGCGGCACATGCTGCCCAGCCCGACCTAACCCCCTGCCTCCAAGTGCCCCAGCACCGCCCGGATCGTCGCGACCACGGCGTCCGGACGGCGGAACACGTCGCGTGCCGTGAAGCGCAGGACCCGGCGGACCTCCGGGCAGTCCGCGAGGTCGTTGAAGCGGCGGATGTCGTGGTCGTGGGCCTGGCGGGTGCCGTGGAAGGCGTAACCCTCGATCTCGACGGCCAGGCCCACCGTACGGAAGAGGAAGTCCGGGCGCAGGGTGCGGCCGGAGCGGGACCGGAGGAGGGGCTGGGACTCCGGGCGGAGGCCGGCGTCGCGCATGTGGAGGCGGGCGACCGTCTCCGCAGGGGAGCCGCACGCCGGGTCCGCGAGCCGGAGCCAGCGGCGGGCTCGGGCCGCGCCCGGACGCGGGACGGCCAGTTCTGCCGCCAGGTCCCCGTGGTGGACGAGCGGCTCGCGGCGGACGCCCCGTACCGTGCGCCGCGACAGTGCCGAGTCCGCGACCACGACGGCCCTCTCGCGCGTGCCGCAGCTCCGTATCAGGTCGCCGACCGTCCGCGCCGGACCCGTCGCCCGCAGGCCGCCGCGCATGACGCAGTCCCCGTCGGCCAGGAACTCCGTGGAGTGGACCCGCACGCCCTCGCCGGTACGGGAGGACAGCGGACGGCGCACGGTGAAGTCCAGCACCTCGGGCTGCCCGTCCGGCCCCACCGGGGGCCCCACCCCCGCCCCCACCCCCTCCCCCCGACCCCCGAGTACCTCGATGCGGTGCAGTGACGCCGCCGTGGCGTGGCTGCACACCCACGCCGGGTGCATCAGCTGGTGCGCCCTGGCGCGGACCCGCCAGTCCACGTCCTTGCCGGGGGCCGCCCATGCGCCCCGGCAGATCGGCTGCCAGCCTTCCGTGCGCAGGCGTCTCCCGACGCGGCCCGGTGTCCACCCCGCTCCGTAGGCCCACTCCGTGAGGAGCACCCCGCCCCGGGCGACCCTCGCCAACTCCTCCGTCTCCACCGCCATGGCCTCAACGATCCACGGAGGAGGGAAGGTTCGCATCCCCTGTGGATAACTCATGCCTTCATGCCTCATCCTGGTGCGAACTGGCGCAAGGCCTGCTCCGAAGTGGACTGCCGATGAAGACGACATCTCCGAGTGTGCGACTGGTCAGCGATCTCGTGACGCACATCCCCGAGTTCCGGGACGCCTACGAGGCCCACGTCTTCAGTCAGGGCGATGTGCTCCCGCACGTGTTCTTCTGGGACGTCGTCCAGAACACCGTGCGTTCCTTCCTCGGGGAGGATCCGGCCGCGGCCGACTGGCGCCGCACGCTCGACTTCCTGGAGGAGCAGAGCGCGCGCGGGGACCTCGGCGTCGACGAGGTCATCGTCACCTCGTTCCTCAACGACCTGCCGTACCCGCACGAGCCCGGGCACGCCCTCGTCCGGGAGCTCGGCCCGGTCATGGCGGCGAGGTTCGTCCGCATCCGCCCTGGGGGATGACCCGCGCCTACGAGCCCCCCGCGCGTACGAGTCCCTTCTCGTACGTGCCCCCGCGCCTACGAGCCCCCGCGCCTACGAGCCCCCGCGCCTACGAGCCCCTACGCGTACAAGCCCCTGCGCGTACAAGCCCCCTCCCGGCGCCGGACATAATCGAGCGCATGTCCCCAGACCGGCCGCCCCCTTCGCCCGATGTGCGCCAAGTGCCCGATTCGCCTGCCGTCGCCCTCGGTGGCTACGCCGCCACCCGCGTCATCGGCCTCGCGATCCTCGCCCTCGCCGCCGTCGCGACCGGCAAGGACGGGCTGCACCGGTTGAGCGGCCGCTGGGACTCCGTCTGGTACGTCCGGATCGCCGAGAACGGTTACGGCTACCAGGTCACCCTCCCCAACGGCAGCGTCCACTCCGACCTGGCCTTCTTCCCCCTCTTCCCGGCGCTCGAACGGGCCCTGTCCACCGTTCTCCCCGTCGACGCCGCCACCGCCGGGCTCCTCGTCTCCTGGGCCGCCTCGCTCGCCGCCGCCTGGGGGATCTACGCCGTCGGTTCCCACGTCGCGGGCCGGCCGACCGGGGTCGTGCTCGCCGTCCTCTGGGGCGTGTACCCGACCGCCTTCGTCCAGTCGATGGCGTACACCGAGACGCTCTTCACCGCCCTCGCCGCCTGGTCGATCCTGGCCGTGCTGCGCGGGCGCTGGATCCTGGCCGGTGCGCTGTGCGCGTTCGCCGGGCTCACCCGGCCGACGGCCGCCGCGCTGATCGCCGCCATCGGCATCACGGCCCTCGTCACCGTCGTACGCGAACGGAAGCTGCCCGCCCGCATGGCGGCCGGTGTCCTCCTCGCGCCGCTGGGCTGGCTCGCGTACATCGTCTACGTCGGCGTACGCGAGTCCAGTCCCACGGCCTACTTCGACGTCCAGGCCGCCTGGGGCAACTCCATCGACGGCGGTGTCGCCCTCGCCCGCTTCATCTGGGGCCTGCCGCCGCCGGCCGCCCTCGGCCTGTGCGCCGTGCTCGTCCTGCTCGGCTGGCTCGTCGCCCTGTGCGTACGGCAGAAGCAGCCGCTGCCGCTGCTCGTGTACACGATCGCCGTCGTCGTGATCTCCCTCATCGGCGCCGCGTACTTCGGGTCCCGGCCGCGCCTGATGATGCCCGCGTTCGGTCTGTTGCTGCCGGCCGCCGTGGCGCTCGTACGGCTCCGCCCGCGCAACCAGGTCCTGGTGCTCGCCGGGCTCGCGCTCGCCTCCGGTGCGTACGGCGCCTTCACGCTGCTCGGGTCGGGACCACCGTGACCCGCGCGCCCTTCCACAGGCCCCAGCCCGCCATCGCCCCGCCCTCCGCCTCCAGGACGTGCCGGCCGCGCGGGCGCAGCATGCCGAGCCGCCCGGGCCGCATGGTGACGACGTCCAGGACCGTGAGGTTCCGGTCCAGGTAGGCCACGTCGATGGCGAAGCGCATGCCGAAGGTGTGGATGCTGTTCGTCGGCGTGATGAGCAGCGCGCCCTCGATGCCGTCCCGGCCGAGCAGGCCGCGCCGCCTCGCCCGGTAGGAGGCCGCGATCTCCAGCGGGATCGGGTCCTCCCCGGCGAGCAGGGTCCCTGTACCGTCGCGCCACTTCCCCGGTCTCCCCATGGGGGAGACGGTATCTGTGGAGTGCGGTGCGGTGCGGTGCGGTGCGGCCGGGTGGGCGGGTAGGTTCGGCGGGTGTTCGTCACGCTGATCGTCGTCGCCGCGCTGTGGGGTGCCGCCACGGGGCTGCTCGTGCCGCGCGCCGCGTACCGACTGTCGGTCGAGCCGGAGGAGCCGTGGCGCGACAACTGCGAGGCGGGCCACGTCCTGGCCGGCCCGGCGCGCGGCTGGCTGGGCGCGCCTGCGTGCCGCTCCTGCGCCACGACGTCGAGCCCCCGTTCGACCGCCACCACCACCGCCCCCGCGCCATCGAACACCCCTCCCCCCGAGGCCACCACCGCCCCCGCGACGCCCCGCCCCCTGAGGCTGCGGACCCTCACCCCCGCCGCCCTCACCCCCGCCGCCCTCACCCCCACCCTCCTCACCGCCCTCTCCTGCGCCGCGCTCGCCGCCGCCACCGGGCCCCGCCCCGAGCTCGCCGTCTGGCTGCTCTGCGCGCCCCTGGCCGTGCTCCTCGCCACCGTCGACGTACGCGTGCACCGGCTGCCCGACCCGCTCACGCTTCCGCTCGCCGCCGCCACGCCGTTGCTCCTGCTCGGCGCCGAGCTCCTGCCGTACGACGCCGGGTCCTGGTTCCACGCGCTGCTCGGTGGACTCGCCCTGGGCGGTGGCTACTTCGTGCTGTTCCTGATCCGGCCGAGCGGCATGGGCTTCGGTGACGTCAAGTTGGCGCTCTCGCTCGGCGCGGCCCTCGGCTGGTACGGCTGGGGCGTTCTCTTCGCCGGTACGTTCGCGGGTTTCCTCCTCGGTTCGCTGTACGGGCTCGGTCTGGTCCTCGCGCGGCGGGGGAGTCGGAAGTCGGCGATCCCTTTCGGGCCGTTCATGATCGGTGGCGCTCTGCTCGGGCTGCTCCTCGGCGCGCTCTCCGCCTCCCCCTGAGGTCCGCCGCCTAGCATCCAGGCACATGCGGACAATGACTGACAAACTGCCCGTTGAGTCGCAGGCGGTGGCCCCTCCGGCACCCATCCCCTGGTACCGGCGCTCCGCCGTCCTCCCCTGGGCCTGGGCCGCGGGTCTCTGCCTGCTCTACGCGACCGTCGCCGTGCGCCGTCACCAGCTCCTGCGGACCACCGGCTACGACCTTGGCATCTTCGAGCAGGCCGTCCGCGCCTACGCCGAACTCCGCGCGCCCGTCGTCCCCTTGCGCGGACCCGGCTTCCACCTCCTCGGCGACCACTTCCACCCCCTCCTCGCCGCCCTCGCCCCCCTCTACCGCCTCTGGCCCTCGCCCCTCTGCCTGCTCGTCGCCCAGTCGGCGCTCCTCGCCCTCGCCGTCGTCCCCCTGGCCCGTTGGGCCCGGCGCGCGCTCGGTGTCCGTGCCGCGCATGTCGTCGCCGCCGGGTACGGGCTCAGTTGGGGCATCGCCTCCGCAGCCGCCTTCGACTTCCACGAGGTCGCCCTCGCCGTACCGCTGCTCGCCTTCTCCCTCGAAGCGCTCGCCCACCGCCGCTGGGGCGCCGCCGTCGCCTGGGCCGCGCCGCTCCTGCTCATCAAGGAGGACCTGGGTCTCACCCTCGCCGCCGTCGGCGTCCACGTCGCGGTCAAGGGGGCCCGGCGGCTCGGGATGGTCACCGCCGCCGTCGGGACGCTCGGCTCGCTGATCGAGATCAAGCTGCTGCTGCCCGCCTTCAACCCCGGTGGCGACTACGCCCACGGCGGCAACCTCGGCGACGGGCACGGCTCGCTGCTCTCGACCCTCGCCCACGCCCCGCTCGACGCCCTGCGCCCCGACGTCAAGGCGTTGACCCTGATCCTGGTCTTCGCCCCGTCCGCGCTGCTCGCCCTGCGCTCGCCGCTCGCGATGATCGCCGTCCCCACGCTCGCGTGGCGGATGGTCTCCGAGAACCCCTTCCACTGGGGCACCGCCTACCACTACAGCGCCATCCTCATGCCCGTCGTCTTCGCCGGCCTCGTCGACGTCCTGAGCGCCGAGAAGGCCGCGGAGGCCGGGCACGCCGCCCGGTCCGCGCGGAACGTGCGCGCCTCCCTCGCCACCGTCCTCGTCGTGACCGCCGCGATGCTCCCGTCGTTCCCGCTGGCCCAGCTCGTCCAGCGGCCCACCTGGCGGACCACACCCCACATCGAGGCCGCCCGTGCGCTCCTCGCGCGCGTGCCGGACGGTGCGACCGTCGCCGCCTCCAACCGGCTCGCCCCGCAGCTCACATCGCGCTGCGAGGTCGTGATCTTCCCGACGTTCCCGGTGGACAGCCGGATCGACCACCGGGAGACCGGCCCGCTGCCCGCTCCGACGGCCGAGTGGATCGTCTACGACGCCGTGCCGCCGGAGGCCTGGCCGCAGAAGAGCGGCCCGTGGCCCTACCCCGTCGAACAGCAGGAGGCCGAGCTGCGCGCCGCGCGCGAGAAGCACGGGTACGAGCTGGTGGCCGCCCGGGACGGTGTGACGCTCCTGCGCCGCGCCCGCTAGCGCCCGGCAGGACAGAAGGGGAGCGGCCCGATCCACACCGCGGCCTATCGGACCCTGATCCGCCGGACAGGCCCTAGGCGGGCTGCGGGGCGGGCGTTGCCGGAGCGGTCGCGATGGTGCGGGTCTCGCGCATGATCAGCAGGCCGTTGACCACCATCAGCGTCGCGGTCAGGCCGTGGACGCCGAGCGCGGTGGCCACGGAGCCCTGGTGGGCCAGCACGTTGGTCATGTCGCCGTACGCGGCGAGGGCCTCCACCAGCAGCACCCAGCCCAGCGCCCGGCGGTGACCCGTCACCAGCAGGATGCCCAGGACCAGGGCCAGGACGACGTCGCGGATTCCCTTGATGATCAGGAAGCCGTCGCCGTCGCCGGACGGCCAGCTCGGCAGGCCGTAGCCCGGCGCGGTCGTCTCCGGGCTCAGGATGTACTCCGTCCCGAACCAGAGGATGAAGAGGATGAAGACGGCGGCCAGTGCGGTGTTGATCTTCTTCAGCGCCATTGTTCTTCTCCTTGCGAGTCTTCGTCGGTTTGGTGAGCTTCGTGGGGCTTCGTGGGGCTTCGTGGAGCTTGCCGAGTCGTGTGGGGCCGCCGGCGCGGGGCCGGCGCGGGGCCGGACCCCGGGCTCAGGCGAGGGCGGCGACGAGCAGGGTGAAGGCGGCGACGATGACGGCGAGGCGGACGTAGTGGAAGCGCTCCCAGCGGCGCAGCTGCTGCTTCCAGTCGGCGGGCCGGTTGTCAGGGGTCCACGTCTTGTTCAGGTTGTTGATCGGGACGAGCAGCAGGATCGACATGACCACGCTGAGCAGCAGCAGCGCGCCGGCGGTGACGACGAGGCCGGTGCCGTGGTGGTGCCATCCGGCGACGGCCCAGACCGCGACGAGGACGAGCGAGCCGATGTACCAGACCGGCATGACGGCGCCGAGCATCCGGCCTCCGTGGGCATGGCCGAGTTGGCCGCTGTCCTCGGGGAGTGCGTTGAGGATCGGCTTCATGACGAAGGCGACGGAGAACTCCACCCCCACCATCACGCCGACGATCACGGTGGTGACGACCTCGAGTGCGTCGAACATGATGCTCCCCCTGAAATCTAGTGTTGCTAGCTGATGAGGCAACGCTAGTACTGCTGACGCTCAATTGTCTAGCGATGCTAGGATCGAATCATGTCGGTACAGGAACGCAAGCAGCGCGAACGGGCGGAACGTGAGCGCCTCATCGTGGCGACGGCCCGTGAACTCGCCGAGCAGCAGGGCTGGGACGCGGTCACCACCCGTCGGCTCGCCGAGCGCATCGAGTACAGCCAGCCCGTCCTCTACAGCCATTTCCGAGGCAAGCGGGAGATCATCGGCGCCGTCGCCCTGCAGGGCGCCGCCGAGATGGCCGTGGCGGTGCGGGCCGCGGCCTCCGGCGCGAACGGCCCGCGCGAGCGGGCCGCCGCCCTCGCGCGCACCTACCTCGACTTCGCCGAACGCAACCCGGCGGTCTACGACGCCATGTTCCAGCTCGACGGCGGTCTCGCGTTCGCGCGCGAGGACACCCCGGAGCCCTTGAAGGACGCCTTCGCCGCTCTGCTGGAGAGCCTGGGCGAGGTCGCCGGGGACGGCGTCCACCCGGGGCTGTTCACCGAGGTGTTCTGGGCGGCCCTGCACGGCCTCGCGACGCTGACCCGGGCGGGACGGCTGCTGCCGGAGGACGCCGCGCCGAGGGTGGAGCTGCTGGTGGACCGGCTCGCCGTGGTCTGACACGTGCTCTGCCCATCGACCACGACCCGATACTCGCCCTAGGGGCTGTCCGGCGGATCAGGGCCCGGGCCCCTAGGCGTGCGGGCCCACCGTCACCCGGTCGACCACCAGTTCGGCGTTGCCCTCCAGGATCGCGGCGACGCGTGTGGCCTGGGCCTCCACGGCACGTAGGCGGGTCGCGCTCAGCGGTTTCAGCGGTTCGACCGTGACCGTGATCCGCTTCCCCGAACGGCGCTGGTGCCAGACGCCCGCCACCGTGCCGTCGATCAGGAGCACCGGGTAGTTCCCGGCCTGGCCGCCCGCGAGGACCCGGGTGTACGCCTCGCCGGGGAAGAGCCGTTCGCGTGGCTGGGAGGCGATGGTGAAGCCGTCGAAGTACGGCAGCAGTCGCACCCCGCGGGCAGGACGCTCGTCGGGGAACGCGGTGTCCCCGGCGACGACCCACCCCGGCTCCCCGTCGAAGTCCACCTCCTCGATCCGCCCGGCCTCGGCCAGCGAGGCGAACAGCCCGGTCGCCCAGCCGGACGGGGCGGCCAGCCACTTCGCGAAGTGCCGGGGGCCGGCCGGGCCGTACGCGTACAGGTACCGCTCCACGAGGTCGCCGAGCGCCCCCGTCCCCTCCGCCGGGCGCACCCCCGGGTTGGTGTACGTGACCTTCCGGCCGCGGTCCCGGCCGAAGCACAGCACCCCGCGGTGCCCCGCCAGGTGGGTGATCTGCCGCCAGCGCGGCCACTTGTCCTGGAAGGCGTCCATGACCCGGTCGCCCGCCCAGGGGCCGGTGCGCGCCACGATCGCGTCCGTCAGTTCGTCCACGGTCAGCTCCGTGTCGGTGAGGGCGTCCGCGACGGCCGCGAGGACCTCGTCGGTCTGCTCCGCCGTCATCCGTACGTCCGGCGGCATCGGGTTCGCCCCGGTGGGGATCGCGGAGAGCGCCCCGGTCCACATCGGCAGGTCGGCGGCGGGCAGCAGATGGACGGTGCCGCGCGGGCCGTACGTCTTGACCAGCGAGCCGTCCTCCCAGAGGGCCGCCCGTACGTCGGCCCGGGTCCCCTCGGCCATGCGCAGGGCGACGGACAGTTCGGCGGCCGACAGGACCTGGGCGTGCGCGCCGAGCATCGCGGCGGTCACCGCGGCCGGGGGCGCGTCCGTGGGTTCGGCCAGAAACTGACGGTGGATCCTCCGGGCGTCCGCGCGCGCCCAGTTGACCTGTGGTGGGGTGGATGGCGTCATGCTTCGACGGTAGGCGCGGAATAGGTCAGGGCCTGTCCGCCTTGCCCGGAGGGCAGAGTCGAAGAGTCGAAGCGTCGGGACCGGACGAGGAGTTGGCGATGGCCAAGGCGAAGATCATGTACGGGTGCGGGCTCCACGCGGCTGTCGATGTCGTCGGCGGCAAGTGGAAACCGCTCATCCTGTGGGCGCTGCACGCGCACGGCACGACCCGCTTCGGGGAGCTCAGGCGGCTGATCGCCGGCGTCAGCGAGAAGGTGCTGATCCAGCAGCTTCGCGAGCTGGAGGCGGACGGCATCGTCCACCGGGAGATCTACCCGGAGGTCCCGCCCCGGGTGGAGTACTCCGTGACCCCCCTCGGTGAGTCGCTGAACACGGCGCTGCTGCCGCTGGGGGACTGGGGGGACCACTTCATGGCGCAGATCCTCGCGATCAAGGAGGCCCAGCTGGCGGCGGAGGACGACGCCGAGCGTGCGGTGGAGGACGATGCCCCGCACGCCGGCGCGGGCGCCCGGCAGGGCGACGCCCCGCGCGCGGCGCAGGCCGCCTGACCTGCCGCGGCCGCCTCCGGGCGGTGGCCGTCCGTCAACCGGAGGCCCTGGTGTGGGGGTCCCTCTTGGGAGGTACGAAACCCGCCGCCACGCCGGGGCGCAAACCCGCCAGAGGGGCCCACGGCCCTTGTCCCGACTGGGCTCCGAGGAATCCGGCTGGGACCGGCGGTGTCGCGTGGCACGCAGCACCGCTTATGAAGGGTTATGGTGGAAACCCCCCCTCGGGCCGGTCCGTATCCCCCCCACGGACCGGCCCGTTTTCTTTGCCCGGGCCCCGCCTCGGACCCGTCGCCCGGGCCACGGGCCCCAGGCCCCCGGCCCCGCGCCCCAGGCCACCCCCGCCCAGGCCCCCGGACCCGCGCCCCGGACCCCCGCCCAGGCCCCCCGACCCGCGCCTCAGCCCCGGCCGGCCCAGATGTTGGTGCCCGCGGTGTCCACGGCGAAGGAGTCGATCTCCTTCAGCTCGTCGTCCGTCAGCGGCGGACCCGCGAGGGCGGCCACGTTCTCCTCCAGCTGGGCGACGCTGGACGCGCCGATCAGCGCGGAGGTCATCCGCTCGTCGCGCAGCACCCACGACAGCGCCAGCTGCGCCAGCGACTGACCGCGCCGCTCCGCGATGTCGGCGAGGCCGCGCAGCCGCCGCAGGACCTCGTCGGAGAGCAGGTTCGGGTCGAGGGACTTGCCCTGCGTCGCCCGCGACCCCTCCGGGATGCCCTTCAGGTACTTGTTCGTGAGCAGACCCTGCGCCAGCGGCACGAAGGAGATGCAGCCCATGCCGGCCGCCTCCAGCGTGTCGAGGAGGCCGTCGTCCTCGGTCCAGCGGTTGATCATCGAGTACGACGGCTGGTGGATGAGCGCGGGGACACCCATGTCCTTGAGGATCCCCGCCGCCTCGGCCGTCTGCTCGCTGTTGTACGAGGAGACGCCGACGTACAGCGCCTTGCCCTGCTGGACGGCGGAGGCGAGCGCCCCCATCGTCTCCTCCAGCGGGGTGTGCGGGTCGAAGCGGTGCGAGTAGAAGATGTCGACGTAGTCGAGGCCCATCCGCTTCAGGGAGGCGTCGAGCGAGGACATCAGGTACTTGCGGGAGCCCCACTCGCCGTACGGGCCGGGGTGCATCTCGTAGCCCGCCTTGGTGGAGACGATCAGCTCGTCCCGGTACGGCGCGAAGTCCTGGGCGAAGATCTTGCCGAAGTTCAGCTCGGCGGAGCCGGGCGGCGGCCCGTAGTTGTTCGCCAGGTCGAAGTGGGTGACGCCGAGGTCGAAGGCGCGGCGCAGGATCGCGCGCTGCGTGTCGAGCGCCTTGTCGTCGCCGAAGTTGTGCCAGAGGCCGAGGGAGACGGCCGGGAGCTTGAGCCCGCTGCGGCCCGTGCGGCGGTACTCCATGTGCTCGTAGCGGTCCGCGGAGGCGGTGTAGATCGGGGATTCAGTCACGTCTCTCTGCTTATCACGTACTTGTGACAGTCCCGGGCTGGGAGCCTGTTACCCGTCCGCAGTAATGTGGTCGGCTGCGGGGACCGCCGCGGCATGGAGGGGTTAAGAACAGTGAACCTGCGCGACCTGGTGTACGGGCTCTACGCACGCCGGGTGGAAGGCCGCCTCGACCACGACCAGGTGCCCAAGCACATCGGGGTCATCCTCGACGGCAACCGGCGCTGGGCCAAGGCCTCCGGTGGGACCCCCGAGCAGGGCCACAAGGCCGGCGCGGACAAGATCCAGGAGCTGCTCGGCTGGTGTGCCGAGACCGACGTCGAGGTCGTCACGCTCTGGATGCTCTCCACGGACAACCTGAACCGGCCCGAGGACCAGCTCCGCCCGCTGCTCGCCATCATCGAGGGCGCGGTGCGCGCCCTGGCCGCCGACGGCCGCTGGCGGGTGCACCACGTGGGCACGCTCGACCTGCTGCCCGCCCGTACCCAGTCCGTACTGAAGGAGGCCGAGCAGGCCACGCACGACAACACGGGGATACTCGTGAACGTCGCGGTGGGCTACGGCGGCCGTCAGGAGATCGCGGACGCGGTCCGCTCGCTGCTCCTGGAGCACGCGGAGAAGGGGACGAGCTTCGAGGAGCTCGCCGAGATCGTCGACGTCGAGCACATCTCGGAGCACCTCTACACGCGCGGCCAGCCCGACCCGGATCTGGTGATCCGTACGAGTGGTGAGCAGCGTCTGTCGGGCTTCATGCTGTGGCAGAGCGCGCACTCGGAGTACTACTTCTGTGAGGTCCACTGGCCGGCCTTCCGTAAGGTCGACTTCCTGCGGGCGTTGCGCGACTACGCGGCGCGCCACCGCCGCTACGGCACCTGAGCCGGACCACGGCACCCGAGCGGGGCGTCGGCATCTGAGCGGGGCGTCGGCATCTGACCCGGACCACCGCACCTGAGCCGGACCTGAGCGGGTTTCACGGCAGCTGAGCCGTTTTTCACGGCACCCGGTCGGATTCGGTAGGACAGTCCGCGGGAGCGATCACCGGACGTTCGACTCTGTTCACGAACACGTCGTCATATGCCATGGCATGGCGGCGCGTGATCGAGGGCATATCCCTTCCAGAGTGAGCGGCACGGAGACCGCCACCCGGGAGGCCCGTTGCACCAGGACGACCGTGCAGGACATGTACGGACGGAGCGGAGGGCCGGAGCTCGGCCCGCGCATCGTGGCCAGAGCCCGGTCCCATCCCGCAGCGACACCGCTTCCGTCGCGCCCCGACCTCTCAGGGGTCGTCAAAGGGGGTCTGTCCTTCCGTGGTGACCAGCACTAAGCGCCGCTTGTCCGACAGGCGCACCTACGTACTCGACACCAGCGTCCTGCTGGCCGACCCCAACGCCGTGTCACGGTTCGACGAGCACGAGGTCGTGCTCCCGATCGTCGTGGTCACCGAGTTGGAGGCCAAGCGGCACCATCCCGAGCTCGGCTACTTCGCCCGGGCGGCCCTGCGCCTCCTGGACGACTTCCGGGTCAGGTACGGGCGCCTGGACGCCCCGCTCCCCATCGGGGAGCTGGGCGGCACCCTGCGTGTCGAGCTGAACCATTCGGACCCCGGTGTCCTCCCGGCCGGCTACCGGCTGGGGGACAACGACTCCCGGATCCTGGCCGTCGCGCGCAATCTCCAGGCCGAGGGGTACGACGTCACGGTCGTCTCCAAGGACCTGCCGCTGCGCATCAAGGCGTCCTCGGTCGGGCTCCTCGCCGAGGAGTACCGCGCGGAGCTCGCCATCACGGACTCCGGCTGGACCGGAATGTCCGAACTTGCGCTCTCCGCCGACCAGGTGGACATCCTCTACGACCAGGAGACGCTGTACGTGCCGGAGGCCGCCGAGCTTCCGGTGCACACGGGTCTGGTCCTGCAGTCCGAGCGGGGCAAGGCGCTCGGCCGGATCACGGCGGAGGGCAACGTCCGGCTGGTGCGCGGCGACCGGGAGGCGTTCGGCATCCGTGGCCGCAGCGCCGAGCAGCGGATCGCGCTCGATCTGCTCCTCGACCCGGACGTCGGCATCATCTCGATGGGCGGCCGGGCCGGCACGGGCAAGTCGGCGCTCGCCCTCTGCGCGGGCCTGGAAGCGGTCCTGGAGCGGCGGCAGCACCAGAAGGTGATGGTGTTCCGTCCGCTGTACGCGGTCGGCGGCCAGGAGCTCGGCTATCTGCCGGGCAGCGAGGCCGAGAAGATGAGCCCCTGGGCGCAGGCGGTCTTCGACACGCTCTCGGCCGTGGCGAGCCGCGAGGTCATCGAGGAGGTGCTCGGCCGCGGGATGCTGGAGGTCCTGCCGCTCACGCACATCCGCGGCCGCTCCCTCCACGACGCGTTCGTCATCGTGGACGAGGCCCAGTCCCTGGAGCGGAACGTTCTGCTGACCGTTCTGTCCCGGATCGGGGCGAACTCCCGTGTCGTGCTGACCCATGACGTGGCCCAGCGCGACAACCTGCGGGTCGGCCGGTACGACGGAGTCGTCGCCGTCGTCGAGAAACTGAAGGGGCATCCGCTCTTCGCGCACGTCACGCTGACGCGTTCGGAGCGCTCGCAGATCGCCGCGCTGGTGACCGAAATGCTGGAGGAAGGTCAGATCTGAACTGATTGACCCGATTCGCACGATCCCGTAGGGATACGGGAGTTGGCGCCGCCCGGCAGAGCGCAGGAGCTTAGCCGGGCGGCGTCGTGCTGTCCGGGAAATCGGCCAAAACCTCTGTGACTTACGAGGTGTGAGCTTTCACACGCAACGCAGAATTGCCTTGCGGTGTCGGCGTCCGGCAGAGTCTTGCTTCCGTCAGGCCCCGCATACGGCCCACGCACACCTTCAGGGGTGTGGCACCACACAACTCAACAGCCGTTCGCCGTATGCCGCCCACAGCACCACGGGCCCGTGTCTTCTGTGACCCAGTACGTCGGAGACCAGCGCAAGGGGCACGATTTCGCCCGCTTGGTCACCTGTGTGGGCGATGCTGGAAGGAAACCGTGTGAGCCGGATCTCGGTCCGGGGATTCGCGGTGGCTTCGGCCACTGCGGTCACCACCGTCGGCGCCGTCGTGGGTGTTGCCTCGGGCGACGCCCAGCCCTCGGGCGACAACTTCGAGGCCACCGCGGCCGACACCACGCTGCTCGCGGACATTCCCGCGGGCGAGCAGGCCCAGGTTCAGGTCTCCTCGCTCTCGGAGCAGGCCGACGTCCAGGCCGCCGCGGCCGACTCGGCCGCGAAGAAGTCCGCGGAGGAATCGGCCCGCCTCCAGGCCGCCAAGGACGCTGAGGCGAAGAAGAAGTCCGCCGACAAGGCGGAGCAGGAGCGCAAGGACGCCGCCGAGCGCGCCGAGCGTTCCTCGGTCCGCGACGCGTCGAGCTTCTCGTCGCAGGGCTCCTACTCCATCGCCGAGGTCAAGGCGATCGCCCGCCAGATGATCCCGGCCTCGCAGTTCCAGTGCTTCAGCAACATCGTGGACCACGAGTCCGGCTGGAACTACCGCGCGACCAACCCGTCTTCCGGCGCGTACGGTCTCGTCCAGGCCCTCCCCGGTACGAAGATGTCGTCGGCCGGCGCCGACTGGCAGACGAACCCGGCCACCCAGATCAAGTGGGGCCTGAACTACATGAACAACCGCTACGACAGCCCCTGCGGCGCGTGGAACTTCTGGCAGGCCAACCGCTGGTACTAGCACCGGCGCTCTCAACCTCGCTGAGCCCCTCACCGTCATACGGTGGGGGGCTTCATGCGTGTAGGTTCGGGCCCACGTGCTCCCCGGGGGAGTGAGCGGGGGAGAGGGATGGAGATGTCGAGACTGCCAGGATGGCTGAGTCGGCTGGGCGACGAGCTCAGTCGCATGGGCGAACGGCTCGACGAGCGCCGCGCCCGCGCGGAGCGCGCGGACGACCTGGGCGACGAGCCCTCCATGGGCGGTGGCCGAAAAGAGCCGTCCGCGGGCGGTGGCGGTACGGAGCCGTCCGCCGGTGAAGCCGGCGGTACCGGAGGTGCCGGAGATGCCGGTGTCGCCGGTTCGGAGTCGACCGCCGGTGGAGCCGGTGACGCCGGTCGTGCCGGTACGGAGTCGGGTACGGGCGCAGGACCCGAGAAGGAGCCGCGGCAGAAGTCGCCCGAGGAGGGCGGCGGCCGGGCCTCCGACGAGGGCACCCCCGCCGTCGAGCGTTGGCCCGGGCGGCGGGCGCCGCAGCAGGCCGCCACCTCCGTACCCGCGCCGCCCGCCTACGCGCCGGCCATAGCCGCGCGCCCCGACCCCGTCGCCGCGATCCCGTGGGGCATGCGGGTCGCCGCAGAGGCCGGCTGGCGGCTGCTCGTACTCGCGGGCACGCTCTGGGTGCTGATGAAGGTGATCAGCTCGGTGCAGCTGGTCGTTCTCGCCTTCGTCGCCGCGCTCCTCATCACCGCCCTGCTCCAGCCCACCGTCGCCCGGCTGCGCACGATGGGGTTGCCGCGCGGGGTCGCCACGGCCGTCACCGCCGTCTCCGGCTTCGTGATCATGGGCCTGGTCGGCTGGTTCGTGGTCTGGCAGGTCATGGACAACATCGACAACCTCTCGGACCGGGTCAGGGACGGTATCGAGGAGCTCAAGCGCTGGCTGCTCGACAGTCCGTTCCACGTGACCGAGAAGCAGATCAACGACATCGCCAAGAACCTCAGCGACACCATCGGCTCCAACACCGAGCAGATCACCTCCGCGGGCCTCCAGGGCGTGACCGTCATCATCGAGGCGATCACCGGGATACTGCTCGCGATGTTCTCGACCCTCTTCCTTCTCTACGACGGGAAGAAGGTCTGGCAGTGGACGCTGAAGCTGGTGCCCGCCCAGGCCCGGCCTGGCGTCGCAGGGGCGGGGCCCAGGGCCTGGCGGACGCTGACCGCCTATGTGCGCGGCACGGTGCTCGTCGCCCTGATCGACGCGGTCTTCATCGGCCTCGGCCTGTACTTCCTCGACGTGCCGATGGCCGTGCCGCTCGCCGTCTTCATCTTCCTGTTCGCCTTCATCCCGCTGGTCGGTGCCGTCATCTCGGGCGCCCTCGCGGTCGTGGTCGCCCTGGTCACCAACGGGGTGTTCACCGCCCTGATGGTCCTGGTCGTGGTCCTGGCCGTGCAGCAGATCGAGGGCCATGTGCTGCAGCCGTTCATCCTGGGCCGTGCGGTACGGGTCCACCCGCTCGCCGTCGTCCTCGCGGTCGCGGCCGGCGGTCTGACCGCGGGCATCGGCGGCGCGGTGGTCGCGGTGCCGCTGGTCGCCGTCACCAACACCGTGGTCGGCTACCTCCGCGCGTACAGCCAGGAACAGGCCCTGCTCAGCACGCCGGAACCGCGCGGTGCCACCGCGTTCGCCGTCGCGCCGACCCCGGCGCCGGGCTCCAAGGACAAGGGCGGGCTGTGATATCCGAACCGGAGCTCGTCGGCGGGGAGGAGTTCCCGGCCGGGCAGGTGCTCGCGCCGGAGCCGGCCGAGCCGAAGCCGCCCCGTACCGGCCGCCCCTGGCTGTGGGCGCTGGGCGGCGCGGTGGTGGCCTCCGCGGTGTGGGCCGGCGGACTGTACGCGTACGGGCGGAGCCAGGAGGGTGGGCCGGACCTCGCGGGGTACGGGACCGTGGCCGACCTCTGCGCGCGGGCCGAACTGAAGGGGCTCGTCGGGGCCCTGGGCGCGAAGGCCTCGGACGTCGGGGCCTCCGCGGAGAACCACGCGGCGTTGGACACGGCGCACTGCTCGCTGACGTTGGGAGCGCCGGACACCGGCCACGGGGTCTCGATCAGCTACCGGCTGCACAAGGTGACCGACCCGGGTCCTGAGTTCGCGGCTCGCCACGAGGGTTCCTCGTGGGGGGATTTCCAGCGCGTCGACGGAGTGGGTGAGACCGGCTTCTTCCTGCTGCACCCGGGCGACGAGGGCGCCGAGATGGCCGTCCTGGACGGCCAGGTGGAGCTGGAGATCTCGGTCAGCGCGCAGAGCGTCTGGGACGAGGACGCGGACACGGGCCGGCCGGCCAAGGGGACGGCCAAGGTCGACCTCTCGGGCATCGACACCCTCCTCGCGCAGGACCTGACCGCTCTGATGGCCGCGCTCAAGAAGTGACGGAAGGGCCCCGGGGCATGACGCCCCGGGGCCCTTCGCACATCCTCGTACGCCTTACTCGGCGAGGAGCGCCTCCGCGTCGAGCGTGACGCCGACCGCCTGGATCACCGAGGCGATCTTGACGGCCTCCTGGATCGTCTCGCGGTCGACACCGGCCTTGCGCAGGACCTGCTCGTGCGAGTCCAGGCACTGGCCGCAGCCGTTGATCGCCGAGACGGCCAGCGACCACAGCTCGAAGTCGACCTTCTCGACGCCCGGGTTGCCGATGACGTTCATCCGCAGACCGGCGCGCATCGTCCCGTACTCGGGGTCCGACAGCAGGTGCCGGGTCCGGTAGAAGACGTTGTTCATCGCCATGATCGCGGCGGCGGACTTGGCCGCCGTGTACGCCTCGGGCTTGAGGTTGGCCTTGGCCTCCGGCTCCAGCTCCGCCAGGACCTTCGGCGAGCGCGAGGCGATCGCGCAGGCGAGGACCGTGCCCCAGAGCTGCTGCTGCGGGAGCTCGCTGTTGCCGATGACCGAACCGAGGTTCAGCTTCAGGTCCTTGGCGAAGTCCGGGATGGCGGACTTGAGTTCGTCGAGAGCCATGTCAGATCACTCGCCCGACAGGAGCGAGGCCGCGTCGAGGGTGTTCTCGCCCTTGTTCCAGTTGCACGGGCACAGCTCGTCGGTCTGCAGGGCGTCCAGGACCCGCAGGACCTCCTTGGGGTTACGGCCCACGGAGCCGGCGGTGACCATGGTGAACTGGATCTCGTTGTTCGGGTCCACGATGAAGACGGCGCGCTGGGCGAAGCCGTCCTCGCCCTCGACGCCGCAGTCGCGCATGAGCTCGTGCTTGGAGTCGGCGAGCATCGGGAAGGGCAGGTCACGCAGGTCGGCGTGGTCCTTGCGCCAGGCGTGGTGGACGAACTCGGAGTCGCCGGAGACGCCGAGGATCTGGGCGTCGCGGTCCGCGAACTCGTCGTTCAGCTTGCCGAAGGCGGCGATCTCGGTCGGGCAGACGAAGGTGAAGTCCTTGGGCCAGAAGAACACCACGCGCCACTTGCCCTCGTAGGACTTGTGGTCGATCTGCTCGAACTCCTTGCCGCTCTCCAGCGACACGCAGGCGGTCAGGTCGTAGGTGGGGAACTGGTCACCGACAGTGAGCACGCGCTCTCCTTGCAGGTTGGAAGATCCCTTTTGGGGCTTCCGTGGGGGTTGGACGGACCCTCATCCTGGCACGGAGTGCATTGATCAGTGAAATAGCTAGACTGGGTCGGGTTGATCGAAGGTGGTTATCAGTGATGTCG
Organism: Streptomyces sp. NPDC048370; assembly: GCF_043200825.1. Classification (NCBI taxonomy): domain Bacteria; kingdom Bacillati; phylum Actinomycetota; class Actinomycetes; order Kitasatosporales; family Streptomycetaceae; genus Streptomyces; species Streptomyces sp. NPDC048370. The sequence continues at coordinate 43,861 of NZ_JBICYI010000008.1, read as the reverse complement.
GCACGACGGGTGAAACAGCCCAGCCTTTCCCAGCTCAGAGCGTTCGCGGCGGTCGCGGAGCATCTGCACTTCCGGGACGCGGCGGCGGCCATAGGGATGAGCCAGCCGGCGCTCTCGGGCGCGGTCTCGGCCCTCGAAGAGGCACTGGGTGTCCAGCTGCTTGAGCGTACGACGCGGAAGGTGCTGCTCTCGCCCGCCGGTGAGCGGCTCGCGGCCCGGGCCCGGGCCGTCCTGGACGCCGTGTCGGAGCTGATGGAGGAGGCCGAGGCGGCGCAGGCCCCGTTCACCGGGGTGCTGCGGCTCGGCGTGATCCCGACCGTCGCCCCGTATCTGCTGCCCACCGTCCTGGGCCTGGTCCACGAGCGCTATCCCGAACTCGACCTGCAGGTCCACGAGGAGCAGACCTCCTCGCTCCTGGAGGGGCTCGCGGCCGGACGGCTCGACCTGCTGCTGCTCGCCGTGCCGCTCGGGGTGCCTGGGGTCACCGAACTCCCGCTCTTCGACGAGGACTTCGTGCTCGTCACCCCGCAGGGCCATCCGCTGGCCGGGCGGAACGACATTCCGCGCGAGGCCCTCAAGGAGCTCAACCTGCTGCTCCTCGACGAGGGGCACTGCCTGCGCGACCAGGCCCTCGACATCTGCCGGGAGGCCGGGCGTACGGAGGGGGCGCCGGTCACCACGACCGCGGCGGGCCTCTCCACGCTGGTGCAGCTGGTGGCGGGCGGGCTGGGGGTGACGCTGCTGCCGCGCACGGCCGTCAAGGTCGAGACCGCGCGCAACACGGCTCTGTTCACCGGCTGCTTCACCGACCCGGCGCCCACCCGGCAGGTGGCCCTCGCGATGCGCACGGGCGCGGCCCGCCAGGCCGAGTTCGAGGAGCTGGCCGGCGCGCTGCGCGGCGCGATGAAGCGGCTGCCGGTACGGGTGGTGGGCGCCGGTCACTGACCGACGCCCACCACCCGCACCTGGAGGGCCGCTACTCCGTCCTGAGGCCGTCCGCACGCATCAGGCGCCACAGCGGCGGCAGGGACAGTACGGTCACGAGCGCGACCATCGCCGCGCCGACGCCCGCGACCGGCAGGAACACCCACCAGTCCACGACCTGCTTGCCGATCATCTTCAGGAGCACCACGCCGAGCCCGAGTCCGCCCGCGACGGCGAGCGCCATGCCGAGGCCGATCGGGACCGCCGTCTGCCAGAGGACCGACAGGCCCAGGGTGGTGCGCCGGGTGCCGAAGGCGACCAGTGAGGACAGCAGCCGCTTGCGGTCCCGCAGTTGCTCCAGGGTCGTGACCAGGAGCGAGGCCGCGACCAGCATCATCGTCGCGGTGGCGCCGACCAGGATGCCCGTGCGGACGCTGGAGTACTGCTCGTCCCGCTCCATGTTCTGCAGGGTGCGGACCCAGGCCAGCGGGGTGATCGTCGCCGCCGTGTTCCGTACGTGCTCGGTGGCGTCCGGCACCGCCGGGTCGACCCGCACCAGCGCGGTCGCCTCCGCCGCGTCCATCCGCGTGACGTCGATCGCCGACGGGGTGGCGAAGATCCCGAACTGGTAGTGGCCGACCGGGTCGACGCGTGAGTCGACCGTGCGGGCCGAGGCCGGGATCCGCCAGGTCGGCGGCGCCGTGCGGCGCTCGGCGGGGTCCCGGAGCGCGATGTCGGCGCCGGGCCTCGCGGTCTCCTTGACCCAGGAGTCCTCCGCCGCGCCCCGCTGCCCGTGGGCGAGGGCGACGAAGACGTCGCCGTCCGTGCAGGAGGGCAGGTGCGCCAGTTCCTTGAGGGAGGCGCAGTCGCCGACCACGAGCGGGGTGATCGGGGAGAACTGCTCGCCCTTCTTCAGCGGTCCCGGCCGCCAGGCGTTGGACTCGATCGTGCCGACGACGGCCGAGACGCCCTCGGTCCTCGAGAACTTCTCGATCATCTCGCGGGCCTCGCCGCCGTTCTTGGCGTCGATCGTCGACTGGATCTGCGCCCGCTCGGAGTTGGCGCCCGTGACGCGCATGAAGTCGTCCTGCATCGCGTGGAACAGCATCTGCAGCGCGATCGCCCCGGCCGCCGCGACGACGATGCCGCTGACCGCCCTGGCGGCCGTACCGCTGCTCAACTGCAGTCGGCGGGTCGCCAGTTGCCAGGCCACCGGGCCGCCGCGCAGCCGCTTGACGCAGGCCTCCACCAGCCAGGGCAGCAGCGTGGTGAGGCCGATCAGGGCGAGGGTGGCGCCGACCGCGACGCCGCTGGTGTCGATCGCCGTGTCCCGCAGGTCGATGTCGCCGGCCATCGGAAGGAGCAGTGCGAGGCCGGCCGCGAGGAGCAGCAGCCGCCACCACAGCCTGCGGGGGCGGGGCGTGGCGGCCCGTACGACACCCAGCGGTTCGATGGCGACCCCGCGCAGGGCGAAGAGGCTCACCACGACCGCCGAGACCGGGACGACCGTGAGGACGAGGGCGGCGAGCGGGGCCAGCGGCACGACGTCGGAGGGGAAGGCGTTGACGTCCCAGACCTTCACCAGGCCGACGGCCTGCCGGCCCAGGGCGAAGAAGACGCCGCCGAGCGCGAGCCCGAGGAGCGCGCTCGCGAGGGACTCGCCGGCGGCGATCCGCCGCACCATGGCGGTGTCCGCGCCGACGAGGCGCAGCGCGGCGAGGCGTCGGTCGCGCTGCTCGCCGCCGAAGCGGACGGCGGTCGCGACGAAGACGAGGACCGGCAGGAGGAGCACGACGCAGGCGATGACGACGAGCAGGAGCAGGAAGGCGTTCAGCGGCTCCTCCGGCACCGACCAGCCGTAGGCCCGGCCGCGGCCGTCGTAGGTGTCGGTGGTGAGGGTCGCGTTTCCGGCGACGTACCGCAGCTCGGCCGGGCCGATGAGCCCGGGTTCGCCGATCGTGCCCGCCACCTTGTACGGCAGCCGTTCCTTCAGGAGCGAGCCCGAGGGGGAGTCGAGGAGGTCGGAGAGCGCGGGGGAGACCCACATCTCGCCCGGCGCGGGGACCTTCGGCAGCCCCGGCGGGGTGGGCGCGTCCGTGCCCTCGGGGCGCAGGACCAGGCCGGTCACCGCGTCGCCCCGGAAGACGGTCGACGGGGTCGCGTAGAGGAAGGAGTCCGCGGTGGGGTTCGGGTTCTCCGTGCTCGCGTCGACGCTGCGCTGCGATTCGCGCACCTCGCGGGCGAAGGACATGTGCGGCAGGGCGGAGGCGACGAGCAGCAGCGCCACTCCGAGGCCGATGCCGACGGCCGTCAGGGTCGTCCGGATCCAGCCCCTGCGGCCGCCGGTGACCGCGAACCGGGCGCCGAGCGCCAGATCGCGGGACCAGGTACGGAGCCTCATACCGCCCACTCCGCGTCGCGCACGGAGCCGTCGCGGACGACGATCTCGCGGTCCGAGTAGGCGGCGACCCGCGCCTCGTGGGTGACCAGGACGATGGCGGCGCCGGTGTCCCGGGCCGCGTCGGTGAGCAGCTGCATCACGCGCTCGCCGTTGAGGGAGTCGAGGGCGCCGGTCGGTTCGTCGGCGAAGAGCACCCGGGGGGCGGTGACCAGGGAGCGGGCGACGGCGACGCGCTGGCCCTGGCCGCCGGATATCTCGCCGGGCCGCTTGCCGGCGACGTCGCCGACCTCCAGGCGGTCCAGCCACTCCCGGGCCCGGGACTCCGCGGCCTTGCGGCGCTCGCCGTTGAGGCGGAGCGGCAGGGCCACGTTCTCGGCGCAGGTCAGTTCGGGCACCAGCTGCCCGAACTGGAAGACGAAGCCGAAGTCGGTGCGGCGCAGGGCGCTGCGGGCGCCGTCGGAGAGGGCGGTCAGCTCGCGCCCGTCGTAGGTGATGGTGCCGGCGTCGGGCCGGACGATCCCGGCGAGGCAGTGCAGCAGCGTGGACTTGCCGGAGCCCGAGGGGCCCATCACGGCGACGACCTCGCCGGCCCGGATGGTGAACTCGGCGCCGGAGAGCGCGGGGGTCGGTCCGTACGACTTGGTCAGGCCGCTCGCACGGAGCAGGGGGGTGGTGGTCATCGGCGGAGCTCCTCGGCGAGCCTTTCGAGGCGGGCGGCGGTCAGTTCCAGCCAGCGCAGATCGGCTTCGAGGTGGAACAGGGCGTGGTCGCAGATCAGTTGGTCGGCGAGGTCGCCGTCCTTCTTGCGCCGGGTCAGTTCGCGCATCAGGCGCAGGTGCTCGGCCCGCTGCACGTCGAGCACCTGGGCGGCCTCGCGTCCGGTGAGGAGGGCGAGGACGACCTTGGTGTAGAGGGTGGACTGGAGGTACGGCTCCGGTTTCTCGGGCCGGACGATCCACTGCTCGACATCGGTGACACCGGCCTCGGTGATGGCGTACCGCTTCCGCTCGGGGCCGCCGCCGGCCTCGATGCCGTCGACCTCGACCAGGCCGTTCTTCAGCAGCCGGGACATGGTCGAGTAGACCTGCCCGTAGTGCAGCGGGCGGTCGTGACCGAACTTCTCGTCGAAGGCGCGCTTGAGGTCGTAGCCGTGGCGCGGACCGGACTCCAGGAGTCCGAGGAGCGTGTGTCCGATTGACATGCCGCTCACTGTACACGGGGTGTATACGCGCGATGTATAGCGGCCGAATCCGCCCCGAAGGGGTGATGTGACCGGCGCCGCACAACCATCCGGGCCCCATACGCGTCGGTTCCACCGGGACGGGTGCTGATTGTCACGTCCGGAAAGACCGGATCGATCGCCCTTTGTCAGTATCGGCGGTGTTAGCTTGCTGAGCTGATTCGGAGCGGACACGCCCGACACCACGACGAGCGGAGCGACGGAGAACATGGGCCGATCGGACAAGAGCCAGGGGAAGAAGGGCGGCCGGATACGCCGCCTCTTCACCTGGAAGAAACTCCTGGGCACGTTCCTCGTCGGCTGCCTGCTCCTGATGGGCGCCTTCTACGTGGTCTATCTGATGGTCCCGGTGCCGAAGGCCAACGCCCAGGCGACCATGCAGAGCAACGTCTACAAGTACGCGAACGGCAAGATCCTCGCCCGTACCGGCGAGATCAACCGCGAGATCGTCGGCCTGGACAAGATCCCGCTCGAGGTCCAGCGCGCCTTCGTCGCCGCCGAGAACAAGACCTTCTACAAGGACAACGGCATCGACATCAAGGGCACCCTGCGCGGCGCCCTGAACACGGTCACGGGCAAGGGCAAGCAGGGTGGTTCGACCATCACCCAGCAGTACGTGAAGAACTACTACCTGGACCAGGACCAGACGGTCACCCGCAAGCTCAAGGAAATGGTGATCGCGCTCAAGGTCGACCAGCAGATGAAGAAGCCGGAGATCCTCGCCGGGTACATGAACACCAGCTACTACGGCCGCAGCGCGTACGGCATCCAGGCCGCCGCGCAGTCGTACTACGGCGTCGACGCGGGCAAGCTGACCGTCGCCCAGGGCGCCTACCTCGCCTCCCTGCTCCAGGCCCCCAACCAGTACGACTGGACCGCGGCCACCGCCACCGGCAAGAAGCTGGTCGAGGACCGCTGGAACTACACCCTCGACAACATGGTCGAGGAGGGCTGGCTCGACGCGACGAAGCGGGCGGGACTGAAGTTCCCCGCGCCGCAGAAGGCCAAGCCCGCCCCCGGCATGGAGGGCCAGCGCGGCTACCTCGTGGAGGCCGCCAACCAGGAGCTGGTGCGGCAGGGCATCCCCGAGGAGGACATCAAGGCCGGCGGCTGGACGATCACCCTCAACATCGACGAGCAGAAGCAGAAGGACCTGGTCAAGGCCGTCGAGCGGCAGCTGGAGGCGAAGCTCGACCGCAAGGGCGACAAGAAGGACGCCACCGTCCAGGCCGGCGCCACCTCGGTCGACCCGAAGACCGGCAAGGTCGTCGCGATGTACGGCGGCATCGGCGCCACCGAGCACTGGACGTCGAACGCCACCCGCCGCGACTACCAGCCCGCCTCGACCTTCAAGCCGCTCGTCCTCGCCTCCGCCCTGGACAACGGCTCCGACACCCAGGACGGCCGGAAGATCGGCCTCGGCACGATCTACGACGGCACCAGCAAGCGCAAGGTCGTCGGCAGCACGGTCCCGTTCAACCCGGAGAACGAGGACAACCGGAGCTACGGCCCGGTCACCGTCCAGAAGGCCACCAACAGCTCGATCAACTCCGTCTACGCGCAGATGATCGTGGACGTCGGCGCGGGCAACACCAAGAAGACCGCCCTCGACCTCGGCATGAAGGACGGCCCCGACTTCGGCGAGACCCCCGCGATGTCGCTCGGCACCATGGGCGCCTCCACCTGGGACATGGCGGGCGTCTACGCCACGCTCGACAACCACGGTGTGAAGGTCACCCCGACCATCGTGAAGTCCGCCGAGCACAAGGACCGCAAGGCCGACCCGGTGAAGTCGATCGGCAGCCAGGTCATCAGCCGCGAGGCCGCCGACACCGTCACCAAGGCCATGACCGGCGTCGTCCGCAACGGCTCCGGCACCCGCGCCGCCGGCGACTACGCGGCCGCGGGCAAGACCGGCACCTCGGAGAACAACCGCTCCGCCTGGTTCGTCGGCTACACCCCCGAACTGGTCACCGCCGTCGGCCTGTTCGGCGAGGACGTCAAGGGCAACCAGGTCACCCTGACCGACACGATCAACCCGGGCCGCGCCAACGGTGGCCGTACCCCGGCGCAGATCTGGGGCGACTACACCACCGCCGCGCTCGGCGGCGGCTCCGACGCCCGCTTCGACCTGGAGACCGACGGCAGCTCCGGCGACGTGGTCGAGCCGGACCCGACCTCGACGCCGACCGGCGGGACACCGACGTCGACCCCGCCGCCCACCACCGGCTCCACCGACCCGACGACCCCGCCGACCTCGACGGCGACCACGCCGCCGGAGCCGACGGGCACGATCACGGTGCCGCCGCCGCCCACCGAGACCACGGACCCGGTGCCGCCGACGATCGAACCGCCGGTCGACGGGGGAGACACCGGCGAGGGCAACGCCGACGGCCGCCCGCCGCGGTGACGTGAACGGTGACACGAGCGGTGATGCGAACGCTCACATGACGAGAGGCCGGACCCGGAAGGGCCCGGCCTCTCGCCGTACCGAATGCGCTCACGCGCTCACGTACGCGTCGCCAGCTCGAACCAGACGACCTTGCCGCCCGAGAGCCGCGTCGCCCCCCACCGCCGCGCCAGCCGGTTCACCAGGAAGAGCCCGCGACCGCCCTCGTCCGTGTCCCGCGCCCGCCGCTGCCGGGGCAGCTGCGGCGAGTCGTCGCCGACCTCGCAGCGCAGCACGTCGGTCTTGAGCAGCCGCAGGGTCACCGGCCGCTCCGCGTACCGCACGGCGTTCGTCACGACCTCGCTGATCAGCAGCTCGACCGAGTCCGAGAGCTCCTCCAGGTCCCAGCGGGCGAGGGCCCGCCGGGCGAGGCGCCGGGCCCGACCCGGCGCCGCGTCCTCCGGTTCCAGGAACCAGTACGCCACGTCACTGGGCGCGATCCCGTCGAAGCGGGCCGCGAGCAGCGCGATGTCGTCGTCCCGGTCACCCGGGCCGAGCATGTCGAGGACGTCGTCGCAGAGCGCCTCGAGCGGCGGCGAGTGGTCCGGGCCCGTCAACTGCGCGGTGGCCGCCAGGCGCTCCCGCAGCTGCTCGATCCCGGTCCAGACGTCCCGCAGCCGGGACTCCACCAGACCGTCCGTGTACAGCAGCAGCGTCGCGCCCGCGGGGGCGTCCAGCTCGACCGCCTCGAAGTCGACCCCGCCCACGCCGATCGGCGCCCCGGGCGGTACGCGCAGGACCTCCGCACGGCCGCCGAGGTGGAGCAGTATCGGCGGCGGGTGGCCCGCGTTGGCGATCGTGATCCGGTGCGATACCGGGTCGTACACCGCGTACATGCAGGTCGCCATCCGGTCCTGGCCGAGCCGCTGCGCCTGCTCGTCCAGGTGGTGCAGGACCTCCTGCGGCGGCAGGTCGAGCCCGGCGAGGGTCTGCGCGGTGGTCCGCAGCTGGCCCATGATCGCGGCGGAGGTCATGGAGTGGCCCATGACGTCGCCGACGACCAGCGCCACCCGGCTGCCGGGCAGCGGGATCGCGTCGTACCAGTCGCCGCCGACCCGGGCCGTCTCGGCGGCCGGGAGGTAGCGGGAGGCGAGCCGGACACCGGTCGGCTGCGGCAGCGAGTCCGGCAGCATCGTGCGCTGCAGCTCGTCCGCGATGTACGCCTCACGGCCGTACAGCACGGCCTTGTCGATGCCGAGCGCGGTGTGGGTGGCGAGCTGGGCCGCGACGAGCAGGTCGTTCGGCTCGAAGCCGGGCCGCTCGGGGCGGCGCAGGAAGACGGCGGCGCCGATGACCCGCCGTCGCCCCCGCAGCGGGGCCAGGATCGCCCGGTGACCGCGGGGCAGGATGTGATCGGGCCCGAGCAGCTCGGGCAGTGCGGCGCGGGCTGCGGCGGAGTCGCCGAAGACCGGCCGGACACCGCGCAGCACCTCGGCGAGGGCCCCGCCGGAACGCACCTCGCAGAGTTCGGCCGCGGGGGTCGGGTCCGGGTCGGGGACGAGCGTCAGCTCCTCGCCGTCCACCTCCGCTAACCGCAGCCGGTCGGTGCGGCGCAGCCGCAGCGCGAACGGCGCGACGGGGCGCTCGTCGCCCACCGGGAGCGGGTCGCGGAGGTAGACCAGGATCGCGTCGGAGAAGGTCGGCACGGTCGCCCGGCACAGGCCCAGCACGATCTCGTCGAGGTCGATCCCGCGCGCGATGCGCCGCGTCGCGGCGCCGACGAACCGCAGCCGGTCGCCCTCGCGGCGCGCCGCGGCGACGTCCGGCGCGACCGGAGCGGCCGGTGCGCCCGGGGTCGCGTTGACGGCCATGGCGGCCGCCGGCGCGCCCGGCTGGGGGGCCGTACCGCCTCCGGAGGGCGCGGTCGGGCGTGAGGCGGCCTGTCCGGGCACGGGACGGCCACCGCCGTCGGGCGCGCCCGGCTGGGCCGGTACCGGCGCCTCGGCCGCCTGCTGCCGGGGGCGGGTGCGTTCATGCGGGCGGGCAGCCAGCGGCTGCCGGCCTTCGTGGGAGGTGGGATGCTCCGTCACGCGTGGGATTCCGTCCGTCCGGGCCGGTGGTGCGATGCACTCGCTCTTCTCGCCGATGCCGCGCCTTCGCGGGGGATAAACCCCTGGCGCGCGGTGGATGTGAATGCCCCGCGAGCAGCGGCTACGACAGGGGTCGGCACACCCGGGCAGACGTCCGGCACTGCTCTCCCCCTCAAGAATGACTTACGGTCAGGTCCTGCGCTGTGCTGTGTGGTTGACGCCTCGTCCGGTGGATCACCGCCTTGCGGAGGACGATCCTACGTTTGCACCCCGGGGGCGCATCAAGGGTCTCACGGAGCGGTGTGGGCCGGAGTGCGATCCCAGTCCGCAGGCAGCTCGGGGACGGTCCACGCCGGATCGGGCCGCCAGTCCTCCCAGCCGTCGCGGAACGGCGCGCCCCAGGCCCGGATGGTCTCGACGGCCGCGTCGCCCGCGGCCCGTACCCGCGCGGCCTGCGCCGCGTCCATCAGGCCGGACAGCTGGGCCTGCGCGAACTCGTCCTCGTCCCGCCACAGCCAGCTGCGGTCGGGGTAGACGGAGATGTCGAGGAAGTGGTCCTCGGAGTCGAAGCCGCCGGACCACCGGGTGCGCGGCTCCTCCAGGTTCACGTACCAGCTGCGGAACTGCCAGCCGCGCTCCCAGAACAGCCAGACCGACCAGGGCTCGCCGGGCCGGGCGAGCTTGAGCACGCCCTCGCCGGCCCAGTGCGCGCGGACCGTGGTGCGCGGGACGGTGTAGCGGGTGGCGAGCGGCTCCTGGTGGACGGGGGAGCCGTCGGCGAGCACCGGCTTGACGCACTCGGTGCCCGGCGCCATCCAGACCGCGAGCAGCTCGGGGGTGTCGCGGACGACCGTCACCGGCCGGCAGATGTGTACGTCGCCTGAGCCGTTGTCGCGGTAGCGCCAGAGAACATGGTCCCCCGGCGCCCAGTGCTGGGAATCGCCCGATCCTGTCATGCGCAGATATTAGGGGGGCGCCTCCCCGGCCGCTGCGACCCAGGTCACGGATGAGTCATACGCAGCACGTCGAGCGCCTCGTCCAGCTGCTCGACCGTCAGGTCGCCCCGTTCGACGTACCCGCCCTCCAGGACGACCTGGCGGATCGTCCTGCGTTCGGCCAGGGACCGCTTGGCGACCTTCGCGGCCTCCTCGTAGCCGATGTACCTGTTCAGCGGGGTGACGACGGAGGGGGAGGACTCGGCGTACTCGCGGGCCCGTTCGACGTTGGCGGTGATGCCGTCGATCGTGCGGTCGGCCAGCAGGCGCGCGGCATTGGCCAGGAGTCGTACGGATTCCAGCAGGTTCTTGGCCATCACCGGGAGCATCACGTTGAGCTCGAAGTTTCCGGCCGCGCCCGCCACCGCGACGGTGGTGTCGTTTCCGGTCACCTGCGCGGCGACCATCAGGACGGCCTCGGGAACGACCGGATTCACCTTGCCGGGCATGATCGAGGAGCCGGGCTGGAGGTCGGGGAGGTTGATCTCCGCGAGGCCGGTGCGCGGGCCGCTCGCCATCCAGCGCAGGTCGTTGGAGATCTTCGTCAGGCCGACGGCGATGGTCCTGAGCTGGCCGGATGTCTCCACCAGGCCGTCGCGGGCGCCCTGCGCCTCGAAGTGGTCGCGGGCCTCGGTGAGCGGAAGGCTGGTCGCCGCGACGAGTTCGGCGATGACGGCGCGGGAGAAGCCGGGTGGCGTGTTGATGCCGGTGCCCACCGCCGTACCGCCGAGGGGGAGTTCGGCGAGCCGGGGGAGGGAGGCGTGCAGCCGCTCGATCCCGTACCTGACCTGGGCCGCGTAGCCGCCGAACTCCTGGCCGAGGGTCACGGGGGTGGCGTCCATGAGGTGCGTACGGCCGGACTTCACGACCTCCGCGAATTCGGCCGATTTCCGCTCCAGGGAGGCGGCCAGATGGTCGAGCGAAGGGATGAGCTCCTCGGTCACGGCGGCCGTGGCGGCAATGTGGATGGAGGACGGGAAGACGTCGTTGGAGGACTGTGAGGCGTTCACATGGTCGTTGGGGTGGACCTCGCGGCCCTCGGGGAGCCGCTCGCCGGCCAGGGTGGCGATGACCTCGTTGGTGTTCATGTTGGAGGAGGTGCCCGAGCCGGTCTGGAAGACGTCGACCGGGAAGTGGGCGTCCCAGCGGCCCTCGGCGACCTCGGTGGCGGCGGAGACGATGGCGTCCGCCAGGTCCTGGTCGATCACGCCGAGCGCGGCGTTGACCTTGGCGGCTGCCGCCTTGATCCGGGCCAGGGCCGCGATGTGCGCGCTCTCCAGGCGCTGTCCGGAGACGGGGAAGTTCTCCACGGCCCGCTGGGTCTGGGCCCGCCACTTGGCGTGCGCGGGAACCCGCACCTCGCCCATCGAGTCGTGCTCGATCCGGTACTCGCTCGTGCCGTCGCCGGTGCGGTCGCTCATACCGTCGTTCCTGTCGTCGCTCATGACGTCAACCTCCATACAAAGGTGAGCACTTGTCTTGTTCTGGCTATTCCCATTGCGCTTACCGGCCAGTAAAAACCGTGGGTAACCCCACTTCCAGGAGGCGCAATGAGGCGCACCAGGTACAGACTCCGTTGGGCGATCGCGGCCACGGCCGCGGCCGCCGCGGCCTTCGGATCCATGACGGCCGTCGCCCCCGCCGGCGCGGCCGAGGCCACTCCCCGTACCGCCACCGCCGCCGCCGTACCGCTCCCGCCCGAGCTCGAGGCGATCCGGGCGGCCGAGGCCACCAAGATCTACGGCAGCCCCGAGGAGCGCCCGCTCGCGCAGCGCAGGACCGGGCTGATCTCGCTCGGCGACAGCGAGATCTCCGGCGAGGGCGTCGGCACGTACGAGCCGCCCACCAACGGCCCGAGCAACTGGTGCCACCGCTCGCCCGAGGCCGCCATCCACCGCACCGGGATCCCCGCGGACCTCACGTTCAACGTGTCCTGTTCCGGCGGCTACACCGGCAACATCAGGATCGGCGGTTCGAAACAGTACGCCGACGAGCTCGTCCAGAGCGACAACCTGGCCGTCAAGGCCCGCAACACCCGTATCAAGATGGTCGTGCTCGTCGCCGGAGCCAACGACGACCTGCAGTTCGGCCCCGTCATGACGGACTGCGTCACGCGCTATCTGACCCTGCAGGGCCCGTGCGAGCCGAAGTACGCCGCCGGCTGGCAGGCCCGCGTCGACGCCCTCGTCCCCAAGGTCGAACAGACCGTCCGCGACCTGAAGACCGTGATGCGCGACGCCGGGTACGCCGACGGCGACTACAAGCTCGTCGTCATGGGCTACCCGAGCCCCATCGGCCCCGACTTCAAGGACAACCCGAACTTCCCCGGCAAGCTCGCCTGCGGCGGCCTCGGCTACGACTCCGACACCGTCTGGGGCCGCAACACCGCCGTCCCCGCCTTCGAGCGCGGCATGCGCAAGGCGGCGGCCGGTACCGGGGCGACCTACCTCGACAACTCCCGGCTCTTCCACGGCCACGAGGTCTGCATGGAGGACACCTGGGCCCGGGGCCTGTACATCGACCTCTCCAAGCCCGGAACCCCGGACGAGAACTCGGTCCGGCAGTCCTTCCACCCGAACGCGAGCGGCCACCGCGCCTTCGCCTCCTGCCTCACCCAGATCTACGACTCCGGCCTGCGCGAGGCGAGTTGCGCGGACGTCAACTCCAGCGGGACGCCGACCCTCTTCCCGTACGCCTGGGACGACGTCTACAAGCCGCTGAAGAACCAGGCCACCGGCAACTGCGCGGACGTGGACGCCTCCAGCAGCGCCAACGGCACCGCCGTCCTCGGCTGGGACTGCCACGGCGGCCGCAACCAGGGCTGGTGGTACGACTCCGCCCGGCAGACCGTCCACACGGAGCTGACCCAGGACCGCTGCCTGGACGTGCCGGGCGCCCGGTACCGCACGGGCGAGGCGCTGATCGTGTGGAACTGCTCGGGCGCCGCGAACCAGAAGTTCGTACGCGACGGGGCCACGATCCGGCCCGCCGCCGCGACCGGGCTCTGCCTGACGCAGGCGGCGGCCAAGCAGCCGCTGCGGCTGCAGAACTGCGACGGCTCGGCGAACCAGCGGTTCGCCTGACCTGAACCCCGTGGCCCCCGTCCGGTGCGGGACGGGGGCCACGGTCATGTCCGGTGTCAGATTCTCCGGGTCTCCGGGTGTCCGGTGCCGGGTTGCCCAGCGGGACTTCCCGGATGCCTAGCGGGACTTCAGGGTGGAGCGGGCCAGGTCGTACGCCGGGCGCATCTCCCGGTGCTCCTCGGAGTCGAGCCCGCCGAGATGGACGATCACCGTCCCCTTCGGGGCCGCGACGGCGAAGGCGCTCTCCTCCTTCGACTCCTCCATCAGCTTGTCGTAGACGGTGTAGGTCACCTCGACGACCGGCAGCCCGCCGGCCTCCGTCTCCTTGTAGGAGACCTTGGAGGTGTTCTCCTCGGCCTTCACGAACCCTTCGAGGGCGGCACGGGCCGGACCCGTACCGGCCGTCCACACACGCAGATAGCCGATGTTCCCGGCCGGCTTCGCGTCGATCTCGCAGACCATCGTCGCGGGGCCCTGCTTGCCCAGGGCGGCGAAGACCTCGTCGTCGGTGGCCTTCACGGCCTGCGGCTTCCAGTAGGCCGCGAGGCCGAAGGAGACCGGCAGTTCGCAGGCGCTCCCGGGCGCCCCGACGGACCCGGCCGCCGCCTCGGTGGCGGGGGCGGAGGGCGACTTCGCGGCCCGCGGGACGTCGTCGGGCATCGGCGTGGTGCCCAGGCAGCCGGTCAGGGTCCCGGCCGCCGCGAGCGCGGCGAGTGCCGGGACCAGGACCCGTATCGGATGTCTCATGCGCGCGAGACTATCCGCCGCCGGTCGGCGCCGGTCGGCGCAGGTCAGGAGAGCTTGCCGCCGTAGTCCGGCAGCTTGAAGGCGCGCTCGGCGTGGCCGCCGACGATGTCGGTGGTGTTGTTGCCGATGTTGGCGATGATCGTGTAGCCCTTGCCCTCGATCTCCGCGCGCTTCTCCGTCTTGTACGCGCTGACCTCCGCGAACAGGTCGGGCAGGGAGCGCACGTAGAGACCGTCGACGGGGTAGCCGGCCTGCTTCAGGTTCCAGTGGGTGAGGGAGTAGATGATCCCGGGCCTGGCGGTGACGAAGAAGACCGCCACACCGCGCTCGTGGGCGTCGTCGACCAGGTCGCGCACGTCGGCGATGGCCGGGGTCGGCAGCTCCCAGAAGGGGTGGAAGTCCGTCTCCAGCGAGGAGTTGTCGATGTCGAGGACGATCGCCTGCTTCTCGCGGCCGGCGTTCTTGGAGCGTTCCTCGATGTACGGGCGGGCCTCGGCGACGACGGTCGCCACGTCACGCCGCCAGGTCGTGTAGTCGACGTCGTCGAAGGCGGCGGCCGACGTCGAGTGGCTGTCCGGGTCGGCCGCGGAGGCGGCGGGCGCGGGCACCACGACGAGAAGGGTGGTCAGGGCGAAGGTGGCCGTGGTTCCGGCGGCGGCGCGCCTGAGGAGGGGGGTGGAGGGCATGGGGGGCTCCCGAGTGGTCGACCGGCTCAGTGGTTGACATGCTCGCGGCCAATACTGGCCAGTAGGAGGCGAGAAGGCTACCGGTTGGTAGCGAGTTTCTGAGCGGAGATCGACAACGGGGTCGGTGGCGCGGTCCGTGACGGGGTCGAGAGTGGTTCGGTGACGGGGTCGACCACGGCATCGACTACGGGCTCGACGACGCCCCCCGGTCCGGTGGGACCGAGGGGCGTCGGGGAGCGGTGGGCGAGGAGGGGTCAGACGAGGCCCGGGCCGCGCACCGGAATGTGGGTGAACGTCGGCTCGGGAGCCGGGTTCTGGAAGAAGTCGTTGCCCTTGTCGTCCACGACGATGAACGCCGGGAAGTCCTCGACCTCGATCTTCCAGACCGCCTCCATGCCGAGCTCCTCGTACTCGACGACCTCGACCTTCTTGATGCAGTCCTGCGCGAGCCGCGCCGCCGGGCCGCCGATGGAGCCGAGGTAGAAGCCGCCGTGGCTGCCGCACGCGTTCGTGACCTGCTGCGAGCGGTTGCCCTTGGCCAGCATGACCTTGGAGCCGCCGGCCGCCTGGAACTGCTCGACGTAGGAGTCCATGCGGCCGGCCGTCGTCGGGCCGAAGGAACCGGAGGCGTACCCCTCCGGCGTCTTCGCCGGGCCCGCGTAGTAGACCGGGTGGTCCTTCAGGTACTGCGGCATCTCCTCGCCCGCGTCGAGCCGCTCCTTGATCTTGGCGTGCGCGATGTCACGAGCCACGACCAGCGGGCCGTTGAGGGAGAGACGGGTCTTGACCGGGTACTTGGTCAGCTCGGCGAGGATGTCGTCCATCGGCTGGTTGAGGTCGATGGTCACGACGTCGCTCTCCTCGGAGAGGTGCTCGTCGGTCGTCTCGGGGAGGAAGCGCGCCGGGTCCGTCTCCAGCTGCTCCAGGAAGACGCCCTCGGCGGTGATCTTCGCGACGGCCTGGCGGTCGGCCGAGCAGGAGACGGCGATCGCGACGGGCAGCGAGGCGCCGTGGCGCGGCAGCCGGACGACACGGACGTCGTGGCAGAAGTACTTGCCGCCGAACTGCGCGCCGATGCCGATCTTCTGCGTCAGCTCGAAGACCTTCTCCTCCAGCTCCTTGTCCCGGAAGCCGTGGCCGGTCTCGGCCGAGCCCTCGGTGGGCAGCTCGTCCAGGTAGTGCGCGGAGGCGTACTTCGCGGTCTTCAGGGCGAACTCGGCGGACGTGCCGCCGACGACGATCGCCAGGTGGTACGGCGGGCAGGCGGCCGTACCGAGCGAGCGGATCTTCTCCTCCAGGAACTTCATCATGCTCGCCTCGTTGAGGACGGCCTTCGTCTCCTGGTAGAGGAAGGACTTGTTGGCGGAGCCGCCGCCCTTGGCCATGAAGAGGAACTTGTACGCGCCGCCGTCCGTCGCGTACAGCTCGATCTGCGCGGGCAGGTTCGAGCCGGTGTTCTTCTCCTCCCACATGGTGACCGGGGCCATCTGCGAGTACCGCAGGTTGAGCTTGGTGTACGCGTCGTAGATGCCCTTGGACAGGGCCTCCTCGTCGCGGCCGGAGGTCAGCACGTTCTGGCCGCGCTTGCCCATGACGATCGCCGTGCCGGTGTCCTGGCACATCGGGAGGACGCCCGCGGCGGCGATGTTCGCGTTCTTGAGCAGGTCGAGCGCGACGAACTTGTCGTTGCTCGACGCCTCCGGGTCGTCGATGATCCGGCGCAGCTGGGCGAGGTGCGCCGGGCGCAGGAAGTGCTGGATGTCGTGGATCGCCTCGGCGGCGAGGGTGCGCAGCGCCTCCGGCTCGACCTTGAGGAACGTACGGCCGTCGGCCTCGAAGGTGGAGACACCTTCGGCGGTCACCAGGCGGTAGGGCGTGGTGTCCTCTCCCAGGGGGAGCAGATCGGAGTACGAAAACTCTGGCATGACGGCAGCCATTCCTCACTCGGCAGACGGCGGCGCCACCTCCATTGGCGGCGCCTCCTCCAGCGTAGAGCGCTGCCGCCGCCCCGATCCTGTGAGGTAAGGCTCACTAGGGGCCGGGACCCCGCCGAAGTGGAGTGGGGGCGGGCTTGTGCGCTTCACAGCGGGGTGCGGTGGAGGGCGATCAGCAGGCGCCAGGTGCGGCCGGCGATCTGTTCGGGGGTGGCGTCGATCAGGCCGTGCAGCCAGTCCGCGAGCAGCCCCGCGAAGGCCGCGGCCACCGCAGAGGCGACGAGGCCCGGCTCGGGCGCCCCGGCAAGCTCACGCTCGCGCGCGCTGTACGCGCGCAGCTCCCGGTGGAGCAGCTCGCCGAGCGGACCGCCGCCGCCGGGCCGCAACAGGCTCCGATAGAGCGGCGCGTGCGGGGCGACCTCGGCGAAGAAGGCGGGCAGGGCGGGTGGCGCGGCGTCCGGGGCGGGCGTGCCGCGCCAGGCGTGCAGGGCCTCGACCGCGTCCCGTACGACATCGGCGCAGGCGTCCACGGCGAGGGCCTGGAGGTCGGCGTAGTGCAGGTAGAACGTGGCCCGGCCGATCCCGGCCCTGCGGACGAGCGCGGCGACGCCGACCTCGTCGAGGGGGCGCTCGGCGCACTCCTCCAGAAGGGCGGCGCGCAGCTTGGCACGGGTGCGGGCGGCGCGGGGGTCGGTGGCGCGGGGGTCGGCGGCGCGCTGGGCCGTGGAGTCTGAGGGCAGGGCCGAGGTCGGGGTCGGGGCCGGGGTCGGGCTGGTCACCCCGCCCACAGTACGGCGGCCAGGGCGAGGGCCCCGGGAAGGGCCTGGGCGAGCAGGATCCGGCGGTTGGCGGTGAGCCCGCCGTACACCCCGGCGATCACGACACAGGAGAGGAAGAAGACCTGGACCCGGTATCCGGTGGGGTCGGCGGCGATCAGGCCCCAGACCAGACCGGCGGTCAGGAAGCCGTTGTACAGCCCCTGGTTGGCGGCGAGGGGCGCGGTCGCGCGCGCCATGTCGGCGTCGAAACCGGAGAGTTCGCGGCCCGGGCGACGCTCCCAGAGGAACATCTCCAGGACCAGGATGTAGGCGTGCAGGGCGGCGACAAGGCCGACGGCGACGTTCGCAAGAGTAGTGGACACCTGTCCAGAATACATGGACAGATGTCCAGGAAGTGATGTCCAGGAAGTGTGTCTGGAGTCGCGCCTCTCGGCCGCGCCCCCTAGTCGCGATCTATCGCGTTTCGCTACGCTGGCGTCGTGGACCTCGAAAAGCAGCCTCAGAAGCCGGTCGCCCCCGCCGAGCCCGCCCCCGCTCCGGCCGTTCCCGCCGCCGCTCCGGGGGATTCCCTGCGGGCCTCGGACGCCGACCGGGACCGGATCGCGGACATCCTCAGGGACGCGCTGGCCGAGGGGCGGATCGACGCCGAGGAGCACTCCGATCGGATCGACGCGGTCTACCGCGCCAAGACCGTGGGCGAGTTGGAGCCGATCGTCCGCGACCTGCCCGCCGGGAACCGCCCCCGCCCGGAGCCGGAACCGGCGTACGCGTACGGCCCCGACGACGACACCTCCGGCCCCGCCGACAACCTGATCGCGGTCTTCTCCAGCACGACCCGCAAGGGCCGCTGGCGCGTGGGCCGCAGGACCAACGCCTTCGCGCTCTTCGGCAACATCGAGATCGACCTGACCGAGGCGCTTTTCGCCCAGCGGCTGACCACCATCAACGCCACGTCGATCTTCGGCAACGTGGAGGTCCGCGTTCCGGAGAACATCAGCCTGCGGGGCAACGGCACAGGGATCTTCGGCAACTTCGAGGTCGTGACACTGGAGGCCGCGGACCCGCAGGCCCCGGTGGTCGTGATCAACGGCTACTCGGTCTTCGGCAACGTCGAGGCCAAGCCGAAGCGCGGCAAGTGGATCACGGACCTGCAGAACGTCGTCCAGGACAAGCTGCGCAAGCACCTGGGCCACTGACGCCGGTCGGCGGCGGGCGATGCCCGGGCGGCGCCGGGTGATGCCGGGCGGCGGCGGCGGGCGGCGGCGGGCGGCGGCGGGCGTCAGTGGTCGGTGGCGGGCGGCGGGCGGTGACTCGGCTGCCGAGTCCCCGGTTCGTCAGGTCTCTGACCAGGGGTGACGGAGTGACCGGATTCCGCCCCTGCGGTTCCGAACTCCGGAACTCGGCGGCACCCAGTGCATAGGCGCGCGCACAGCGGGTAGGGCTGCTGCATCGTCTCTCGCTCGCGAAGCCGTCGTCAGGAGTAGACCGTGCTGCATCTGCCGCATCAGCCCCTCCAGGTTGCCGCCGTGCCGTCCCAGCGTGCCCCCGCTCGGGAGGACGAGGCCGGCCCCTGGCACACGGAGGCGGTGTGCCGTCGGGACGAAGCCGGACTGTTCTTCGCCCCCTCCAAGGAGCCGACCGCCTCGCGGCTCGCGCGTGAGGAGGCCGCCAAGCGGGTCTGTGCCCGCTGTCCCGTGATGGTCGAGTGCCGGGAGCACGCGCTGCTCCAGCCGGAGCCGTACGGCGTGTGGGGCGGGCTCACCGCCGCCGAGCGCCGCGTCGTGCTCGCCCGGCGCAGGCGGCGCGAGGTGGAGCTCCAGAAGGCCGCGGCGGCGGACCGGATCGCCGCGGCAGGCTGACCCCCCGAGCGGCGGTTCTCGACGTCGGCCGTACGGAAAGGGGCGCCCCCACCGCACATGGGGGCGCCCCTTCCCGTACAACCGCTGGGACGTTTCTTCGCCCGGCTGCGTCGCCGGACTGCCTTGCCCGGCTACGGCGCCCGGCTACGGCGCCCGGCTACGGCGCCGGGCTGCTTCGGTCGGTCACTTCGCCCGGTCGAAGTCGATCTTGCTGTAGGCGCGCAGCTTCGACAGCCGGTGCTCGGAGTCGATCTGGCGGATCGTGCCGGACTTCGAACGCATCACCAGCGACGAGGTGGTCGCGGTCTCGGAGCGGTAGCGGACGCCGCGCAGCAGCTCGCCGTCCGTGATGCCGGTGGCGACGAAGAACACGTTGTCGCCGCTGACCAGGTCGTTCGTGGAGAGCACGCGGTCCAGGTCGTGCCCCGCGTCGACGGCCTTCTGGCGCTCGGCGTCGTCCTTCGGCCACAGCTTGCCCTGGATGACACCGCCCAGGCACTTGATGGCGCAGGCCGAGATGATGCCCTCGGGCGTACCGCCGATGCCGAGGAGCAGGTCCACGCCGGTGCCCTCGCGGACGGCCATGATCGAACCGGCGACGTCGCCGTCGGTGATGAACTTGATCCGGGCGCCCGTCTCGCGGATCTCCTTGACGATGCCCTCGTGGCGGGGGCGGTCCAGGATGACGACCGTGACGTCCTCGGGGGACATGTTCTTGGCCTTGGCGACGCGGCGGATGTTGACCGAGACGGGCGCGTTGATGTCGACGAAGTCGGCGGCCTCGGGGCCGGTGACCAGCTTGTCCATGTAGAAGACCGCGGACGGGTCGAACATGGTGCCGCGGTCGGCGGCGGCGAGGACGGCGATCGCGTTGGGCATGCCCTTGGCGTTGAGCGTCGTGCCGTCGATCGGGTCCACGGCGATGTCGACCTCGGCGCCGGTGCCGTCGCCGACCCGCTCGCCGTTGAACAGCATCGGGGCTTCGTCCTTCTCGCCCTCGCCGATGACGACGACGCCGTTCATCGAGACGGTGGAGATCAGCGTCCGCATCGCGTTCACCGCGGCGCCGTCCGCACCGATCTTGTCGCCGCGGCCGACCCAGCGGCCGGCGGCCATGGCGGCGGCCTCCGTGACGCGGACCAGCTCGAGGGCGAGGTTGCGGTCGGGGGCCTCGGGGGAGACCTCGAGCTCGGACGGCAGGGAATGCTCGGTCATCGGAGCGCACCTTTCTGTACGGCGACGGCCGGAATAAAGAGGGTGCTGCGACTCTATCGGTACGTCGACAAATTGAGCAGAGGGGCCCACGTATGAGCACAACACCATGATGCGACCATGGGGGGCGTGGCAGGTATGCGAGGCAGGCAGACGGTACGCGGGATGTTCCAGTCCCTCGGGGTGATCTTGGTCGCCGCGGGCGTGATGTATCTCTTCATCCCCCACGACGAGGACGCGGATCCGGTCAAGGCGAAGGACTACCGCGTCGAGCTGGTGACGGCACAGCGGGCGGCGCCCTACGCGGTGCTGGCCCCCGAGGGGCTCGGGGAGGGCTGGAAGGCGACCGTCGTCTCGTACAAGCGCGAGCAGAGCGACGCCTGGCAGCTGGGCTTCCTGGACCCCGACACCCAGTACGTGGCGATCCACCAGTCGACGGCGGAGCCGGAGAAGTTCGTCCCCAAGGTCACGCAGCAGGCCAAGGACTCCGGGAAGACCCAGACGGTCGCCGGTCAGGTCTGGCAGCGCTGGGAGGGGCCGAAGTACGACGCCCTGGTGCGCACGGACGGCGGCGCGACGACGGTCGTGACGGGGACGGCCTCGTTCGAGCGGCTGGCCGAGATGGCGGGCGCGCTGCAGTCGAAGAAGGCGTAGAGACGCGAGCCGTACGTGCGAGAGCCCCCGGACTCCAGGAGTCCGGGGGCTCTCACGTACGCGGGGCGTCGTGCGACGGTCGGTGCGACCGTGTGCGCGACGGGATCAGACGGTGGTGACGACCTCGTCGTAGGCCAGACGCGGGGAGCGCGGGAACCAGGCGTCCTCGCCCGGCTTGCCGATGTTGACGACCATCAGCGGGGTGTGGTCGTCGTCCAGGAACTCCTTCTGGAGGCCGGCGAAGTCGAGACCGGTCATCGGGCCGGCGGCCAGGCCGGCGGCGCGGACGCCGACGATGAAGTACGCGGCCTGGAGGGCGGCGTTGAGCAGGGCCGAACCCTCACGGGCCGGGCGCTCGGCGAAGAACATGTCCTTGGCCTGCGGGAAGTGCGGCAGCAGGTTCGGGAGCTCCTCGTGGAACTCGTTGTCCGCGGAGAGGATCGCGACCAGCGGGGCGGTGGCGGTCTTCGGCTGGTTGCCCTCGGCCATGTGCTTCACCAGGCGCTCACGGGCCTCGGGGGAGCGGACCAGCGTGATGCGCAGCGGGGTCTGGTTGAAGGCGGTCGGCCCGTACTTGACGAGGTCGTAGATCGCCTGGACCTGCTCGTCGGTCACCGGCTCGTCGGTGAAGGTGTTGGCGGTGCGGGCCTCACGGAAAAGGAGGTCCTGGGCGGCGGGGTCAAGAGCGAGGGACATGCTGCGTACCTTCCGGACTGCAGGGGGTTTCAAGCGATGCCCTCACCGTACGACGGTGTTTGGTGAACTTTCAACTAATCCAACCGGATAGTGATCCGGTTCACATCCCTATCGTACGGGACGCGGCGGGGACGCGGTAGGGCACCCCGTGGGGACGCGGTACGGCACCAGGTGGGGACGCGATATGGGACCTGGCGGGGACGCCGTACGGGACAAGGCGCGGGCCCCCGTAGGGGCCCAAGCTGTCGTCGGCGCGCCGGTCCGGTGTCGCTGCGCGCCACTCGCTACTCGGCGTCCGCCGCGGCCTCGTCGGCACGGTCGCCGTCGTCCTCCGGGGCGGACATCGCGGCGTCGAGACGCGCCCGCGCGCCTTCCAGCCAACGCCGGCACACCTTCGCCAATTCCTCTCCACGCTCCCAGAGCGCGAGGGACTCCTCCAGGGTCGTTCCGCCCGTCTCCAGACGCCGAACGACCTCGATCAGCTCGTCGCGTGCCTGCTCGTACCCGAGGGCCTCTTCCGTGGTGGCTGCCATGGGAGCCACCCTATGCGTCGGGTCCGACAACGCGCCGCACCGTGAACTCGCCCGCCACGACCCGCGCCCGCAGCTCCTCGTCCACGGCGACCTCCTCCGGGGACCGGACGACCGACCCGTCCGCCCGCTGGAGGACGGCGTACCCCCGCTCCATCGTCGCGGCCGGCGACAGGGCCCGGACCCGGGCCCGGGTGTGCGACAGCTCCGAGTCGGCCCGGTCGAGCAGATGCCCGAGGGTCCGGCGGCTGCGGGCGAGCAGCGCGTCGAGCTCGTCCTCGCGCTGCTCCACCATCCGCTGCGGATGCTCCATGACCGGCCGCGCGAGTGCGTGCGCGAGCCCGCGCTCCTCCCGGTCGAGCAGCCCGCGCACGGTCCGCAGGGCCCGGTCGCGCAGCGCCTGCACCCGGTCGAGCTCCTCGCCGACGTCCGGTACGACCTTCTTGGCGGCGTCGGTCGGTGTGGAGGCGCGCAGGTCGGCGACGAGGTCGAGGAGTGGCGAGTCCGGTTCGTGGCCGATCGCGGAGACCACCGGCGTACGGCAGTCGGAGACGGCCCGGATCAGCTGCTCGTCCGAGAACGGCAGCAGGTCCTCGACGCTGCCGCCACCCCGGGCCACGATGATCACGTCCACCCCCTCGTGGGCGTCCAGCTCCTTCACGGCCTGGACGACCTGGGGCACGGCCTTCACCCCCTGCACGGCCACGTTCCGCACCTCGAAGCGGACGGCGGGCCAGCGGCGCCGCGCGTTCTCCAGGACGTCCCGCTCGGCGGCGGAGGCACGGCCGCAGACGAGGCCGACGAGCTGGGGGAGGAAGGGCAGCGGCTTCTTGCGGTCGAGCGCGAAGAGCCCCTCGGCGCCGAGGCTCCGCTTGAGCTGCTCCAGGCGGGCGAGGAGCTCTCCGATGCCGACCGGCTTGATCTCCACGGCGCGCAGCGACAGCTGCCCGCGCGGCGCGTACCACTCGGGCTTGGCGTGCACGACGACTCGGGCGCCCTCGGAGACGACGTCGGCGACGGCGTCGAAGACCTGGCGGTAGCAGGTGACGCCGATGGAGATGTCGTACGACGGATCCCGCAGCGTCAGGAACACGACCCCGGCGCCGGGCCGCCGCGACAACTGCGTGATCTGCCCCTCGACCCAGATGGCCCCGAGCCGGTCGATCCACCCCCCGATGAGCCGGGAGACCTCTCCGACGGGCAGCGGCGCTTCGGCGGACGTAGTGAGAGCCATGCGCCGAGCGTAGTGGGACCCACCGACAGGAGGGGCCGACCGGCGGGCGCAGCCTTCCGATCGGGCCTCGGGCCTCCGGCGGGGCCCAGCCCTTCCGGGCGGCCGCGGCCTTCCCACCGGGCCACGGGCCTCAGGCCAAGGCCCTCCCATCCGGCCTCAGGCAGTCCCAGCGGACCTCAGGCCCTTCGGTGGGTAGTCCCCTGTACCGCCAGCACCACCAGCCCGACGCCCAGCCAGATCACGCCCACCAGTTGCGCCGTCACCGACGCCTCGACGATCACCGCGATCAGGATGGCCGCGCCGACGACCGGCATCACCACGTGCCGCAGCCAGTGCGGCGGCCCCTCCATCCGACGTACCGCGAACCACCCCACCACGCTCGCGTGCAGCAGCACGAACGCCGTCAGCGCCCCGACGTCGACCACCGAGACCAGGTGGTCGAGGCCGTCGTCCCGTTGGGCCGCCCACACCGCCGCGACCATCGTCACCGTCGCCGCGAGCAGCAGCGCCACCCTCGGCACCCCCGAGTCCGTACGGGCGAGCAGCCCCGGCAGCCGCCGCTCCCGCCCCATGGCGAAGAGCAGCCGCGCGGCCGCCGCCTGCCCTGCGAGCGCGGCGAAGGCGGCCCCGATCGCCTTCGACACCGCCACCAGGTCGTGCAGCCAGGTCCCCACCGACACGTCCACCGCGTCGTAGAAGGCGGACCCCTGCTTCCCCGGGTCCGCCGCCAGCTCCGCCGACGACAGCGGTTCGAGGAGCGCCACGAGATACGTCTGGGCCACGAACAGGACACCCGCGAGCGCCAGACAGAACAGCACCGCCCGCGCCACCTTCTCCGAGCCCCCGGTGACCTCCTCCGCGAACGAGGCGATCGCGTCGAAACCGAGGTACGAGAGCACGGCCACCGACACCGCGCCCACCACGGCCGCCGTCGAGAACGTCCCGTCACCGGCGAGCGGCGACCACCAGTCGCGCCGCGCCCCGTCCTGGACGAGGGAGACCACCGCCGACACGACGAAGATCAGCAGCACCACGATCTCCATGGCGAGCACCGCGAAGCCGACGCGGGCCGCCGCCCGCACGCCCCAGAGATTGAGCAGGGTCGTCACGACCACCGCGATCGCCGTCCACACCCACCGGTCCACCTCCGGAACCAGCGCCTCCATGGCGATGCCGGCGAAGAGGTACGCCACGGCCGGGATGAGGAGGTAGTCGAGCATCGCCATCCACCCGGCGACGAACCCCGGCCCTTCCCCGAGCCCTTTGCGGGCGTACGTGAAGACGGAGCCGGCGAGCGGGGCGACCCGCACCATCTGCGCGTAACTGAAGGCCGTGAACGCCATCGCGACCGTGGCCACCACGTACACCAGTGCCACCGCGCCGTGCGACTTCGCGTCGAGGGTGCCGTAGACACCGACGGGGGCCATGGGCGCGATGAAGAGCAGCCCGTAGACGACTAGGTCGCGGAACCCCAGGGTCCGCCGCAGTCCGGTGTGCGATGCCACCTGTGCTTCCTCGGCCATGGGGCCCAGTCTCGGCCACGGCGCCGATCACAGGCCGTACCGACGCGGCCGTACGGGCCGCCACCGCACGGCGGCCGCGCCGATCACGGGTGGTACCGACGCGGCCGTACGGGCCGCCACCGCACGGCGGCCGCGCCGATCACGGGTGGTACCGACGCGGCCGTACGGGCCCCACGCACGCGGCCGAGCCGATCACGGTTCGCACCGGCGCGGGTCGTACCGACGCGGCCGTCGCAGGCCGTCACCGCACGCGGCCTTACGATGGGACGCATGACTGCGACGCCCGCGACCAACCGCCCGAAGCGTGTCCTCCTCGCCGCTCCCCGCGGCTACTGCGCGGGTGTGGACCGTGCCGTGATCGCCGTGGAGAAGGCCCTGGAGCAGTACGGCGCGCCGATCTACGTGCGCCACGAGATCGTGCACAACAAGTACGTCGTCCAGACCCTGGAGCGGAAGGGCGCGATCTTCGTCGACCAGGCGACCGAGGTGCCGGCCGGCAACATCGTGATGTTCTCCGCGCACGGCGTCGCCCCGACCGTGCACGAGGAGGCCCGGCAGGGTCGTCTCAAGACCATCGACGCGACCTGTCCGCTGGTCACCAAGGTGCACAAGGAAGCGGTCCGGTTCGCCAACGAGGACTTCGACATCCTCCTGATCGGTCACGAGGGCCACGAGGAGGTCATCGGCACCTCCGGCGAGGCCCCGGACCACATCCAGCTGGTCGACGGCCCCGAGGACGTGGCCAAGGTCGAGGTCCGCGACCCGTCGAGGGTCGTCTGGCTCTCGCAGACCACGCTCTCGGTGGACGAGACGATGGAGACGGTGGACGCGCTGAAGGAGAAGTTCCCGCAGCTGATCTCCCCGCCGTCCGACGACATCTGCTACGCCACGCAGAACCGGCAGCTGGCCATCAAGGAGCTCGCCGGCCAGGCCGAGCTGGTGATCGTCGTCGGCTCGAAGAACTCCTCGAACTCGATCCGCATGGTCGAGGTCGCCAAGCAGGCCGGCGTCCCGGCCGCGTACCTGGTCGACTTCGCGAGCGAGATCGACGAGGCCTGGCTGGAGGGCGTCACCTCGGTCGGCCTGTCGTCGGGCGCGTCGGTCCCGGACATCCTGGTGCAGGAGGTCCTGGAGTGGCTCTCCGAGCGGGGCTACGTGGACGTGGAGATCGTCAAGACGGCCGACGAGTCGCTGACGTTCTCGCTCCCGAAGGAGCTCCGGAACAAGGACCTGCGCGCCGAGGCCGCGGAGCTGGTCAAGGAGTAGCAGCCTCCTTCGGGGAGCGGCTGTTCAAGGAGTAACTCCGCACACAAGCCCTTACCGTGGGTTCCATGAACGTCTTCGGAGTGGACATCGGCGGTTCGGGCATCAAGGGCGCTCCCGTGGATCTGGAGCGCGGCGAGCTCGCCGAGCCCCGCCACAAGGTACTGACCCCGCATCCCGCCACCCCCGACGGTGTGGCGGGATGCGTCGTCGAGGTCGTGGAGAACTTCGGCTGGTCGGGCCCGGTGGGCGTCACCTTCCCGGGTGTGGTCACGGGCTCGACGATCCGGACGGCGGCCAATGTCGACAAGGGCTGGATCGACGTCGACGCGGGCAAGCTGCTGAGCGACCGGCTGGGCGGCCTCGCGGTGACGATCCTGAACGACGCGGACGCGGCCGGGATCGCCGAGATGACCTTCGGGGCGGGCCGGGGCCGTAAGGGCACGGTGATCCTGCTGACGCTCGGTACGGGCATCGGTTCGGCGCTCTTCGTGGACGGCCGGCTCGTGCCGAACACGGAGCTGGGCCACCTGGAGCTGAAGGGCCACGACGCGGAGAAGCGGGCGTCGACGAAGGCCAAGGAGGACGAGGACCTCAGCTGGGAGCACTGGGCGACGCGGCGCCTGCAGAAGTACCTGGCGCACGTGGAGATGCTGTTCTCACCGGAGCTGTTCATCATCGGCGGGGGAGTGAGCCGGAAGGCGGACAAGTTCCTGCCGCTGATCGAGGGCATCAGGGCGGAGATCGTACCGGCGGAGCTGGAGAACAACGCGGGGATCGTGGGCGCGGCGATGGCGGCGGCGCGGGGGTAGGCGGGGCGCGGGGACAGCCGGGGGCGGGTCCGTTCTACGGTTCTACGGTTCTACGGTTCTACGGAGCGACCCGCCTAACAGCCTGGGGCGCACCCTTCGCCCCCGAGCCGTTCTTGGCGGCACGAGCGGCGGCGCGCTGGCGGCGCCCCATGTCGCGTACCTTCCGGACGCTGGTGATGAGCCCGGCGACGAGGGTGCCGCCGTACAGCCACCCGGCCTGTACGGCGAGGGCGGTGACGACGGCCATGGCCTGTCCGCCGAAGCCGCCGGCGCCGCCGGAGATGGGTACGACGCCGACGGCGAAGGCGATGGGCACGCTGATCGGGGCCGTGACGAGGTCGGCGGTGCGGACCCAGAGCGCGGTCAGGGCGCTGACCGGCAGGAACAGCAGCCCGTAGACGATCGGGGAGCCGTCGAGGAGCAGCCGGTCGAGGAGGCCGAGGACCAGCATGGTGGCGGAGGCGAAGAGCCCGGCGCCGAGGCCGGTGAGCCGGGGGTTGGGAAACCGCCGGAGGGCGAGGACGAAGGGCGCCACGGGGGGCGCGGGCCGTCGTACGGGAACGGTGACGGGCACGGGCCCGGAGGGCGTGGCCCGCTCGACGCGGCCGCGGCCCGGGCGGGCGGCGACGCGATAGACGGCGGCGCCCTCGACGAGCGCGCCGGGCGGCGTGAGGGGGGTTTGCGGCCGCCGGCGGCCTTGAGGCTGACTTGTCCTGTGCTGCTCCACTACACCAACGTAGGTCGGGAGGGGGTGGGGGAGCGGCCCAGGACACGCCCTTTGGGTGACCTTGCCGTCGAGAACGGCCGAAGGTCGGCGTCACAGGCCGGTTCGGACCCCCCGTAAACTGGGGGATCGGCCCACCCACCGCACCCCCATCCGTACTCCAGAAGGTCGCCACCGTGTCGCTCACGATCGGAATCGTCGGTCTGCCGAATGTCGGCAAGTCGACCCTGTTCAACGCCCTGACCAAGAACGACGTCCTGGCGGCCAACTACCCGTTCGCCACGATCGAGCCGAACGTCGGCGTCGTCGGTGTCCCCGACCCCCGTCTGACGAAGCTGGCGGAGATCTTCAGCTCGCAGCGCGTGCTGCCGGCGACGGTCGACTTCGTGGACATCGCGGGCATCGTCCGCGGCGCGAGCGAGGGTGAGGGCCTGGGCAACAAGTTCCTGGCGAACATCCGTGAGTCGGACGCGATCTGCCAGGTCATCCGTGCCTTCAAGGACGAGAATGTCGTGCACGTCGACGGCAAGGTCTCGCCGAAGGACGACATCGAGACGATCAACACCGAGCTGATCCTCGCGGACCTCCAGACGATCGAGAAGGTCCTCCCGCGCCTGGCGAAGGAGGCCCGGATCAAGAAGGACGTGGCCCCGAAGGTCGCGGCGGTCGAGGCGGCGAAGGAGATCCTGGAGCGCGGCGACCCGCTCTTCTCGCAGGGCATCCTGCAGGGCTCGGACAAGGCGGAGCTCCTCCACGACCTGCACCTGCTGACCACGAAGCCGTTCCTCTACGTCTTCAACGTGGACGAGGACGAGCTGACGGACGACTCGTTCAAGGACGAGCAGCGCGCGCTGGTGGCCCCGGCGGAGGCGATCTTCCTCAACGCCAAGCTGGAGCAGGACCTCGCCGAGCTGGACGAGGAGGACGCCATGGAGCTCCTCCAGTCCGTCGGCGCGGAGGAGCCGGGCCTGGCGACCCTCGCCCGCGTGGGCTTCGACACCCTGGGCCTCCAGACCTACCTGACGGCCGGCCCGAAGGAATCCCGCGCCTGGACGATCAAGAAGGGCGCGACGGCCCCGGAGGCGGCCGGCGTGATCCACACGGACTTCCAGAAGGGCTTCATCAAGGCCGAGGTCATCTCCTTCGCCGACCTCGTCGAAACCGGCTCGGTGGCCGAAGCCCGCGCGGCGGGCAAGGCCCGCATGGAGGGCAAGGAGTACGTGATGCAGGACGGCGACGTGGTGGAGTTCCGCTTCAACGTCTGATTGAACGTGGACAAACGGCCTGACCTGCGAGAAAGCAGGTCAGGCCGTTGTGCTGTCCGCAGCAGTCCGCAGAACCTGGAGCGGCTACGTGTCGTAGACCGTGGAACGGTGTCCGACGTCCGGGTCAGCTCCCGTCCTCGTCCAGAGGTGCGGCGGGCCGGTGCGGGCTTTGCGAGGTGTCCCAGAAGTACGGAGGCGTCATGTCCTCCTCGGCCGCCTCCTGCCAGTCGTGGTTCCGTTCGCCCGCACTGCTCTCCGCTGCCCCCGGCGTGAACGTGCTTGCGGCCGCGTCGGTGAACGGCGAGTCCCCCGTGGAGCCCTCGTCCGAAGGTCCACCGTCCGGCCCCTCGCCCCCGCCCTCGTCAGGCGCCAGGAGAAGGGTCCGCCTGATCTCCTCGGCGGCCTCGTCCAGCCCGGCCGCTTCCAGGCTCCGCACTACACGGTGCACGAACACCGTGTACTCGTCCATGTCCGGCTTCAGGCCTACCGCCGCCAGCAACAGGAGCAGCCGATCCGAAACCCCCACTTCCTCCTCGGGGTCGAACGCCCCTCCTCCCTGGCTGTGTCCGCCCCATAGCGGGCCCCCGACGGTCGCCTCGCTTCGCGAGCCCACGGGCGGGACGAGCAGGTGACGGAAGAGTTCAGGCACCTCCTCGTCGTTGGCCGCCGCCGCGATCTGGGCGAGCGGGCCGATCATGTCGACCGCCTTCTCGATTTCGTTCTCGTGACGGGCCAGCCACCACACCACCGCGCTGCCCGCGCTCTTGAGCACGTCGTCACCGAGGTAACGCCGCTTGTTGCGCTCGTGCTGACGCTCGTACTCCCAGATCTCCTCGTCCTTGCGAAGGTCGTTCAACTTCCGTAGGCGCTCGCGGTCGGCGGGGGCGAGGGCCAGCGTCACATCGACCGCCAGGGCCTTCACCTGTCCGCTCGGGTCCGGGAGCGGGACGCCCAGCTCCCCTTCCAGGAGATACCGCGCGAAGCTCGCGCGGCCGGGCTCCTCGCGGTGGACGACCTCCAGGGCCCGGCTGACGATCGAGGACACGGCGAGGGCCGGGGAGGCGTCGTCGGACCGGTCGGCGTGGTCGGGGACCGGCCTCCACCACACGGTGGCGGAGAAGAGGAAGTCGTAGCCGTTCGCCGCGCTCGGCAACGCCGCGTCGACAACCCGTGTCTCCTGGTACGGCTGCTCCGTCGGCGCCGCGGGCGGTTCAGGTACCCCGGGCCGGTACGGGGCGGCCGACGCGCGGCCACCGCTGAGGACCGTCATCACGAGCAGCAGGGAGCCCGAGGCTGTGACCATGGACATGAAGCCCCACAGCCACGCCGACCAGTGCAGGAGGTTTCCGAGCACGGCCGGCGCGAGGCCGCAGAGAGCGACGAACAGCAGGCTGGGAAAGCGGTGTTTCATCGTGCCTCTTCCGTGGTCGGTGGTCCGGCGCCCGCACGCTCCGTACTCTCGGTGCGGGCGTACTGTGCGTGGTCGATGTGCTGCCAGAAAACGGCGGCGACGGCCGCTCGGGAGGAGTTGCGCGCGGTCCCCGCCCAGTCGC
Organism: Streptomyces sp. NPDC048370; assembly: GCF_043200825.1. NCBI lineage: Bacteria > Bacillati > Actinomycetota > Actinomycetes > Kitasatosporales > Streptomycetaceae > Streptomyces > Streptomyces sp. NPDC048370. Next base: position 13,268 of record NZ_JBICYI010000008.1, on the reverse strand, counting down.
AGGCGATGGTGTAGAGGCGGTGGAGGGCGACCGTGCGGCCGTGCGTCGCCCCGACCATCACGTCCAGCGCCACTTCCCGAGTACGGTCGCCCTCCACGGTGTCGAGCCAGCTCTTCACCAGCGGATCCCAGAGCTTCGTCGGTGGTTGGGCGAAGACCGTCTCCCAGCCCAGGAACAGGTCCGGCCACCGCGGCGGGCCCGGTACCCGGTCGCTCCTCAACAGCGCGGTGAGGAGCCGAAGAGGGGGCTCGGCCGCGCGGGACTCCCGGCGCGCCGGGACCCGTAGACGGTCGATCAGCAATCGGTACAGCCGGCGGTCGTTGCCGACGAGCCCGAAGAGTGCCTCCCCGGCCGCGCGGGCCGCCTCCCCTTCCCGTGCGGCGAGGTGCCGCAGCCGCACGACGGCCTGATCGGGGTGGGTCGAGGCGAGACTCCGGACGCACGCGGCGGTTAGGGCGCGGACGAGACCGTCCGACAAGGAGCTGGAGTTCACGCAGTCGTACATCCGCCTGCGGAACCAGACCCCGAACCCCTCGTGGCTGAGGCCGAGTTCGAGGGCCGCCACGGCTCGCGGGTCGCTGGACGCCCCGGTCGCGCCGTTCGCCCACCGAGCCGCGAGGTCGAAGAGGTGGTCGGGTCGCCCGACGGCCAGCGATCGCTCGCCGAAGCGGACGACGATGTTCACCCGGTCGTCGGTGGTCAGACCGGGGAGCCCGGCGGCCACGCCGATCCATTCCGCGAGCTTGTCGCGCAGTCCGGGGAAGTTCGCCCAGAAGTACGTCCGTACCGCGTCGGCGTAGGCCAGTTGCTCGAAGCGGAGCCGTCCGTCCGGGGCCCGCTCGATCCCGAGGTCCCTCAACCGCTGCCCGAAATCCATCCGCGCGAGTTCGGTGGTCGCCTCTTCCTCGTGCCCCACCGTCTTCAGCAGGCCGCGCCACGCCTCGTGGACGGTGTCGGCGTGCGCTTCCTCGAACACCGCCGCCGCGAGCAGCAGGGCCCGCTCGGGCGCGGTGCCGGCCGCGGCCACTCGCTGGCCCACCTCGGCGGCGCGGTCCTTCACCGCGCGCAAGGCCTCTTCAAGCCAGCTCGCGAAGTCGGTGCCAAACCGGCCGCTGTCGCGAGCGGTCCTCACCAGGCCAGCCAGCCGCGCCAGTTCCCGCATGGGGGAGCGGTCGCACAGGAGTCGGAGGTCGGGGCGCTCCAGGTCCGCGGGGCGGAAGGGCATCAGGTCCATCCGGAGGTACCGGGTGATGACGGCGATGCCCCGGGGGCGTTCCAGTGTCACCGTCTGCGGTGCGAGCTCCGGCGGATGGGTGTGCGTCATGTCCGAGGGCAGGACGACGACCAAGTGGGCCCCGGCCTCCTGGACCTGTGACCGGAGCCCGGCCAAGCGGTGCTGGGCCTCGGCGTACGCCTCCTCGTCGGCGATCCGGGAGAGGTCGAGGAGGAAGCGGTCCCCCGCACCGGGGGCAGCAGGTTCCACGTCCCCGTCCCCGTCCCCGTCCTTGGGCTTGTCCGGAGTGAGAAGCTCCTCGAACCGGACGTCTCCCTCCTCGGTGTCGCCGTCCTCACCGAGCTCGTGCAGCAGCATGATCGCCGCGGCGCGACGGCCGGTGCCGGGCTGGGCGTCGAGCAGCACCACCGAGCCCGGCTTCTCCACGCGGTCGGCGGCGACGCGGTAGTTCACCGGTGAGGCGAACCGGTCGGCCAGATGCAACCGGTCCTCGCGGACGATCCGCAGGGGTTCCGCACTTCTGCGGATCCTCCAGGCAGCTCGGGCGCCGTAGATGACGTACTGGGGCCCCGGGCCGTTGTTCACCGGGCCACGCGCATCGTTGACGGTGACGCGGTCCTGCGCGGTCATCGTCGGTCGTCCGAGGGCCGGCGCTCGCGCTCGAAGCGCTGGTGGACGGTGCCGCTGTTGTCGCCCGCGGTGAACTGGCCCGTGTTGTCACCCTCGAAGTGGGGGGCGTTGTACTGGGGCCCCGGGCCGGTGTTCACCGGCCCTTGGGGCTCGTTGACGAAGGTGCCGAGGTCGCCGTTGAGGTTTCCGATGCCGCCGCGCACGCGTTGCTCGACGTCCCGCGTCCGCATCCTGGTGTGCCCCGCGTCCTTGGCCGACCCCTTGCGGGACTTCGTCTCCGCCCTGTCCCGCGCCGCGGGGGCGTCGCGGTCCAGCTTGCCCAGCTCGGGGAGCTGCCGGGCCAGGGCGTCGCCGAGCACCGCCAGGTCCGCGTCGCTGTTGCGGTGGTCGAAGCGCTTGTACTGGCAGTCCGCCAGCTCACGCAGGTCTTCTGGGAGGACAAGGCGGTCGATCCGCGTGGCCTTTCCGACGAGCACGGGGATGACCAGGATTCCGCGGTCGAGCGCGGTCCGGATCTCGCGCCGGGTCCAGTCCTGCTCGGCTTCGAGGGCGGGGCGGCCGTCGGGCCCCAGGACCTTCGCCCAGCGCGGGCCGATCACCGCGATGAGCGCGTCGCACTTCTCCGCCGCCCCGTCCAGTTCCGCCGGGAAGCGGTGTCCGAGCTCGATCGAATTGCTGGCGAAGAAGATGTGCTCGCGGCCGAACCGCCGGACGAGCTCCCGGGCGATCAGGGTCGCGGCGGATTCCTCGTCGCCTGTGCGGTAGTTGATGAAGACGTCGGACATGCCGATTCCCTTCGTGAGAGGAACGGAGGACGGAGATGGGGAGCGCGACCTCGTGGCGGCATGGCGCAGCCATCGGAGGCGTAAGGAGGAGGGTGCGCCGCCCGGCGGGTCACTGGTCGCGGGCAGCCCGAAGGAAGCGAGGGCTTGCCGCTCGGCGTGTTGCGTCGGGCAGGGATCAGCAGGTCTGCAGGTCCGGACGGACCGGGACCGGGACCAGGGATCCGGCGAGCCGGGCGGCTCCAGCCGGTGTCGGTCCTGGAGCGGCTGTCAGTCGTGCGCGGGGGCGAGTACGCGTGCCAGCGTGGGCTGCAAATCACGTACGGCGCGGCTGCTCCGGAACCGGGAGAGTTCCCGTGCGAGACGCCGAACGTCGCTGTTTACCGTTGCCGACGGAACGGCCGGCATCAAGCCGAGCAGCTCCGCGGCGATCGTGCACGCGTGCTCGACCTCTCCGGAAGCGGCGTGGGCCAGGGACCTGCGGAACCCGTACCGGGCGCGGGTGCGCAGCGCGTGCGGCGGGAGGCGGCGGTACTCACGGTCGAGTACCTCGGCGGCGGCCTTGGGGCGGCCGAGGTCGTGCAGGCACCAGCCGGTCGACATCGCCGCCGGATCGCTTACATGAGAGGTGCCGATGACGGGCTCGGCGCCGTTGCGGGCGTCGTCGCTGGCGAGCAGTTCCCGCGCCCTGTCGAGGCTGCGGAGGCAGTCGACTTCGTTGCCGACGAGCGCGTGCCCCTGGGCCTCCCGTTGGGCCGCGAGTCCCCGGATGCGCGGCGGGAGTTCGCTGCTCTGGGCGCGGCGGGCCAGGGAGACGGTGCCGGCGGCGTCCCCGCCGTACATCGTGACCAGGGCGCGTCGCACCAGTGCGTAGGAACCGAGGTACGGGTCACCCCCGGCGCGCGCCAGTTCGGCGGCCTCGCCCGTCCAGCCGAGTGCCGCGTCGCTGTCCCCGGCCTCCTGGGCCATCCAGCCGGTGAACTCCGCGAACCGCGAGGCGAGCAGGAGCGCCGGGGCCCGAGAAGCGGATCGGGCGTCGACAGCCAGCCCGGCGACCATGCGGGTCTGCGTCTCCAGCAGGGGCAGCAGGACCTTGGGCGCGGTGGACTGGCCGAGCTTCCGAAGTTGGTCGAACTGCATACGGAAGGAGGGCAGGAGGGGATCGTCGGTAGAGGACACCGCTTGACCGCCGAGTTTCAGGCCGAGGTCGATCAGCGCTCCCGTACCCGCCGAGAGGACCGCCCGGCGCCCTATGAGCCAGCGGCTCGGACCGGCGGGTGATTCGGCGGTGCCCGAGTCCGAGTCCGTCTCGGGACGGGTGACCAGGCGCTGCAACTCGCCGTCCGCGCCGAGGAAGGCGTCGCACCGCCGGGCCAGTTCGGGGGACGCGGAACGCTCCCCGCGCTCGACCTTGCTGAGGTGCCCTTTGTCGTAGTTGAGCGCCACGGAGAACTCGGTCAGAGTCAGCCCCGCTTCCACTCGTAAACGGCGAAGTTCCGGGCCAAAACGTAAAGTCGTGCTCATCATCAACCTCCCCTTGAACAGTGACCGCGAGAGCTGTCCGCCCCCACGGGGAGCCGTCATCCGACGACCACCGGTCGACACAAAACCCGACGGCGAGCACCCGCTGTGACGGCGCCGTGGCGCTTCGCATCCGGAAATAGTCTGGCACGACGCGTGCCTGGAGAATCGGGGTTCGGCGGTGTTGCCCGTTGCCTCTTTCGCTCTCCGTTGTTCCCCGTACGTTCCTCGGAGTGACCGGGGTCGACCACGATCGGGACAAAGCGATCGAGAATGACAGGATCACGGGCTGGTCCAGCCGTTGGCGAAGTCGCAGAGGAGGTCGGTCAATCGGCGCTGTTCGGCAGGGGTGAAGTAGGGAGAGTCCTGGAGGTGCGCAAGGGCCTGGACCCACCGGTCCCAGAGGCCATCGGGCTCCGTGAAGCGGTTGGCGTGGTGGGTGCCGAGGAGGGCGTCGAGGCGGAGGAGGGCGCCCAGGGCGGCGGGCTGGTCGTAGTGGAGGTCGGTGCGGGGGAGGTAGTGGTCGAGGTAGGCGGTGAGGATCTCGGCGTCGGCGTGTGTGCCGAAGCGGGCCAGGGCGAAGCAGTAGGCGCTGCCGGAGTAGCAGACCTCGCTGGCCATGAGCAGGTCGCCCATGCGTGCTCTGAACCGTTCGCGGCGGTCGATGCCGATCAGCCAGGCGGCAGTGAGGCGTGAGCGCCATTCGTAGCCGAGGAGGGCTTCCAGTTCCTCGTCGTTGATCGCAGCGGCGTCAGCGATCAGGTGCCGGGTAAAGCGTGTGGTGTGCCACCACCGGGGGCCCAGGAACCGCCCGCCATTCAGTACGAGATAGCGCGGGAGGCCGCCGTGCATCCTCGTCACGTAGCTCTCGACCACGTGGCCGTAGCCGACTTCCTCGGGGTGCTGGGACGGCATCGGTCACCTCTCGGGGTGCAGGTCGGTCCGGTCGATCCAAGTGGGGGCGACGAAGATGTTGTCGCCGACGGGGGCTTCGGTGGCTTCCAGCAGTCGGGCGGGGTCGCCCGTTCAAGGCAGGCGCGGTAGGCGCGGCGCAGGGGCTCGACCGCGCCGTCGATCTCCAGGCTCGCCAGGGCCATTGCCGCCCATTCCCGGACGGTGGAGTCGTCGCTGCCCAGGAGGGCAATCAGGGCCGGGCCGCAGCGCGGGTCCGCCACCTCTTCGAAGACCTCGATGGCGGTCAGCTGACCGAAGCCGCCGAGGGAGGGCAGTCCGTCGATGAGGACGGGGATGGCGTCGGGGCCGATGTCGATCAGTTCTGCGCGGGCGTCGTACGACGGGCCGGTCGAGTCGTCGAGCTGCTGGATGAGTTTCTCGATGTGGGTGGTCATGGGTGGTCCCGGCGCCAGAAAGTGGGGAGCCACCAACTGGGACGACGAGGACCGGGCCCCGTGGCCCGACGACCGCTCGGTGCTCTCCATGATCTGGGCGATGGCGTCGGGGTTCTGCAGGGAGCGGTAGGCGACATCGGCCCGGACGTGCTCGACGACCGCCTCCGCCAGCGAGACGTCGCCGCGCTGTACCGACTCCACGCTTTCCAAGGGGAGCCGGAACTCGCGCAGTTTCCCGGGCATCTGCGGGCTGTCCTTGTCCGCCCGCTCGGCAACTCTGCGGAGCACCTCCTCCTGCACCCAGTGCTCCAGGGCCGAGATGGCCTGCACCCAGGCCGCCCGGTAGAAGTCCCCCGTGTCGATGCCGTCGGGGCGTAACACCTCCAGGGCCCGCCCGGCCGTCACCATCTTCCTGGCATACGTCAGATTCATGCTGAACGACGCGAATGGGCGGGTCTGTGGGTGGGGGATGGCCATGCGAATCCTCGCTGCGCAGTGGATGGGTCGGAGTGATCGTCCACGCGTACCTTGGAGCCGGGTCAAGCCATCTGCCGGAATCTTGCTCGACGTTGGCCGGAACGAAGCGCTCTACTCCTCCTCGGCCTCCGGAACGTTGACGTCTCCGCCCAGAGACGTGGCGATGGCGGCGAACTCGACGAGAGCCGACTGCAGGTCTCTGACGATCTCCTCGGCGATGACCTCGGGCGGCAGGTCGCTGTCCGCGTCCTCCAGGGCTGGGTCCTTGAGCCAGGAGATGTCGAGGTTGACCTTGTCGCGGGCGGTCAATTCCTCGTACGAGAACGCGCGCCAACGACCGAAATCCCCACTCTCCTCGTCCTTTACCTCGACACGGGCGCCGGCGGGCTCCCCCGGCTTGTATACGGCGACGAAATCGTCGAGGTGGGCGCGAGTCAGAGGGCGCTGCTTGAGGGTGAAGTGCTGGCCGGTGCGGAAGTCGTAGACCCACGTCTCCGTGGTGTGCGGCTTGCCGTCCGCGCGCGGGGGCTTCTTGTCGAAGAACAGGACGTTCGCCTTGACACCACCTGCGTAGAAGATGCCGGTGGGCAGACGCAGGAGGGTGTGGAGGTCGAACTCCTTGAGTAGCTTGCGGCGGACCTTCTCGCCGGCTCCGCCTTCGAAGAGGACGTTGTCCGGCAGGACGACCGCTGCCCTGCCGTTCACGGCCGTCAGCGACATGATGTGCTGCAGGAAATTGAGCTGCTTGTTGGTGGTGGTGGCGGTGAAATCGTCGCGGTCGTACTGGACGTCCTCCTTCTCGACTTCGCCGTCCTGACCGACCACTGTGATCGCGGACTTGCGCCCGAAGGGCGGGTTGGCGAGGACGAGAGAGGCGTGCTTGCCGCTCGGCTTCTCGGCGAGTGCATCGCCGACGGTGATCAGGCTGGGCCCGTCGCTCTTGCCGATGCCGTGGAGCAGCATGTTCATGGCGGCGAGCCGGGCGGTGCCGGTGACCAGCTCGTTGCCCCAGATCTTCTCGCCGGTGTCGAACGCCCGCCGTTCTTCCATCGGCATCTTGCTGATGTGGTGCTTGTTCAGGTAGGCGAAGGCCGCGATCAGGAAGCCGCCGGTGCCGCAGGCGGGGTCCGTGATGGTATCGGAAGGGCGCGGCTGGCAGACGTCGACCATCGCGTCGATCAGCGCACGCGGGGTGAAGTACTGGCCGGCACCGGTCTTGGTGTCGGACGCACCCTTGTTCAGTAGGCCTTCGTAGGCGTCCCCCTTGAGGTCCGTCCCGGTGACCGTCCAGTCCTCCTTGCCGATCAGCTCGACGACCAGCTTCTCCAGGAGGGCGGGCTTGGTGATGCGGTTCTGGGCACCGGCGAAGATCGTGCCGATCGTCGTCCTGGGCTGGGAGCCGAGCACTTCGAGTGTCTCGCTGTAGTGCCTCTCCAGCTCGAATCCGCGCTTGGAGACGAGGGAGGCCCAGTTGTACTTGGGCGGCACGATGGCGCTGAAGTCGCGGGTCTCGAAGGGGTCGTGCTCCAACTCGTCGACCATCTTGAGGAAGAGCAGGTAGGAGAGCTGCTCGACGTACTCGATGGTGGACATGCCGTTGTCCCGGAGGACGTTGCAATAGTTCCAGAGCTTGGCGACGAGGTGGTTGGTCTGCGCGGCAGCCTTGGCGGGCTTCGCTTGGGACGCGGTGGTGGCCGGGGTGGTCGTCACAGCTCGAACTCCTGCTGAACAGCGATGGTAGGGGCGGCAGTCGGGGCCGGTGCGGGCGGTCGGTCGTCGGCAGCCTGTGCCGTCTTGGCGGGCTTGCGAGGGCCACCCGTGCGAGTGCCACCCGTGCGCGGATTCTTGGAAGCGGCGGCAGCCTCCTGCCCGGATTTGATCCGGGCCAGCAACTCGGAGGCGGGCTCGTCGGCGGGGTCCTGAGGGACGAGGGTTCCGTTGAAGGCCTTGCGGAGGAGGGCGGTGCGGAGGGCGGTAGCGCGCTTCGCGACGTCACCTTTCGAGGAGAAGGCAGGGGAAGTCGCATCGATCAGATCCAAGAACGACTGGATCTTTTCGACAGCTTCCTTCTGTTTCTCCTGGCTGGGCACCGGGACAGGCCAGGAGGCGAGCTTCGCAGCTCCCAGGTGATGAATCCCGACTCCACGAGCCCCCGCGCGAAAGTCACCCCGAAGTGCGAGGCAGCGCAGATAGAGCAGAAGGAACTCCGGATCGATTCCGGTAGGGCGGACGCGAATCAAGGTGTTCTGGAAGCAGCAGTTCTCGATTTCGCCGCGCCAGATCGCCGGCTTTCCGACTTCGCCGGGGCTTCCCGAAGCTTCGCTGAGGACGATGTCGCCGTCTCTGAGTCTGTACCTCTCGGTTTCCTTGCCGGAGAAGTTCATTTCCTTGACGTCGTCGAGCAGGAGACCCTGCCAGCCGACATTTGCCGCGCGCAGGTAGGGCACCATGTTCTCGCCCTGATGATTCTTGGGTGATCGTTGGCGGCCGAGTCGAACTTCGGCGAGTTGATCCAATCGAAGTTCCTCACCTCCAGCGTCCGCCAGGATCTGTGTCATGACGCGCGGGACGAGTCGCTTGACGCGGGCGGAATTGCGCTTCAGCGCCATCTCTGCAGAGTCGAGCCGCGAGAGCTGCTCTTCGAGGGCCTCGACGATGCGGACCTGTTCGCCCAAGGGAGGGAGCAGGACGGGGATGCCGAGCATCGCGGCCTTGGTCAGCTTCAGTCGCGTCGTGCCGTTTGCATATCCTTCGTAATTGAATACGTTGAGGTAGTGGCAGAGGTATCGCCAATCGAGGATCTCTGATCGAGCTCTCAAGACGTGGGCGTGGTTGTTGACCCAGCTCTTGCCTGAGATCAAATACGCCTTTTTCTTGGTTTGATCAAAGAACTGAACTCCATCCTCGCCGAGAAGCGTCAGATCCTCGTCGAAGATCGCCTCGTCAATCCAGCCGACCTGTCCGGACGCGCCGAAATACGGGACATTTCCCGCCCTCTGGGAACGTTCTTTTGCGCTCACCGGGATGCGATATCGATCGAGAACGTCGACAACATCGGCCAGGGGGGTCTGGATCCACCCCGATGGCACCCCGTCATTACCCTTGCTCAAGCCACATCCCTGTTGAGTTCGTCCAGAAGTTCAAGCGCTTTGTCCGGCTGGCCTCCGAACGCGTTCACGAACCCCCGCCCGCCGCCACGTTCGGTGAACGGCGCGCTGTTGAAATCGGCGCGTTCGACGCCGACGCCGACAGCAATGACGTCCATGATGCGCTCCAGGTACCAGAGCTGGTCGTCGGTGAAGTCGGCGCCTGCCTGACGCCGGCGCTCCAGCCAGTTCTCGAAGCGCGCCTCGACAACCGTATGGTACGGGCGCAACGTGTCGTCGACGCCGAGCTCGTAGCGGATGAGGTTCATCAGGTCACCGATGCCGGCGTTCTTGCCGGGGGGCTCGGCGGTCTTGCCCAGGTCTTCGTACTTTCCCCAGAGCGCGGCCGTGGTCCAGGCCGCGTTGCCCGCCTTGATCTTGGTCTCGAGATTTTTGAGGTAGGCGCGGGCCGCCTCCGGACGGTGTCGTACGCCGCTGCCCAGGATGACCTGGAGGGCTGCTTCCTCCCCGGCCGAGCGGGCCCGCTCTTGTTCCTCTTCCAGTAGCTCGCGCCAGTGCTCCAGTTCGACACGGGACCGCTCCTTGCGCGGCACCTCGACGACCTCGGTGACCGTTACTTCCGTGACCTCGTCGTACGTAAGGTCCTGGTTGTGGCGGATCCTGAGAATGGTCTTGCGGAGCTCGGGATTGGTGGTGAGCGGCGATATCGCCTCGTGAATGAGGCGGCGGGCCTCGGCTGCTCCGCCCCGGCGGTATGCCTGGTCCTGGCTGTCGACGTCGGCGGCGTCCGTGATGGCGCGGACGATCGAGGTCAGCGGGACTCCCCCGGTCTGCGCCTCGACGGCCTGCTGCTGGTCCTTGTCGAGCTGCCGGTTGACTCGGGCGAGGCGACGGGCCAAGGTGCCGGCCTGATCGGCGGTAAGACTGCGGCTGCCTGCTTTGTCCATCAACTTCTGCAGTGACAGCCCTCGGCTGTCCGATGACGCCAGCGGGCGGGCGTCGACCAGGGGCGAGTCCGTGACGCCGACCGCGTCGATCATGATGAAGCGGTCTTTGGTGAGGTCGGCCGCTGCCTCCGGGGTGACCGCCTTCAGATCTTCGGGGTCGATGGTGCGGGCGCCGCGGCCCTTCATCTGCTCGAAGAGGGTCGGGCTCTTGACGTCACGCAGGAAGATGACCACTTCCAAGGGCTGGATGTCCGTGCCCGTAGCGATCATGTCGACGGTGACTGCGACCCGCAGCAGGGCGGAGTTGCGCAGGTCATTGATGAGCTGGTCCGGGTCCTCGCCGTTGTCGCGTGAGCGGTAAGTGATCTTCTTGGCGAAGTCGTCCCCCCGACTGAAGACTTCCTTGACCTCTTTGATGACGTCCTCGGCGTGGTGGTCGCCCGCCGCGAAGATCAGGGTCTTGGGGATCTCGGCCCGGCCCGGGAACCAGCGCCGCCAGTTGTCGCGGTAGGTGACGAGGACGGCGCGGATCTCGTCCGGGGTGATGACGGTGCGGCCGAGCTGGGAGGTCGTGTAGGTGAAATCGTCCTCCAGCTCCTCCAGACGTTTCTCGCGCGTCGCGCGGTCCAGGACCTTGACGGTCGTCCCCTTCTCTATCTTCGCGCCGCCGTTCTCCCGTAGATCGGTGTTGACACGGACGACGTCGAAGTCGACGTTGACGTTGTCGGCGACGGCCTGCGGATAGGTGTACTCGGAGACCATGTTCTGGTTGAAGAAGCCCTTGGTCTGCGGGGTCGGGGTGGCGGTGAGGCCGACGAGGTGAGCGTCGAAGTACTCCAGGACGCCGCGCCACAGGCCGTAGATCGAGCGGTGGCACTCGTCGATGACGATCACGTCGAAGGACTCGATGGGGACCTTCGAGTTGTACTCGACGCCGACCGGAGCGTCCGATTCGTAGCTTTCGTCGAAGGCGGAGCCACCAGACACCTCCTGCATGTCGGCGGCGGCGGGGGAGTCGTCCAATCGCTCGCCCTTGAGCAGGGAGTACATCCGCTGGATCGTTGAGATGACCACCGACGAGGTGTCCTGCAGCCCCGCGCTGCCCAGTACGTCCACGTTGTACAGGTCGGTGAACTTCCGGTTCTCCTCCGGAGTGATGTACCTGTCGAACGAGGCGCGGGCCTGACGTCCGAGGTTGTTGCGGTCGACGAGGAAGAGGATGCGACGGGCGCCCGCGTGCTTGAGCAGGCGGTAGCTCTCGGTGACAGCGGTGAAGGTCTTGCCGGCGCCGGTCGCCATCTGGATCAGCGCGCGGGGACGGTCGTCCGCCAGCGAGGACTCCAGGCCGGCGATCGCCTCGACCTGCGCGAGGCGCAGACCGTGCGACTCCAGCTGGGGCACTCGAGTCCGCAGGGCGGCTCGGTAGGTGGGTGCGTCCGGGTTCTCTTCGGCCCGCTGCATCCAGGTGGCGAAGGTGTCCGGGCGATGGAAGGCGAAGACCTCGCGGGAGCGGGCGTGTGGGTCGATCCGGTTGAGGAAGTAGGTCTCGGTGCCGGTCGTCGCGTAGCGGAAGACGAAGGGCTCATTCTGGTTCCAGACGGCCATCGAGTGCTCCTTGAGCACTCCTGCCGCGTACTGCTCGTTCTGGGCGAGGGCGCCGGCCAGCGGGGTCCCTTCCCGCTTGGCCTCGATCACGCCGACGATCCTGCCGTTGACGTACAGGACGTAGTCGGCGCGGCCGGTGGCTACCGGGAACTCCCGGACGGCGATACCGGTCCCCGCATCCGGATTCAGCTCGTCGCGGTTCTGAACGATCCAGCCGGCGGCGGTGAGCAGCTCGTCGATACGGGTCCGTGCCTGGACTTCATTGAGCGGCGCCGGGCTCTGTGCACGCTGCACGATCGCGTCCCGCGCGGAGTGGGCGATCTTGCGGGGGTTGCGGCGGGCCTCGTCGTAACGGCGCTGCTGCTCAGCGTGGAGCGCCTCGACCTCGATCCGGTAGCGGGCAGCCTGCTCAGCGGCCTCGGCGCGGGCCCGCTCGGCGGCGGCGATCAGGTTCTCGGCCTCGGCGCGCGCCTGTTGCTCCGCCTCCAGCTTGGAGCGGACTTCCCCAAGGCGGGTACGGGACTCGATCAGGGTCGCCCGGTGGCTGGCGAGGGCTTCCCTCAGTTCGTCGAGCTCGGCGGCGGACTCCACGTCCGGCAGGCGGGGCGGGACGAAGGCTGCGACCTCGCGCACACCCTCGACGGCGCGAAGGAAGAAATCGCCGAGCTGGAAGCAGGTCTGGACGGCTTCCAACGCTTTCGTCGTGTCGAAGAGGTGGTTGTGCGCGGCGTCATTGCGTCCTCGACGCAGCGCGTCGAAGGCACGGCGTGTGGTGCCCGGCAAGGCCCCCACCCTGTCCAGGGCCTCGAGCCGGTCGATCTGCCGATCACCGTTCACGCGCAGGCCGAGGCGGCGGACGAGCTCCTCCGCCAACACCTCACCAAACTGCCCTGCGCTGACATAGGACGCGTTGGGGTTGGCGAAGACAGCCTGCTCGGCCTGTGAGCCGTAGATCGAGAGGAGCGGCTCGAGCCGGTAAAGGCGGCCGAAGTTCGTGGAGTTCCGTGCCGCCTGCCGCAGCGGTTCCGGTACGTCATTGTTCCGGTGCTCACGGTCGCGCCTCACGTTGTCCCCGCCGTCCCGATCGTCGTTCCAGATGGAGCTGATCTCCGTGCCGTCAGCGTAGGCGCGAAGCATCTCCGTCCTGCTCAGTACACCCAACCGTTATCCTCGCCGCGGCCGATCACGGCCACACCAGCACTGCGGCCGTGAGCTGCGATCCCACCCACCCCAGCCACCGCGGCACGCAGGCGCGCGTCGCCGGCCTCCCGATTCAGAACCTGAACCGGAATCCGAACCATCGCAGTCGTCGGAACTGGAGTCGGCCCCGCCCGGTCTCGGAACCGGCCCCCTCGTCGGCGATGTCCTGCGGGATGCCGAAGCCGACCAGCGCTGTCCGAACCATGTATCGGTGTCCTGTGTGAACCCCTTGGCCCCCGTGCTAGACGAGAACGACATACCTACTGGTTCCCGTACGAAGCACCCAGGCGCTCTCGACAGATGAATGTGAGAGGGGCCACTCTGTGACTCATCCACGCGGGGAGGCATGGATGGGCAGGAGCCGCAGAACAATTCCGGAGGAGCTTCTGCTGCTCGCTCTGGACCCGGCCACGGGT